>JAFXTD010000054.1 GCA_017535925.1 Selenomonadaceae bacterium | reverse complement strand
CCCGGAAGGTTTTATAGCGGTCAACGCCCTTTTCTTTTGCTACTTTTCTTTTGGGCGCTGCAAAAGAAAAGTAGATTTAAAAAATAAAAGTCATTGAAACGCTTAATCGAAGCCGCCGATTGAATTTACCAACACACCCTAATTGGGTTTTGGGTGTTAGGTGTTAGGTTTTGGGTTTCAGCTTTTTCATTCCTAATTCCTAATTCCTCATTCCTAATTGAATTAATCGCTTGCTGCGGAAGTCATGAGCGAGGCGATTCGGCGCGCCGTTGATATTAATGATAAAGGAGACCTTAAATGACATTGAACAAAAAATCAGTTGAACTTTTGGCACCGGCCGGACAATGGGAATCTTTAATCGCGGCGATTGAGGCGGGCGCAGACGCGGTCTATCTCGGCGGCAAAGGTTTCAACATGCGCGTGCACAACAGCGATTTTAATTTCGACGACGCGCAACTCAAAGCGGCGATTGAATTTGCTCACGCTCGCGGTGTTAAAATTTATGTAACGCTCAACAATTTAATCAGCACGGAAGAACTTGCCCCGCTTGAAAAATTTTTGCGCTACCTTAACGAAATTCAACCCGATTCGATTTTGGTGCAAGACTTGGCGGTTATCAATCTCGTTCGCAAGCTCGGAATAAAAATTCCAATGCACGCCTCCGTTATGATGAACACGCACAACACCTCCGCCGTCGAATTGCTTAAAAGTTTCGGGATAACTCGCGTGGTCGTCGGTCGTGAATTGACTTTGACGGAAGTCTCTTTGCTTAAGGAACGCACGGGCATTGAAGTCGAATACTTCATGCACGGCGATATGTGCTTTGCCGAATCGGGTCAATGCATTCATTCGGGCGTGGTCTTCGGGCAGAGCGGCAATCGCGGGCGTTGCATGAAACCTTGTCGCTGGAATTACAAACTTATCGACGAGGAGACGGGCGAAACTCTCAACGATTGGTCATACAAACTTGCGCTCAACGATATGTGCATGTTCAGAAACATTCCCGATTTGATTCAAGCGGGCGTCGTCAGTTTCAAGATTGAAGGGCGCATGAGACCTCCCGAATTTGTCCGCCGCTTGGTCACGACCTATCGACAAGAAATCGACGTTTACCTTGCCGACCCGACAGGCTACACCGTCGACGAGACGCGTTGGAATAATTTATATAAAAATCGTGTTCGAGACTTCACGACGACTTTTGCTTTCGGGCAACCGACGATTAAAGACATCGGCACTTCGGGCGAACGTGAGCCGAGAATTTTCAGCCGCGCAGTTGTCGAGCCGAGCTTTGACGATTCAACGGTTAAAGAAATTTTTTCTTCCGAACGAGCGATTAATTCAATGCGTAATGCGAAATGCGTAATGCGTAATGATAAGCCGAAATTATCTGCGCGGGTTTCATCGTTTGAAAGTGCAAAGGCGGCGATAGAAAACGGAGCGGATTTGATTTACATCGGAGGAGAAGTTTTCAAGCCGCTCAAGCCTTGGACACTTGCCGAAATAAAAAAAGCCGTCGAGTTCACTCACGCGGCAGGCAAGAAAATTATTTTGGCGACGCCCCGAACTTCCAAAGACAAAGATTTATCGGAGCTGAAACTGCAATTAGGAATGTGGAATGAGGAATTAGAAATTAAATCGCGTAATCATTCCTCATTCCTAATTCCTAATTCCTCATTGCTTTTTGACGGAGTGCTTGTCGGAAATTTGGGCGCACTTCAATCAATTAGGAATTTGGAATTAGGAATTAGGAATAAGCTTGTCTCTTTATATGCTGATGTGTCGTTTAACTTGTTTAATCCCGTTGCCGCAGAATTTTTGCAGAGCTTGGGCGTGGTGCAGGCGACGGCTTCTCTTGAATTGAGTTTCGCGCAAGTTCGAAGCGTCGTCGAAAATTCTTCCTTGCCGATTGAAATTATTGTTCACGGCTCAACCGAATCAATGATAAGCGACCACGACTTCGCCAAGCTTTATCTGCCCGACTACAACGAATTCGCGACGCCCGACAAGTTGAATCGTCACTACGCTTTGGAAGACGAGGCGGGCGAAATTCATTCCTTGCGCGTCGACCAATTCAAACGCTGGCATATTTTTTTCGGGAAGGATTTGTGTTTGTTGCCCTACGTCGAAAAATTTTTCGGAGCGGCAGCGTTGAGGATTGAGGCGCAAAAGTATTCGCCCTCCGTCACCGCGCAGGTCGTCAAACTTTATCGCGACGCTATCGACGGCATTCCCAATTTCTCATTCCCAATTCCCAATTGCCGTTTCGGCGCGGGAGTCTATCGTTTCAAGCAGAGCAAAAATTCCATAAGCAACTGAAAATTTTACAATGAACGCGAAAAAATTTTTGGAGGTCTTGACATGAAACATTCGCTTAAAAAATTTTTGGCAACTCTTTTGTGTTTCGGAGTAATCGGCGTGCCTCTTGCGGCGGACGCGGCATCGATTCCCGTCGACGAAACAAAATTTCCGAGCCTCAAAGTTCAGCCGGAAAATCTTGAGCTTGAAAAGAAATGGGACAAAGTTTTTCCGAGAAATTACAAAGTCAAACATCACAAAATTACGTTCGTCACGCGCTACGGCATAACGCTTGCCGCCGATTTATATGAGCCGCAAAATTATTCGGGCAGGTTGCCGGCGATTGCGGTTGCCGGACCTTTCGGCGCAGTCAAGGAGCAGTCAAGCGGTCTTTACGCTCAAGAAATGGCGGCGCGAGGATTCTTGACGATTGCCTTTGACCCGTCGTTCACCGGCGAAAGCGGCGGCTTGCCTCGAAATGTTGCCTCGCCCGATATCAACACGGAAGATTTTTGCGCGGCGGTCGATTATCTTTCCACGCACCCGAACGTTGACGCAAATCGAATCGGCATAATCGGCATTTGCGGCTGGGGAGGCTTCGCACTCAACGCGGCGGCGATTGACACTCGAATCAAAGCGACCGTGTCCTCGACAATGTACGATATGAGCCGCGTCACTGCCAACGGTTACTTCGACTACGAAAAAGATGCGGCAACCATTGCCCGCGAACGTCAGGCGGCACGCGTCAAACTCAATGAACAACGAACAATCGATTATCGCAGCGGAGAATATGCACAGGCAGGCGGCGTCCCCGACGACGTTTCGCAAATGCCTCAATTCGTCAAAGATTATTACGCCTACTACAAAACCAAGCGCGGCTATCATAAACGCTCGCTGAACTCAAACATGGGCTGGAACTCGACAAGCGCGCTGTCCTTCATGAACATGCCTCTGCTTAGCTACATTAACGAAATCGAATCGCCCGTATTGATTATTCACGGCGAAAAAGCTCACTCAAGATATTTTTCCGAAGACGCTTTTAAAAAGTTGACGGGCAACAACAAAGAGCTGATGATAATTCCCGGCGCAAGTCACGTTGACCTCTACGACAATGTGAAAGCCATTCCGTTCGATAAGATTGAAAAATTTTTCAAGAGCAATCTTTAAGAGTCCTCGTATGGTCGAACGCGCAAAGTTAATCCTCGCTCGTCACAAATTTTTTGACAGGCAGAAATTTCTTCGGGCGGCGTGACGTGGTCGACGACAGTCAAAACGACATGCGGCACAAAATTTTTCATGTGCTCGGCGAAAGTCAACATCGCCTCGAAAGATTTTATCCCGTAAGCGGCGCGGGTCAGCTTGAAATATTTTTCGGCAGTCGCGGCGTTGAGACTGATTGACGCCGTGTCCAAAATATTTTCAAAGTCAGCCGCAATCTTTCGCCCGTGATAAAGTTCGCCCAAACCGTTCGTGTTGAGGCGCGTCGGCATTTGCGGGCGAATTTTTTTCACGTAAGCCAAAAGCTCAATCAGCTCGGTTAATCTTATCGTCGGTTCGCCAAAGCCACAAAAGACTACTTCCTTAATGACTTGCCAAGGCGCGTTGTCAAGTTCGGCTTTGACCTCGTCGACGGTCGGCTCGCGCTCCAGCCACAAGCTTGACTCCTTAGCCATAGATTTTTTTTGTCGCAGGCAGAAGACGCAATCGCAGTTGCATCGATTGGTTAAGTTCACGTAAAGTCCTCGCGGCGTTGTCGAATCAATTTTCAAACTCTCGGCAAGCGGCAAATATTTTCCGCCCTTGTGTGTCGCGTAAACAATCATTTGAATCACTCCTTGACTTATCGGCGCGTCTGTGATAAATTTTTCTTGTCAACAAGATAAATTTAATGGCAGGTCGTCGGTGTGTGCGCGTCGACTTCCTCCCGATTAATCAATAACAGTTAACCTTCAGAAGCCGCCTCGCGAGCGGCTTTTGCCTCAGTTGAGGCAGTTGAGCAATGTTGCGACGAGGGTTGCCCCCTGCAAGATCAGCGAGATGATCTCATATTTCGTCATGGCATTACCCCCTCTCTTTTCGGAGAGGAAGCCGATACCTAAACCTGCCATTTCGAATATTATCACACGTTCAAAGACTTTTCAAGGAAATTTCCATTGACGCCCAAAAAGCTTTGTGATAGATTTTCCACAAAGCTTTAATTTTTTTGTGGGAGGGATTTGCATGAAGAAGTTGATTAACTCAGTCGAGGCAGTCGAAGAGCAGATGATTCTCGGCTTGGTTAAGTCCGCGCCCGATAAACTTTGCAAGCTCGATTGCGGCAACGTGGTCGTTCGCGCTCAAAAGAAAGTCGATAAGGTTGCACTGGTCAGCGGCGGCGGCAGCGGTCACGAACCTGCTCACGGAGGTTTCGTCGGGGAAGGCATGTTGGACTGCGCGGTTGCCGGAGCGGTTTTCACTTCGCCGACACCCGATAAAATTTTCGGAGGCATTCAAGCCGTTGCGACCGACGCCGGCGTTTTGTGTATCGTCAAAAATTACACGGGCGACGTTCTGAATTTTGAAATGGCAATCGACATGGCGGGCGACGAAGATATTAAAGTCGATCATGTTGTCGTCAATGATGATGTTGCCGTTCAAGACAGCCTCTACACGACGGGCAGACGCGGCGTTGCCGGAACAATTCTCGTTCACAAAATCGCAGGTGCCAAAGCCGAAACGGGAGCCTCGCTTGAGGAAGTTAAAGCCGTTGCAGAAAAAGTTATCGCCAACGTTCGGACAATGGGCATGGCAATTTCCCCGTGCACCGTCCCCGCCGCAGGTAAGCCCGGCTTTGAACTTGCCGAAGACGAAATTGAAATCGGTATCGGCATTCACGGAGAGCCCGGCACTCACCGCGACAAAATTGCTTCGGCGGACGAAATCGCCAAAACTCTTCTCGACAAAATCCTCGCAGACATCGATTATAAAAATCGTGAGGTCGTCGTCATGGTCAACGGCATGGGTGCAACGCCGCTCATGGAACTTTACATCATTAACAATTTCGTTCAAGATTATCTCAAAGAAGCGGGCGTCGAAGTCTACGATACAATGGTCGGCAACTTCATGACTTCGATTGAGATGGCAGGCTTTTCAATTACGTTGTTGCGCCTCGACGACGAACTCAAAAAACTTTACGACGCGCCCGCAGATACTCCCGCGCTCAAGAGGTAACGATATGATTGACACGAAAAAAATTTTGGAAGTAATCGCAGCCGTTGCAAAGAAGATTGAGGCGGAAAAAGATTTTCTCACGGAACTTGATAACGAAATCGGCGACGGCGATCACGGCATAAATCTTGCCAGAGGTTTTAAAAGCGTCGAAGAAAAACTTCCCGGCCTCGCGGATAAAGACATCGGAGCGATTTTAAAAGGTGTCGGCATGCAACTCGTTTCGACTGTCGGAGGCGCGTCGGGTCCTCTTTACGGCACGGCTTTCATGAAGGCGGGCAACGTTTGCAAAGGCAAAAACACCCTCACGGCGGAAGAATTTGCGGCGGCGATTGAGGCGGCAATCGGCGGAATAAAAATGCGCGGCAAGGCTGTCGAAGGAGAAAAGACAATGCTTGACGCACTCTGCCCCGCTTACAAAACTCTCAAAGACGGAATCGACGGCGGCAAAAATTTAATCGACGCGCTCAAGGAAGCTGTCGATGCGGCGGCTGAAGGTGTCGAATACACAAAGACGATCATCGCCACGAAAGGACGCGCCAGCTATTTGAAAGAACGCAGTCTCGGTCACCAAGACCCCGGCGCAACTTCCTCGCTGTTCATGTTGCAAACGACGCTTGAAGTTTTGCAACGGAGTTAAATCATGGTTGGAATTGTTATCGTCTCACACAGCCGGAAGCTCGCGGAAGGCGTTGTAGAAATTTCAAAAATGATGGCGGCAGAGGCTCCGATTGCGGCGGCGGGCGGTCTCGAAGACGGAAGTTTGGGCACGAGCTACGAAAAAATTTTTGCGGCGATTGAGGAAGTTTATTCGGAAGACGGCGTGATAATTTTGCCGGACATGGGCTCCTCCGTCATGACGACCGAAATGGTCTTGGAAGATTTTGACAAGCCGCGTGTCAAGCTGATTGATTGTCCTTTGATTGAAGGCGCAGTCCTCGCGGCAGTCGAATCGGCGGGCGGCAAAACTTTTGAAGAAATTTCTCGACACCTCGAAGAAGCTCGCACGACCAAAAAATTTTGAATAAAAAAAACCGACTCACATGAGCCGGATTTTTTTTTTGCCGAAACCAAAAAGCAGCGGTTGGCGAAAGCCCGGTCGTCACGGATGACGACCGCAGGCGTTAAAAACATGGATGTTTTTATAGCCGGACAAACGCCCTTTTCTTTTGCTACTTTTCTTTTGGGCGCAGCAAAAGAAAAGTAGATTTAAAAATTAAAACTTAAAGATTAAATCAATCGAAATGAGAAATTCGAATCATGACAGCCGGTTCTGTGTGCCCACTCTTTGGCAAAGAAGGGGACTTCCACTCCATTACCGACAGCCTCTAAATTTCTGCGGGGTCGTCGAAACCCAAAATCCAAGTCGCGATAAAGCCGACGATGTAAGATATGACAAGCCCGACGAGGTAAACGGGAATGTTATTGGTGGTCGCCGCCAAAGGCAAGCCGGAAATGCCGAGTGTTGCCGCACCGACCGTGAACGTCGCCACGAATGCCCCGCCGAAAGCTCCGCCTATGCACGCGCCGATAAACGGTTTGAAAAGCGGGAAAGTCACGCCGTAAATCAGCGGCTCTCCGACACCCATCATGCCGACGGGCAGAGCCGAAGCTATCGTCTTTTTGAGGAATTTGTTTTTGGTTTTGAAGTAGACGGCGATTGACGCACCGACTTGACCCGCGCCCGCCATTGCCAAAATCGGCAACAAAATCGTCACGCCGAATTGAGCGATTAAGTCGACGTGAATCGGTGTCATTGCCTGATGAATTCCGAGCATGACAAGCGGCAACCAAACTCCCGCCAAGATGAAACCGACGAACGCTCCTCCCGAATGAATTGCAGTTGTAGCCGTCGCGCCGATTGTGTCCGATAACAAGCCGCCCAGAGGTTGCAAGAAGAAAATCGCCACCGCGCCCGCCGTTAAAACCGTAACCAAAGGCGTCAAAAATAAATCGAACATTTCGGGAATGAGCTTGTGCAATTTGTCTTCAAGCCACGAACCGAACGCCGCGACGATTATCACGGAAATAACTCCGCCGCGACCGGGAACGAACGAGTGACCCAAAACAGTTATATCGGCAAGCGCGGGGTGTGTCATGAGTGCCGCGAGTACTCCGCCGATAATCGGGGTGCCGCCGAAAATTTTTGACGCGTTTATTCCGATAAATAAGTTCATGCCCCAAAAGACCGCGTTGCCCGCGACCATCAAAAGTTTGATAATCGCTTCGTCGGCAAGTTCGGGAGAAATTTTTACCGCGCAACTGACAAGCCCCGTTATCAAACCGCAAGCGATAAAACCGGGTATCAGCGGCGTGAAGATGCTTGAGATTTTTTTGAAGAAAAGTTTTACGGGTGTGGCGTTCTTTGCGCGAATCTTATCGTGAACGGCTTTGGCATCTCCCACTTTGATTGTGCCGACCTTGACGGTGTTGGTTGCCTCCAAAATTTTATTGACCGCATTGGTAACGTTCGTCGCCCTGCCCACGCCCAAGATAACTTGAACTTCGTCGCCGTCCTCGTTGACGCCCAACACGCCGTCGATTTTTTTCAAAGCCTCAATCATGTAATCATTTTTTTCAATCAGACGGAGGCGCAGGCGCGTCATGCAGTTCGTCGCTTGAATCACGTTTGAATAGAGGACATTGCCCGTGCCGCCGACCGTGTTTAAAATATTTCTTGCAAGCTCGTCAGTCTTATCTGTCTTGTTAATCGTAATCGTCTCCCTTTTAACAATTAGGAATGAGGAATTAGGAATTAGGAATTTTTTGCGGTGTTGGTTATCGAAGACAGAATTTTTATCAGCTCAGTACAATCGTCATGAATACTCTTGGCTTGGGGCGGGGTCAAATATTTCGTGTCCTCAAGAATTTCAATCCAATAAGCTGATTCATTTGCTTCTTTCAACGCAATGTACATTTTCGATAAAAAATCTGCTCGCGATTGCGCATAGACCGATTCCCTGACATTTGCTCCTATACTTGTGCCGCTGCGCAATAACTGCTTCGACATCACGTACTCGGACTTGTCAGTCTTGAGATAATTGTACAGATTCACTATCCTAATTGCAAAGGCTTTACTCTTATCGAGTATAGGATTCTCTTTCTTCATTCCTAATTCCTCATTCCTAATTCCTAATTAGTAAAGCGGTTCAAAATATCCCCAACGCACTTCCGAATCGTAATAAGAGCCGGGCGTATCGTCGTAAATCACGCAAAATCGATAGTAGCTGCTGCCGCCGATGTTGTCGTCGATTTGCGGGTCGAAAACGTATTCGACGCCGTCAATCGCAATGACGCACCAGATATGCCCGGTGTAGCCGCCGTCAGCACGAGCCGTTTGTCCGTAGACCGTGTAGCAATTCAAACCGATAGCTCTGGTCAGCGCGGCGAAGGCACAAGAATAATCGTCGCAGGCTCCGACGTGACCGACCAGCATTCCGTAAGCGCGGGCAGTTCCGTTTGCTTCGGGGAAGTCAAGGCGCAAAACATTGTCGCCGTAGCTGCAGGTGTCGACAAGATAATTATAACACGCCAAAACTTTATCGTAAGTCGTCATGTCGTCTGTCGTGATTTGATTGAGCGTTTGCCAAACAACCTCGTCGCAATATTCCTCGCCCGTCGAAGTCGGATAAAGTTCGGCGTTGTTCAAAACATATTCAGCGATTGCCGCCTTAGCCGAGCCCGTGAACAAAATTAAAACCGCCGCGCATGTTGCCAAAAAATTCCTCATTCCTAATTCCTCATTCCTAATTGAATAAGCCATTCAGACCACTGCAAGCCGATTTGTTCCGCCCGCGTCCCTTGAACAAATTCATGGAAGAGGCGAATTTTTTTTGCGCGGTCGCGATTCATTTTTGAATACCAATCGTCGCCTTCGGGTTCAAGCAAAAGATTCGAGCCGCCCAAAAGATATTGCCGCTTGCAAATTTCCTCCAAAGGCACGTCGGGATTTTTCATGATGTCATACATTGCAAGGAAAGTCGTCGTGCGCCCGTGACCGGCTTGGCAATGAAAATGCAACCAAGAATTTTCGGGAAGGTTCGCCACGAAAATTATAAAGTCGTCGACGATTTCGGGCGCGGGGAATTGCATATCTGCCGCCGCGAATCGTTTGTATTCGAAGCCGACTTGAGCACAAGCCTCGCGCTCTGTCTGAACGACGCGGGGAATTATCGTTATCGGCTTGAACATTTGTTTATCGGCGTTGCCAAGAGGCTCGAAGGTTGTTTCGATACCGCGCAGATTTTTCAGGCGTTCGACTTCGTCCGCCATGACTTCGGAAGAATTTTTTCCGGCGTTGGCTGCGTTGCGTTCGACGTACCAACTGACAGGCAAGGCGTTTACAAAACCGTGAGACTCTTGCCGCAAGTCAATCATAAAAATTTTTGCATCGGGTTCTTGTTCATGAATTTTTTGATAAAGCGTCGTCAAAGCGGCTAAGGAAGGTTGCCCGCTCGCCGAAGCGTGAAGATTATCCAAGCCGAGACGTGTCGGCTCCTTCCCGCGAAAATTTATTTGCCAAGCGTCCGTCATCAATCTGAAATTTCTAAGTTCGGCTGAAGCGTTGCCGTCGAGTCGCCAAGTGCCGGCTTTTTTTGCAGACGCCGCAGAAAAAATAGACGCGCTCAAAAATAAAATCAGCACGCCGAAAAAAATTTTCCTCGCCAAAATAATTTCCCTCCTCCAAATTATTTTCACGCAGTCTATCAATTTATTTCTTTAAGGTCAACCGCGCCGCGCAGGAAATTTTTATCGTGAGTTGAAAAATTTTTTCGAGGAGGGATTTTATGAACATTGAAGCGATTCGCAAAGCGATTGCCCCTTACGTCGTCGACGGCGAAATGACTTGGGACGACTTCGATAAAATTTTTAACTTCTTGCCGCTCAAAGAGCAATACTCAATCTCTTACGCGATTCAAGACGATTTGAAAATTGAATTCGTCGACGAAATGATTTCCTTGCCCGCCGAAGAAAATTTTTCCGACGAAATTGCTCCGCTCGTTTTCAGAGCGGCAAAAGAAATTAAAGCCTCGAACAAAATTTTGATTCGATTGATTCAAAGCGGCGACGAACAGGCGCGCCAAGACTTGTGCATAAAAAATCGCGGGCTTGTCGAAAAATTTGCCGCGAGGTATGAAAAATTAATCCATACGCAGCTGACCTTTGAAGACTTGACGCAGGAAGGTTTTGTCGGCATGTTGAGGGCGGCGGAAAAATTTGACTTCGGCAAAGAAACCGAATTCAGCACTTACGCGACGTGGTGGATTGTTCAAGCGATTACTCGTGCCATTGCCGATACGGGTCTTGCAATTCGATTGCCCGTTCACATGGCGGAAAAAATCCTCAAAGCAAGTCGATTCGAAAAAAATTTTTTGGCGCAAGGATTCGGGTTGAGGCAGCGCATTGAACTCATCGCTCAAGAAATGGAATTGAAACCGGAAGACGTGAGTTATCTTTTTGCTCTGCGGGCGGCGTATATGAATATCGTTTCTTTGGACAAGCCGATTGAGGAAGACGGCGATTCGCTTTTAAGAGACTTTATCGAAGACACGAACACGCCCGATCCTGCCGAAGCCGCCTCGTTCATACTTTTGAAAGAACAGCTTGAAGAGGTTTTGGCGACTTTGACTCAACGTGAGAGAAACGTTTTGAGTTTGAGGTTCGGGCTTGAAGACGGACACGAACGCACGCTTGAAGAAGTCGGAAAAAAATTCAACGTCACACGCGAGAGGATTCGTCAAATCGAGGCAAAGGCTTTGAGGAAATTGCGCCACCCTTCCCGCTCAAAAAACCTCAAAGATTTTTTGTAATGAGGAGAGATTTTTTTGAAGGAAATAATTTTTCAAGCACTGCGCGAGCAAATTAAAAATCTTCCGCGAGGCAAAAACATTTTCGTGTTGAAGGGAGTGCCGCTTGAATTTTTCGGCGAAGAAATTTTTCCGGAAGACTTGGCGGAGGCAATCAATGACCCGCTGAAATATTTTTTTGCGTTGAAGGAGAGCGGACGAAAATTTTTATCGCACGAAGAATTTCTTTTGCTCAATGCTTTTATCTTCGCGCAATACGATTCGGTTTACGTTTTGAAAAATAATTTGTTCATGGAGCAATTCCCGATTGAAAACAAATTCGACGACGCGACGAAAAAAATTTTAATCGAACACTTCACCGAACCCGAAGATATTTCGGAGGAGCCCGTCGAAGAAAATTCCGGCAGTGCCTCAAAACTGATTGAACTTTTTATCGGGCTCAAGGACTGCGGAAAATTTTTTATCGGCGTTTACAATGACGAGCAAATTTTGAACGAGCCGCGAGTCAAAGTTTTGAATTTGTTCGCGCCCGCCTTCGAGGAGCTTGCCGAAGTTGATTCGAGTGCCGCGCAGAATTTTATCGACTTGCAAGAGGAGGCTGACTTCGCAGAATTTGTTCGAGGAATCTTTCTTGAGCCGCCCGAAAAAATTTTTGTGCGAACTCAAAATTACATCGGCGACAAAGAAAAGCTCAACGACCGTTTGAAAATTCTTCGCAAAAATTTTTCCGAGAGGCTTGAAATTTTCCGCGTCCTTCCCGAAAAATTTTCACGAGGCTTTGAACATCGCGACGCCTTCAACGAAATTTTGAATCGTCATTGGGGCTACGAGGCTTTCAGAAATTTTAAAGTCTATGACCTCACGGCACTTGACGCCGGCGAAAAAATTCTTCGTGACGTTTCGCAGGAGCAAATCATTTCGGACATCGTCGGGCAAGCGGAACTTTGCATGAACGATAAAAATTTTCGCGACGTTTTCGTCACGGCACCGACGGGTTCGGGCAAGTCCGTTATCTTCCAAGTTCCCGCGATTTATCTTGCCGAAAAATACAAGTTGCTGACGATTGTCATTTCGCCGCTTATCGGATTGATGACTGACCAAGTCAAAAACCTTGAGCTGAAAAATTATCGACGAGCGGAGACGATTAACTCTGACATTTCGCCGATTCTCAAGGAGCAGATTATCGATAAAGTTTCGGCGAGCGAAGTCGACATTCTTTACATTTCACCCGAAACTCTTTTGAGCCGCAGCGATATTGAACAACTTATCGGCGGGCGAACGGTCGGGCTTATCGTAATCGACGAGGCGCATATCGTCACGACATGGGGCAAGCAATTTCGCCCGGACTATTGGTATTTGGGCGACCACATCAGAAAGTTGCGCAAAGTTCAGCGCGAACGCAAAGGGCATTCGTTTATCGTTGCGACGTTCACGGCTACGGCGATTTATCACGGCGCGGAGGACATGTACGAGGACACGATTAACGGCTTGCACTTGCGAGACCCGATAACTTATCTGGGTTACGTCAAGCGCGACGACATTGAAATTAAAATTGACAAGACAACTTTCGACGCAGGCGAGCGCGCAGAATTTGAGCTGGAAAAATTTATCGACATTGAGAATATAATTTTGCGGGCAAAAATTTTCGACAGGAAGACGCTGATTTATTTTCCCGAAGTGCAACTGGTCGAGACTGCGAAAATTATTTTGCAGAACCGAAATAATTTTGACGGCGTTGCAATTTATCACGGGCGACTGAATAAAGACGAGAAGCGCGAAGGCTACGAAAAATTTTTGAGCGGCGACAAGCCGATTATGTTGGCGACGAAGGCTTTCGGCATGGGCATCGACATTGACGACATTGAAACGGTTATGCACTTCGCACCGACCGGCAACGTCTGCGATTACGTTCAGGAAATCGGGCGGGCGGCTCGTCGAAAAAATCTGCGCGGCGAGGCTTGCTATCATTACGACAAGCGCGACTTCAAATATATCAAGCGACTGCACGGGCTTTCGGCGATAAAAGATTATCAGCTGGTTGCCGTCGTGAAAAAAATTTATGAGCTTTGGAATTTCAAGCGGCGGAATAATCTTTTGCTTGACGCGGAAAATTTTACTTACATCTTCGACCGACACACCGACGAGGCGACCGCCGTAAACAAAGTTAAAACCGCGCTGTTGGTTATCCAAAAAGATTTCGAGGCGCAATTTGGTTTTTCGCCGTTGACGGTTCGCCCGATACCTCTTTTCGCGAGCGGCTTCTTCAAGATAAATCCCGCGACGCAAAAAAATCTTCTGCAAGAGTTCGGAAAGTGTTTGACGGAAATTGAACGCGCTCATAATATTTGCCGCGTGAATCTTCAAATGATTTGGGAGAAAAATTTTCGCGACAACTCTTTTCCGCAATTCAAGTACCTGCTCTATTCCAAAAGCGACAAGCTGACTTTCAACAAAAAATATCCTCTTCAACCTGCGCTCTGCGTCGAGATAAAATTTGAAGAGGACTTCCGCGCAATTTTTCAGAGGCTGTTCGGACGATTCAAAGCGGCGATAAATTTTTCTGTTTACAATTCAAAATATATTTCCGTCGAGGATTTGAGCGAAGCTCTTTCCTCCGACAAAAAAATTTCCAAATATCGGGCGCAAAATATCTGTGAAATTTTAATCGCGTCAATGGACTCTTACAGAAAAAATTTTAATCGCAAAGCTCATTCAATCTTCGCCGAGAGAACTATGCCGAACGGAAAATCTTATTATCGTTTCAACACGGCGATACGTTTTTATTTTGTGTGGGTCGAAAAAATTTTTAATGTGATTGTCGACGAGACAAAGGCGGGACTTCTTTACATAACCGATGCGAACGCCGGGCGGGCTAAGGAGATTAATACGGTGCTTGGAATTTTGGAGGCGTTGGGCGTTTTGAATTTCAAGATGACGGGCGGTACGAACAGTCAGCTTTATATCCACATCAATCAGATTCGTAACTTGAAAAAAATAATTGACGCCGGCAGCCGCTACAAAAATAAAATTCTTGAGTCGGTTGCGGAGCGTCATAAAATTTCGGTCGCCATGCTCACTTACATTTATGAAAACGATTTTAACAACGCGCAGATTTGGAATTTGTTGGAAGATTATTTTCTCGGTAAAATTCCCGCCGAAGTTCAGTCAATTAGGAATGAGGAATTAGGAATTAGGAACTAGTCCCTTGTTCCTTGTTCCTAACAGCTAAATTGTGCGGTCGGGTGTTCTCTTACTTTCGGAAAAAATTTTCAATCCGTCGTTTGAGGGTCAATGTCAATTATAATGTCGTCGCGCTTGTGAAAGTCATGGGCTCGCAAAAAATTCAGCGCGTCGATAAATTTTGCCGACTTAATCAAAAGCACGAAACGATACACGCCGCGCAGATTGGCAATGGCGGCGGGAATCGGTCCGAAAATTTCTTGACGCTCCGAAGATTTTTTTGCAACCTCGTCTCTGAACAGGAGGCGAATTTTTTTTGCAATGTTCTTGGCTATGTCCTCGTTGGCAGAGGTGACGATAAGTTTAATCAATCTGCAGAAGGGCGGGAAAAAAACTTCTTCGCGTTGAGGCAACTCGTAATTAAAAAATTTTTCGTAGTCTTGAGCGCAACCGAATCTTATCGCCGCCGAATCGCAGTTGTAGGCTTGAACGATGACTTTGCCCGGTAAATCTGCTCGACCTGCCCGACCCGCCGCCTGCGTTATCAGCGTGAAACAAGTTTCTGCCGCCCGAAAGTTTGCAAAACTCAAAGCAGCGTCAGCACTCAAAACGCCGACGGTCGTCACGCCGCTGATGTCATGACCTTTGGCAACCATTTGCGTCCCGAACAAAATATCGAACTCGTGCGCGGCGAAGGCGTCAAGAATTTTTTTGTGCCCGAATTTTTCTCGCGTCGAATCTCTGTCCATGCGCAAGAGTTTTGCGTTCGGCAAAAATTTTTTCAAAGCCGCTTCCAATTTTTCAGTGCCCGTGCCCAAAAATTTTATGTATCTGCTTCCGCAAGCAGGACAAGTTTTCGGAGGCTCCGCCTCGACTTCGCAACGATGGCATCTCAATTTTCCGTCAGCGTGATAAGTCATGGGCAAGCCGCAATCCGGACACTTTGCAACTTCGCCGCAAGCTCTGCACATTACGACCGTCGACCAGCCGCGCCGATTTAAAAGCAGTATCGCCTGTTGATTCGCCGCCAAAGTTTTTTTCAAAAGCTCAATCAACTCTCGGCTCAAGACTTCTCTGTTGCCCGCCTGAAGTTCGCCGCGCATGTCGACGCATTTGACTTCGGGCAGAGGATTGTTCATGACTCGTCGCGGCATTTTTAAAAGAATCAATTCGCCGTGCTTTGCGCGATAAAAAGTTTCAAGGCTCGGTGTCGCCGACCCGAAGACTATCGCCGCCTCATGAAAGCTTGCAAATTTTTCGGCTACCGTTCGCGCATGATAACGCGGAGGGTTTTTGTCTTGCTTGTAAGAGGAATCTTGCTCCTCGTCCATGACAATCAAGCCGACGTTGTCAATCGGCGTGAACAATGCCGAACGCGCTCCGATAACGATACCGACCTCGCCGCCGCGGATTTTGTGAAAGGTATCGGCTCTTTCGGGCAAGCTCAATCGGCTGTGAAGGACTGCCACGTCAGAAAAATGCGCTTTGAAGTTCGAAACGATTTGTCCCGTCAACGCAATCTCCGGAACCAAAATTATCACGCGCCGCCCAAGCCGCCTCGTTATCTTCGCCAGCTCGATATAAACTTGTGTCTTGCCCGAACCCGTCACGCCGTGCAATAAAAATCCTTGAAACTTCCTCGCCGTCAAAAATTTTTCGACCGCCGCAATCGCCGCGATTTGTTCCGCCGTCAGCTCAAAAGTTTTCGGCACCGATTTTATTTTTGAATAGCTGTCGCGTAAAATTCTTCGCTCCTCGACTTTGACCAAGCCCGCCTCGATTAATTTGTTTGCCGTCTCCAAAGTAATTTTTTTTTCGGCAAGTTCAATCCTCCGAAGCTCACCGCTCTCCGACAAAATTTTCAGCAACCTCAACTGCGCGGGCTTGTTTGAAAAATTTTTCTCATCGAATGTTCCCGACAATCTGTAAATTTTTTCGAAGCGCGCAGAAATTTTTTTGCCCTTGCGACCCGGCATGAACAATCCCATCGTCAAAGACAGCGGGCACAAATAAAATTTCGACAGCCAACGCGCCGCGTTCATCATTTCGGGCGTGAACCATGCCTCCTCGTCGATAGCGTCAAAAATTTCTTTAAGCTCAAATTCAAAAGTCGTCGCGTCGTCAATTTCGTTCGTGTTCATGACAAAGCCGTCAACTTTCATCTTTCCGAACGGAACAATCACGCGCCAGCCTGCCGATAAAAATTTCAAACGGTCGGGCACGCGGTAAGTAAAATTTTTGTCGATACTGTTCGCGGGAACATTCACGCAGACTTCCGCAACTATCATGAGCCGAACTCCTTAAATATTTTTGTCGCCACATTCTAAACGAAAATTTTTGCGCGGGCAAGATTTTATGTTATAATCGGCGGCGAAAGGAGCGGAAGAATTTTCATGAAAGATATTCTCGATGTTCACATACACACGACGGCCTCGACGCACGCTTACAGCACGTTCGGCGAAGTCATTGCGGCAGCAAAATCAAAAGGGCTTGAGCTTATCGGTATCGCCGACCATGCACCGAGCGTTCCGGGTTCGATTCACAATTTTTATTTTGCAAATTTCAAAGTCATTCCCCGCGACGCTTACGGCATAAAAATTGCAATGGGTTCGGAACTCAACATTATCGACTATTCGGGCAGCACCGACCTCCCCGCGCAGCTTTTGAAAAAGCTTGATTATGCAATCGCAAGCTTGCACAGAGAATGCATTGATTCGGGCAGTGTCGAAGAAAATACGGCGGCGATAATCGGCGCAATGAAAAATCCTCACGTCGTGATTATCGGTCACCCCGACAATCCTCAATTCCCCGCAGACTTGGAGGCAGTCGCTCAAGCGGCAAAAGATTTCGGCGTTCTCTTGGAAGTCAACAGCCATTCCTATTTGCCGACGGGGCATCGCGCAGGTTCGGCGGAAAATGCAAAGATAATGTTGGCGGCTTGCAAAAAATACGGCACGAAAGTTATCATGGGTTCCGACGCTCATATCGACATCGACGTTGGCAATCACAACTTGTCGCAAAAAGTTTTGGCGGAAAATAATTTCCCCGAAGAACTTGTCGTCAATTCAAGCGTCGAAAAATTTTTTGAGTGCGTCAAGTACAGAAAATCACTGGCACCGAAAGGAGCGTAAAATAATTTGTTAGTTCATGAAATAATAAACAACGGGCGCAAAGCAGATATTGCGATCGTCGACGAGGGGCGGCAGATAACCTATTCGCAACTCAAGCAGGGCATAAAAAAATATCGCAATCGCCTCTACGAGCTGGGCATTCGTCAAGGCGACCGCGTCGGAATTTTTTCACGCAACAGCACGGAATTCATCTACACATATTTTGCGATAAGTTCATTGGGCGCAATCAACGTCCCGATAAATTTTCAGTTAAGCACACGCGAAACGGCTTACATTTTGCAAGACGCGGGCGTTGAACATTTATTGACTTACGAGCCGTTGACTTTCGAGGAAAAAATTTCCGTCACTCAACACGACATTGCGACCTTCGGCGATAAAATTTCTCCCGAAGCTCCCGAACTTCCCGAAGACTTCAACGACAACGAACCCTGCGTCATAATTTACACGTCGGGCACGACCGGCAATCCCAAAGGCGCGATGCTCTCCCATAAAAATCTTGTCTGCAACACGCGGCAATGTGAAGTCTTCAAATGCCACGACAAATGCAAAGTCCTCTGCGTCCTGCCGATGTATCATTGCTTCGGTTGGACTTGCGTCGTGCTGAATACTTTTTATCGCGGCGCGGAACTCGACGTTATGCGCGTCTTCAAGCCCAAAGATATGATTGACATGGTGCGCGAGCAGCGGATAACAGATATAATCGCCGTGCCTTCGATTTTCAAATTGGTTACCGCTCTTGCCAAGCCCGAAGATTTTAAGTCGGTCAGATTTTTCATGAGCGGCGGCACGACTCTTCCCGATAAAATTGTTGACGAGTTCAAGAAAAAATTCGGAGCACCGATAGCGGAAGGTTACGGCTTGTCGGAAGCCTCGCCTGCAGTTTTCTTGACCACTCACGGCGAGGAGCGTCAAGGCTCTTGCGGCAAGCTTTTAAAAGGCACTGAAGTTCGATTGGTCGATGAAGACGGTCTCGACGTTGCTCAAGGTGAAGTCGGAGAAGTTTTGGTGCGCGGCGGACAAGTCATGCTCGGCTATTGGAATAATCCCAAAGCGACGGCGGAGGCTCTTGACGCGGAAGGTTGGCTGCACACGGGCGACGTAGGCAAAGTCGACGCGGACGGCTACTATTACATTGTCAATCGAATCAAAGAAATGATTATCAGCATGGGCGAAAACATTTATCCCCGCGAGGTCGAGGAAGTCGTCTACAAATTCGCGGGCATAAAAGATGCGGCGGTTCTCGGCGTCGATGACAAATTGCGCGGGCAAGTCGGTGCATGTTTCTATGAAGTTCAAGACGGCGCAACCGTTGACCCTCGTGAGCTGAAAAAATTTTTGCAGAAAAATCTTGCGCTGTACAAAATTCCTCGCGAATTCAAGCAGATACCCGAAATGCCTCGCACTTCGACGGGAAAAATTTTCAAGCGTAAAATCCTCGAAGATTATCTTGCAGCTAAGGAGGGCTCTGCTTGAAAAAATTTTTAACGGCTCTGATTGTTTTGCTGATGTTTTCCGCGCAGGTCGAGGCTGTTCCCTTCACGCGCACGCAGCTTGACAAAATGTATTTCGACGCCGAACAAGTGCAAGCGACTTCGACACTCAACCTCAACGCCGAAACCTTCAAAGAAAAATTCAACGGATTGATAACGCCGATACTCAAAGAGGCAATGGGCACCGACGACGTTTCGGCAATGGCGCATTTGTTTTTGATAAAGGATTACAAAATTATCGGCGAAACTTTCACGAACATGTTCGGCGATTATCGCGTTGCGGTTATCGGGCAGTGCGCGGCGGACGGCAATTTCAAAGCGTTGAGCCTCTGCTACACGACGCCCGAAGAGCGCGACGAATCCATTTTTACAATCTGGTTGTTGACGGCGTTCGTGAAAAGTATTTCTCCCGAAGTCAATCCTCAAACTTTAATGAACGAGTTGACGGCGGAAGATTCTTCGGGCAGTGTCGTTGAAGGCGACGTGAAATTTTCAATCGCTTCGGAGGGAAATTTGAACACCTTGACGGCGACCTCGACCAAGTGAATCAAAAATTTCTCGGCAAAAAAATCGAGAATTTTTTTGGGAAAAATGTGCTGAAGCGGGAAGAACGGCGTTGTGACGGGAAAAAGTGGTTGAAAAAAATTTTTTGGGAGGGTATTGACAAGTAAGGGTTTCGGGTGTATATTAAGCAAGCTTGATTCACGGGGCTCCTTGAAAACTGAACAGTGCAAAT
>JAFXTD010000053.1 GCA_017535925.1 Selenomonadaceae bacterium | reverse complement strand
CCCGGAAGGTTTTATAGCGGTCAACGCCCTTTTCTTTTGCTACTTTTCTTTTGGGCGCTGCAAAAGAAAAGTAGATTTAAAAAATAAAAGTCATTGAAACGCTTAATCGAAGCCGCCGATTGAATTTACCAACACACCCTACCTTGCCTTCGCCGATTGTCACAATCGCATCTTCACCCGAAATCGTAATTGAATAATCGTCTTCCATGTTGCCCGCCTCCTATTTGAGAGTCTTGCCTTTGATTGTGTAAGTTGTGCCGTTGATTTTAAACTTGTTGCCCGCGTCGTGTCCTTCGAAAATAATTTTGCCGCCTCCGTCTGTCGCAAGAGTGAGGTTGCTTCCGCTGAAAGTTGGATTTGAGAAAGTGCCGCCCGCCGAACCGTCCGCCTTGAGAATTTTAAATATATCGCCCTCGCTGAAGGAATAATCTTTGATTCGGTCGGTGCCTTCGCCGGGTTTATAGATAAATACATCTTTGCCTTTGCCGCCCCAGAGTGAATCGTTGCCCAAGCCGCCCCAGAGGCTGTCGTTGCCGTTGTTGCCATAGAGTTTTATCGTTGTCTGCTCCGCCGCAAAGTGTATCTGCTCCCGAATAACCCGTGAGCGTGTCGTCGCCGTTGCCTCCGACCATTGAAGCGGCTGTTCCGCTGTTGTCTATGTAATCATTGCCGTCGCCGCCGATAAGTGTCACTTTGGAGGAGGCGTAGCTGTAAATTTTGTCAGCATTGTTGCCTCCGTCAATCGTGACGTGCCGTAATTCTTAATTGTGTCCTTGTCTGCGCCGCCGCGAATTAAAACTTTACTGCCCTTGTTGCTGAAGTAATCATCATCGTTGCCGCCGTCGAGTGTGACACCCGAACCGACAGAAGAATTAAACAATGAATCATTACCCGCGCCGCCGAAGATTGAAACTTTGCTGTTGAAGTTGCTGATATAATCTGCGTCATTGCCGCCGCTTATCGTGACCTTTTGTGCGTGGTTGAAAATTTCATTCTTTCCGGCTTGAGCAAAGATTGAAACATTTGAGGCGAGCGAGTCATTGAAAATGTAATCTGCACCGTTTCTTCCGCGAATCGAAACGTTGCTGCCTTCGTTAATGATTTTATTGTTGCCTGCTCCGCTGTCAATCGTCACGCTTGAAGCATAATTTCTTATGGTGTCGTTGCCGTTGCCTGCTTTGATTGTCGAGCCTGAAATGAAATTGTCAATCGAGTCTTTGGCGGCAGTACCTGTAACCGATTTGTTGTATGGATAAGCTCCGCCGTTTGCTGCTTGTTTGGCGAGGTAGCGCAGGAAGATATAACCCGCCGCGTAAGTCGGGTCTTGCACACCGGAAATTTTTATCGTTGAATAATCTGTTAATGAAAGAGCTTGCTTCAAGTAATCGATATTGGCAGCCATCTTTTTGATACCGGAGGCATTTTCATCGTCAATGCCGACAGTTAATTCCGCCATGCCCTAAATAATCGTAATAATCGATGTTGGCTTTCATGACGGCATGAGTTAATTCATGAGCAACAAGCCTGTCCAAGCTGTACAATTTGGTATTTGTGCCGTCTTGACCTGTGGCGTCGTCGAAATAGTACAAGCTGATTCCGATTGAAAGACCCTTTGCAGGTTTAATCGTCCGCATAGTAAGTTAGTCCCGAATGTTTTTTACTTTTGTCAAAGGTAATGTAAAGCGTCTTTGTCGCGGGTTTGTCCGTCCCGACAGAAGCTGCTTGCTTACGAAAACTGAAATTGTCTCCATAGGATTCGGAAATGAGATTGAGTCCGCTTTTTACCCAATAGCTGTGAAGTGATTGCCATATATATCTTTCTTGCTTAGAGAGACTTTTAAAACTTCTGCTGACTGTCGAGGTACCTTCGAAACCGTTGACAGTAAAAGAATTTTTATCGAAGCTTTCGTCAAGAGTACCGCTTTCGGGCACGATGCTTGAAGCAGTTTTAATTTTGGCTCCGCCCGCGTCTTTGCCCGTGATTGCACCGGTGTCCGTGTTGGTGAGATGGATTCCGCAATACGTTGCCTGCCTTATTGCGGTCGGCAATCATCTTGCCGATAACGTCTTGCACTCCGTCGAAACTCGAACAGGCTTTTATTGCCGAATCAAGAAGTTTTGTCGTGAACTTTTTATCGTTGCTGAAATTGCTCCGCTTGAACGTATGAGTGGTTAGTGGTTAGTGATTAGCTGTTAGAAAAAATAATTCCCAATTCCCAATTCCAAATTCCCAATTGATATTAGTGGTTAGTGGTTAGAATCCTGAAAGCTGAATTCTGCCGCCGATTTATTTTACCAACACACACGGTCGAGATCGGTAGCGTCGGTTTATTTGAAAATCAGCCTTCAATTTGACATCGATTGAGCGGAATGTTTTTATGAAAATTTTCTGTTGAGTTGCCGCTTTACATTCTGCCGCCGATTGAGTATCATACAATCATGTTCAGCTATCGAAACGAGAAAGGTATTTTTAATGAGCGTGATTGAAAAGATTAAACGCAAGATTAACGACTTTGAAATTTCCGTAAAGATAACTTTCGGCTATGTAACATGTTTTATAATTTTGCTTGCCGTGATAAATTTTGCAATGTGGCTCGGCGTCATGAATGCTCTCTACAGCCCCGCCGAAAAGACGATCCTCTACAGCATGGAGCATATACAAAAAATTTTTGAAGAGCTGGAGGAAAATTATATAACGTACAATCCCAACGCCTTCAACGAGGCATTGGTGGCGGGCGTCGTGCTTCGGGTTGTCGACGAGCGCGGCGAAGTTTTTATCGACACGGACATAAATTATCCTTCGATTGAAATGTTTGACGAGGGGATTTTGAAAGACCCGCCGCTTTTTGCCGAAAATGACTTTGAAGTTTCCAAAATCGGTTCCGCGTTAATTTATCGCGCCAAAATGGATTACACTCACGACGGCGAAACGGTCACGCTTTATTTTTTCCGAACGATAACTTCCGAGCTGACGACTTTTGATAATCTGGAAAGATTTTTGTTGGCATTGGACATCTTGGGGATTCTGCTTGCGATAGGCGCGGGCTATGTTTTGAGCCGCAGGATTTTGACGCCGATAAAAACAATGAACGAATTGGCGCGTGAAATTGCCTTCGAGAAAATGGAAGGGCGAATTCCAATCGGCACCGCCAACGACGAACTCAACGAGCTTGCAAAAACTTTGAACGCCATGCTTGACCGCTTGCAGGGCGGCATAGACAAGCAACAGAAATTTGTTTCGGAAGCCTCGCACGAATTGCGGACGCCCGCCGCCGTCATTAAAGGCTACATTGATTTTATCGAGACCTACGGCACGGCAGACGAGGAACTCCTGCGCGAAAATCTTAAAGTTATCGGCTCCGAAGCAAAGAATATGCAGGCGTTGCTTGAAAATCTTTTGTTCCTTTCGCGCACCGACCGGCACGGGCAAAAAATTCACAAAAAAATTTTGGACTTGGATGATATTGTCGGCGAAGTGATGAGCAAAATGAAAATCGTCGTCAAGACACACGAAGTCGCGCTGATTAAAAACGAGCCCGCGAAAATTTTCGGTGACGAGACGATGATTCGGCAGATGATCAGAATTTTTTTGGATAACGCGGTCAAGTACACGCCTGCGGGCGGCTCAATCAAAGTTGCCTCGACGATTGACGGCGGGAAAATTCTTTTGAACATTTCGGACACGGGAATAGGCATTGCGCCGGAAAATCAAGCTAAAATTTTTGAGCGATTTGTACGAATTGACAGCGAGGATTTGGTCAGCGAAGTTAAGGGCAGCGGGCTTGGCTTGTCGATTGCCAAATGGATTGCCGACAATCACGATATAAAAATTTCCGTTGAGAGCGAACCGGGCAAGGGCACGACTTTTACTTTGGAAATTCCGATCGACGAATAGAAGAGTAGGCACGCAGAAATGGTGTATCAATATGAAA
The DNA here is from genome assembly GCA_017535925.1 of Selenomonadaceae bacterium. Taxonomy (GTDB): domain Bacteria; phylum Bacillota; class Negativicutes; order Selenomonadales; family Selenomonadaceae; genus Quinella. The sequence goes on along the minus strand of JAFXTD010000053.1, from coordinate 1,901 downwards.
AAAATTTTGCTCGTATATAATCCCGTGTCGGGTCATGCCGCGTTTAAGAATCGCCTCGATACCGTCATTGAAAATTTTCAGCGGCGAGGAATTTTTTTATCGGTCTACAGAACTTGCGCGAATGACAATTCAAGCTTTGTCGACTGCGTGAAAATTTCTCAAGCCGAAGGAATTCTTGCGGCGGGCGGCGACGGAACTCTGCATGCCGTGATTAATTGGCTCAAAAAATTTTCGATTGACTTGCCCGTCGGGATTATCGGCAGCGGCACTTCCAATGACTTCGCGACGCATTTGGAACTCGATGACGAAAAAATTTTTGACGCGGTTGTTTCCGGCAAGACACGCCCCGCAGATTTGGGCTTGGTCAACGGCAAGGAATACTTTATCAACGTGGCAAGCGCGGGCGTCTTCACGAGTATTGCTCACGAAGTTGATTCGCGGCTGAAAAATTTTTTGGGCAAGAGTGCTTACTATCTGCGCGGGCTCGGCGAACTAAAAAATTTAAAAACCGTGACGCTTGACATAACGGCGGACGGGAAAAATTTTTCGGTCGAGGCTTTTTTGTTTTTGATATTGAATTCGCCTTCGGTTGCGGGCTTCAAAAAAATTTCGGACGCAGCAAAGATTGACGACGGAAAACTTGATTTACTTGCCTTGAAAAAATGTTCGGTATCCGCGCTGATTACTTCGGCTAAAAAAATTTTGGCGGGCGAGTGCATTGACTCCGACGAGAATATTTTTTCCTTGCAAGCAAAAACTTTTGAAATAAATTCTTCCGCCGAATTAACGAGCGACCTTGACGGCGAGGCAGGTGACTCATTACCGCTGAAGGTTGATACGTTCAAGCACGCGATAAATTTTTTTTGCTGACAGCTTGACATGAACAAAAAACAAAATTATACTATCCATGTTAATTTGATAGTTGTAAATATTCCTCGTGTTTCTTGTGGAATACGAGTTGCCCGTATCTTTTTCAGAGCGGGCATTTAAATTTTAAGGAGGTTTTTTTGTTATGGAAAGATGTGTATGTCTTATCGATGGCGGCTATCTTCAAAATGTTTTAAAGTATTTCAATAAACCGGAAATCAGTCACGCAAAATTAGTTGAAATTATGAAAGGGGATGAAAAGTTACTCAGAGCTTATTATTATGACTGCCCGAGTTATGTAAGCAATCCGATAACCAGAGAAGAAGAGGAACGTCAATCCAGAAAAGATAAATTTTTCAGCGGGTTAAATAAGATACCGAACTTTGAAGTTCGAAAAGGCAGACTCGAAAAGCGTGTTCATTCAGATGGTAAGGTAGAATTTATACAAAAAAGAGTAGACGTTTTGATAGCTATGGATATTGTTATGTTTAGTGCAAAACATCTGATAACCCATATCAAAATTGTCACAGGCGATTCCGATTTAATTCCGCCAATTCAGTTTGCAAAAAATGAAGGTATTATAGTTGAATTGTTTTACTCTGACAAATCCGCTCATAACGATCTTGTGTTGAATGCCGACATTAAAACCGAAATAGACTCTGACTTTATAAAAAAAATCGAAAAGGAAAAATCAATTTCTGCTTAAGCATCTGTTTGTGCTCAAGTCGACTTCCGAATTTTGGAGGGCGGCTTTTAATTTTGCTCGTATGATTCGTGCTTGATAAAGTTGCGCAAATGAATTAAACTTGCCGCATTGACAATAAAGCTGATAGCTGTTAGCTGTTAGCTGTTAGTGATTAGTGGTTAGTGGTTAGTCCCTAGTCCCTAGTTCCTAGGGGCTGTTGGTAAACTCAAGTAAAAGAAAAACATAAGCAGTTCTTTGATAAAATGAGTTTGAAAGAAGTGAACAACTTATGTCAAATTCATTTTACCACAAAGATTTAACCGACGCTCAATGGAACAGAATAAAATTT
>JAFXTD010000052.1 GCA_017535925.1 Selenomonadaceae bacterium | reverse complement strand
TGATTCAAAGCGTCAATCGAAGTTTGCAAGCCGGCTTCGACGCTCATGGTTAAATCTTCCATTTCGAGTGAAACGTAACCGTTGTAGCCTGTCATGCGGCACACCGAGAAAAATTCTTTCCACCATTGCAAGTCACGACCGCAACCGACCGCTACATAATTCCACGTGCGCTCTGCCGATTTATCGACGGGAAGATTTTCAAGCAAGCCGTCAACGTCTGCTTTGTAGCGTTCAATGCGGGCGTCTTTGCCGTGAATGTAGAAAATCTTTTCGCCGAGTGCGCGAGCGGCGGCAATCGGTTCGGCACCTTGAATCATCAAATGCGACGGGTCGAGGTTCATGCCTATCATCTTGCCGAGTTCAGAGCCGACGACTTCGACGAGCTTATTCAAACTGCGGACGTTGTAAACGAGTTGGCAGGGGAATTCTTCGATGGCAATTTTTTCGACGCCGTTGTCTTTGGCGAATTGAGCATACTCTTTCCACCACTTCGCCGCGACTTCCCATTGATACTTGACTGCTTCAACCATGTAATTCACGCCGTCATATTCCGGTCAAGAAATTGTCGAAGTAATCCAGTTGGGAGTAACGTCACCGGCTTTGGCTTCGGGCAGTCCCGACATCGTGACGATAGTTTTGACACCGAGTTTGCCCGCGAGTTCTGCCGTATCATGAATCGTTTGGCTGTGAGCTTTACCCATAGGATTGTTGACGAGCGGATTGCCTGAACAGTTGAGCGCGGAAATTGCAATGTTGCGTTTGTCGAGTTCGTCTTTGAAGGCTTGCAACTTCGCGGGGTTGTCCAAAAGGTCACGAGCCGCGGGAACGTAATGACAACCGCCCCAGCCGCCTGTCGTGATTTCAACTGCGCCGATGCCGTAAGCTTTGACTTTGTCGAGCATTTCGCCAAACGGTATCTTGCCGAAAACGTCCGAGCAAATTGATAATTCCATTTCAATAAACCTCCCAACAAAAATTGACCTGTCGCCCGCTTTGTGCTAAATTAGTTTCGTCAAGAAATCTAAAAGCACACGAAACGCCAAGTCAAATAGTTTTTCTGATTGTAAGCGTTTCGGCGTGCTGCGTCAAGCACAAAGGAGCGATTTTTATGAATGTAAACGAAGCAAAGGAAATTTTTCTGCAAGCTCTGCCTGAATTATCCGAGCCGCTCAAGTCGGCTGTCGAATTCACGTTGTCGAATTGGCACAAGTTGCGTTATGAGTTGACTAAAATCGACAATTTACAGCACGAAGAGTGGCGCGATATTGGTGGCTACGAAGGACTTTACATGGTCAGCAACTTGGAGCGCGTCAAGAGTTTCTATGGAATAGGCGAGAAGTTGCTCACGCCCGGCGTCAACAGAGGAGGATATGCATTTGTAGTTTTGACTGATATAAACAAAATTCGGAAAAGCCTTAAAGTCCACACGCTCGTTGCGCGAATGTTCTTACCGAATCCCGAAGACAAACCCGTCGTCCATCATCGTGACGGTAATAGAAGCAACAATCGAGTTGAAAATCTTGAATGGGTAACTTATCGAGAAAATACTGCGTACGCGGTTCAAAAAGGAAGTTATGATAATAAAAACGGTTGCGATAATCCTCATTCAAAACTGACGGCTGAACAAGTTTTTTATATTCGGGTACATTACATTCCACGTCATCGTAAATTCGGCTCAAATGCTTTAGCAAGAAAATTCAACGTGAGCAAAAATACTATCTTTAACGTGGTCAACTACGTTACATACAAATAATGCGAGAAATTGTCCCGTGACTATCATAAGTTCGTTTTGAGTAACCATGCGTCCGCGACGTTCGGTCGGTGAAATTTCTGCGAGGTAAGCGGGAACCGTGACCGATGCGCCGCCGACTGCCAAGCCCAAAACGAAACGCGATACCAACATGACGTGGAAACTCGGCGCAAGTGAGCAACCCAACGTTGATACAAAAAAGATGACTGCCGGTCAAAGAATATTCGTCTTGCGCCCTTGATAGTCAGCGAGCTTGCCGCCGCAAAACGAGCCGACTGCCGAGCCGACCAATAATGCCGAAACGACCATACCTTCTTGAAGCGGGTCGAGATTGAGCCGGTCTTCTGCCGCCATGAAAGGCAATGCTCCGTTGACAACGCCCGTATCATAGCCGAATAAAAGTCCGCCGAGTGTCGCGATAATCATGATTCGCGTAAGTGTCGAGCGATATTCACCTGATTCCGCCATTAGGATAACCTCCCCTCTAATCGAAGACAAGGAGCAAGGTTGAAAAGTTTTCTCTGCTCCTTTTCCTAATCCAACGCTTGAATGAAAAAGAAATTGACCCGCAACTTCATTTCAATCAACCGCACGCTGAAGCGCGAGTCAAAAGTGTGTAAAAGCAAGACATAAAGGAGCGATTTTTATGGATTCAATTGTCCGAACCGATAAAGTCGGCGGTCAAATTCACATTGGCTGGGGTCTTTTGGTAAATTCAATCGGCGGCTTCGATTGAGCGTTTCAATGACTTTTTGTTATTGAATCTACTTTTTCTTTGCCGGCACCCAAAGTAGCTGTTAGTTATTAGCTGTTAGCTGTTAGAAAATTCTATTCAGCTAATCGCTAACAGCTGACAATCGCCAACTGCTGCTTTTGAATTTACCAACACGCTCTAAAAACTTTGGAGTTCACATTCTCGTTGCTCAAGCTTTTATCGACAATCCCGAAAATAAACGGGAAGTCGACCACCGAAACGGCGACAAAATCTTGATTGGGTCACTCGATATAAACTCGGATTAATCAAAGTTTATCGTGGCACACACAAAGTCATTACGCAAAACTTAACGCTCAAGAGATTGTTTATATCCGCGAAAATTCTGATGGTTTGAACAGCAGAGAATTGGCAAAAAAATTTAACGTGAGCCGTGCGACCATTAATCGTATAACAGCCGGTGTAACTTATAAGGATATTATAAAGCAGACGCCCGGCGAAGCGGACAAATCTTTGATGACTGAATCATAATCGACGCGGCGGCTTTGAACAATTTCTTAATCTGTCACATAGTTAGCCAATTCTGCTAAAAAAGTACCCGACAGATTATCGGATGAATTTTTCTTGTTGCGATTATAGAATGGCGAATGCCAATGTGATATACTTTCGTTGAGGTGAAGGCAATGATTGTTACGACAAAATATCGCGTGAAATTTTTTGATACGGACACGTTTGGAATTGTGCACCACTCAAATTATATTCGCTGGTTCGAAACGGGGCGCGTTGAATTTTTGCGTGAGCTCGGAATTGACTTGAACGAATTGATGAGCGACGGAATTTTGTTTCCGATTATCGAGGTCAATGCGAAATTTCATGCGCCCGCGAAATTTGATGACGAGTTGGAAATTTTGACGGCGGCGGAAGCTTTGACTAAGGCGAAGATGAAATTTCGTTATGAGATTCGCAAACGCGGCGAGGAAAAAATTTTGGCGGAAGGCACTTCCACGAACGTCTTCACGAGCGGAGGAAAGATTTGCCGCCTGCCCGAAAAATATTCTGCGCGGCTTGCGAGAGGTTTGGAATGAGCCGAAGATTCTTCATAAAAATTTTAATCGCGCTTGGGCTTGGAGCTTACTTCCCGAAATTGGCGGAGGCATCGCGGCTTGAAAAACTTCACACGCCGCAAGACGGTTACGAGCCTTTGACGAGCGTAAAATTTTTGCGGCAGGTCGTCACGAAAGATTCAAGGTCTTCGCGAATGATAATGTGGCAGGCAGATTCTGTGGAAGATTTTTTGTTGGAGTGGCAACTTGTCGGCGAGGAGGCGGCTCACTTCGCACAAGTCAATCAGCGCGATTTAATTTGTTCATGCGCGTTGAAAAATCTCAAGCCCGAAAGTCTTTACAAATTCAGAATCGTTTCGGGCGAGCGGGCGACTTCTTGGCAAGACTTGAGGACTTCGGGCGACGGAAAATTTCAAATGATAATCTTCGCGGATTCTCAATGTGAGCATTATGAAGTTTGGCAACGGACGGCTGACACTGCGCAAAAAAAATTCCCCGACGCGGAGCTTGTCACGGTCGTGGGGGATTTGGTCGACAACGGCGAGGCGGATTATCAATGGCGGGCTTGGCACCTCGCTGCCGCAAAACTTTTGGAAGGAAAAATTTTCGCGCCGGTCATGGGCAATCACGAATGCTACGGCGTCGATTGGTTCAACGCTTTGCCGACGGGCTACCTGAATCAATTCGACTTGCCCGCCAACAACGCCAAGCACTTTGAAAAATATTTTTATTCCTTCGATTACGGCGCGGCTCATTTTTTTATTTTGAATACGCAATTTGCCGAACTCGACGCGCTCAATCCCGGCATGCAGTCCGCGCAGGAATTTTGGTTTCGACGCGACGCCGCCAACGCCAATCGCCCGTGGAAGATTGTTTTCATGCACAAGGACATTTACGACTACGCGCAGTACAAGTTCAACGACATTGCCGAAAAATTTTTGGAGCTGTTCGACGAGCTGGAGATTGATTTGGTTTTCACGGGGCACTTGCACACCTATCGCAATCGCGGAAAAATTTTTGCTCAAAAAAAATCTTCACGAGGCACGACTTACATTTTGTGCGGAAGAGCGGGCGACCAGAAATATGTTGAGCCGCATTCGACGATTGACGACGTGACTTATAGAAATCTGCGCGAGGAGCCCGAAAGTTTCGTCGCGCTTGAAATTGACGCTGCGGAAATAAATTTGACGGCTCAAACTGTCGACGGAGAAATTTTGGACAACTTCACTCTTAAGAAAAGCTGATTGCGGTATTTCAGGCGCATTCGACACCTGTGTATGCAATTCAAATTTTCGTTCAAGCCTCTGTGTTCGACTCACGTCGGCATTTTTTTTATCGTTGTCCCAAGTAGTGATTGACGAATTGTTGAGCCGTGCGCCCGTTGCGTCCCGAATGCGACATTTCCCAACGCAAGCCCTCAAGCCTCAATGTTTCCGCATCAAGTTCAATGCCTCGACGTTTCAACATGCTGCGAATTATTTCAAGATATTCAGCCTGCGTCGGCGCGTAGTAGTGAATTATCAAGCCGAAGCGGTCGGACAAGGAAATTGTTTCGTTCGCGCTGTCGTCCCGATAAAGTTCGTCTTGCTCGTCAGAACGGTCGCGCCAAGTTTCGCGAATCAAATGCCGCCGATTGCTCGTTGCGTAGATTAAAACATTTTCGGGACGCGATTCGACGCCGCCTTCAATCGCCGATTTCAAATATTTATATTCCGCCTCCGACTCCTCGAAAGATAAATCGTCCAAGAAAATTATAAACCGCTTGCTCAAAAATTTTCGCAACGTCTCCATGATTTCGGGCAGGGCTTTCAGTTGCGGCTTTGTGATTTGAACGAGGCGCAGTCCTTGCTGATAATATTCGTTGACCAGAGCTTTGACGCCCGAAGATTTTCCGGTGCCGCGTGCCCCGACGAGCAAAACATTGTTGGCGGGCTTGCCTTCGACAAAAGCGGTCGTGTTGCCTTTGAGAAGTTCTTTTTGGTGAACGTAGCCGATTAAATCCTCAAGGCGAATCGTTTCAAAATGACGAACGCCGACAAGTTCTTTATCCCAGCGGAAGGCGCGGTAAGTGGCAATGTCGCCGTAGCCGAAGCGTCGCCAGTGTTCGATAAAGGCAACGGAAATTTTTTCGGCGTCAAACAAATTTTCCAAGCACTTCAAAAGTTCATTGAACGCCTCGTCAGAATTTTTAACGGTCGGCTTATAGAGGTTCAAGATTTTTAAATTGCTCCAAAGTTCGCCGCGCAATATCGGCAACAAAATTTCCACGTCGTGAATAAAAATTTCGCGGAGGCTCTCGCCGATTTTACCGCCGTTCGTTTCAAGCGTCGTTGAAATTAAATTCGGCTCGTGCGCCAAAAGATAAATCAAATACGCCCGATAAAGATTGCCGCTCAAGCCGAGCCGTTCCGCCCGTTCGACAAGCAGTGAGGCAATTTCAAATTCGTCAGCCGCGCCGTCAAAAATTTTTTCGTCAAGCAGATTGCGGCAAACGATTAATCCTTGCAAGTTCATGAAAAAACTCCTTTTTAGTTGTTAGCTTTCAGCTTAGAGCTTTCAGCTTTCAGCTTTCAGCTTTCAGCTTTCAGCTTTCAGCTTTCAGGTTTCAGCTTTCAGCTTAGAGCTTTCAGCTTTCAGCTTAGAGCTTTCAGACTTTCACCTTCCTGACAGCTGACAGCTGACAGCTGACACCTAATTCCTAATTCCTAATTCCTAATTGAACTACTTCCTATTTTATCATTTCTTTTTGATGTGTTACAGTTTTCAACAATAATTTTTTTTAGCGCAAAAGTTAGGAGGGTATTTTTGCAGAATAATAATCTTATCGAAGAAAAATTATTCGGATACGAAGATTTCCTCAGGTACTGTACAGAAGCGGGCAAGAGATTTGTTGACCAATTAGACAGAGAAGATTTCATTGCTTATCGTGCCGAATATTTCGCGCCGCGTGAACAAGTTGAGCGGATTAAAAAAATACTTAATTTTCAAGAACAGAAGTCCGGCGAAAAAATTTCTCCGCGGCAAAATATTTTTGATGATTCGGAAGTGATTTTGCAAGATTATTTTAAAATCACTGACCTCGCGCCCTATGAAAATATTTTAATTTCCGAACTTGATTTTAATGTCCGCGTTCACAATTGTTTAAGTTTCAATGGTTACAGAACACTTGCCGAGCTTAAACTTTCGGGCTTGAAAAATTTTGGTCAAGGTTCCTTTGACAATCTTATCGCGACGCTGAAAAAATTCCTTACCCCACGTAAGATATTGACGAGTTTTTGCGCAATGCAGCTTTGAATCATGCTCCGCAGATTGATTATTCTCCGATTCCGTGATGATAAAAAATGCCTTTCGCGACTTGCCTGAAGAATTTAAAGATAAGCGCGTGCGACCTTTCCTGCTTGCCTGCGATTTGGAAAACGCCGATTTTTTTGCCGCTTGCCGAGTTGCCTGAATACCTTGCCGAAAATTCGATTGAATTCGATACAGATAAGCTTCGTTTCGACGTGAGTGCTTGCGCGAAAAAAATTTTTGTCCCCTTATTCAAGGACAAACGCAAATTTAATGTTGTGTATCGCCGAGCCAAAGGAGATACCCTTGAAGATATTGGGAATAATTTTTGTGTAACACGTGAAAGGATTCGACAGATTTCATGAATCATCATTCCGACACAAAGAAAATTTTTTTTTTCCTGCACGCGTTGACTGACGGAAAAACCTTTCTCACTTTGAACGACGCCAAAAATTTTTTGGACACCGTCGATGGGCAAATGCATTGGTTCTTCGACGCCAAAACAAATTTGTCAAAAGGCACTTTTCATTTCGACGCTCAAGTCAATGCTTTTGTCTTTGCTGAGGAAGTTGCCTTTGACGATATAGCGTAGATTAAAAATCTTCCTGAGATTATGGAAGAAAAATTTTTTGAAGAGACCATTACAATTTTGGCTCGTGAAACTTGATAAAGATTAAACTCTCGAAAATCTACAAGCGCAACGGAAAAATTTTCCATCGTAGAAATTTGACTTTGACTTTCAAATACGGTTACATTTTAAAAGAGCGATTCCCGAACGGTTACAAAATCGCCGTCGAAACTTTTTATCTGCGGTTCATGCGCTACCTTAAAGAAATTTTTGCTGAAGAAACTTTGCCTACTCAACACAACGTCGACGCTGTAATCGGAAGAATCGGTGTGCTTTGTGACAGAGGAAAATATATTCTCTCCGACTTTTTGCAAGTGCCGCCGGAAATTATTGAGCGCGTGAAAAATTTTATCGACAGCTCTGACCGCACGGCAATTTTCTACAAGGAAATTTTCGACGCTCTTAAAAATATTTTTGCCGGCACGCAAATCACCAATCATTATTTTCTGCAAGGCGTGATAAAAGTTCACAATCTGCCCTATACGCTTCGCAAAGATTATCTGACCAAATCTGACGAAATTGACATGGGGAAAGAGTTTGACAATTTCGTTGCAGAACGCGGCGAAGTTTCGGCGCAAGAGATTAAAGAAAATTTTATTTCGTTAAAAGATTTTAATATAGCTTTTTTGGTCGAGCGTTGTCCCGAAATCATTCGTATCGGCGACGGAATTCTGATTCACGCTACTCATTTGAACTTGCAAGCGGAAGATTTTGAGCCGATAAAAAATTTTCTCCGCCAAAATTGTTCGACGCCTGTAAATTCGCGTGTCTTGTTCGATTTATTCTTTGAACGTTTCGGCGACTTCATGACACGCAACGAAATTCAAAACCACAACAAACTTTTTGGCGTCCTGCAATATATGTTTCGTGACGAATTTAATTTTTCGCGCCCGTACATTTCCACGGCGGACATCAAAGACATTAACAACAAAAAATTTTTGCTCTGCCTCTTGGAGAGCATGGAAGAAATTTCAATCGAAGACCTACTCGGCATTTGTGAGGAAAACGGAATCAATTACGTTGCGAGGACTTATCTGATTGACAATCTGCGTCCGGAATTTGTTCGCGTTGACGAATTCACTTTGATGCGCCCCGAATCAATCGGCGTTACGGACGAAATTATTTCTGCAGTCGTGGAAAGTATTCAATCAGCTGTTGAGCGAAACGGCGGTTGGCAAGCGGCTCAAACTTTTGAGGATTATGAATGGTTGCCCCAACTTGAAACGTCTTGGAACAGTTTTTTGTTGGAAAGCGTGGTGTCGCTCGCCGATAATGCGCCTTACAGTTTAAAAATACCGTCAACGTCAGCGAATTTTTCATCAACAATTTTTTTGTCGGAAGAATTTGCAGAAGACGACTTCCAATCTTTCTTGACAAAGATTTTGATTGCCGAGCATAATAAAGAGCCTTTCCGTTCCGCGAAAGAAATTTTTAATTGGCTTAAGAAAAAAGGCTTGTGCAGTAAAAAGCTCCCGAAATTTCTTGAAGGCGGCAGGGCGTTTGAACTTTTGGGCGAAAGCAGTTGATTTTTATGTATGATTATGAATGGGACAAAGACACCGGCGGCTATAATCTTGCGCCGAAAATTGAGGGATTAACTAAAGATGTTCGTCCCGTTTTTTTGAAGAACTGAATTTTCTCGAACTTGATAAAAATTTCGGCTGGCAGTTTCCGAAATCAAAAGAGCCGCTTTGTTGGGCTGAAGGTCGTCGCTATTTTTATCGCGGTGAGCTCGTTGCCGAAACACAGGGCGGCAATTTGTTTGACTTGCCCGCGATGAAAAATGTTACGCCGAATTTATCTCTGTCGCCCGTTGATATTAAAGCCATGATTGCCAAAAACGAAAACTTGATGAACGGCATGATTCAACGAACACTCAAGGAGATTTATGACACGTTCAAAGCTTATAAAAACAAAGTCGACCTTTTTTATTTGGCGTTCAGCGGCGGCAAAGATTCTATGGTAATGTTGGATTTGGTTCAGCGGGCATTGCCTCATGATTCGTTTGAAGTTATTTTCGGCGATACGACGATGGAACTTAGCGACACTTATAAAACCGTTGAAGAGACGAAGAAAATTTTTTCCGATTTGAAATGGCATACGGCGCGCGCTCCTTTTGACGCCTTGGACTCTTGGAAGTTCATGGAGCCGCCCGCCCGAAAAATTCGCCGGTGTTGTTCTGTCCATAAGGCAAGTCCTTCACTTTTTAAGGTCAAGGAGATTATTGCCGACCGCCGTCATTGTTCCGTTGCCGATGTGAAAAATTTTCAGGCAATGGCTTTTGTCGGCGTGCGCAAGGAAGAGAGTGCAAAACGCGCCACTTACGACGGTATTTCCGTGAGCCGCAAGCACCCCGCGCAGATAAATTTTTATCCGATTCTCAATTGGACTACCGCCGAAATTTTTTTGTATCTGTTCGCGAACAATTTGCCGTTCAGTCAATCTTATCGAAACGGTTTGCGGCGTGTCGGTTGCAAACTTTGCCCGATGTCTTCAACGTGGTATGACTGCACAGTAAATCATCATTACGGTAAAGAGACGGCTCCTTATATTGAAACTGTGCGTTCTTTGGCAAATAAAAATTTTGCAGATGATGACGATTGGATAAATTATTTTTCAGACAGAGGTTGGCAAGCGCGAGGAAGCGGAAAAACTTTGTTAATTGGCGAAAACAAAATTGAAACTCTTCGCGACGGTTACCAATACACTTTTATAATCAGTAATGCAAATTATTCGTGGCGCAAGTGGTTGCCGGTGCTCGGCGATTTTGTCGAAGTTGGAGCAAGTAAATTCTCTTTGCAGTATGAGGACACGTCAATAAATTTCAACGTCGATACTCAAGCCGACAAAGAAATTATTTCCCTGCGCGTGCCGGAACTTGATAGGCGTATGATTAAATTCCTCTCGCAACTAAAAAATGTTTTAAATAAAGCGGCGTATTGTAGAAATTGCCGCGATTGTATGATAGAATGTCCGCACGGTGCTTTGACGATAACCGCCGGCGATGTGCAGATTAAAAATTGTCGGCACTGTTACAGATATTACAACTTGCACACAAAGAAATTGACAGACTACAGAGGTTTCGGTCTAAAAAAAGAATGGCTAAAAATTTTCTTTGATAATCCTCAAAATTTTGATAAGCTCGGAACAGTTAACAGTTATGATTCCCGTCTTCAAGATTTGGAGCAAACATGGTGGTCTTCTCGACAAAAAAAATTTGTCGCTTGAAGTCGTCGAAAAATTTATTTCGCTTGGTGCCGATAATCTTCGTGAATCTTGCTTACTATTCCAACCTTATCAGGCTGTTCGTCAAAAATTGCGACTTCAACGAACCTCACGACAATAATTTTTTATTGGAAATGTTCAAAAGTTCTCATTCGGACACGACAAAGAAAAACGCCTTGAAAGCGTTAAAAGCTACTGTGCGCAATTCTCCTATTCACTCGAACGGCTTGGCAAAACCCCGAACCGCTTGTGATTTTATACAGCCTCTATCAATTCGCCGAGCACTCCGAAAATCTTTACAGTTTCACGCTGACAGATTTACTTGACGACAGCGACGAGCGCGAAGCTTTGACTTGACGAAGAAATTTTGCGTGAATGCGCTTGACGAATATTTTTTCGGAGGACACTACTTGAAAAGAATCAAATGGTCACTCGAAGAAGTTGTCGCAATAGTCGACGTATAAGTAGCCGATTTAAATTTCGAGCTGAAAAGACTTTCACGAAACCTAACCGGACGCGCTGACGTTTTAGGCATTGCACACGACGAAAAATTTCGTAACCTGAACGGTATGCAATGTATTTTTGAAAATATCAAATACGTTGCAACTGACGGCAAAGAGGGCTTGTCAAACGTAAGCAAATTACATCGAACGGTTATTGATATTTATCACAACGAACGCGAACGTTTCAACGAAATTTTAAATGATTTTGGGCAGAAATATTTTTGATTATCCGCAATGAAATACGTCGACCGAGTCGGCTTTTTTTTTACAAACTTTTCAACACGATAATCGAATCCGTCAAGCGTGCCCTGCGCGAAAACGGCTACACTTACACGGGCGCGGCAAGTATCCTTGAAAAAGTTTTGGCAACGCTCAAAGACCCCGACGCCACTTTTAATTTCCAAGCCGCCTTCAAAAAGTATCGCGGGAAATTTTTGGCGTATTCCTCGCCCGAAGAAGTCATTTCGGATTTGGAGACGCTTGAAGGGCAAGAGCGTCTTGATTTGCTTGAAGACATTGCCGACGTGGCAGAAAAAGAATCCTATAACTGGTCGATGTCTGTGCAAGATGTTATTGATTGGCTTCGAGACGTGCGCGAGAAAAATAATCTCTACGCCGTCTTTTTTATTTGGGACGAGTTCACCGAGTACTTTCGCAACAACCTCAACAACATAACGGGCTTGCAGGAAATTGCGCAAAACGCCGCCGAGTTGAGCTTTTATTTTTTCCTAATCACGCACAGCGACGCAAACCAGCTTATCACCGACTCCACTCAACGAAAAATTATTGAGGCGCGTTTTAAAATTGCCAACATTGAATTGGCGGAGAGCACGGCTTTTCAACTTATGGCGCAAGCTTTAATGATTGAACCGGATTTGAAAAGTGAGTGGGAAAAAATTTCTCTTGAGCTGTGGGAAAGTGTTCAGCGCGACGCCGCGAATTTTATAATCAAGAGCGACGAATCAATCAAACTCGACGACATGAAAAAACTTTTGCCGATTCACCCTTACGCCGCTTATCTTCTGAAATTTATCGCGCAAGTCATAAGCTCGAATCAGCGCACGATGTTTCAATTTCTCTGCGCGGCGGGCAACGGCACTTTTAAAAATTTTATCGACAGTCACGGTTTTGAATACGGCGGCGATAATTATCTTACGACGGATTTTCTTTGGGATTACTTTTTCCAAGAGGACAATCCCAACCTCGACAAAAATTTTCAAGAGGCACTGGGCTATTACAATAATTTTGCGCCCTCTTGCAAAAACGACAATCAGCGACGCATTTTAAAGGCAACGCTGATTTTGTTTGCCCTGCAACAGAAAAATCTCGGCGGGCGCGGCGGAGCAACTTCGCTTTTGCGCTCGACCCGGAAAAATATTTGCGCTTGCTTTGCAGGAACGCCGCTTGAAAATGAAGTTCGCCCGACGCTGAATTATTTTGCCGACAGAGGAATTGTCAGCGCGTTTGAAGAGGGCAACGACACCAATTACATAATGGCGACCACGCAAATCGACCCCGACCGCATGAAAAATATCCTTGAGCGAGTGCGCCGTGAAAAATCTTTCGACGCGGTTATCAAAGATAACTCTTACGACGTGGCGGAAAAATTCAAACCGACGGATTATCTCAAGTATCGTCTTGACGTTCAGATTATTTCGCCGACAAAATTTTTGCAGACAAGCTTGACAAATTTTCATCTTGAGGACAATCAAATTTTGGCGTTTTATATTTTCGCCGCCGACGAAGACGAACAGGGTAAAGTCAATCAAACAATTCAAAAGATACGTGAGAGATTTCCGGCACGCTGTATCATTGCGGATTTTTCCGGCACGCCTTTTACGAAACAACGCTATGATAAATTTGTTCAGAACAAAGCCCGCGAGCTTTACTTTAAAGACGTTCCGAATCAGGCGGGACAAGTTAAGCTTGCGAAAAAATCTGCGGAAGACCTCGTCAAAGAATGGATTCGTCAGCTTGCCGTGACAACCGTGCGCGTATGGAGTTCCGCCGAAGAGTCGGTGCAAATTTCGGGCGAAGGAAATTTCGTCAGGCAACTTAGAGAATTGAACAAAAAATTTTTCGGCAGCGGGCTTGAGGAAATTTCAATCAACGATAAACTTTTTGCGCCGAGCGGCTTGACAGAAACCGTTGCCAAGTATGCCGTAAGCGGCGAACGAATCAAAGGAGGTTCCGCTTGGCTCAATTTGATTGGCGATAAGTTCCGTGAGCTTGTCGAACGTGGCGGCGATAAATATTGGTTGGCAACGCCTTCGCACGTAATTTCCAAAATGAAACTCGTCGTCGATACCGTCATTGAAAACGGCTTGGCACAACAAAACGAAACAGCTTTCAGCGATATTTGGGACGCGCTGAAAAAACCTCCCGTCGGTTTGCTCAAATGCCCGGGCTCCGTTTTTCTTTTTGCACTCTTGATGAAAGATTATGCCGACAAAAATTTTTACGTTCGCGATGTCAACAACAACACCCATACTTTGACGGGCGAGCGGCTCTGCAATTTAATCGTGAACACGGTTAAGGAATTGCCCGGCGCGCAAGATAAATTTATCGTCAAGCAGACGCCCGAACATATAAAATTTTGTTGGATAACATCCGATATTTTCAATCTGCCCAAAGAAAAAATTAACTCTGTGGACGACGCGGCGAAAAATATAAAAGTTCGTCTCACGCAAAGTCATTATCCGCTGTGGTCGCTGAAATATTTCGTCGAGGAAAATTATTTTGACGCTCCGCAAAAGGAAACCTATCTGCGCTTTTTGAATTTGCTTGAAGAATTTATAAATCCTCAAGCAGGTCGTGACGTGACGAAAGTTGCAGACGATATTTTTTCCATTTACGACAAAAATCTTGTTGTCATCGAAGAGCTGAAAAATATCGTGCGCGAAGAAAATTTCAAGGCGGGCATGACGATTTATATCGCGCAGTATAAACCGGAGCTGATAAAAATCGTCGGACGCCTTGACCTTCTTAAAGGCGAATATCTTTCGCGGCTCAATGAAAAACTTTCGGCGGACGCGGCGTATCTTTGGAAGATTGATGACGTGAACCGACAGATTGATAATCTTTTTGACGAGTTGCGTTTGATTGAGGCAATTAATTCTATCCTTTCCTCGCCGCAAAAAAAATTGTCTGAAGCTTATCGTGCTCTCGGCGATAAGCTCAACAAGATAAGAATTCCGCGTGCCGTTGTCGAAGAATTTCAGCCGAACTTGAAAAGCTTGTTGCAAATGTTTTCTGCCCTTCGCAACAACACCGAAAAAAATTTCGCCCGGGCAGCGGAGCAAATCAATCAATCGGCGCAGATGTTCACGGATTTTTTCGAGAATCAATTTGAATTTTTTACCAAAGCTTTGACCGAATCTGTTGACGGCGCGACAGACTCAAAGCTTGTCGAAAAACTTTTCAGTGATGCGCCCGCAGGAATTTTTTTCAAGACACGCGACGATTTTATTCTGCAGATGAATTCGCGCCTGCAAAAGTTCCGCCAAGACGAAAAGACCGGCAAATTTTTTGCAGCGTGGCAAGAAGTCACGGGCACGACCTCGCCCGCCGATTGGTCGAATCAAAATGAAATTCCAATCCTCTGCGCCTTTCAAGATTGTTTGGAAGAGGCTCAATTATATTTTCCCGCGCTTAACAAAAAGTCGCAGTTGGCGAATGAAACGGCTCTTGACAAGGCGATAAAATTTATTCGCAGCAATAAACTTTCGCGCCTTGCCGATAAAGATTTTTGCAATCGGGCTTTCGTGAATTATTTTTGCGGCGAAGATTATTCCGTCGTCGTCACCGCAAAAGATTTACGCGGGATTTTGCGCCGGTGTGTTGGCGGCGACGTTTACTCTTGGTTTGACAAGAAAAAGAATTGTGAGCCGCAGATTAGAGCCTTTGCAGAAAAAAATTATCGGGAAAAATTTTTGTCTGCTGTCCGTGAAAAAATTCGTGAGCTGTCCGCCGAAGAGGCGCAAAAATATCTTGAGGAACTTATCGTCAAAGATACGCTGTTGGGAATTCGGGTTTTGAAAAATTCTTGAGGTAAGCGCGATGATTACTCTTGAAAGTCTCAACGAGTTAAAAAATTTTTTGCAACGCGACATGGGAAAAAATTCTTTCAGCCCCGTGCGATTCATTAACGTTGATTCCTTGTCGGACTGGTTCGAGATGAAAAATTTTTTGGGCACGTTGGCGACGAATTTTATTTTTCTCTCGGATTATTGCAACGGCGATGATACTTTTCCAAATCTGCGGAAACTGCGCAACGACTTGCAAAAGGAAACTCGAAATATTTGTGTCCTGCCGCTGTCGGAGTATCTGCGCGTAAATCACGACCAAGCGGAGCCGGAAATAAAACGTTTTCTGAACTTGTACAAAGGCGAAACGTACTCGTTCAGAATTTATTTTTTGATGTACCGATTGAAAAGTTTTTTCTTGTCGTTGAAAATTACTGACCCGCGCCAAAATGAATGTATCCTGCTGTCTTCAACGGACACGGCGGACGATTATTCGCTGACGATAATTCAAAAATCCATGCACTTCAAAACAGTTGGAGAACACGTTGACAACTTTAAAAGTTATTTGCAATGTTGGGAGAAGGCTCCGAACGCGGCACTGACTTTGTACACGGAAAACGCCGTCCACTTTCAGGACAAAAAATTTTTCGACGACGTGAAAGTTATCGCCAATGCCTTTGACTTGCTTCGCCACCATTACGCTTTGCCCGCCGAGTTCAAAAAAATTTTCGGGCGCGAAGAAGATTGGCAACGTCTTGCCGAACTGATTGCGACGACAGGGAATTTCGAACGCGCTTTTTGCAAGGCGTTGTCGGTTGACGGCTTCGGCACGAGTTCATTTAAAAATTTTGGCGAGCGTGAAAAATTTCAGCAGTGGTTGCTGTGGCTTCGTTGCAAGGTTAAAAATTTCGGATATGCGGCTCGTTGCGCGAAAGAGTCTTCTTCGCCGAAAGAATTTGTCACGCAGATTTACGAGCTGATTTTTTCTTGCGCCGATGAAAAATTTTTTGACGAACGACGAGAAATTTTGTCGCTGATGAAAATTCTTCCGCCCGAAAGTTTTCTTGAAAGGGTTCGGCTGTCGGATAAACGACTCGCGCTGAAAATTTTGACGGATAACTCACACGCCGAACGCCTTTTGATTTTTGAGACGCTGCAAAAATTCAGATTCAACGAATTGGACGCGGCACGAGAAATTTTACAACGGACTTTCCCTGCGCTTGCGAAATATCTTTCGAACGCGGGCAACGAAATTTTTACGGCGGCGCAAGCAGAATATTTTCGCCGCTATCGTTGGCTGAAAGTGACAAATCATCTCACGGAGGATTTTAATCGGCGCGTCACGGAAATCGCGAAGAACACCGCCAAGAACATTTACGCTTTGCCCTCGCGCAATCAAATTGTCGGCGAAGAATCTTCGGACGCGACAGCTTTTTTGTTTGTTGACGGTCTCGGCGCGGAGTACCTTAATTTTTTTGCGGAAGACTTTGCGCCGCTCTCGGAAACTTTTTCCGTCAAATATCGGGTCGGTCGTTGCAACCTGCCTTCCGTCACCGAAAACAACAAAGATTTTTTGCAGGGCAAGAACATTTTTTGCGTACTTGACCTCGACACGCTCAAGCACACAAATTTAAATTATCCCGAAAATATTTTGGGCGAACTGGAATTCCTCGCGACTCTCAAGGAAAAATTTTTGCATGCGGCGGATACGTTCAAAAAAATAATTCTTTGCTCGGATCACGGGACAAGTCGTTTGGCGGTGCTTGCTCGTCAAACAAAATTCGACACGGCTTTTCCGGCGGAAGGGCGGCAGGTTTACAAAAGCGGAAGATTCGCCGAGGCACCGGCAAGTGACGAGAAAATTTTTTCGACCGCTTTGGAATATGACGGCAAAATAATTTTCGCGGATTATTCGCGATTCATTCAAAGAGGTTCAACGGGCAGTGAAGTTCACGGCGGGGCAACTTTGGAAGAAATTTTGGTGCCCGTCATTACGATTGAGCGGCGCGAAAAATTTTCGGCGCAAAAAAATTTCCAACCCGCCAAGAAAAATAAACGCGGCATTGCCAAGAATGAAAACTTTGATATCTGACGAGGAGGCGACGAAATTTTGAATGACGCTTTGGAATTGAAACTCAAAAAACATTTCGGCGACATGCTCGTCTACAAATCTTCCGCCAACGCAAAATTTTTTTCCGCATTGAGTTTGCCGTCCTTCATGCGCGATTGGCTGGTCATGCGTTTTTCTGATGAAGACGGGAAAATTGACACGGCGGAAATGTCCGACTACGTAAAAAAAATTCTTCCCAAAGAAGAACAATGGAACGAGTACATGATTAACATGCTCCGTTACGGAAAGCCGGCTCGGTTCTTGGCTAAAGTGAAGATTGACTTCGACACAGGCAACAGCCGCGCTCTTTTCAGTCTGCCGGATTTTTCTTTCCCGAAAAAAAAATCTGAAGTCGTTGCCGATTGGAATGTCGTCGAAAAAAACAGTAAGTACCTGTTGTCGCCGACCGAAGCTTGGGGAATCGTCGAGCTTGCTTGTCATGAAGATTTAAAGACAAAAAAAAATATCTTTCACCTTACGGACTTTGTGCCCTTCTGTCCTTACACAATCGACGCGGATTATTACAAAGAGGCACGGAAAAATTTTTCCCTTGAAGAATGGACAGAAATTCTCTTGGGCGCGATTGACTATAACGCTTCGGGATTCAAGACGCAAAGTCAAAAATTCTCCATGCTCACACGGCTGTTGCCCTTTGTCGAAAAGCGACTGAATCTGATTGAACTTGCTCCGAAAGAGACGGGCAAGTCCTATGTCTTTTCAAAAATCAGCAAATACGGCTGGCTGATTTCGGGCGGCAGTGTAACTCGTGCAAAAATGTTCTATGACATGAACAAGAAGACGCACGGCTTGGTTGCTCACTACGATTACATTGCGTTCGACGAAATTCAAAGTATAAATTTTAATGACGTTCTCGAAATGCAAGGCGCGCTGAAAGGCTACTTGGAAAGCGGAGATTATCGCGTCGGAGACATACGCGGCGCAGGGGATGCGGGATTAATTCTTCTCGGCAACATTGATTCTTATCTGATGAATGAAAACAAAAATATGTTCAATGACTTGCCGGAAATTTTTCAAGAGTCCGCGCTGTTGGACAGGTTTCACGGTTTTATCAAAGGTTGGACAATCCCGAAGATGAACGAAAACTTAAAAGCAGACAGTTGGGCTTTGAACACGGAATATTTCGGTGAGATTGTACACTCCTTGCGTGAGGAACTTTGCTATCGCGCAGTAGTCGACCAATTCTTGGAAGTGCCTAAAAACGCCGCCACTCGCGATACCGAAGCAATCAAGAGAATCTGTACGGGGTTCTTGAAACTTTTATTTCCGCACGTGAAATCTGTTGAGGATATAGTTGCAACGGATTTTGAAAACTATTGTCTCACCCCTGCCAAAGAAATGCGTGGCGTAATCAAAAAACAAATGGGAATTTTGGATTTTGGAGAGTTCGGGCAATCAACCATACCGGATATAAAAATTCGTTCGAGGTAACCAAAATAATCAATCGCCTTTAAAATTTTTTTTATGATTTTTTGTTACACGCTTGGCAAAAAAATTTTTCATTCCCAATTCCCAATTCCCAATTGAAAAAACCCCTCCGACTTTTGCGCCGAAGGGATTTTTTTTCGAGAGAGTTGTGAATTATTTGCCGTCGATGATTTTCCACGCCTCGTCTTGAGTGATTGACTTGCCTTTGTAGGTGTAAGTGTTCGGGTCGAAAGGTTTGCCGTTGTAAGTCATTTCGATTCCGTGTTGTGCAAACATGGTTTTCAGTTGACCGACGGCATTGTCGCCTTCCGTCCAGTTTTGCAACAAGTATGCAACGCCTTCATTGGTGTAGGGGTCGATTTTATCGAAGCCGGGCAATTTTCTTTTGTAAGCGTTGCAAAAATCGCCGACACTTTCACTCCAAGAGCCGCCTGCTACCTGCTCAAGTTGCTCGTCTTTCAAAATTTCGTCCTTCAAAATTTCCTTTGCCATTTTTATCTTCTCCTTTGTGTTTGTAATTTTCTTTTGCCTTTTATACGTTGTGAATCCGATTTCGTTACAAATTTTAGTAAAAAATTTTTCCGCCGTCAAATAAAATTCGCTGAAGAGATTTTTGGCATTGAAAAAATTTTCCGCGCGAAATATAATCACGGAAAAATTTTCGGAGGATTGGAAATGGTTTATCTTGTCGGAGCGGGACCGGGCGACGCGGGCTTGTTGACGCTCAAAGCTTGTGAAGTTTTATCGGCAGCGGACGTTGTGATTTACGACAGACTTGCCGACGACACGATTTTAAATTTTTGTGCCGACGCGAAAAAAATTTACGTCGGAAAATCTGCAGGCTCTCATACACTCAAGCAATCGGAAATAAATAAGTTGCTTGTCGAGGAGGCTCGGCAAAATAAAATCGTCGTGCGGCTCAAAGGAGGCGACCCGTTTGTTTTCGGGCGCGGCGGCGAGGAGGCTCTTTATCTTCGCGAAAACAATTTGCCGTTTGAAATAATTTCCGGCGTCACGAGTGCGATTGCCGTCCCTGCTTATGCCGGAATCCCCGTCACTCATCGAGGTGTTGCAACTTCATTTGCGGTCGTCACCGGTCACGAAGACCCGACCAAGCCCGAATCGACAATCGATTGGGAAAAAATTTCTACGGCGGTCGACACGCTGATTTTTTTGATGGGCGTCGCGAACTTGCCGCAAATCGTCACGAAACTTATCGAACACGGAAGAGCACCCGATACGCCAGCCGCATTGATTCGTTGGGGAACAAAGCCGAATCAAGAAGTTTTCGTCACGACGCTTGCAGAAATTCCGAACGCAAAAATTTTGCCGCCCGCAATTTTCGTCGTCGGTGAAGTCGTCAAGTTGCGCGAACAACTCAAATGGTTTGAAACGCGTCCGCTTTTCGGGAAAAAAATTTTGGTGACGCGGGCACGTGCTCAAGCCTCGAAACTTTCAAGCGCGTTGAAAAATTTTGGCGCGGAGGTCGTCGAATGCCCGACAATAAAAATCGTCGCGCCTTCCGATAACTTCCGCTTGCTTGACGCGGCGATAAAAAATCTGCGCGGCTTCGATTGGATAATCTTCACGAGTGTCAACGGCGTCGAAAAATTTTTTGAGCGGCTGAAAGTTCACAAGCTTGACGCGAGGGCTCTGAATAAAGTTGCGGCAATCGGTTCGGCTACGGCGGAAAAACTTTTGACCTTCGGGATAATCGCTGACGTTGTGCCGAAAGATTTTGTTTCGGAAAGTTTGGCGGAAGCTTTGAAAAATTTCGTCGGCGGGAAAAAAATTTTGTTGGCAAGAGCGGAGGATGCTCGTGACGTTTTGCCCGACGCTCTTAAAAATTTCGGCGCGGAGGTCGAAGTCGTTCCCGCTTACAAAACTTTGCCCGAAGTTCCCGCGCAGATTGACTTCGATTCGATTGACTTGGTGACGTTCACAAGTTCCTCGACCGTCAAGAATTTCGTCGCGGCTTACGGCGTCGACCGGTTGAAAAAAATTCCGTCCGCCGCAATCGGTTCGATAACTTCACAAACTCTGCAAAGCTTTGGAGTGACGGCTGCGGTTGTCGCGAAAGAATTTACGATTGGCGGCTTGGTCGAGGCGATAAAAAAATTTTACGGAGGCAATCATGAGACTAATTAATAAACGAGGACGCATCGGAATTGACAAAGAGGAGATTGACGCACTAATTACCGCGAAAAATTTTATCGGACTCAATCGTTCGCCGCGAGCAGAGGAAGTTATCGTGTCGTTGACTTCTTACGACAAGCGAATCAATGACGTGAAGTACACGATTTATTCTTTGCTCAATCAAACTTTTCCGCCAGACAAATTGATTCTGTGGCTCGACGAGGATTCTTTTCCTCAACGCGAAAAAAATTTGCCGCGTGATTTGTTGGAGCTTCAAAAGTTCGGTTTGACGATTGATTGGTGTGAAAATCTTCGCCCGTATAAAAAATTAATTCCCGCGCTGGAAAAATATCCCGACAAAATAATTGTCACGGCGGACGACGATATTTTCTATCGCCCGAATTGGCTCAAGATTCTTTACGATGCGCACTTGGAAAATCCCGACTGTGTCATTGCTCACCGCGCCCATCGAATTCGTCTTGATAAACGCGGAAATCTGTTTCCTTATACTTCTTGGCATTTTGAAATAAAACCTTATATTATTCCCCGAAAATGTTGCATTAACTTTTTCACAAGCGGCGGCGGAGCCGTGATAAAAAAGAGTTTTTTCCACAAAGATATTTCGCGGCGTGAAATTTTTGAGAAACTTTCGCCGAACGCCGACGATATTTGGTTTTGGGCGATGGCTGTCTTAAACGGCACGAAAATTATCGTTCCGCCCAACGCAATAAAGGAATTAATTTTTGTCGACATTGACACACAGAACAACGGGGAAACTTTGTGGTCTAAAAACAAAACACAAAACGACATTCAGCTTCGGCAAGTCATTGAAACATATCCTGCGTTGCGTGAAAAATTGATTCGTGAAGTTGCCGAATTCAAGCCGTATCTTTCCGTTATCATGTTGCTTGAAAACCTCGACCGACTCGACGCTTGCCTCAAAAATATTTCTGCGCAAAGATTTCCCGACTTTGAATTGATTATCATGAATCGTGGCTTGCATGTCGAAGATCTTACTTTGCCGACAAATTTTCAAGTTATAGATTATCCCGGCGGCTCCGAACTCGACGCGCTCAATCTCGGTTTGCAAAAGGCGACCGGCGATTATATTTTGTTCAAGGACGCCGATTCGCTTCTCACAGCCGGTGCATTGGACAATATCGCGCAACTTGCAATTGATTCAAAGGCGGACGTGATTCACTTCGCGGGGCATTTGAAAGACGATAAATTTATTTTCGACGACGCGCTTATTTTTGAGAGCAATGCTCCGATTTTCTTTGACGAGCCGCGACAAAACCGCGCGCTTTTATGGTTTCAAGACAAATTGAGCGGAAGGCTTGACACGAAAATTTTCAGGCGCGAATTCTTGACGCGATACGAAATAAATTTTGACGACGACCTCGCGGAATTTATGTTTCGAGCGTTGACTTCGGCGGGAAAATATTTGCTCGTGCCGCAAGCCTTCTGCATTTGCAAGGAATAAAATGGACAAAAATAATTTTAACGACGACGAACTTTATTCGGAAGAGACTTCGGAAGACGAAGACCTCTACGCGGAAAAAATTTCTCTTGAAAAAGAAACGCGCCCGAAAACTTTCCACAGCAAAAATTTTATCGACAGCGAAACTCAAGCCAAAGAGGACAAGAAAAAATCTTTGCCGCATGAAACAAAATTAAAAATGAAACTTTCGCACGCGGAGACAAGCGGCGTTGCAATTTCTGCCGTCATGCTCGTCTACAGCCTCGCCGAAGGTGACAAGCCACTCTTCTTTCTTTCAAGTGCACTGTTGATTTTTTTGTTGCGCCCGCTGATAGGAGCCCTCGCCGGCAAACACAATCGCGCGGTTCAAAACGGCTTGCACAGTTTCAGCGTCGTGCTTTTTATCGGCGCGTTGATTATGCTTTTTTTGGGAAGTTAGACTTTTCTTTTTGCGAGTGTTATAATTTCCGCGTCAAAGCTAAAATGAGGTGAGAGTGTGGAAGAATTGAACTTTGGACAGGGGAAGATTGTCCCCGTCAATCTCGAACACGAGATGAAATTTTCTTACATAGATTACGCAATGTCGGTTATCGTTTCACGCGCACTGCCGGACGTTCGCGACGGCTTGAAGCCCGTGCACAGAAGAATCCTTTACGCAATGCAAGAGGCGGGCATGACAAGCGGCAAGCCTTACAAAAAATCGGCGCGCATCGTCGGTGAAGTCTTGGGTAAATATCATCCGCACGGCGACACTTCCGTTTACGACGCGATTGTTCGTATGGCGCAAGATTTTTCAATGCGCTATCAGCTTGCCGACGGTCACGGAAACTTCGGCTCTGTCGACGGAGACCCCGCCGCTGCCATGCGCTACACCGAAGTCCGCATGTCAAAAATTTCCGAGCTCATGTTGCAAGACATTGAAAAGGAAACTGTCGACTTCGTTCCCAACTACGACGAATCACTCAAGGAGCCGAGCGTCCTTCCCGCGAAATTTCCTCAACTCCTTGTCAACGGCACATCGGGTATCGCGGTTGCTATGGCGACGAACATTCCGCCGCACAATATCGGTGAAGTTATCGACGCGACGCTTTATCTGATTGACGAACCCGACGCTTCCGTTTCCGACCTTATGAAAATTGTCAAAGGTCCCGACTTCCCGACGGCAGGTTTGATTATCGGCAAGGAAGGAATTCGCGACGCCTATCGCACGGGACGCGGCTCAATCAAAATGCGGGCACGCACGACAATCGAGCAACGTTCAAACGGCAAAAGTCGAATCATTGTGACCGAGCTGCCCTATCAAGTCAACAAGGCGAGGCTTATCGAAAAAATTGCCGACCTCGTCCGCGATAAGACAATCGAGGGCATAACCGACTTGCGCGACGAAAGCGACCGCGAGGGCATGAGGATTGCAATAGACTTGCGCCGCGACGTGACTCCGCAAATCATTTTGAATCAACTCTTCAAGCATACGCAAATGCAAGACAGCTTCGGCGTCAACATGATTGCGCTCGTCAAAGGCAGCCCGAAAATCCTCAACCTCAAAGAAATTCTCAATCACTACATAAAACATCAAGAGGAAGTTGTCACGCGCCGCACACGTTTCGACCTCGCAAAGGCAAAGGCTCGCGCTCACATCTTGGAAGGTTTGACGACAGCTGTTAAGAGTCTCGACCGAGTGATTAATATCGTTCGCAACAGCCCCTCCGCAACGGAAGCCAAAGCCGAGCTCATGTCGTGGTTTGAATTCAGTGACGCGCAGGCTCAAGCGATTTTGGATTTACGCTTGCAAAAATTGACGGGGCTTGAGCGTGAAAAACTTGACGCGGAATATCATAACGTCCTCGCCGCGATTAAAACCTTTGAAGAAATTCTCAACGACGAACAAAAAATTTTGCGGATTATCAAAGACGAGTTGAGGGCGGTCAAAGAAAAATTCAATGACGAACGACGCACGGAAATTATCGGCGAGGAACTTCAAGCTTTCGAGGCGGAAGATTTAATCAACGATGATGATATTGTCGTCACGCTCACGCACGGCGGCTACGTCAAGCGAATCGACCTTTCCACCTACAAGAAACAAAAACGCGGCGGAGTCGGCGTCACGGGCATGGGCACCAAGGAAGAAGATTTCGTCGAACAAATTCTTATCACGACGACGCACCACACGATTTTATTTTTCACAAACAAAGGCAAAGTCTTCCACCTCAAGGCGTATCAAATTGCCGAATCGGGACGCGCCGCCAAAGGAGTTCACATAAGCAACCTCTTGATGATTGAGCCGGAAGAAAAAATCACCGCGCTGATTAAAGTTAAAGACTTCGACCCGACACGCTATCTTTTCATGGCGACCAGAAAAGGTATCGTCAAGAAAACTCAACTCAGCGAATTCAGCTCGATGATGAAACGCGGCATGGTTGCAATCAAACTCGACAAAGACGATGAACTTATCGGCGTGAAGTTCACGGAAGGCGAACGCTTTGTAATTTTGGGCACCGCGCAGGGCATGACGATTTCTTTCGCCGAAGAGGAAGTCCGCTCAATGGGCAGGAACGCTCGCGGCGTCGTCGGCATTCGATTGAAAAGAGGCGACCGTGTTATCGGCATGGACAAGTTGAGGCGCGGCGCGGAAGTTTTGACGGTCAGTGAGGAAGGTATCGGCAAGCGCACCCCCACCGAAGAATATCGCCCGCAAGGACGCGGCGGCAAAGGCTTAATCAACATGAAGGTTACCGAAAAGACCGGCGAAGTTGTCGGAATAAAAGTTGTCACGCCCGACCAAGAGCTCCTTTTGATAACGACGGAAGGTTTTGTGATTCGCACGAGCATTGACGATATCGGCTTGCGCGGACGAAACACGCAAGGCGTTATCCTCATGAAGACTAAGGAAGATGACAAAGTTGCCTCGTTGGCGACCGTCACTCTCAAGAACGAATAAAAAATTTTATCCTTCGTCGAAAGCGGCGGAGGATTTTTTATTGCAAAAAATTTTTCGTTGTGGTATCGTCAAAACCGCTTGGCAGGAGGAAACGCAATGATTGTCGTTAAAGATGTGAGCTACACTTACATGACGGGCACGCCCTTTGAAAAAATCGCGCTGAAAAAAATTTCGTTCGACGTTGCTCAAGGCGAGGTCTTGGCGATAGCGGGTCACACCGGCTCCGGCAAGTCGACGTTGATTCAAATTATCGCGGGCTTGATTAAATTGCAGAGCGGCTCGATTGAGATTGACGGCTTGAGCGTCGACGATAAAAAAATTCGTCGCCTCGTCGGGATTGTCTTCCAATATCCCGAACACCAACTCTTTGAAGAAACCGTTGAAAGTGATATTGCCTTCGCCCCGAAAAATTTCGGCTTGAGTGAGGCTGAAGTTTCTGCGCGTGTCGATGAGGCGATGCGGCAGGTCGGCTTGGACGAGTCGTTGAAAAAAGTTTCGCCGTTTGAACTTTCGGGCGGACAGAGGCGGCGCGCAGCTATCGCGGGGATTCTTGCACTCAAACCGAAATATTTAATCCTCGACGAACCGACCGCAGGGCTCGACCCGCCCGCCAAAGAACACCTGCTGAAAGAAATTTTCGGCGCAATAAAAATTTCGGGCGTCACGATAATTTTGGTCTCGCACAACATGGAAGACATTGCCCGCTTTGCAAATCGCGTCGTCGTCCTCGCTCAAGGAGAAATTATTTTTATCGGAACGCCCCGTGAACTTTTTGCCGAAGAAAAAATTTTGGCTCGCGCAGGTTTGGAGCCGCCACCCGTAACTCAACTCTTGCGAACGCTCAAACTCAACGAATCGGCTTTGACACTCGACGAGGCAGAAAGAATTCTAACCACTAACCACTAACCACTAATCACTAAAAATCGACCGAAGGGAGATTTTTTATGCCGAAAATTGCTGTGCTCATTCCCTGCTACAACGAGAGCCAAACGATTGAAAAAGTCGTTCGCGATTTTAAAGCCGCGTTGCCCGAAGCGAGGATTTATGTTTACGACAACAACTCTTCCGACGGCACCGACGAAATATCAAGACGCGCAGGAGCAATCGTTCGCTACGAGACACGACAAGGCAAGGGCAATGTGATTCGCACGATGTTTCGCGACATTGACGCCGATTGTTATTTGATGATTGACGGCGACGATACCTACCCCGCCGAAAGTGCCCGCGATATGTGCGATTTGATTTTGAGCGGCGCGGCTGATATGGTTATCGGCGACAGACTTTCCTCGACGTACTTCACGGAAAACAAACGCCCTTTCCACAACGTCGGCAACGTCATGGTGAGGAAATTCATAAATATGTTTTGGCGTCCGAAAAATCCTATCCTCGATGTCATGACGGGTTATCGCGCCTTCAGTCTGTTGTTCGTGAAAAGTTTTCCCGTCTTGTCGAAGGGTTTTGAAATTGAAACGGAAATGACGATTCACGCGCTGGATAAAAATTTTTTGCTGCGTTCGGTGCCCGTCAATTATCGTGACAGACCCGCCGGCTCCGAAAGCAAATTGAACACCTACATTGACGGCGCGAAAGTTATCATGACGATTTTTAATCTTTATCGCGATTACAAGCCGCTGAAATTTTTCGGAGTAGTCGCGGCGATTTTGGCACTCTTTGCAATGATACTCTTCTTGCCCGTGTTTTATGATTATCTGCAAACGTCATTGGTGCCTCGTTTCCCGACGCTTATCGTCAGCGGTTTTTTGATGATAGCCTCGCTTTTGTCATTTACCTGCGGATTGATTTTGGACACGATAGCCAAGAACAATCGAAAAAACTTTGAACTGCACATGAACTTGCTAAAAATTTTTGAGGAGAGATTTTGAATTGAGCACATTGACTTTGGAACGCGCAAAAGAAATTTTGCATAAGCACACGACCGAGCCTCATTTATTCGTTCACGCGGCGGCGGTCAGCGCGGCTATGGGTGCTTTGGCTGAACACTTCGGCGGCGACAAGGAGCATTGGTCGGCTATCGGTTATCTTCACGACGTCGACTTTGAAAAATTTCCCGACGAACATTGTCAACACGTCCGCGAACTTCTTGAGCCCGAAGGCATTTCCGAAGACGACATCACCACGATAATTTCTCACGGCTACGGCTTGACGGGCGCGACGATTAAGCCCGAAACCGATTGTCAAAAATCTTTGTTCGCCGTCGACGAGCTCACGGGCATCGTTCATGCTTATGCTTTAATGCGCCCCGAAAAAATGGCGGGCATGTCCGTCAAGAGCCTCAAGAAAAAATTTAAAGACAAACGTTTCGCTGCCAAATGTGACCGTGAAGTTATTCAGCGCGGTGCAGATGATTTGGGCATGGAACTCGGCAAGCTCATGGAACTTTGTATCAAAGGCATGACCGCTCGCGCCGACGAACTCGCTTTGTAAATTCCGGTTCAAAACAAAAACCGCGTCTCACAAAAGAGATGCGGTTTTTTTATTTCCGGTTGCCGCGCAGGAAAAATCGCACCCGCCGCCGAATTATGCGAAAAATTTTTTTTGCGGGAGGGCAAGCGTTATGACCAAAGCCGAAGTTCAAGCCGCGTTGACTGAAAAATTTCAAGTGGGGACGAGCCGCGCTCTGAACGACGAAATTTACGGCGATATTATAATCGTGTCGACGGGTGTCGCGGGCAATTTGATTCTCTACAAAAATTTTTATCCCGCCGCCTACATTCGCCCCGAAACTTTGACCGCCGTCATAAACGCCGAAGAGCCTTTCCCGCCGAACGAAGATTTTCATAAACTTCAACAGCTGCTTAAAGAAACTGCCGATACCGTCATTGAATGTTACAGCGTCGATGAACTCATTGAGTTTGTAGATATGAATCAAGACTTTGGGAGGGATTGAATTGGCATTTTATTATCAGGAACCGTCACACACCTTTGGAGAGTATTTGCTCGTGCCGGGCTACTCGTCAAAAGACTGCATCCCCGCGAATGTCGACTTGTCTACGCCGCTGGTAAAATTTCGGCGCGGAGAAGACTGCAAATTTTTAATCAACATTCCGATGACTTCGGCAATCATGCAGTCGGTCTCGAACGACACAATGGCAATCGCACTTGCAAAAGAAGGCGGCGTCTCTTTTATTTACGGCTCGCAACCGATAAAGGAACAGGCGGCTATGGTCGCCCGCGTCAAAAATTACAAATCGGGTTTCGTGTCAAGTGATTCAAACCTCAAGCCGACGACGACGCTCAATGAAATGCTTGCATTGCTCAAGGAAACGGGACATTCGACAATGGCTGTGACCGAAGACGGCAAACCGACCGGAAAACTTTTGGGAATTGTGACGAGCCGCGATTATCGAATCACGCGCATGACCGGCGATGAAGAAGTTCAAACTTTCATGACGCCGTTTGAAAAATTGATTTACGCCGACGCAGACACGACGACCCTCCCGAAAGCGAACGATTTAATTTGGGAACACAAGCTCAACATGTTGCCGCTCGTCGACAAGAAACAACGCCTGCGCTACATGGTCTTCCGCAAAGATTATACAGACAACAAAACCAATCCGCTTGAACTTATCGACCGCAAGAAACGCTACGTCGTCGGTGCCGGCATTAACACTCGTGACTACGCCGAACGTGTTCCCGCTCTCCTCAAAGCCGGCGCGGATGTTCTTTGTATCGACAGCTCCGAAGGCTTCAGCGAATGGCAAAAGATAACGCTCGAATACATTCACAAAAATTTCGGCGAAGATGTCAAAGTCGGTGCAGGTAATGTCGTCGACGCGGAAGGTTTCAGATTTTTGGCGGACGCGGGTGCTGACTTCGTCAAAGTCGGAATCGGCGGCGGTTCAATCTGCATTACCCGTGAGACAAAAGGTATCGGGCGCGGACAGGCTACGGCGGTTATCGACGTGTGCAAAGCCCGCGACAAATACTTCAAAGAGAAAGGCGTTTATATCCCCGTGTGCTCCGACGGCGGCATTGTTCACGATTATCACATGACGCTTGCACTTGCAATGGGCGCGGATTTTCTCATGCTCGGCAGATATTTTTCACGCTTCGACGAAAGCCCGACCGATAAAATCAGAATCAACGGCACGTATTACAAAGAATACTGGGGCGAAGGTTCCAACCGCGCACGCAACTGGCAACGCTACGACCTCGGCGGCGACAAAAAACTTTCCTTCGAGGAGGGCGTCGATTCTTATGTTCCCTACGCCGGCTCTCTCAAAGACAATATGACCGGCACGCTTGCAAAGATTCGTTCGACCATGTGTAATTGCGGCGCGTTGACTTTGGCGGAGCTTCGTGAAAAAGCCAAGATAACTTTGGTCTCTGCGACGAGCATTGTTGAGGGCGGTAGCCATGATGTTATCTTGCGCGACCGAATCAGTGATTGATTATTGAGAGGATAAAATTTTATACGGCAAGGCACATCGAAAATTGCGGTGTGTCTTTTTTTGTGTCAAGAAAAAATTTGCGGCACTTGAGATTTTTTTGTAAACTTGATAAACTTTTCGAAATAAAATTTTTGAGGGATTGCCATGACGGAAATTGAGTTTGCAAAAAAAATCAGCGCGGCGGGCGGCAAGGCGTATCTTGTCGGCGGAGCGGTTCGCGATAAATTTCGAGGCGTGGCGGCTCACGACAAAGATTATTGCATCACCGGGCTTGACGAAAAAATTTTTAATAAAGTTTTTGCGGACGCGCCCAAGTTCGGGAAATCTTTTCCGGTGTATTCGATTGAGATTGACGACGCGCCTTGCGAGGTTGCCTTCGCCCGCACGGAACGCAAAATCGGCACGGGCTATCGCGGCTTTGAAATTTTGTTCGCGCCGAACGTGACGATTGAACAAGATTTATATCGGCGAGACACGACGATTAACGCTATGGCGATTGAAATTTTGAGCGGCGAATTGGTTGACCCTTTCGGCGGGCGCGAAGACGTTCTCAACAAAAAAATTCGGGCAGTCAGCGAACATTTCACCGACGACCCTGTCAGAGCATTGCGGGCGGCGCGGCAAGCTGCTCAATTCGATTTTGAAATCTGCGAAGAGACAATCGAGGCAATGAAACTTTGCGGCGAGGAACTTTCGCACGAACCGACCGAAAGAATTTTTAACGAGTTGGAAACTGCGCTCAAAACCGATAAGCCGTCGATTTTTTTCAGGAGCTTGGAGCGGGCGAATTTGCTTGAAGTGACCTTCCCCGAAATTGCTCAACTGCGCGGAAAAATTCAGCCGAAAGAATTTCATCCCGAAGGCGACGCCTACGAACACACGCTGAAAATTGTGGACGACGTTGCCGCAATCAATCCCAAGCCGATTATCCGATTCGCAGCACTCATGCACGACATCGGCAAAGGCACGACGCCCGAAGAAATTTTGCCGCATCATTACCTTCACGAAAAACGCGGGCTTGAAGTTTTGAAACAAATGAATAAACGAATTACGCTTCCGACCGAATGGAAAAAAATTGCGGCGTTCGTGATTCGTGAACACATGCGCTCCCCGCGCCTTGAGAAAGCCGGAAAGATTGTCGACTTGCTCTTGAGGTTGCATAGCTTGAAAATCAATGCGAAAGATTTTTGCGATATAATCCGCATTGACAATCACGGCTTGCCGATTTACCTCGAACGCGCCCAAGAAATTATCGACGAACTTTTGAAAATCGGAGGCAAAGACGCACCGCCCGAACTTACAGGCGCGGAAGTCGGCAACTGGATTCACGTCGCGAGGATTCGTCGATTTGTTGATATGAAAATTTTTTGAGGAGGTTCAGCTGATGCCCGACATCTTTAATTCGTTTGACATAAACACCCCCCCCCGGTTTACCTGTCCTGCAGTGACGATTGTCATTCCGCTGTACAATGCCGAAAAATATCTCGTCGCTTGTTTGGAAAGCATTTTAAATCAAACGTTTCAATTTTTTGAAGTTATCGTAGTTGACGACTGCTCGACCGATTCAAGTTGCGCGATTGTCGAAAGTTATATCCCGAAATTCGGCGGGCGATTGATTCTTTTGCACATGGAAAAGAATTCCGGCAGCGGAGCAATGCCTCGCAACAAAGGCTTGGCTCTTTCTCGCGGCGAATATATTTTCTTCATGGACGCCGACGACATGCTTACCAAAACCGCGCTTGAGGAACTTTACACGCTTGCCAAAAATTTTGACGCCGAGGTTGTCTATTGCGAAAAATTTTTTGAATTGAACTCGGCAACCAAAACTTACAAATTGATTTCAAGACAGAGCGGATTTGTCGATAAACCGATGCTCGATACGGAAAATTTGGCGGAAAGAATTCAGGGAATAATGCAGGGAAGATATTGGGTGACGCCGTGGTGTAAATTGGTGCGGCGCAATTTAATGATTGAGCACGAAATTTTTTTCCCGCACGTATCCATTAGCGAAGATGACATTTGGACTTTCGGTTTGGTTTTCTACGCGAAGAAATTTTTACGCGTGCCGAATGTCGTTTATTTTTATCGTAGCAATGAAGAATCTGTCGGACAAAGAAAAAGAACTCCCGAAAAAAAAATAATCTTTTGGACGAATCCGATTTTGCTTGGAATAAAAAGTCTCGACAACTTGATGAGTAAGTTGGATTTTTTCCAAAAAAATCCGAGCTATCGATATACCCTGCTGGAATGGTTTGCAATGGGAAGATTTATTTCGCCCCGCAAGGACAGCTGGCAGATGCCGCCGTTTAAAATTTATGAGACAATAAAAAAAGAGTTCGGCGATAAATTCGGCGAGCAGGATGTCTTAATATCCTTGCTCTGCACTTACGTCATGAACTTGCAGAAAACTAATTGGATGAACGTTCAGAAATTTAATCAATTTGCCGCGCAGGCTCAACAGCGAATTGCGCAACTCGAAGCTGAACTCGGCAAAAAAACTTGAGGAGTGTGAACTTTGTACGCAAGAACATTTGGAGCGGCGACGCAGGGCGTTGACGGGATGATAATTTCAGTCGAAGTCGACAGCGCGAACGGAATGCCCGCCTTTGATATTGTCGGGTTGCCTTCGACTGCCGTCCGCGAATCAAAGGAGCGTGTGCGGACTGCAATAAAAAATTCGTCACTTCGCATGAGAACCGAAAAAATCACAATCAACCTCGCGCCCGCAAATGTCCGTAAAGAAAGCGCGGGGCTCGACTTGCCGATAGCGATAGGTTTGCTCGCTGCGCAAGGTCGATTGCGTCCGTCTGTGTGTGAAGAATTTTTATTCGTCGCCGAGTTGTCATTGGAAGGACTTTTGCGGAGCGTGACGGGCGTCTTGCCGATTGCGATAACCGCACGGGCGGAAGGCTTCAAAAAAATAATCGTCGCGCAAGAAAATATCAACGAGGCTTTGTTGGTCGACGACATTGAAGTTTACTCGCCGAAAAGTTTAATGGAGCTGGTCGACTTCCTCGACGGCGAAATTGAACTTGAACCTGCAATACCTCAACCCGTAGACGAGCCCGAAGGTTTTGTTGAGTTGGTTGACGACTTCGCTGACGTGCAGGGGCAATTCATGGCGAAACGTGCACTGGAAATAGCGGCGGCGGGCGGTCACAACGTCTTGATGGTCGGCGTGCCCGGTTCCGGAAAAACCATGCTTGCCAAAAGAATGAGTTCAATCCTCCCCGAAATGACTCGCGAAGAAGCTTTGGAAGTCACGAAGATTTACAGCATTGCCGGCAAACTTCCTCAAGGCGGCGGGCTCATGACAAAACGTCCTTTTCAAAATCCGAATCACGATGCCTCGACTGCAGCGATAATCGGCGGCGGCACCAATCCCACACCGGGTCAAGTCACCCTCGCGCATAACGGAGTGCTCTTCCTCGACGAGTTGCCCGAATTCAAAAAATCGACGCTGGAGGCTCTGCGCGAACCTTTGGAAGAAAGACAAATCACAATCAGCCGAGTGAGCGGGACTTTGACTTTTCCTTCAAGCATGATTTTAATTTGCGCAATGAATCCTTGCCCGTGCGGGTGGAACGGCGACAACGATCACTTTTGCCGCTGTTCGACGCTTGACATTAAAAGATACACGCGCCGCTTGTCGGGACCTTTGCTTGACCGAATCGATATTCAAATTCGCGTGCCTCGTGTCAAATACGATGAGCTTAGCTCCAAACGCAGGAACGAACCTTCAAGCGTGATTCGCGAAAGAGTTTCGGCGGCAAGAAAAATTCAGACGCAACGCCTCGAAAAATATCATCTCTTCTGCAACGCGCAAATGACTCACGCGCTGATTCAAAAGCTTTGTATCTTGGAACCCGAAGCCGAAGAACTTTTGAAGGATGTCTTCGAAACGAAAAAACTTTCCGCCCGCTCTTACGACAGGATTATCAAAGTCGGGCGAACGATTGCGGACTTGGACGGCGGCTCGGAAAAAATTTCCGCCAAACAAATCAGCTCGGCAATTAAATTGCGCAGTGATTTTGACATTGACGCTTAAGCAATCAAAAACTCCTCAACCGTTTGCAGTCGAGGAGTTTTATTTTTTTTGAATTAAATTGCACGCTGAACTTTGCCGGAACGGAGGCAACGGGTGCAGACGTTGACGCGCTGAATTTTGCCGTCGACTATGGCACGCACGCGCTGAATATTCGGCTTCCATTTGCGTTTGGTCTTCAAGTGCGAGTGGCTCACGTTCATGCCGGACATCGCGCCCTTCTGACAAATTTCGCAGTAAGCTGACACGGGAATCACCTCTTCTCTGAAAAAAGACACGCGCATTTTAGCACAGAAACTTTCGCGGCGCAAGGCTTGCCAAAAAAAATCCATCGTCGTCCACGTCTTTGCCAAAGCAACTGTCGGGAAAGAAACATTCAAATTTAATAACACGGCTTAAAGGGTCTCTTTCATCGCCGAAATAATTTCCTCCTTCTTGAGTTCGGTCGCCGTCAAAGTTTCGTCGGTCGCTCTGTCGAAATTGCACAGCGCGGAATAGAGGCAATACTTGCAGGCGTCGTCGTCGGAAAATTTCGCGGGCTTGACTTCGATATTGCCGCTCAAAATTTTTTCGGCGGTCGTCTCCAAAATCTTTTCCGCGTAGTCGATAATCGTTTGAAAGTCTTCGCGGTCAACCAGATTATCTTTCTTGAAGGCAACAAATTTTTCCGTGCTGTCGACGGCGTTTTTAATTTCTTCGTCGAGGCGAATCAGTCCCGGCATTTTCAATTCTTTCTCCGCCTCCAACGAAGCCGCCGAATCGTCTCTGCCGCTCTTGTTGGAAATTTTCAGCAGGCAGTAAAGCATGGCACCCGCCTCGCGCCCGCCGACTTCCTCAAAATTTTTCGCCGCGCCGAGGTAAATCGCCAACTGCAAGCTCAAGCCGTGAAAAATTTTTTTCAAATTGAGGCTCGCCTTGCCGGTCTTGTAGTCGACAATCAGAAAATATTTTCCGTCACTGCTCAAGTCGATTCGGTCAATGCGCCCGTTTAAATCAATCGTTACGTCGGAAATTTTTTTCTCGTCATGAAAGCCCGCCTCGAAAATCGTCGGATTAAATTCGCTCACCTTATCCAATTCAATCAAGCGGCTCAAAGATTCGACGGCAACTTTTTTTATGCGCTCGCGGCGATGTTCCAAAGTCTTCGTGCTCAATAAAATTTTGTTGTGGAGGCGCGGCGTTATGTTGTCCAAAATTTTTTCGACGCGCCCGTTAAGTTCAACCTCACCGACCGAAGACCATTGCCGATTTTCCGATTTCAATTCGCGACCGAAACGACTCATGACGGCGTGAAGGATGCTTCCGATATCCGGCGTCTGAATTTTGTATTCGACACGCTCTTGAAGATTGAGCCCGTAGCGCGAAAAATATTTGAAGGGGCACTCGTTGAAATTTTCAAAGCGCGTGACGGTTGCTTGAATTTTTTTTGACGGCGCGTAAAGTCTGTGAGCCGTCTCCTCCGATAATCTTCGTTCGCCCGCCGTGAAAATTTCTTCGCCCAAATTTTGCAACACGTCAAGTTCAACCGTTTCCGTCGCGGCATTCGGGAAGATTGTGCGAATTTTATTCAGCAACGACGACGCCGAAATTTTTTCGCCCTTCGAATCGGCAAGAGGATACGACAAGTACAACAGCTCCCGCGCCTCTGTCAATCCGCGATAAATCAAAAATTTTTCTGCCAAAGCCTGTTCCTTGCCGCCCAATGAAATTTCAAGTTCAGCCTCGTTGAGCCGCACTCTGTCAGCGTCGTTGAGTAAATTTTTTTCCGAGACCTTTCGAGGAAAATTTTCCGAGTCGAAGCCCAAGACGAATATCGCTCGCGAATTTTGCAAAGAGTTCTGGTCGAATTGCGCGACCGTCACCTCGTCCAAGCCCGGCGGTATCAAAGACATTTCCAAAGCGTCAAGTCCTTCGCCGATTATCGATTCAAATTCCGTTCGTGTGATTGTGTCTTCGCCCAGCGCGTCGACGACTTGCTCAAGCAAAGTTATCACGTCGTCCCAAATTTTTAAATGCTCCCTCGACAGCGCGAGGTTGCCGCGAAGTTCTTCCGCCTGCGACCATTCCGAAAGTTTTTCGTAGACGTTAAGCTCCTCAAGCAGCTTGAACAATGCCGTTGCCAATTCGACGACTTCATTTTCCGAAGCCTTCACGCGTTCCGAAAAATTTATCAGCGGCGCAACGGATTGTTTCCTTATCGCGTTGATTCGGTCGAGGTATTCAAGCTCTGCGGATTCGGCGGGGCGTTCGGCATAATCCAAAGACTTCACCCGCCGCAAATCCCAAGTCTTCTGCCAAGTCGCCGCTCCCTTCAAGCCGAACTCGATAACGTAATTTTCCAGCAGGTCGATTTCCTCTTGAGGCACGTCGAAAAATCCCGTTCGCAGGCAACGGAAGACAGATTCCTTTCGCCAGCCGCGCAACACTTCCAAAGCCGAACGAATCAGCTCCGCCAAAGGATGATTTCCCGCCGCACGTTTCTTGTCGATAAAAAATGGTATCGCGTGAATTTCGAATATCGGTTTTATCAGCGAAAAATAATTTTCGTCACGGGCAACGATTCCGATTTCGCGCAGCCGATAATTTTTTTTGACAAGCTGCAAAATTTCTCGCGCAACGTATTCGACTTCCGCTCGACGATTGACCGCCGCGACGATTTTTAAATCCATTACGCATTGCGCATTTCGCGTTACGCATTGAAATTGCGCATTTCGCATTACGCATTGCCTTTCAAAAAGTTTTTGCTCCAAAATTTTCAAAGGCTCCGATAAAAATCTGCGCGGCTTGTCGAGGCGTGTGATTTTGAATTCGACGCCGACCTCCTCCGAAAATTTTTTCAGCATGCGGAAAGTTTGAAAGGCGCGATTGAAAATCCCGACCTCCGAAAGATTTTCGCGGCTGTTGAGGTTTGTATCCATCGGCAAAGTGATATGAACGTTCCTCGCGCAGGTGAAGAGCTTGCGCAAAAAATTTCGTTGTTGCGGGTCGAAGAAAATAAAACCGTCGATAAAAATTTCCGCGCTGCCGATTGAGGGCGATTGCTCCATGAACTCCGCCGCCCGCGCCAATAAATTTTCGTCGTCGGTGAGTTTGTCCGCCAAAGCCGCTTTGAAATCTTCCGCGAAAATTTTCAAGTCGTGCAACTTGTCTTTGAGTTCGGCGTCTTCGATTTTGTCGATCGCCTCGTCCAATTTGTCCGCGTCGATTGAATAGGTGCCCAGCTCTTTCAATTCTTCCGACAAAATTTCTGCAAAGCCGTGTTGCTTGGCGGCGCGCACGAAAAATTTTAAATCGCCCGCCTTGTCTCGTCTAAGCAAAATTTTTCTCAAGAGAAGCCTTCGACCGATTTCAGAAATGCGCGGTGTCAATCCTCCTCCGATTTCGTCGAGGATTTGTCTTGCGAATCGATTGAAACTGTTCATGCGCGTGTTGAGTGCTCCGCCCGTCAACGCCGCCAATTCCAATTCCGCACGATACGTTTGATAAGCCGGCAACAAAAAAATTATTTCGGTCTTGAGCGGCTCGGTCTCAAGAATTTTTTTTGCCTGTCGCAAACACTCGAAAGTTTTTCCGACGCCCGCCCGCCCGATTATAATTTCAACCATCAAATTTCCCTCCGCTGAATTTTTTACAAATTATAACCGCCGCCGCCGAAAAGCACAAAAAAAAATCCGACCGCCGTCGGAAAAAATTTCAAGCTTTTTGAATCGCGCCGATAAGATTTTCGGTTCGCTTGAGCAGTTCGGAAAGTTTCGCGCTCTTGATTTTTTCGTTCGCCATTTGAGCCTCGACCGCTTTTATTTTATCGTCGAAGGTCGACGCGATAACGGGGTCAACTTTTTCTTTCAGCCATTGATTCACGGTGTCAAGCATTTTCTTTCCGATTTTTTCGGCAGCCTCGTTGAAGTCAGACGTTATATCTTCTCGTGCCGCTCGACGTTGCCGCTCGCGCTCTTCAGCTTTCTCTCCGTCACGATAGGTTTGCCAGAGAGAAAAAAACGTTCCCGCAACTGCCAAACCCGCGCCGAGTATTTTTGCATTGCCCGCAATGAACGAGGCGACTCTTTGTCCGGCAGTCAATTCCGCTTGGAAGAACGGCAACGACTTGACAAAATTCCCCGCTTGATTTGCGATAAAGCCCGTGAACAAACCCAACTCATCAGCAAAGGCAACTCGAACACCGACATTGACCGCCGTGCCGACGAAATGACCGAGCGGGGTAATGGCGGGTATCGCGAATTGCGCAAAGAATTGAGCACCTTGTCCGGCGAGAAGTGCTCCGGCTGCCACACCGCCTCCGCCCACAGCTTGAGCGATGCCGTTGCCGGAACCGTCACCTTGCGCGGCGAAACGCTTTTGCAAATTCGCGTTGACCTGCTTAACAAAATCCGAACTCTCGTAAGCTTTAATATCGGCTTCGGTCTTCGCGATGAAATTTTTTGTGCAAGTGTCAATCTGCGCGGCGTATTCGGCGGCAATTTTCTTTACACGTTCGTCTGCGCCGTTCATGATTTTTTTTGCAGCTTCCTCGCTCTTTTGATCTAAAACTTCTTCGGCGACTTCCAAGCCGTAACGTTTGAGCGCACTTTTGAAACTTTCGACAAGCTCTTCGACTTCCGCCAAACAATTATTTTTTCCGTCGACGAAAATTTCTTTGCGCTTGCGGACGGTTTTAATGTAAGCTTCCAAATCGGCTTTCGCCTCGTCACTCAAACCAAGTGAGGCATTTCTGATTTCGGCGGCGATTGTGTTCAGCGGCAGATTTATTTTTTGAAGGACACCTTTTTCCGCGACGAACCGATTTAAATTCTCGACAAAAATATCGTGCCCGCTCAACTCAAAAAGTTCCGCCTTGATTTCTTTATCTTCCTCGTCAAGTGCCTCGAAATAAGCCGCCGTGTCCAAAAACGACAGGTATAAATTTTTCGGGTCGTGAGGCTTCGTAACTTTTTTCAAGTCCTCGTAAATGACTTCCTGCTGTTCGGGAACATTGCCGAGGGCAGTCCTGTCCATCTTGTTGACGACCAAAACCATATTGGCGGCTCGTTTCTGTTTGATTGCAAGAGTGCGGAAATGATCGCCCATGCGTTGACTGAAACCCTCGTTCGTGACGACGAAAATCAACAGCGCGGCATGATTTATTTGTTCGTAAGTTATCTCGTCGTGGTCGGGGCGGAGCAAAGTGTGAATGCCGGGCGTGTCGATAATTTCCAAGCCGTTCCATTCGTAGGGCGTGAAATTTTGCGTCGTGATAGCCGCGCCGATTGCAACCTCCTCACCCGTGAGCATTTTGATGATACTCGACTTGCCCGCGCCGTATTGTCCGATAAAAACCAATTTGATTTTGCTGCCGTCGTCAGAAAAATTTTTCGGCAGGCGTGAGGCGTCAATCTTGAGGTGCTTAAATTCGTCGGTGACCTCGCGCAGAAGTTTTGCGCCTTCCTTCGTGAATTTGACAAGCTTAAATTCTTCCATGTCGTTCACCTCGCAAAAAGTTTTAAAAATCTTTGGCGCGATTGAAGCACCTCGCCGCCTTCCGGTCTTGACCGACTCTTCGCCAATAGTAAGAAAGTTTTTTCATTGCGTCGGCGTCGCGCAATCTGTTTGCTTTAATTTCAATTTCGTCCAGCTTGTCTTTAATAAATTTGCTGTGAACGTTGTCTTCGAACATTTTGTCGACAATTTTAAAGTCTTCGCCGAAGTCTTTGCCGCAATCGAATTTGAAATTCATCTTGTGAGTTGTCGGAGGCTTGCCGGAATTCGGCGCGGGAAGATTCGCGATAATCGGGACGCCCGCAATTTGTTGAGCGATTTTAAATTTCGTCGCGTCGACTTTGCCTTTCGGGAAGGCGGCATAAGTGCGCTTGGCTTTTGCGTTGTCGGTGTCGTAATCGAGCGGATAAGTTTCGATTTTCAAGTCGCAACCCAAAATTTTTCTGACGGCATCGGGCGATTTGCTTGCGGCATTCACGACGGAAATTTCTTCTTCCAAAAGCGCGGAAAGTTCTTGCCTGTTCAAGTTCGAACGTTCGGCGAAGGCAACCATGCTTTTGCCGGGCACACGCGCAATATCGCTGACGGAAGAGATAAGACCCGCGCCCTTGTAAGCAATCGCCTCTTCAAAAAGTTTGATATTGAGGTCGCTGAATTCGTCAAACAATTTCCTCGCCATCTTCGTTTGAGAATAGCCGAGCCTCGCCAACATGTG
The DNA here is from genome assembly GCA_017535925.1 of Selenomonadaceae bacterium. Lineage (GTDB taxonomy): Bacteria > Bacillota > Negativicutes > Selenomonadales > Selenomonadaceae > Quinella. The sequence continues at coordinate 13,230 of JAFXTD010000052.1, read as the reverse complement.
AGCATAATCGCCGAGCAACGCGCCGAAGTCGTCAATGCCCTTGTCCAAAATTTCTTTGTTGAAGATGTCAACGATTTGACCGTGCATTTTGTCAAGCATTTCAAAACTCGGCGGCGTTAAATCCTCGCGGAGTTTGGCTTTTGCCTTGCGAATTTTTTCCTCCTTGCTGTCCGAAATAATCCAACCGATAAGACTGACGGCGGCAAGTGCAATTCCCAAAGGCGGGAACGCAAAACCGATTGCTCGCGCAGCAATGAAACCTCCGACGCCGCCAACGCCTCCGAGCAGTGCCGCACCGTATTCGCCCCAAGCCGTCGTGCCTTCCAATTCAATATTTGTCTTGGTGTTGCCGCTGAAGGCGTATTGCATTTCCTGCGTAAGTTCGTCGCTTAAGGTCTTGCGCTTGCGTTCGCATTCGCCTGCCAGTTGCTTCAAAAGATTTTCATAGCGCGTGTCCAAGCCCAAACTCTTGACGTGAGCAGGCCAAGTCTGATTTATCTTTTCGTCCTCGTAATGAGTTTCGGCAAACTTTTGAATTTCACTTTTCAACGTCGCGGAAAGTTCATCGTAAAGCTCATTAAGTTTTTTCTGCACACGCTTTACAAAATCTTCGCGCCAAGTCCAAAGTTCATTTTGCTTTTCGAGCCAAAGACGACTTTCACGCAACGCGCCGCCGCTGTGCTCGTAGATTGCCAAAATAATTTTGCTCATGGGAACCGCCACGCTGTCGGCGAAAGTTTTTATCCGCAGGAACCGTCCGTCGTTTTTCACCTTGTCCAAGATAAAATTTTCGACTTCAACGAAATTACTTGCCGCGAAAATTTCGGCGTCGTTGCCTCTGCAAGGGTGTGATTCATAGGCGGCAAGCAAATGCGTTGCAACAAATTTTATCCCGCGCCAATCTTGGTCACAGCGTTTGCCGTACTCCTTGAACTGATTGAGGATTGCTTCAGTCTTTTCGGTGTCGGACAATCTTTTTTTCAAGCGACTCAAGTTCAAAGCCCGCCGCGAATTTTGAAATGCCACCTTGATATTAATCACGCCGAGAATCGGTTTGCCGAGTTTCTTCAGCTGTGCCAATTTCTCTGCTTCGTCGGGTTGAGGCGCGTCGTCGGTCAGCAGGAACAAAATCAAATCCGCCGCCTTCGCTGCCTCCAATGCAAAGCGTTCGTCTTCATTGCCGCCGAATGCACAAACGCCCGGTACGTCAATTATCTTTAAGCCGTTCCATTTGTAGTCGCGAATGTCCCGCGTCGTCCGTTGCGAACCTTTACCGATTGAGGAGCCGTTGCCTCGTGTCAAAATTTCCATAAGCGTTGACTTGCCCGTCATTGTCCGCCCGTAAACAACGATTGAAAAATCTTTCTGCCGTTCGTGTAAAGCTTTTATGTCGGCTTGAATCAAAGAAACGCTGTCAGTAAGGCGGCGCAAGTCTTCCTTTTGCTTGTCGACAAGCTCGGTACTTTTGATTCGCGGAAAAAGAATTTGTTCGGTACCGGCTGAAGACAATCGCCGCGACTCTTCTGTCAGCGCGTTTTTAATTTCGTCGTATTTGCGGCTTGCCAAGCTGTAGCCTTCTTCGGCAGACTCTCGACACCTTTGAAGTTCTTTTTCAATCGACGTGTCGTTCATGAAAGTTGCCAACGATTTGCCGCAACTCATGCAAAATTTCACTTCGCGATTGAGAATCTTCGTTCCGCAATACGGACAAAAGCTCAACATAAAAAAATCACCTCGCAAAAATTTTTTTCACAGATTATCTTCGGAAGCCTCTGTTTGTCAAGAATAATTTTATTAAAGCTTTGTAGACGCGGCGAATCAATTTATGATAAGATATGCGGCGTTTAGGAGGGGTAATATGACCGGGACAGATTTGGAACGCGGCGGCAATCCTCAACCGAGCGCGCCGAAGAAAAAATCTTCAACGTTCCTGAAAATTTTTATAGGACTTATTATTTTTATAATCGTGATGGCGGTCGGGGTCGGTATCGGTTTCGTGACGGCAAATATGAACGTCAAGGCGGACTTGTCGAAAGATATTCTGCCGCCCGCGTCGAGTCACATTTATGATTCGGCGGGCAACGAAATTGCAATCATTCACGCGACGGAAAATCGTGTGCCCGTCAAGATTGAGCAAATCCCGATGAATCTTCAAAACGCTTTCGTCGCAATCGAGGACAATCGCTTCTACGAACACAAAGGCGTTGACCCTCGCGGTTTGATTCGCGCCGCTTACACGAATATTATTTCGCAGGAAATTGCGGAAGGCGGCTCGACGATAACTCAACAGCTTGCCAAGAACGCTTACCTCACGCAAGACAGAACTTACAAGCGCAAGATTCAAGAAATTTTCCTCGCTCTGCAACTTGAAAAGCAATACACCAAGCAAGAAATTTTGGAGCTCTATCTCAATCAGATTTATTTCGGTCAAGGAGCTTACGGCGTGCAGGCGGCGGCGAAAACTTATTTCGGAAAGAACGTCGAGGACTTGACGCTCGGCGAATGCGCAATGCTTGCCGGCATACCCAAGAGCCCGAATTACTATTCGCCGTTCAATAACATAAACGCCGCGATTGAACGACGCAACACCGTCCTCAATCAAATGGTGACTTACGGCTATATCAGCTACAACGAGGCTTCCGCCGCCCGAAATGCCGAACTCGTGCTTGCTCCTCAAAACGTTCCCGAAAAACACAAAGACGCAATGTATTTTATCGAATACGTCACTCAACTTCTCGTCGACAGATACGGCGCGGATGCAGTTTACAAGGAAGGCTTGAAAGTCTATACGACGATTGATTTGGATATGCAACGCATGGCGGAAGAGGCTTTGAATATTTATCTGCCCGAATACTACACAGACGTAAACGGGATTGTTCAGCCGCAAGGAGCAATCGTCGCCATCGAACCCAAGACAGGTTATATCAGAGCAATGGTCGGCGGACGAGGCACAGACCAATTTAATCGTGCAACCATGGCGGAACGTCAGCCGGGCTCCGCGTTTAAACCGTTCGTGTTCGTTGCCGGGCTTGAAAGCGGTTACACACCCGACACCGTCATTGAAGACAGCCCGATAACAATTGGCGATTGGTCTCCGCAAAATTACAGCAGACGTTTCAGCGGCAATGTCACCCTCCGAACCGTTGCGATTTTCTCAATGAATGTTCCCACCGTCAAAATCGCGCAGGCACTCGGAATTGACAAGGCGATTTACTACGCGCAAGAGATGGGCATTTCGACTTTTGTCTTGAGCGGCGAACCGAACGACACAAATCTTGCCGTATCACTCGGCGGCTTGACACGCGGCGTCACTCCTCTTGAAATTGCTTCGGCTTACGGAACTTTTGCAAACAGTGGCGTTTATGTTCCTCATGTCGCGATAACCAAAGTCCTCGACCGCAACGGCAACATTATTCATGAAGTGGTTCCCGAAGGACGACAGGTTATCACTCCCGAAAGTGCTGCCGATTTAACAAGCATGTTGGAAGACGTTATCACAAAAGGCACGGGCAAAGGCGCGGCTATCGGGCGACCCGCTGCAGGCAAGACCGGCACGACCAGCGATTATCACGACGCTTGGTTTGTAGGATACACGCCCGACCTCGTTACCTCCGTGTGGCTCGGTTGCGACGACAACAGCGAACTTGAAGGAATTACGGGCGGCGACCTCCCCGCGACAATTTGGAGCCACTTCATGCAAAACGCCTTGCTCAATGTTCCCGCGCATGACTTCGATGATTTGGTTGTAGACAGACGCTCAAGCAAAAATGTTGTAAACGAAGTCCGCGACAACAATCGATCTTCACGCCGCGATTATTACGAGGAAGAACCTGCGCCGCGCAGAGATTATTACGAGCCGGAACCTTCACGTGAGTCGGAACCTTCACGTGAACAAGAGTCGGATTATACGCGCAAGCCGGAAGGTGTGCCCGATTACGTTGAGCCTGCTCCCGCCCCCGAACCGATTCGCGAGCCGGAACCTGCGCCCGTTTATCAAGAGCCCGAACCTGTCCGCGAACCCGAACCCGTTCATGTTCCGGAACCTGAACCCGTGATTGACAATGCGCCTTCCTTCGATGACGAATCGTCTAAAGGAAGAAATTAGGGTGTGTTGGTAAATTCAATCGGCGACTTCGATTGAACGTTTCAATGATTTTTGTTTATTGAACCTACTTTTCTTTTGTTCGCCCAAAGAAAGTGGTCAGTGGTCAGAATTTTTCTAACAGCTAATCGCTAACAGCTAACAGCTAAATAACGGAGGAAACGGCTTGGACGATTCATATTACAATATTCCGCGCACAGCTGTTGTCCACCGCGAACGTTTTGCAATCCGTCACTTTTATCGCCGAGCACGAACGCGGTACGCTTATCAAAAATAATTTGCAAAATGCGCGCAGTATTTTTTTGAACATATTGGGCGATAAATCCCGCTGCCGAATTTTATTGGGTAGTCAATCGCGACGAATCGCTCGGCGAAAAAATTTTTGTGATAATTTTTGTTCGTGTCTGAAGGAAGAAATTCAATGCTCAAAAAAATTTTACAAGAAGCGGTGAGCCTCAACGCGTCGGATGTTCATTTGACGGTCGGGCAGCCGCCTTTTTTTCGTGTGAACGGAGAAATTTTTCCGGCGGGAGAAATTTTGTCTGCGCGGGAAGTCGAAAACTTTTTGGAAGAAATTTTATCGCCGCGCCTCAAAGAGGAGCTCGAAAAAAATTTGGCGATTGATTTTTCACACGTCGAGGAAAATCTTTCGCGCCGCTTCCGAGTCAACGTCTATTATCAAAGAAAATTTCCCGCGCTTGCTTTTCGACTTATCGCCAAAGAAATTCCGACACTCAATGATTTGGGCGCACCGCCCGCACTGAAAAATTTTTTCTATTCCGCGCACGGTTTAATCCTCGTGACAGGCAGGACAGGTTCGGGAAAATCAACGACGCTTGCCGCATTTTTGAACGAGCTGATAAAAATTCGCCCGTGTCATCTGTTGACGCTTGAAGACCCGATAGAATTTGAATACGTTGCAAAAAAATCTTTCATAAGCCAACGCGAACTCGGACAAGATTTTTTGAACTTCGCGGACGCTGTTCGAACTGCCATGCGCGAAATGCCCGACGTTTTATTAATCGGCGAGATACGCGACGCGGAAACAATGCATGCGGCACTTGAGGCTTCGGCAGCGGGCGTGTTGGTTTTGGCGACGTTGCACACGCGTTCGGCGGCGGAAACTGCCATGCGCGTCGAAACAATGTTCCCGCTTGTCAGACGCGATGCAATTCGAGATTTGTTTGCCGACGAATTCAGCGCGATAATTTCTCAACAGCTTGTCAAAACTTCAAGCGGTCGACGTTGCGCGGCGGAAGTTTTAATCGCCAATCCTGCGTCACGAGCTCTGATTCGTCAAGGCAAATACATGCAACTCCCGAACGTGATATTGGGCGGTCGTGCACAAGGTATGCAGACAATGGACGCGGCGTTGAAGCAATTGGGAATTGAGAATTAGGGTGTGTTGGTAAATTCAATCGGCGGCTTCGATTGAGCGTTTCAATGACGTTTATTTTTTAATCTACTTTTCTTTTGCAGCGTCATCCATGACGGTCGGGCACTCGCCAACCGTTGCTTTTGAATTTACCAACAGACCCTAGAAATGAGGAATTAATTATGAGAATGACAAAGAAAGATAAGTATCGAATCAAGGTGCTTGAAAAAAGAATTGCCGACGGCGACTTGGAAGCAATGATGGAATATGCTCAAAGCTATCATTTTAAATTTCAGGAAGAAGCGACGCCCGACATTGCTCAAAAAATTGTAAAGGGCTACGAAACTTGCTTGGAGGCAGGCGATTTGACGGCGGCATTAAATTTGGGAGCCATGTATTACGAAGGAAATTTTATCCCGCGTGACTATCGAAAAGCCATTAAATATTACGAGCAAGCAACGGAATCCGACGACGAAGAAACTCAACTTCGGGCTTGGACGAATCTGGGCTACTGTTATTATTACGGGCGTGATATTCCCGTTGACGACGAAAAAGCTTTCAACTGCTACATGCGCGCCGCCATTCAACGTGATGCCAACGCTCTCTACAAAATCGGTGACATGTACCGCTACGGTCGCTACGTCAAAAAAGATGAGCAAATGGCATTGATTTTTTACAGGCAAGCCCAATGTGAAGTTTATGAAACTTATCCCGAATACGCCGACATTGCCAAAAGAATCGGGGAGTGCGCGCTTTACGGCATCGGCATGGAAAAAGACCTTCACTTGGCTTTGGAAATGCTTGCACGGTCTGAAGTTGCAACCTATAAAAAAATTAAAGAGCGTGACCCGTTCGCGGCGTCCCTCTTGCCGAAAATAAAACGAATGCTCAACGAGGCAAAGCGACAAGTTGAATCAGATTTGGGACTTGAGGAATGAAAAAATTTAAATACAGAGGCTACACCGCGCAAGCCGTCGAACAGACAGGCACGCTTGAGGCGGAAAATTATTCGGAGGCTTATGCCGCATTGGGCTATCAAGGAATTACCGTCGTCAAGCTTGAACCGGCAGGAACAAATTTTTTTCAAGCCGCAGAAAATTTTTATCTCAAGCTCAAACTCGGCGGGCAATGGAAATCGATTTTCTTCCGCGAGTTGAGCGTCATGCTCGGCGTTATGACTTTGCATGATTCTTTGAAGACTTTGGCGGGCGCGGCTAAGAATCATCCTTCCGAAAAAATTTTATCGGAAATGGTTGCGGCTGTCGGCGAAGGTCAAAGTTTCGCGGCGGCACTTGAACGCTACGAAATAATTTTCGGCGGCGATGCAATTCAATCGGTCGAAATCGGCGAACGAAGCGGCAACCTCCAAGACGTGACAAAAAGTTTGGCGATTCAACTCGAACGAAATTATTCAACGGAGAAAAAAGTTCGCGGCGCGATGTATTATCCGGCGTTCGTGTTGCTGGCGGCGTTCGCGGTGACGATAATTTTAACCAACGTGACATTGCCGATCTTCGAAAATTTTTTCGCACAACAAGGCGGCGACCTCCCGCTCGTGACTCTGATTCTTTTGCGCGGCGGAAAATTTTTGACGGAAAATTTTATCTTAATCATAATCGCGGCGTTGTTAACGGCAGTCGGTTGCGCGTGGCTTGTTCACGAATCGGAGGCAGTGAAATTTTTTTTGGACAAGCTTAAATTTAAATTCAAACTCTTGCGCGAAGTCGAGTTGCGAAATTTTTTCGGGCGATTGAGTTTTCTGATTGAAAGCGGCATTACCCTCGACGAGGCAATGAAACTTTGTGCGGCGGCAAGTAAAAATCTTGTCGTGAAAAAAATTTTGAGCGATATAAAATTTTCCGTCGAACGCGGCGAAAGTCTCGGCTCATTGGTTGCAAAAGAAAAATTTCCTCCGCTGTACGTCGGCTTAATCACTACGGGCGAGGCGGGCGGCGAACTTGTCAACATGCTCCGCCAATGCGAATCGATGGCTGACTTTGAAGTCGAAGAAATTTTGCGCACGCTTCCCGCCAAAGCAGAAATTTTCGGGACGCTCCTCGCGGGGCTGATTGTGGCAACTTTGGTCTTCGCAGTCATGTTGCCGATTTTGGACGTATCAAATTTAATTTAAAGTTAAAAGCGATTTAAAACACGACTGCTTTATCCAAACTTCCGATGGTAAACGGTTAATTTCTCTTCAAATGCTCACCGGACTTATCGATTGCCTTGCCCATAAAAAAATTTCCGCTCATGATTTTTCCTCCGCGAGTTCGACGGCAAGCTTGGCATTTTGTCTTGCAAGTTCGCCGAGTTCCTTTAAAAGTTTTTCGTCACAAGGATTTTTGTGTTCCGAAAATTTTTTCAAGGTCTCGTCGAAAATTTTATCGGCAGTCACGTCCGCCATGTTGCCCGAAGGTTTTTCGCCGACCGAATCGAGGAAACGTTCAATCTTCGGGTCGTAGGAAATGCCAACCATCGGCACGCCCATGACGCCCGCGAAAATCAGCGCGTGAAGTCTGACGCCGATTAAAACTTCCATGCAACCGACGACACTCAAAATTTCTTTCGTGGAAAATTCTTCCTCCAACACGACGCAATTTTTTTTCATGAGCGCGGCAGTCGACACGGCGGAGCGAATGTCTTCGGGAAATTTCATCGGGATAAAAACAATCGTTGCGCCCGTCGCCTCAATGATTCTGTCGAGAGCTTGAGCGAGTTCAGTTTGAAATCTTTCCCAGCCGAGCCAATGACGAACTGCCACGCCGATAAATTTGTTTCCGTTTGTCGAATGGCGCACCAAAATTTTTTTGCCGAATTCTAAAGGCACGGGCTTTATCGCGAGGACAGGGTCGGCGGTGCAAAAAATTTTCGGACGAGTTATCTTGAGCCGCGCCAATTCCTCAAGCGAGCCTCTGTCACGGACGGTGATAAGGTCGACGCGATTGACGATTAAGTTCATGAATTTGTGAGCCAAGAAGCCGCGAACGGGTCCTATGCCTTGAGCGTAGAGCATGACTTTTTTTCCGCAGGCAAGCGCAAAAAAAATTATCGCGAGGTAATAATAAAGACTGCGCCCGCTCGTCACGTTCTGCAAAAGTGAGCCGCCGCCCGAAATCAACAAATCCGCCGCACGAATTTTTTTTATGATAGAAAAAATATCCGGCATGGGCACCGCGTCGACGTTGTGGCGTCTTTTTGTGTAGTCGGGATTGAGCGAAATAACCGTTACTTGCAAATCGGAAACTTCCTCGCGCAAGACTTCAAGCATTGCCGCAAGCATCGCCTCGTCGCCGCCGTTTTTCGAGCCGTAGTAGCCGGAGATTACAATTTTCATGTCACGCAACCATTCCTAATTACTAATTCCTGTTTTTATTCTGCCCGCGCCGCAATTCCCCTGCTTGCGCTTATTCAAGGCGAATGTTAGAATATCTGCAAAGGAGATGATTAACATGAAAATCACCTTGAAAGAAATTTTGGTGGTAGTGTTGCTGGGTGTCGCGATATTCGCCATGAATTACGACGACGACGAAAATCTCTCTTCTGCCCGTGAAACTTCCAAGAGCGCGCAAGCCTCGCCTGTTGCCAAAAATATTCCGAACTTCACTGCCAAGACAACCGACGGCGAAAAAGTCACGGAAAAAATTTTTGCGGATAAAAAAATCACCGTCGTGAACATTTGGGGAACGTTCTGCCCGCCGTGTATCGCCGAAATGCCCGAACTCGGAGAGATGGCTCGCACTTTGCCTCAAGACGCGCAAATTATCGGGCTGGTCTGTGACGCTTCAGAAAATTCCGTGCAGGTTCAGCGGGCGCAAGAGATACTTCAAGAGACAGACGCGGACTTTGTGAACATCATCCCCGACGCGCAACTTATGAAATTTATGGAGAACGTCGAGGCGGTTCCCACGACGATTTTTATAAACAGCAACGGCGAAGTTGTCGGCAAGGCGATTATCGGCGCGAACGTCAAAGGCTACAAAGATGAACTTGAAAAACTTCTCAACAATTAGACTGATAATTTTTTTGGCAAGCGCGGCAATGATTTTGTTCGGAATTGAACGCGGCGAATTGTCGATAATCTTTTCGAAGGCAACGCGCATTTGTCTTGAGTGTATCGGGCTGGGCTGATGAAGCGGCGATTGATTCAGATTGCGGCGACACTCTTGACGAATCCTCACGCGACAAATTTTTTGAGCGGCAAACTTTATCGCGGCGGTTTGAAAAATTTTTGCGCGCCCGGTCTCAACTGCTGGTCGTGTCCGGCGGCGGCGTTTGCTTGTCCGATTGGCGCATTGCAGGCAGGCAGTTTCTATTCGGCGGGCGTCATACTTTTAATCGCTTTGATTTTGGGTCGGGCGGTCTGCGGTTTCCTGTGTCCGTTCGGATTTATTCAGGAGCTCTTGAATAAAATTCCGTCACCGAAAATTTTTTTGCCTCGAAAATTTTTGCGCGTGAAATATTTTCTGTTGATACTCTTCGTGATGATTCTGCCCGTCGCAAGCGGCTTGCCTGCCTTCTGCGAATTCATTTGCCCGGCAGGAACTTTGGAGGCGGGCTTGCCGCTGATTGCAACTCATGAAGAATTTCGCAACGTGCTCGGAAAATTATTCGCGCTGAAAATTTTTATCCTGCTCGCCGTGATTATCGGTTGCGTCGTCGTCCACAGATTTTTTTGCCGCGTGCTGTGTCCGCTCGGCGCGATTTACGGCTTGCTGAATCGTTACAGCTTCTATCAAATCAAATTCGCGGCGGATAAGTGTATCGGTTGTGAACGTTGCAAAAAAATTTGTCCGCTTGACCTCGACCCGACGAAAGAATTTGATTCCGCCGAGTGCGTGCGTTGCGAACGTTGCAAAGGCGTTTGTCCGACGCGGGCACTGAAATAAAATTTAAATCTGCAAAAGAAAAATCCCCGACGCTTTGTCGAGGATTTTTTTGATTGATTGACCGAAATTATTTTTTGAGACCTTCCAAAATATTTTTCGCAGCCTCGAACATTTTCGGAATGCCTTCGGGATTTTTGCCGCCCGCTTGAGCCATATCGGGACGCCCGCCGCCGCCGCCGTTTATGAGTTTGGAAATTTCTTTGACGATTTTTCCGGCATGAACGCCCGCCGCGCAAGCTTTCTTATCCGCCTTGACGACCAACGAAACTTTTCCGTCATTGACCGCCGCCAACACGAGAACGCCGCCTTCGAGCCTGTCGATAAGAAAATCTGCAATGCCGCGCAATTCGTCGGGAGTCTTCATTTGAACGACGCCTTTAAGATATTTCAACGCGCCGATTTCTTCCACGCCGACCAAAAGTTTTTGAGCCTCTGCACGTTCTTTAATCTTTTGAGCCTCTTCAAGTTGTTTGCGCATGGATTTATCTTCGGCGAGAATTTTTTCAAGCTGCGCGGGTAAATCTTCGGCACGGACTTTCAAAATCGCAGCGACCGAATTTAAAATTTCGTTTTGTTTGACAGCGTCTTTAATTGCCGCACGACCCGTGACAGCCTCGATACGACGAACGCCCGCCGCAATTCCGCCTTCGCTGACGATTTTAAATCTGCCGATTTGCCCGACGTTCTTGACGTGAGAGCCGCCGCAAAGTTCGCAACTGAAATCCTCGACGCTGACGACGCGGACAACATCGCCGTACTTTTCACCGAACAGAGCCATCGCGCCGAGCTTCTTCGCCTCGTCAATCGGCATTTGCTTAATATCAACGTCGACGGCTTTTAAAATTTCCTCGTTGACAAGCTCCTCAACGTCAGCAAGTTGTTGAGGCGTGACGGGTTCAAAGTTTGAAAAGTCGAATCTTAAACGTTCGGGCGTGACAAGTGAGCCGGCTTGATTGACTTGGTTGCCGACAACTTTTTTCAGCGCGGCTTGAAGTAAATGTGTCGCCGTGTGATTGCGGGCGGAGGAAAGTTTTTTGTCAATGTCGATTTTAATTTCGACGACCTCGCCGACTTTGACTTGACCCTCTTCGACGTAAGCCTCGTGATAAATCGTGCCGTCGGGAAGTTTCTTCGCGTTGGAAATTTTTATCTTGCCGAGTTCGCCGATAAGATAGCCTTCGTCGCCGACTTGCCCGCCGCCTTCCGCATAGAACGGTGTGCATTCCAAAATGATTCCCGCCTCGTCGCCGTCGTGAAGTTCCTCGACAAGCTTGCCGTCCTTCCACAGCGCAAAAATTTTCGACGCGGTGCAAGTCTCGTCGTGAGTGAGGTGTTCGGTGTCGACGTTGAGCAAATCGGGCACGTCGAGGCGTTCGTTCGCGGCACGAGCTGCGCGGGCGCGTTGACGTTGAGCCTCCATTGCCTTATCGAAACCTTTTTTGTCCGGCGCAAGATTATTCTCCTGCAAAATTTCTTCCGTCAATTCGTAAGGGAAACCGAACGTATCGTAAAGCTTGAAACAAATTTCTCCGTTGAGTTCGTCTTTGCCCAAAGCTTTTGCATTTTCGATTTCGCGTGTCAAAACTTCCATGCCTTGCGCAAGCGTCGCGGCGAATCTGTCTTCTTCGAGGCGGACAACTTTTTTGATATAGGCAACGTTCTTGGCAAGCTCTTCGAAGTCGGGAATGTCGCCGTAAATTTTCGCAACGGAATCAATCGCGCCCTCAAGAAAGGCGTCTTTAATGCCGAGCATACGACCGTGACGAATCGCCCGCCGCAAAATTCTTCGCAGGACATAGCCTCGCCCCTCGTTTGACGGCAAAATTTTATCCATAATCATGAATGCCATCGACCTCGCATGGTCGGCGATAACCTTCATGGAAATATCTTTCTTGGCATCCTCGCCGTATTTGAGGTTGCTGACGCGCTCGACGTATTCGATTATCGGGAAGAGCAAATCCGTTTCGAAGTTGGAATTTTTTTTCTGAAGGACGCTCGCCAAACGCTCAAGCCCGCAGCCCGTGTCGATGTTTTTATGTTCAAGCGGTTTGTATTCGCCGTCCTCCGTCTTGTCGAATTGCGTGAAGACGAGATTCCAAATTTCAAGGAAGCGGTCGCAGTCACAGCCGGGTGCGCAAGTTTTTTTTCCGCAGCCGCGCTCCTCGCCCAAGTCGATATAAATTTCGGAATCGGGGCCGCAAGGACCGGGACCAATCTCCCAGAAATTATCTTCAAGCCGCACGATGTGTTCGGGATTGAGTCCGGGTTGCTTGAGCCAAATTTTTTCAGCCTCGTCGTCGTTCGGATAAATCGATACCCAAAGTTTTTCGCGAGGCAAGCCGCAAACTTCCGTTAAGAATTCCCAAGCCCAAGGTATCGCGCTCTCTTTGAAGTAATCGCCGAAAGAAAAATTTCCAAGCATCATGAACGCCGTATGATGCCGCGCAGTTCTTCCGACGTTTTCTATGTCGCCCGTGCGAACGCAACGTTGATTCGTCGTCACTCGCGGACAAGGCGGTTTGAGTTTGCCCGTGAAGAACGGCTTGAGCGGAGCCATGCCTGCACCTATCATTAAAAGCGTCGGGTCATTTTCGGGTATCAGCGAAAAGCTCGGCATAACCAAATGTCCTTTGCTCTCGAAAAATTTCAGCCACGCCGCCGCTATTTCTTTGCCTGTCATGTACTTCAAAATATCTGCCTCCTTTTGTAGGAACTAGGAAGTAGGAACTAGGGGCTGTTGGTAAATTCAAAAGTAGCGGTTGGTGAAAACCCGGTCGTCATGGATGACGACCGCCGGCGATATGAACAGGATGTTCATCCGCCGGACTAACGCCCTTTTCTTTTGCTACTTTTCTTTTGGGCGCAAC
>JAFXTD010000051.1 GCA_017535925.1 Selenomonadaceae bacterium | reverse complement strand
TATCGGCACGAAGGCAACTTTGACTGTCGGAAAAGGTTTGGGCGATGTCGAAGTTTGGTTGAGCGATGATTCTTTGGAATATCACGGCACAATGTACGACGGCGGCTTTGCAGTGCTCGACGCCTCACAAGCCGACGGCTCGAACATTTTGGCGGGCAACGAACTCAACAATTCGATAATCGGCGGCACGGGCTCGAACAGTCTCTGGGGCGGCTATTCTTCCGAAAGTGATACGCTTGTTGGCGGCGCGGGACAAAATACTTTCTTCTACGGCGCGGGCAATGGGCGTGATAAAATTCAAAACGCACACGCAGGCGACGAAATTATTTTGGACGACATCACGCTTGACCAAATCGCCGAAGCAAACATTACGGCAGGCGGCGTCATTCTCAATTTCACTGACGGCGGCTCACTCACGATTGACGGCACGGCTGACGTTACTTATCAGCTTGCCGACGGCTCAAGGTACTCTGCCGACCACGCAACTCACGACTGGGTGCAAAAATGATTATTGATTAAAAAAATCCTGATTGCAAAAAAAAATTGGGCTTGGCTCCGAAATTGGAGTTAAGCCCGTTTTTTTTGACGGTGAAAAAATTTTTATGTCACAAGCCGAGATAAGCTCTTTGCTCGTCGGTGAGCGTGTCGATTTGAACGCCGATTGATTCAAGTTTGATTTCGGCAATCTTCGTATTGATTTCTTCGGGCATGAGGTAAACTTTATTCTCAAGCTTTGTGTGATTGTGGAGAATGTGCGCCGCGCTGAAAAATTGAACGGCAAAACTCAAATCCATAATTTCTGCGGGGTGCCCGTCGCCCGAAGCAAGATTGACGAGCCGACCTTCCGCAAGCAGATAAATTTTGCGTCCGTCGCGCTGTAAAAATTCCTCGACGTTTTTGCGGACGGTTTTTCTGCTGACGGATTGCGATTCAAGTTGCGGAATATTAATTTCAACGTCGAAGTGCCCGGCGTTGGCAAGCATTGCGCCGTTTTTCATCAGCGGGTAGTGTTCGCCGGTGATAACGTCCTTATCGCCCGTCAAAGTCAAGAAAATATCGCCGATTTTAGCCGCCTCGCTCATGGGCATGACTCTGAAGCCGTCGAAGACCGCCTCGATAGCTTTAATCGGGTCGACTTCCGTGATAATTACGTTCGCGCCCAAACCTTTTGCACGCATGGCACCGCCTTTGCCACACCAGCCGTAGCCCGCGATAACGACCGTCTTGCCCGCGATAACCAAATTTGTCGTGCGCATAATTCCGTCCCAAGTCGATTGACCCGTGCCGTAGCGATTGTCGAATAAAAATTTGCAATAAGCGTCGTTGGCGGCAATCATCGGGAAAGCCAACTTGCCTTGACGTTCCAAAGCCTTCAAACGCAAAACACCCGTCGTGGTTTCTTCCGAGCCGCCGATAATTTTTTCCAAAGCGTCGCGTCTTTTGGTGTGGACAAGTTCGGTGAAGTCGCCGCCGTCGTCAATGTAAATATCGGGCGCGAAGTCAGCGGCTTTGTTCAAATATTCGTCGTATTCTTCGGCGGAGCAACCGTGCGTGGCAAAAACAGTCACGCCGTCCTCGACGAGAGCAGCGGCAACGTCATCTTGCGTGGAAAGCGGATTGGAACCTGTTATCACGACTTCCGCGCCCGCGTGCATGAAAACTTCCGCCATGTAAGCCGTCTTTGCCTCAAGGTGCAATGTTATCGATAATTTTTTTCCCGCGAACGGTTTGGATTGCGAAAACTCTCTGTCTATCGCGCTCATGACCGGCATAAAATTTTTTACCCAATTAATTTTGTCGTGTCCGCCGGGTGCAAGCGACATATCCTTTACGATTGACTTCATAAAAAAAAAATCTCCCTTCGGTCGATTTTTTAGCTGTCAGCGATTAGCTGTTAGCGATTAGAAATTTTCTAACAGCTAACAGCTATCAACTAACAGCTAAACTATTGATTGAGCTTCATTAAATTTCCTCGAACAATCGTAGCGACGGCTCGACCTTTAAGCTCACGCCCGACAAACGGCGAATGACTTCCTTTGGTATAAAAATTTTTCGCGTCGACCGTCCAAACAAATTCGGGGTCGATAATCGTAATGTCGGCGGGCGCGTCGATTGATAAAGTTCCCGCATCCAAGCCGAAAATTTTCGCGGGCTCGGCTGTCATTTTAGAGATTAAAGTTTTCAAGTCGATTTTGCCTTTGTGATAAAGCTCCGTGAATAAAATTCCTACGCTCGTCTCAAGTCCGGGGAAGCCGCTGGGCGCGTAGATGTATTCGCGGTCTTTTTCTTCGACGGCATGCGGCGAATGGTCTGTGACAAGCGCGTCAATCGTTCCGTCGAGCAAACCTGCCAAGCAAGCGTCGCAATCTTTTTGAGTTCTAAGCGGCGGATTAATTTTCGTTGAGGCGTCGGTCGGATTAACCAAGTCTTCCGTCATTGTCAGATGTTGAGGAGTGACTTCCGCCGTGACTTTGATGCCGCGTTTTTTGGCGTCACGAACAATTTCAACTGCGCGAGCCGAACTGATATGCGCAATGTGGACACGCCCGCCCGTGTATTCGGCAAGCAAAACATCACGCGCAACCGCAATATCTTCGGCAACCGTCGGACGACCTTTCAAGCCAAGCAGAGCGGAACGTTTGCCCTCGTTCATGACGCCGCCTTTGACAAGCGAAGTTTCCTCCTCGTGACAAACGATGAGCTTGCCGGTGTCGTGAAGATAATCCAGCGCGTTGAGGAAAATTTTTGCGTTGTCGTCGAAGTGTCCGTCGTCTGAAAAGGCAACCGCTCCCGCCGCAATCATGTCACGCATTTCGGCAAGCTCCTGACCTTGTTGACCTTTGGTGACGGCTCCGATAATTTTTATGTTGATAAGCCCGACTTCTTCGGCGCGCTTGACCATTGAACGAACCAAAGCCGCGTTGTCAACGACGGGCGAGGTATTAGGCATGGTTGCAACGGTAGTGAATCCTCCTGCGACTGCCGCCTTTGCTCCGCTCAAAAAATCTTCCTTAGCCTCTTGTCC
This sequence comes from Selenomonadaceae bacterium, assembly GCA_017535925.1. Lineage (GTDB taxonomy): Bacteria > Bacillota > Negativicutes > Selenomonadales > Selenomonadaceae > Quinella. Next base: position 22,318 of record JAFXTD010000051.1, on the reverse strand, counting down.
CGGTTCGCGAAAGTGAACGTGCATATCAATCAAGCCGGGCGTCACAATTTTTCCCGCCGCATTGTATTCGTAATCCGCCGAAAATTTTATATCGGGCTTGACTGCCGCAATCTTCCCGTCGATAACCAAAACATCCGCCGCGCCGTCGAAATTATTTGCAGGGTCAATCACTCGTCCGCCGCGAATCAAAAGCGTTGAGGAAATGTTTGCTTCTCTGCGCCGAATTTGCCACGTTTGATTAATCATTTCGAGCCTCCGTTTATTTCGACGACCACTTCCGCCAAGTAAGCTTGCGCCGCTTTGTAATCTTCCGTCAAGTTGCCGCTGTCGAAAGTCGCCAAAGTGATGACGTAATCGGAATAATCGTGATTGGGTTTGCTCAAGTCATGATTGAGTTCGGCTTTCACTCTCACGACGGTATGATTGTCTCTGTAGGAAGCATTGTCTTCTTCGAGGTACATTGTCCTCACGAACGCGCTGTTGACAGTCATTGTGCCGTCTTTGCTGATGATGAATTTCATTTTGTCCCTCCGTTCAATTTCTATGGTGTCTGTCGATAATTCTTCTGCTTTTTTTTGAAAGTTTTCTTCTACTTTTCTTTTGTTCGCCCAAAAGAAAAGTAGCAAAAGAAAAGGGCGTTTGTCCGCTATAAAACCTTCCGGGTTTTAAGTCGCGGCGGCCGCACGTCCGTGTGCGGCCGGGTGTTCGCTCACCGCTGCTTTTTGAATTTATCAACACGTTTCCGCATTGAAATATTAATCGTTAAACTCCCGTGTTCAATGTCAAATCCAATAATGCCATGCGAACCGCAACGCCGTTTTGAACTTGGTCGTGAATCGCGGAACGTTCGCAGTAAGTTACGTTTGAAGAAATTTCCAAGCCTTTATTCTGCGGGCCGGGATGCAAAATTAAAACGTCGTCTTTGGCGAGCCTCAAGCGGTCGTCGTTTATGCCGAAGACTCTTGCATATTCTCTTGTCGAGGGGAAAAGTCCCGCCTGTTGTCGTTCGAGCTGAATGCGCAGGACATTAATCACGTCGGCATTTTCAATCGCGGTTTCAATATCCTCATGAATCGTCACGCCGTCGAACTCAAAAAATCTTGGCAGAAGAGTTTTGGGACCGGCGAAGTGAACTTCAATTCCCATTTTAGTCATTGCGTAAACATCCGAGCGGGCAACACGGCTGTGAAGAATGTCTCCGACAATCGCGACCTTGAGACCTGCGAGGCGACCTTTGTGCTGTTCAATCGTGAACAAATCCAACAGTGCTTGCGAGGGGTGCGCGTGAGCTCCATCGCCGGCATTGATAATCACGGGCTTGACGACTTGTGTTGCAAAATCAGCTGCGCCTTCCGCCTTGTGCCTCATGACAATCGCGTCGACGCCCATAGCCTCAATCGTTCGCAAAGTGTCACGAAGACTTTCACCCTTGACGATTGAACTTGTGCCGCTGTTAATGCTGACAACGTCCGCGCCGAGATACTTGCCCGCCAATTCAAATGAAGTGCGCGTCCGAGTCGAGGGCTCATAAAATAAATTTACAATCGCCTTGCCGCGCAGGTTGGGCAATTTTTTTTCGCCGCCGCGAATTATTTGCTTCATCTTGCGTGCCGTATTGAGGACGAGGCGAATTTCCTCCGCCGAAAAATTTTTCATAGCTGTAACGTTTTTGCCTAACAAATGCACAACCTCCCATCACTTGTTGATTAAAATTCCTCCGAGTATCAAAATCAGCGCGGGTATCACGGCGGGCGACAACTCTTCGCCGAAAGCAAACGTCGAAATAAAAATCGCGAGTATCGGCACGAGGTAAGCAAGGTTCGCCGTCCGCGCAGTGTCAGAAGTTTTTTCCAATGCCAAAGCCCAAGTCAAATAGGCGACCGCGTTTATCATGACGCCCAACCAAAGCAAGCCGACGATTTGTCTTGCGTTCGGGAAAAGCCACTGCTCAAAAAAATATCCCGCGACGAATGCACAAGCCGCCGTTGTTGCCCAGATTATCATCATTGCAAATTTTTGATTAAGCCGACGCTTTTTGTTGAGCACGGAAAATAATCCGTAGCACGCCGCCGCGATTATGCAACTCAATGCGCCGAAGATTTTTTCCGTCGAAAAATTTTCGTCAATGCCGCCCGCCATAACCAAGACCACTCCGCCGAACGACAGCCCGACTGCCAAAATTTTTCGCCGCGTCAATTTTTCTCCGAGTATCGGGCAAGAGAAAAGGACAATCATCAAAGGCTAAAGGTAATTTAAAATGCAAGCCTCCTGCGAAGTCATTCGAGCCAAGCCGTAATAGAAGAACGCCGAATACAAAAACAATCCCAAAAAGCCGAGCCAAGCCGCCGTGAAAATTTCTTCCGCCGAAAAATTTTTCAACGTCCGCCGATTGACTGCGAACAAAAATAAAAATGCGAACAGACTGCTCCAAGCCAACGTTTCGAATTTCGGCAGGGCGTTCAATAAATCTTTGGCAAGCGCGGGCATTGCTCCCCACAAAACGACCGTGACCGCCGCATAAAAATTACTGCTCACGGCAAAGCGGCGATATTGTCAATCGGCCAGAAGATAAGCGCGGCTTTTCCCTTGACAAGCTCAAGCGGAACAAAACCCACGTCAGGGAAACGAGAGTCCAAAGAATTTCTGCGATTGTCTCCGCAAACAAAGAGCGTTCCTTCCGGCACAGTCTGCTTCGGAAATTCGGTGCGGGTTTTTTCAGCAATGTAATCCTCATTGACAAGCGCGTCGTTCACGAAAACATGACCGTCTTTAATTTCGATGGTGTCTCCGCCGACGGCAATCACGCGCTTGATAAAATCGCGGCTGTGGTCTCGCGGGTAGCGGAAGATAATCACTTCGCTTTTAATCGGGTCGCGCCAATGATAAATGAATTTATTGACGACGAGGCGTTCGCCGTCCTGCAAGGTCGGTTGCATACTCGGTCCGTCGACAACGTACAGCTCAACGATAAACGTCCGAATCAACAGCGCGACAGCTATCGCCGACACGATTGAAATTATCCAGCTCTTTGCTTCTTGGTCAATGATTGAACTCATATAAAAATCTCCTCGCGAATTTCTGATTATAAATGCTTGAAATTTTATTCTGCCCGCGCCGATATTTTCCTGCCGAAAAATCAAGAACAATGCATGCGGCAGCTTCGATTAAAATTTATCGGGGACGCAGGATTTTTTTTTGAGGCGGAAAATTTATCCTCGCGTAAAAAATTTTCGGGAGATGTTTTGATTGAAAGAATTGATGTTGGGCAACAAGGCGTTGGCTCGCGGGCTGTGGGAGGCGGGCGTCAAGTTCGTTTCAAGTTATCCCGGCACGCCGTCAACGGAAATAACGGAGGAGGCAGTCAAGTTCGACGACATTTATTGCGAATGGGCACCCAATGAAAAAGTCGCAATGGAGTCGGCGTTCGGAGCGTCGCTTGCAGGTCGTCGCGCCTTCTGCGGACAAAAACACGTCGGCTTGAACGTCGCGGCAGACCCTCTGTTTACATTGAGTTACACGGGAGTCAACGCGGGTTTGGTTGCAGTCGTGGCAGACGATGCGGGCATGCACTCTTCTCAAAACGAACAGGACAGCCGCCACTATGCAATCGCCGCCAAAGTTCCCATGCTTGAGCCGAGCGATTCGGCGGAGGCTTTGAACTTCGCCAAGCTTGCCTACGAAATTTCCGAGACTTACGACACGCCCGTTTTGATTAAAATGTGCACGCGCGTTGCTCACAGTCAATCGGTTGTTGAGACCGGCGAGCGCGTTGAAGTTTCCAAAGCTTACGAAAAAAATATTGCCAAGTATGTCATGATGCCCGGCAATGCCAAACGCCGCCACCCGATTGTTGAGGAGCGGACAAAAAAATTAATCGAGTTCGCGGAAACGACACCGATTAATCGCGTTGAATTTTTCACGGACGAATTGGGAATAATCACTTCGTCGACCTGCTATCAATACGTCAAGGAAGTTTTCGGCGAGGGCGCAAGTGTTTTGAAACTCGGCATGATAAATCCTCTGCCCGTCGAGCTGATAAAAAATTTCGCGGCGAAAGTCAAACGCTTGGTCGTCGTCGAGGAGCTTGACCCGATAATCGAAAATCATGTGAAGTCTTTGGGCTTGAAGGTCGAAGGCTCAAACCTCTTGCCGCGAATCGACGAGTTCAGCCAAAATTTAATCGCAGAGGCTTTTGGAAAAACAATTCCCAATTCCACATTCCCAATTCCCAATTGCCCTCCCAGACCTCCCGTCATGTGCGCGGGCTGTCCTCACAGAGGATTATTTTATTCGCTCAAGAAACGCAAATGCACGGTGCTCGGCGACATCGGCTGTTACACTTTGGGCGCGGTGCCTCCGCTTTCGACGATTGAACTTACGCTTTGCATGGGCGCAAGTATCGGCGCAACTCACGGCTTCAACAAAATGCTCGGCAAGGAGAGTGAATCAAAAACCGTTGCGGTTATCGGCGACTCAACCTTTATGCATTCGGGCATGACGGGCTTGGCGAACGTTGCTTACAATCAATCAAATTCGACCGTGATAATTTTGGACAATTCGATAACGGGCATGACCGGTCATCAACAGAATCCCTCGACGGGCTTTAACATCAAGGGCGACCCCGCCGGCAAGATTGACTTGGAGGCTTTGTGTCGTTCAATGGGAATTAAGCGCGTGCGTGTCGTCGACCCGTACAACCTCAAAGAGTGCGACGCCGCGATTAAAGAGGAACTTGCCGCGCAGGAGCCGAGCGTTATCATTTCGAGGAGACCTTGCGCCTTGCTTAAGACCGTCAAGCACAAGCCGCCGCTTTACGTCGACAAAGATAAATGTATCGGTTGCAAGTCGTGCATGAAAATCGGTTGCCCCGCCATTTCAATGAGGAATGAGGAATTAGGAATTAGGAATTATAACGACGCCAAAGCAATTCCTCATTCCTCATTCCTAATTCCTAATTCAGCGAAGGCGGTTGTCGACCAAACGCAGTGCGTCGGTTGCGGCGTTTGCAGTCAACTTTGCCCGAAGAAGGCATTCGCAAGTACAAAGGAGGCGTGAGCTTTGGAGACAAAAAATATCATAATCGTGGGCGTCGGCGGGCAAGGCTCTTTGCTTGCGAGTAAAATTTTGGGACACCTGCTCTTGAACGAGGGCTTCGACGTGAAAGTTTCGGAAGTGCACGGCATGAGTCAACGCGGCGGCTCCGTGATAACTTACGTGCGTTTCGGCGACAAAGTTTATTCGCCCGTCGTCGACAAAGGGCAAGCGGATTTTATCGTGTCGTTTGAAATTTTGGAAACGGCGCGTTGGTTGTCGTATTTAAAAGCGGGCGGACAAATCGTCACGAACACGCAACAGATTGACCCGATGCCGGTAATCACAGGCGCGGCGGAATATCCTTCAAACCTCGTCGAAAAAATTCGGGCGCAGGGAATCAAAATCGACGCAATGGACTGCCTGACCTTGGCAAGACAAGCGGGCTCGCAGAAGGCAGTTAATATCGTCTTGCTCGGTCGGCTGTCGCATTACTTCGACATAGCGGAGGCTTCTTGGCAAAATTCACTCAAGGCGAACGTGCCGCCGAAGTTTTTGGAAATAAATCAAAAGGCATTTGAACTCGGCAAAAATTTTTCTGATTAGAGAGGTTGGTAAATAGGAATTGGAGGCTTTTCTGCTAATCAACAGTTCTTAAAAAGATTTATGGGAGGATTGAGGTCATGTTCAAAAAAATTTTTACGACTGTCTTACTGCTCGTGACAGTGCTCATGACAGGTTGCGGCGGAGGCGATAAACCAAGCGACACGGGCAACAAGGATAACAAAAACGCCGGCAACAAGCTCGTGATTTACACTTCGATGAAGGAATCTTTAATCGGAGGCATTGTCGAGGGCTTCAAAGCAAAAAATCCCGGCATTGACGTTGATTGGCAATCGGCGGGCGCGGGCAAGATTATGGCAAAGCTTGAGGCGGAACGTCAAAGCGGACACCTCATGGCGGATATAATTTGGACAAGCGAAGTTCCCGACTTCTACCAAATGAAAAACGAAGGTATCCTCGAACAATATCAGCCCGCAGGTTTCGACGAATTGCTCAATCCCTTCGACGACTATGACGGCTCGTTCACTGCCGCAAGATTGGGAACGCTGGGCATTGTCATTAACACAGATAAAATTTCGACGGAGCCGACAAGTTGGGAGACGATAGCCACCGACCCGCTTTACAAAAATTCTTTCGGCATTGCCGACCCCGCGTTGAGTGGCACGGCGTTCATGAGCATTGCGCTTCTCGAAAAACAATTCGGCTGGGAGTATATCGTTCGCCTTCATGACAACGGAGCGACCAAGAGCAAAGGTTCCGGTCGCGTTGTCGACGACACTGCAGACGGTGCACTCAATGCTTGCCTCGGCGTCGACTACATTACTGCCGGCAAAATCGATAAGGGCGCGCCGCTCAAAATGGTTTATCCTCACGAATTGTTGATGGTGCCCAGTCCCGTTGCGATTTTCAAAGACGCCGACCATAAGGACGCCGCGAAAAAGTTCGTCGATTATCTTATGACGCAAGAAGCTCAACAAATGGTTGCCAATGCGGGGACAGTGCCCGTTCGCCGCGATGTTGTCATGCCCGAACGCTACGGCTTGCCCGCGCCCGAAGAGGCTCTCAACAACGGCATAAAGATAAATTATTCCGACGTGCTCGAAAAGAAAGACGACATTGTCAAAAAATTTTCCAACCTCTTCAAATGAAATCTTCCCGCTGAAAATTAAAAGCGACCGACGAAAATTAGCTTTCAGGTGTCAGCTTTCAGCTGTCAGAATAAATTTCCTGAAAGCTGAAAGCTAAAAGCTTTCAAAATCGGCCGCTTTATTTTTTTGTCGAAGATTTATTTTTTCTTTGAGCGATAGAATAACCAAATTGCCAAAACCCAAATCGGCATGACGATAACCGAGATTCTCATTTCGTCCATCATTGCCATTATGATTAAAATTCCCGCGAGGAACGCCAAGCACAGATAATCGGCAAAGGGATAGAACAGCGATTTAAATTTCGGGACGATACCTTCTGCCTCGCAATGCTTGCGGAATTTTAAATGCGTGAGGACAATCATTCCCCAGCTTATGACGACCGCGCCCGTCACGATTGACATCATGTACATAAAAACTTGGTCGGGCAGGAAATAATTCATAACGACCGCCAAAAAAGTTATGCCCGAAGAAATTAAAATGCCGTTGACGGGGACGCCGCGCTTTGAAAGTTTTTCAAAAAATTTCGGAGCGTTGTTGCTTGTCGCCAAGCCGAAGAGCATTCGCGAATTTGAGTAAATCGCCGAATTGTAAACGCTCACTGCCGCAGTCAGCACCACGAAATTTAAAATGTTAGCGGCGGCAGGAAAACCCGCGCCCTCAAAAATTTGCACGAAAGGACTTGCCTCTTTGCCGACTTCATTCCACGGCCACAGCGTCATGAGGACAATCATTGTGCCGACGTAGAAAATCAAAATGCGCCAGATAACTTGATTGATTGCGCGGGGAATTGTCTTATCGGGATTTTCAGCCTCGCCCGCCGTGATTCCGATTAACTCAATGCCGCCGAAGCTGAACATCACCGGAGCCAACGACATGATAAAGCCGCTGATACCGTTCGGGAAGAAGCCGCCGTGAATCCACAGATTGGCAAAATTTTGCGGGAAGGGCACGAGGGCAGTGGCAATGAAATACGAGCCGAGCAGAATCATTCCGATAATCGCCGCAATTTTTATAAACGCCATCCAAAATTCGATTTCGCCGTACGCGCTGACCGTGACGAGATTAATCGCCGTGATAATCAGCAGGCAGGCAAGCACGCCAATCCATTTGGGCAAGTCGGGGAACCAATAGCCCAGATAAATCGATACGGCACTAAGCTCCGCCATGCTCACGAGGATATAGAGGAACCAATAATTCCAGCCCGCGAGGAAGCCGGGGAATTCGCCCCAATATTTCGAGGCGTAGTAGCTGAACGAACCGCTGACAGGCTCCTCAACCGACATTTCGCCGAGCATTCGAACGATTAAAAAAATAATTATCCCGCCGATTAAATAGCTCAACGAAACAGCGGGACCTGCCAGCGCGATTGTCGCCGTCGAGCCGTAAAATAAACCCGTGCCGACCGCCGTGCCCAGCGCAATCATTTGCAAGTGGCGATTCTTCAAACCGCGTTGCATTTTATTTTCTGACATAAATATTTCAAATCCTTAAGGAAAAATATTCCGTTGACACTGCCTTATTATTTGGCATTATATCCGCCGTCGATAGTTAAGACAGTTCCGGTAATGAATTCGTTTTCTTCGGAGGCGAGGAAAAATATTCCGTTGGCAATGTCTTCTACTTTTCCGAGTCTGTTCATGGGATGAATCGCTTCAATGCCCGATACGTCGTAAGTTCCGGCGTCGATAGCATTTTGAAGAATATCCGTTTTGATTGCGCCCGGTGCCACTGCATTTATGCGTATTCCTTGCCGAGCATAATCAATGGCGGCTCCTTTGGTCAAACCTACCACAGCATGTTTTGTAGCACAATACTGCGCAGTCGCATACAAGCCGTTGAGTCCCGCAATAGATGCCAAGTTCACAATCGAGCCGCCGTTTGTTTTGAGCATTTCTTTTATCGCATACTTCATGCCGTAATAAACGCCCATGACATTTGTATCAAGCATTTGTTTCAAATCATCAGACTCTGTCTCCGCCAAAACAGCGTTGCCCAATGAAATGCCTGAGTTGTTTACCATGACATCCAATTTGCCGTACTTGGCGACCGTTTCTTTTATTACGTCGCGGACTTGTTCTTCGTTCCTGACGTCGAGTACTTTGAAATCTACTTCCAAACCTTTAGCCTTAAATTCATTCTTCAGAGCAGTTTCTTTTCTTGAATCACGACTGGTAACAACAACGTTATAACCGTTTTCAGCGAACTTTATGGCAGTCGCTTTACCGATTCCGGTTGTACCGCCGGTGATAATTACTGTTTTCATTTTTTCCTCCTTGTTTTAGAAAAAAGTCGTCGCGATACCCGACAATTCACCAAACCTCGTCGGGATATTGCAGCCCCCAATTTTTTCTGAGCGCGGTCATAATATCCATCACGTCTTTTGAAAAATTGAGTTTCATGTTCGAGGCGTCGCCGCTTTTAATCGCCTGCTCCATGTCGTTGAGTTCGTAAAAGAGAGCGTCCGTACTTTCGCCCGCAAAAATTTCTGTAACATTGCCGGTCTCCGCGTCGACGAAAATCGCTTTTTCCGCACGAGGATATTCCGAAATTTCGACGTAACCTTTTTCACAACTTATGACTGCGCGTTTCGGTTGCTTGGAATGCATTGACAGCGCGACCGTTGCCATTTGCCCGCAAGAATTTTTTAAGAGGATCGTTGCCGTTTCGTCGGAGCCTGTCGGCGAAGGTTGCCACTGACTTAAAATTTCCGTCGGCTTCTCAAGCATGAACGAACGCACAATCGACAAGGCATAAACGCCGATATCCAAGAGCGCGCCGCCCGCCAAATTCATGTTGAAAAATCTGTTGCTCATGTCGTATTCTTTGAAGCTGCCGAAATTGAGCGTGAGGATTTGAACTTTGCCGAAGTCGCCGTTTGAAATTTTGCGCCAAAGATTTTTGTAAAGCGGCATGTGCCAAATGGTCATGGCTTCGGCGAGGACGAGATTTTTTTCGGCAGCGAGGGCAATCATTTCGTCGAGTTCGCGGCTGTTGAGCGTGATTGACTTTTCAACAAGAAGATGCTTGCCGTTTTCGAGAGCGCGTTTCATAAATTGATAATGCGTGTTGTGCGGCGTGGTAATGTAAATCACGTCGACAGCCTCGTCGGTAAAAATTTCGTCAATCGTGTCGTAAACTTTCGCGACGGAATATTTTTCGGCGAAGGCAACGGCTTTGGCGTGCGTGCGATTTGCGACGGCGTAAAGATTTTTTCCTTGCTTGTGGAGAGCTTTAGCCATTTCGTTTGCAATGACACCGACGCCGAGCACCGCCCAATTTAAATTTTTTTCAGACATACAAAAACCTCATTGAATCAAAATATCTTTGAACATGGACAAAATTTCTTGACCGTAATATCTGCCGGGGACAGCCCAGCGACCGTTCAAGTCTTGCCACTTGCCCAAAGTCCGCGAGCCGTAAGCTTGACGAACCAAACCGTAGCGCGGGTCGACGACGGGCATTGTCGGGCGTCTTGTCGAAGAATAGGCAAGCAAGTGTTGAATGTGAGCGCGAACTCCAAGCTGCGGCGTTGCAAAAAATTCGCCTTTGACACCGCCGCCGGTCGTGCCGAGCCCGCAATAATTATTTTGTTCGGGAATGACATCGCCGCCGTAGCGGAAAAAGCCGGTCTCCTTGAGAGCTTGCGCAAAAGCCACATCGGGACGAATTCCCTCGCGGGCACCTTCCTCGTAGTAATAGGCGACAATTTCTTCAGCCGAAACTTTCAAATTCGGATGAGGATTGTTGCGCAGGAGATATTTGACGCATTGTTGTTGAGTGGCAATGGGCGTTCCGATAATCGACGTGTCGGCAGTGGAGAGAGTCGTCGGCACGGAAAAATTTTGTGCACTGTCGAAGGCGTAAAAATTTTTTTCGTCTTCCGCCGGTTTGAATTTGCTCATGGTTTCGGCGACACGTTCGCGCAAGGTTGGAAGTTTTCTTTCAACGGATTTTGTTTCGAGCTTCGGGTCGTGAATCCTCTTTACTTGAGCGTCCGCCGTCAACGGAAATGAAATTGCAAACGCGCCGAGCACTGCCGCCGCGAAAAATTTTTTTGCTTGAGAAAATTCCAAGTCATTCACCCCATACAGATTTTTTTCATTTAATGTCATCTGCCGCGAAGTATACACCATTTGAGATTTTGTTGCAAGAAATTAAGGTGAATTTGTTGGCGGGCGGTAGAATTTTTTCAGCGGGCAAGTTAAAATATTTTCCGACAAAATTTTTTTGAGGAGGCAATCGAAATGACGGGCGGCAAGTGTGGAAAAAATTTGACGTGGACACTCGACTACAGAGACATACTCACAATCAGCGGCAAGGGCAAAATGGATGATTATGATTTTGGTTATAAATCCCCTTCTCCGTGGATTAATCAACGTGATTTAATAAAAAAAGTCGTTATTGAAAACGGCATCACTTCCATTGGCGAGCGGGCGTTCAACTTTTGCACGAGATTAACGAGTATAACAATTCCCGACTCTGTAACTTCCATTGGCGAAAGGGCTTTCAGTGCTTGCACGAGATTGACGAGCATAAAAGTTCCCGACTCTGTTATTTCCATTGGCGAAGAAATTTTTAACGATTGCGGGAGCTTGAAGGAAATACGTTATCCTGCAGGGCGCGACTTTGGAAAAGTTTTATCGCAAGGCAACAACGCAAAACTCATCCCGTATAACACCGCCCCGCCGTCCGCGCAAGTCAAATCGTCGACAACTAAGCCCGCCAATGAACGAAAATTTATTCCCGTCGTGAATCAGACACCGAAGCCCGTCGTTGAAAAATTACGTTGGAAGGTCGAGGGCAAAACGCTGACGGTCGGTGGCGTGCGCGAGATAAAAGATTTTTCAAAAGAGGAGCCGCCTTGGGTCGACAGCATTGATAATATTCAAAAGATTGTCATTGAGGAGGGCGTCGAAAAAATTTCCGCGAACGCCTTCATCGATTGCAGACGCCTTGAACTTTTGACGATACCCGCGAGCGTCAAGACGATTGGCGATACGGCATTCACTGCCTGCTATTGCGGCAACCGACTTGAAAACGGCGGCAGAAATGTTTTTTGGTGCTTGGAGGACGGCGTGTTGATTTTCAAAAAAAATCCCGCCGCGAAGAGTGCTTTCGATTTTTCAATCGATGTAGTGTCGTGGCTTGCCGTCGAAAAAAATATTACCGGCTTTAAGCTGGAGCCCGGCGTTGTCCCGAAAGAAAAATTTTTCGACCGGCTTGCCAAACGCGGCAACGCCCTGCACGTTTCTTTTTCGTAAAATGGCAGTTGGAATAATCGCGGAATACAATCCGTTTCACATGGGGCACGCGCATCAAATTTCCGAGATAAAAAAATTTTGCGGCGGAGAAATCGTCACGGTCATGAGCGGAAGTTTCACGCAACGAGGAGAGCCTGCAATCCTCGACAAATTCACGCGGGCACGGCTTGCAATCTTGAGCGGCGTCGATTTGGTTTTGGAATTGCCGTTCGTTTCGGCGGTGCGCAGTGCTCAAGACTTTGCACGCGGCTCAATCAGATTGTTGGAAAGTTTGGGCGTCGTCGACACTTTGGCATTCGGCGCGGAAGTCACTGACATTGAGAAATTAAAATCGGCGGCGGCGGCGTTCGAGGGAAAATTTTTCGCGGAGGAACTTCGGCAACAGATGACGCAAGGAATTTCATACGCGGCGGCAGTCACAAAAATTTTATCGAAGGTCACGAAGCTTGACGAAAAAATTTTGCGGCAACCGAACACGATTTTGGCGATTGAATATCTGCGCGCGTTGCCCGAAAAAATTTCGCCGCTGATAATCGAACGAGTCGGGGCGGCTTACGACGATTTGACATTGCGTGAAAAATTTTCGAGCGCGTCGGCAATTCGAGCGGCACTTTACAAAAATCCTCCGGCTTGGGAAAAAATTTCCGCGCAAGTTTCGAACGACACTTTAAAAGCCTTGCGCGAGGAAAAACTTTCGGGCTTGGTCGACGAAAATTTTTTGTTCCGCCCGATTTTATCAAAGCTGTTGACTTCGCGGGTCGATGAGCTGAAAAAAATTTACGGCATGACGGAGGGGTTGGAGTTCCGATTGTTGAACGCGGCGACCTCAAAAAATTTCGCGGAGCTGTTGAAAAATTTAATCGGTCGACGTTACACTGCGAGCCGAATTCGACGCTTGCTGTTGCATTTTTTATTGAACTTGACGGCGGAAGAAGTTGCCGAATTCGACGCGACTACTTGCATAAAAATTTTGGCTTTCAACGAACGCGGGCGAGCATTGTTGAAAAAAATCACCGTGCCGAAAATCACAAAGCTTACAAAAAATTTAAATCGCCGCGACCTCTTTGAACGCCGCCGAAAACTTGAGCCGTATCAAAAAATTTTATCGCTTGACGTTTTGGCGACGGACTTGCGAGCAATTTTATTCGAGACGCCGCGCCCGCCGCAGAAAGACTTTTCGACGCCGCCTTTATTTATAAGATTTACTTGACACAAAAAAACGCCTCGTCTATAATCGGCGTTGTTATCTTTTTTGTAGGGAGGTGTCGGGCTTGAAACGGACTTTTCAACCAAACACACATTGGCGCAAAAAAACGCACGGTTTTCGTGAACGCATGAAGACTAAAGGCGGGCGGCTTGTCATTAAGAGACGCCGTCAGCGTGGCAGGAAAGTGCTTACAGCTTGAGGGTGCGACAGGTCACTAATCGAAGTGGCCTTTTTTTTAAGCTTATCGGCGGACGGAGGATGTAAGTGTTTCGTTTGAGCAAAAGTGAAATTTTTCGCGGCAAGCATGACTTCAACGCGGTACACTCTCACGGCAAATCATTTGCCAATCATGCGTTGATTTTACTCGTCGTCAATGATGCTCGTTACAACGGCAAGGTCGGCTTCGCGGCAGGCAAGAAACTCGGCGGCGCGGTCATTCGCAACCGTGTCAAGCGTCTCATGCGCGAGGTTTATCGACTCAATAAAAATTTTCTTCGCCGCGATTTTGGAATGATTCTTGTCGGGCGAAAGTTCCTCGTCAATGCAAAATTCCAAGCTGCCGAAAAAGCTTTCCTCGACTTGTGCAAACGCGCCAAACTTTTTAACTCATGACAAAATTTTTAATAGCTTGCATAAAATTTTATCAACGGTGGTTGTCGCCGCTCAAGCCTCCGTGTTGTCGCTTCGTGCCGACGTGTTCAAATTACGCCGTCGACGCGCTGAAGAAATACGGTTGGGCTCGCGGAGGATTCATGACGCTCAAAAGAATTCTGCGTTGCAATCCTTTTTCCAAAGGCGGCTACGACCCCGTAAAATAATTAGGAATGAGGAATTAGGAATTGGTTCCTAAAAAGGAAGTGTTGTTTTGGAAGAACCCGGACTCTTCGGCGGAATATTTGAGCCGATAGAAAAAATAATGAGCCTCATTTTAAATGCGCTCTATTCACTGACGGAAATGCTCGGCGTGCCCAGCTACGGCTTGGCGATAATCCTTTTAACCATACTGATAAAAATTTTGGTCTACCCGCTCACGAAAAAGCAACTCCAATCAATGAAGGCGATGCAACGCATTCAACCGCAGATGAAAAAGTTGCAAGAGAAGTACAAAGACAATCCGCAAGTCATGCAGAAAAAATTGATGGAGCTTTATCAAAAAGAGGGCGCGAATCCGATGTCGGGTTGCTTGCCCATGTTGATTCAAATGCCGATATTAATGGGCATGTATTACACGCTCTATGCCTTCGACTACGGCGGCGCGGCTCCGTCATTTGCATGGTTGCCGAGTTTGTCAGAACCCGACCCGACTTATGCCCTGCCGTTCCTTTCGGCGGCGACAACTTTCCTGCAGCAAAAAATGATGTCGAACGCAAGCGAAGCCAATCAGCAAATGAGAATTATGATGATAATCATGCCGTTGTTTATCGGCTGGATAAGTTTGAATTTCCCGGCAGGCTTGGTGCTTTATTGGGTCACAATGAACATCGTGCAAATCATTCAGCAATGGTGGACGAACAGGCAGGACGACGACAAGGAGGCTGCTTAAATGGCAAAGATGATTGAGAAGACCGGCAAGACGATTGAAGAGGCAATTCAAGCGGCGGTCGCAGAACTCGGCGTTGACAGAGACGACCTTGAAATAGAAGTTTTGGAGGAGCCGTCGAAAAAATTTTTGGGACTCTTCGGAGGAACACCCGCCAAGATTCGTGCCACAGTCAAAGAACCGCCTCCAAAAATCGAAGAACCCGTGCAAATTGAAGAGACGCCTCAACCTGTTCAAACTGTCGAAGAGGAACCGCCTGCGATTGAACCGATATTGGAACCCTCGCCCGTCGAAGAAAAACCTTCGGAAATTTTTGACCGGGACAAAGTCATTGACGCGGCGGAAGATTTTTTGAAAGAAGTCTTCGCGGCAATGAACCTTCAAGCCACTATGAAAATCACCGACAACGCGGAGGAAGGTTGCCTGATTGAATTGAGCGGCAAAGGTTTGGGCGTTTTAATCGGCAGACGCGGACAGGCTCTCGACGCCTTGCAATATCTTTTAAATTTGGCAGTCAATCGTAAGACGGAAGATAAAGTCCACTTCACGCTGGACGTTGAGGATTATCGTCGTCGCCGCGAACAGGCTTTGACCAAACTTGCCAAAGGTGTCGCCGAACGCGTCATTAAAACTCGTCGTGAGGTTAAGCTTGAGCCGATGAATCGTCACGAACGAAAAATTATTCACACCGTCTTGCAAGACAATGAACGCGTCGAAACTCACAGCGCGGGCGAGGAGCCTTATCGTTACGTAATCGTTTCTCTTAAACGCGGCAGAAGATAAAAAAAATTGCGCGGCTACTTCGAGGAAGTCGCGCTTTTTTATTTCTTTGAACAAAATATTCCTGCAGCTTTCGAAGTACATATCGCGAAAAAATTTATCGACGTTAAAAATTATTAATGCTATAATAAGCGGGAATTTTTCGGAAGGAGGCTAAATCTTGCCGAGACAAAGAACTTTAAGGAATAAAATTTCCTGCGTCGGCGTCGGTCTTCATTCGGGCAAAGAAGTTCGGTTTGAGCTCAAACCCGGCGACGTTGACGGCGGGATAATTTTTATGCGAACAGATTTACCCGAACGCCCGCAGATTCACGCGACCGCCGATAAAGTTACGACCACTCTTCGGGCGACGACCCTTGAAGAAAACGGCGCAAAAGTTTTCACAATCGAACACCTGATGAGTGCACTCAACGCTTGCCGAATCGACAACTGCTTGATTGAACTTGACGCGGAAGAGCCGCCCGTTCTCAACGGCAACTCAATCGACTTCTTTAAAATGATTCAAGCGGCGGGCGTCGTCGAACAGGACAAGGAGCGTAAAATTATTCGGCTTGAAAAAATTTATCGTGTCGACGGCGAAGACGGAAAGCGTTTTGTCATGGCTCTGCCCTATGACGGATTCCGCGTGAGTTTCGTTTCGGTCAATCCTCATCCGCTGATTGGAATTCAATACGGCGACTTCAACATCACCGAGGAAATTTACGAGCGTGAAATTGCACCTGCGCGGACGATTGCTTACGAAAAAGAAATTGACGCACTTCGAGCAATGGGCTTGGGGCTCGGCGGCACGCTTGAAAATGTTATCGTCTACAACGACGCGGGCTGGCTCAATAAACTCAATTACCCCGACGAACTTGTTCGCCACAAAATTTTGGACGTTATCGGAGACATACGGCTTGCAGGCATTTTTAATTGTCATATCGTGGCGGCGGCGTCCGGTCACGCACTGAATACTCGGCTTGCAAAAAAAATTTACGAAGACTTTTATCGATTAGGAATGAGGAATGAGGAATGAGGAATGTTTACCGTTACCGAATTAATTCCTAATTCCTAACTCCTAATTCCTCATTGTTAAAAAGGAGCGATATAGATGGTATTGGAAATCGAAGACATTATGAAAATTTTGCCGCACCGCCCGCCCATGCTTCTGGTCGACAGAATTTTGGAAATAGATCCTTTCAAGTCGGCAACAGGCTTAAAAAATGTCACAATGAACGAGCCGCAATTCGCCGGACACTTCCCGGGGCATCCCATAATGCCGGGCGTTCTCATATTGGAGGCAATGGCGCAAGTCGGAGGAGTGGCAATGCTCTATCCCGAAGAACATCGCGGGAAAATCGCGCTCTTCGGAGGCATGGACAATATCAAATTCAAAAAAATGGTCGTGCCGGGCGATACCCTCATAACCAAAGCGGAGATTCTCAAAGTGCGCGGACTCTTCGGCGTCTTGCACACGGACGGCTATGTTGACGACAAACTCGTCGCCGTCGCCGATTTTACTTTCGCGCTCAAAGGAAAAAATGAGCTGTGAGGCATTAGGAGAAATGCAATGATTAAATTGGAAAGCAACGGCGAAACAGGCACAATCATTCACCCGAGCGCGGTCATTTCGCCTAAGGCAATTATCGGCGAAAATGTCACAATCGGTCCTTACTGCGTGATTGCCGAAGACGTTGAAATAGGTGACGGGTCGATTATCGGTCCGCATGCCGTTATCGAAAAATGGACAAGCTTGGGCAAAGAGTGCAGAGTTTATCAATTCGCCAGTGTCGGAGCCGAACCGCAAGATTTGAAATTCAAAGGCGAACGCAGCTATACAATCATAGGTGACAGGACGACGATTCGCGAAGGCGCAACAATTCACAGGGCGACGGGCGAAGGCAATGAAACACGTATCGGCAACGACTGCCTGCTTATGGCTTACATTCACGTGGCGCACAACTGCACGCTCGGCAATCACGTCATCATGTCGAACTTGGCAAGCTGCGCGGGTCATGCGATGGTTGAGGACAGAGTCGTTATCGGCGGCATGGCAGGCGTTCATCAATTCGTGAAAATCGGACGCAATGCAATGGTCGGCGGCATGAGCAAACTCGTTCAAGACGTGGTGCCCTATACAATCGTCGACGGTCACCCCGCAAAAGTCGTCGGCTTAAACAACGTCGGTATTTCGCGGGCAGGCATTCCGCTTGAAAGTCGACGCTTGATAAAAAAGGCGTACAAGATTCTTTATCGTTCGGGTTTGAGTTTGCCGGAAGCAATCGCCGTCATTGAGCAGGAAGTTGATTCTTGCGAGGAGGTCGAACACTTCCTTAGATTTTTGCGCAATGCGGAGCGCGGCATTTGTCGTGAACGTCGTGACTTTGACGATAAATAATTTTCGGCGGAAGTGTTTCTTATGACGAATCGGGAAATCGCTCGTGTGGCAAAGATTACGGCAAGAAAATGCAGGCGCGGTTTGAATAAATGCAATATAAAACTTGACGACGCAAGCGAGAGCATTATCTGCGAATACGTTCAAACGGAACTGACAAATTGGCGACGCGAAAACAAATACGTTCCGGAAAAGTCGATTCAATTCATCCAAGAAATTTTATCGAGGCGTCTCAATGAAACGACGGTTCCTTATGAAACTGCCGAAACGTTGAAACTCATCTTTGCAAACCTGCCCGCTCTCTTCGACAAAATTCAGCGCGAACGAGAATCCGAAGCCAAAGAGCTTGCCGCCAAATTGCCCGCGATTAAAGTTTGAATTTAGCTGTTAGCGATTAGCTGTTAGAATTCTAACCACTAACCGCTAATCACTAACCACTAAACAGGAGGTCTTTTTAATGGAAAAACTCGGTATATTGGCGGGAGCAGGGAAACTGCCCGTCGAGAGTGCCCGTGCCGCCGCTCAACTTGGTTATGAAGTTTACGCCGTCGGATTGTTGGCGGAAAGCGACCCGCAAATCGCGCAGTTCGCAAAGGATTTTCAATTTATCAGCGTCGCACAACTTGAGGCGGTTTTAAATTACTTGAAGAGCAATCAAATTCAAAAGGTCACGATGATCGGCAAGGTCACGAAGGAGCTTTTATTCAACGGCGCAGTTCAGCCCGACGCCCGCATGTTGCAACTTATCATGTCCCTGCCGGACAGAAAAGACGATACGATTATGATGGCGTTCGTTCGTGAGTTGGCAAAGGCAGGCATTCAAGCCTTCGACCAAACCAAGCTGATTAGAAAACTCATGCCGCGCAGAGGAACAATCACTCAACGCGAACCGACCGAACAGGAACGCCAAGATATGGAATTCGGCTTCCGCATTGCCAAAGAACTCGGACGCTTCGACATAGGTCAAACGGTCGTCGTGAAAAATCGTGCGGTCATGGCTTTGGAGGCTATCGAAGGAACGGACGCTTGCATTGAACGCGGCGGAAAATTGGCTTGCGGCGGAGCTGTCGTCGCGAAAGTTTCAAAACCTCAACAAGACAATCGTTTCGACGTGCCCACCGTCGGCTATCGGACGATTGAAAACATGATCAATGTCGGAGCAAGTGCTTTGGCTATCGAGGCGGGCAAAACTTTATTGGTCGAGCGGGCGCAGATGATTGCCCTAGCTGACGCCAAAGGTATTTCAATCGTCGCCATGTAAGATTCTTGCAGTGAGGTTGTCGTTATGATTGTCAATGCAGAAGCTTGCACGACTATTCTCGTGACAAAGGGCGCGTCGAAGGACGGCAGCACTTTTGTTGCGCACTCAAACGACGGTTTTCAAGGCGACCCCAATGTCGTTTTCGTTCCCGCGAAAAATCATGAAAAGGGAAGTCTTCGCCCCGTGTATCCGGTTGCCGTGGCGACAGGCGAACTTCCCGATTATAATTGTTTTTTCAGTCCGCACCTCGTCGCGCCGGAAAGAGGAGACGGCTATAAATTTCCCGATATGCCCTCGACAAAACCGCTCGGCTTTATTCCCGAAGTCGAACACACTTACGCTTACCTCGACGCAAATTATCCCGTCATGAATGAGCACGGCTTGATGATGGGCGAATGTTCCGATACTTCAAAACGCTTGCCCGAAATTTCTTGCAAGGAAGGTGTCGGAATTTTTTATTCCTCCGAGCTTGGGCGCGTGGCTTTGGAACGTTGCAAGACTGCCCGCGAGGCGATTGAACTCATGGGCAAGTTGATTGACGATTACGGACTTTACGGCACGGCGGAAACTTTATTCGTTGCCGACAAGAACGAGGGCTGGCTTTTTGAAATGATTCCGACGCCTTCGGGCAAGGGCGGCTTTTGGATTGCCGAAAAAATTCCCGACGGACATTTTTCAATCGCGGCGAATCAGTTGAGGATTCAAGCGATACGCGAGGGCGACCCGAATCAATTTTTCAATCCCGAACTTCCGCAAATGTTGGAGGAAGTCGGTTGGGCTGCTTACGACGCGGCAGGAAATTTGAACTGGATAAAATCTTTGCAAGGCGGCGAATTTTATCACCCGTACAGTTGTCTGCGGCGCGTGTGGCGTGCGTTTGATTTGGTTGCGCCGTCGAAAAAACTTTCGCCCAAAATCGAAGGCTACGATTCGGATTATTATCCGCTGTCGATTAAGCCCGATAAAAAATTGGCGGTCGAGGATGTCATGAATTTATATCGCGATTATTTGGGCGGCACCGAATTCGACAAGACGAGGAGCGCGTTCGCCGGAGTGCACGCCTCGCCTTACGACTGCGCCGAAAACAGCACCGAACGCTCAATCCTGAATATCAAGACTTGTTTTGTTCAAGTTGCGCAAGTCAATGACAAGTTGCCCGCGCCGATTTGTTGGTTGGCGACGAACACTGCGGCTGAAAATCCTTTTGTGCCGTTTGCCGTGTCGAAGATGCCCGCCGCTTACAATCACGCCTTGCGAAAAGAATACGACGCCTCGAAAATGTTTTGGGTGTCGAATCAAGTCATATCGTTGACTCGCGGCTATTGGAATTCGTTCAGCCCGACGGTCGCGGAGGAGGTTCGCAGGTCTGAAGAAAAATCTTTGCGGCTTGTCATGTCTTCAAGCAATCTTGACAAAAATAAATTCGCCGAGACTTTGAATCGAAATGCCGTCAAAGTCTTCAGCGATTGGAAAAAACTTTACGAAAAACTTTTGGTCAAATACAACGGAGGAGCGGGCGTCTGCTTCGAGGCGAATCACTTGCCCGAGCCCGACGCCCCGACGAAATATTGAAATGAAACTTCCGCAATGTGAAATTTTTTTTCCGACGACAACCGCGCAGGAAATTTTGTTTGTGAGCGGCGGACGAGTTCCGAGCCGCGAATTTTTTTTGAGCATTTCAAGCGGGCGGAAAATTTTTTGTATCGACAAGGGCATTGAACTTTGCCAAGCTTGCGAGGTTGTCCCGAAATTTTTAATCGGCGACTTCGACAGCGCGAATCAATCTGCCGTCGAGTGGGCGCGTGAAAAAAATATTCCCGTCGAAAAATATCCCATCGACAAAGATTTTACCGACACGCAACTTGCCTTGAGCCGAGCCGCAGAAATTTTCGGGGAACACGTCGCGATTTTGACGGCTTGTTTCGGAGGACGCTTCGACCATCTTTACGGCACGATTTTTACTTGCGCGGCACTTGACCGAAAAATTTTCCTCGCCGATGAGCACGAGATTATTTTTTTTCTGAGCGGCGGTGAATCAGTCGAAGTGAAATTTTTTCAAAAGCCGCTTGCAGTTTCTTTGTTGCCGATGACGAATTTTTGTGAGGGCGTTAAGACGAAAAATCTTCACTGGGAACTTGACGGCGCGACTTTGACACAAACTTTCCCGAACGCCGTGAGCAATCGCATTGAAGACGAAAAAATTTCTTTGAGCCTCGAACGCGGAACGCTTGCAATTTACTTTTGCTTTGAATAAAAAAATCCCGCCTTTCGACGGGATAAATTTTTTTCCGAAAATTTTTTATCCGAGAAGAATTTCTTTGTTGTTGAGGATTTCGACGCCGGGAGCACACGCTCCGCAATCGCAATACTTCGCGCCGCTCGCCTTGAGTTCATCAGCATGAGCGGCGAATTTTTTTGCACCTTCCGCCCCGAAAATTTGAACCGCCGTTTCCGAATGAGCAAACGGAACCAAATCTTCGACCGTCGTGATGTCTTCCTCAAGTTCTGCGATAAGATTTTGCGCGGCAGATTTTTCGTTCGCTGTGCCGAGTGCGTCGAAGTAATTTTTGACAGCCGCCTTGAGTTCGGCGCAACAACTTGGAGCCGCCGCCATCGCCTTAATCTTTTCAATCAGTGTTTGCTTGTCCATTTTGAAACCTCCAAAAAAATTTTAAGCCGTGCGAGACTTCAAAGCCTCGTCAATCGCTATCGAAAGTTGGTCGGCACAAGAAGTTCCTCGTGCACCGCAGGGATTGCCGCGCAGAAGGTCGGCGATTTCTTTGGCGTCCTTGCCTTCGACAAGCTTGCCGATAGCCGGAAGATTGCCGGGGCAACCTCCAAAAAATTTCACGTCATGCAATTTGCCTTCCGCGTCCAAAGAAAAATTAATCTGCTTCGAACAAACGCGTTGCGGTGTAAAAGTGTAGCTGTTCATTTAAAAACTCTCCTTTGTAGGAACTAGTAAATAGGAACAAGGAACTAGTTCACTAATCCCTACTACTTCCTAGTTCCTAGGGGCTGTTGGTAAATTAAAAGTGAATAACAGAAGCAGCGAGTAAAACGAAATTCTCAAAACAAAAAGCCAATTTGTCATAACGAGTAGAGATGTGACGGTAATTCTTGATTCGCTGAAAAAATCTCTCGACAATGTT
>JAFXTD010000050.1 GCA_017535925.1 Selenomonadaceae bacterium | reverse complement strand
GTTCAACCTCAAGCGAACGTTCAAGTTCAACCTCAAGCGAACGTTCAAGTTCAACCTCAAGCGAACGTTCAAGTTCAACCTCAAGCGAACGTTCAAGTTCAACCTCAAGCGAACGTTCAAGTTCAACCGCAACCGACTGTTCAAGTTCAAGCTCAGCCGACAGTCCAAGTTCAAGCTCAGCCGACTGTTCAAGTTCAACCTCAACCGACTGTTCAAGTTCAACCGCAGCCGACAGTCCAAGTTCAAGCTCAGCCGACTGTTCAAGTTCAACCGCAACCGACTGTTCAAGTTCAAGCTCAACCGACAGCTCAAGTTCAACCTCAGCCGACTGTTCAAGTTCAACCTCAGCCGAACGTTCAAGTTCAACCTCAGCCGACTGTTCAAGTTCAACCGCAACCGACAGCTCAAGTTCAAAATATCGTCAGTCAACCGATTGTCCAAGTTCAAGCTCAAGCAAGCGTCATTCAGCCGCGAGTCGACGAACGCCCCGCGCAACAAATCCTTTCTGAAATGCTCGGCGTAAATGTACAAGTCGAGGAAGCTCCGACTGCCGCACCCGTCACTCTGCCGCAATCGCCGCCGCAAAATTTCAATCAAGACTCCCGGCAACAAGACACTCAACAAAATTTCCAACAGCAAACTTTCCAACCGACGATAAGCGACGCGCCTCAAGTTCAACAAGTTTCAACGGGCGGAGAAGTTTTCACACTTCCTTTGACGGCTTCAAACGACACGCCTCAAATACAACAGGCGACGCCCGCTCAAGCACCCGACGCGCCGCCGCCCATGCCTCAAGATAATTTCGACGTGCCCGCGCAGATTGTTCGTCAAGCGCGACTGATTCGCACGACAGAAAATACTCAAATGGTCATCAAGCTCAACCCCGAACATCTCGGTGAGTTGACGCTGAGAATTTCCGTCAGTCAAAACGGCGCGGTCAATGCAAGCTTCCACAGCGACAACGCGCAAGTTCGAACGATTATTGAAAATTCACTCGTTCAACTCCGTCAAGAACTCAACAACGCGGGACTCAAGGTCGAAAACGTCCAAGTCTATGCCGGCTTGAGTGACGGCGGCTTATCGAACGGTCAAGGAGGACAGGCTTGGCAACAAAATCGTCAGCAACGTCAGGGCACTCGTCGAATCAATCTCAATGCCCTCGAACGCGAAGTCGATAACGCGCAGCCCGTCAATGAAAGTTCCGCCACGGATGGTGTAGATTATTCCGTTTAAAAAATTGGAGGAGATAACATGGCAAATGCACTTAACACAATCACCGTCGACGGCGTGACTTACAATGCCGCCGCCTATGAGTCTTCGAAAACCAAAGAGACCAAGAAGAATGACGACCTCGGCAAAGAGGCGTTTCTTCAACTGCTCGTCACCCAACTTCAAAATCAAGACCCGCTCAATCCTCAAGACAACAGCAGTTATATCGCAGAGCTCGCGCAGTTCAGTTCGCTTGAGCAAATGACGAACGTCGCCAAAAGTCTTGAAGACCTCGGCAAAGTTGTCGGCAACATCGATACCTCCGTTCTTGTCGGGCAACTCAGCGGCATGATCGGCATGAACATCGATTGGGTCGCAACGATTAACGAGGCGGACGAAGAGGGCAACCCGATAAGCCACACCGAAACAATGACGGGCGTTGTCACCGGCGTGACGATTGTCGACGGCGTTCCCAACATCATTGCCGAGAAAGACGGCGAAAAATATCAAGTCGACATTTCCGATATCGGGAACGTCTACGAATCAACTTCGGAAGTCGTCGAATAAATTTCACAAGCAAACAAAAAAACCCGCTCCGTTTTGTGGAGTGGGTCTTTTTTTATTTCTTTCGTCTGAAGTAAAGCCAAGCGATTATCACGACGCTCACGACGACGAACGCCGCGCTGAATTTGTGACCGAGTTCCAAAAGATATTCCCAGTTGTCGCCGAGCATCAATCCCGCCCAAATTATAAGAGCAGTCCAAGGCAACGAGCCGGCGAACGTGTAGAATAAAAATTGTTTGAAGTTCACGCGGGCGAACCCTGCCGGCAAAGATATGAACGTTCTGACGACGGGAAGCATGCGGCTGAAAAACACGGCGCGTATTCCGTATTTGTCGAACCATTTCTGCGCGAGGTCGACGTGAGATTTTTTTATGAAGAAATATTTTCCGTACTTGTCGACAAATTTCCTGCCGCCCGTTGCGCCGACGACGTAAGCAAAAATCGAACCGGTCATGCCGCCGATCATGCCCGCAATCATTGCGCCGGTGAAAGTCATTCGTTCCGCGCTGACCAAGTAGCCTGCAAATCCCAAAATCAATTCGCTCGGCACAGGGATACAAGCATTCTCCATTGCCATCAAAATCGCAACGGCAAAATATCCCCAAGAGTCAATGAAATTTAGAAAAGCCTGTGAAATTTGCTCCATGCCTCAAAAGTCCTTGAAGTCCTCGCCGTAGCCGTAGTGTTCGATAACGTAATCCAAATCCTTATCGCCGCGACCGCTCAAGTTCACGAGGATAGAGCCTTTGCCCATTTCTTTTGCGAGGCGCATTGCATAGGCGACGGCATGTGAACTTTCAAGCGCGGGGATAATTCCTTCGTAACGGCTCAACTTGAAGAAAGCATCGACCGCCTCTTTGTCTGTGGCAACGTCGTATTTGACGCGACCGACTTCGCGAAGGAAAGCGTGTTCGGGACCGACGGAAGGATAATCCAAACCGCTGGCGATTGAATAAACGGGCGCGGGTTCTCCGTCTTTATCTTTTAACATAATCGAATCGAAACCGTGCATGACGCCTTCGGAACCGTAACTCATCGAGGCGGCATGGTCACCCAATTTTTCTCCGCGACCGAGAGGCTCAACTCCGACAATTTCGACGGGGTCATTGATAAACGGCAGGAAGAATCCGATTGAGTTTGAACCGCCGCCGACGCAAGCCGTCACGACATCGGGCAGGAAACCCATCATGTCTTTGAATTGTTCGCGAGCCTCTTCGCCGACGACGTATTGGAAATCGCGAACCATCATCGGGAAGGGGTGCGGTCCGACTGCCGAGCCGATACAATAAATCGTGTCCTTGTAATTTTCCATGTAGTCCTCGAAGGCGGCGTCGACTGCCTCTTTGAGAGTCTTCAAGCCGGTTGAAACAGGAACGACCTTTGTGCCGAGAACTTTCATGCGGGCGACGTTCGGTGCTTGCTTGGCAATGTCGACTTCGCCCATGTAAATCGTGCAATCGAGTCCGAAGAAAGCCGCCGCCGTAGCCAAAGCCACTCCGTGTTGACCTGCGCCGGTCTCCGCGATAATTCTTTTCTTGCCCATGAACTTCGCCAAAAGACCTTCGCCCATGCAGTGATTGAGTTTGTGCGCGCCCGTATGATTCAAATCCTCGCGCTTGAGATAAATTTGGCAGTTGCCGAGCTTGCGGCTAAGTTTTTCGCAATGATAAACGGGCGTCGGGCGACCTTGAAACTCACGGCGAATCCTGCGAAGTTCGTTAATAAATTGCGACGAGTGACAAATCGTCAAGTAAGCCTGCGTGATCTCTTCCATAGCGGGAACGAGTTGCGGCGGAAGATACGCGCCTCCGAATTTTCCGAAGCGACCGTCTGCCGACGGATATTTTTTAAGATAAGTCGAGTAATCCATTTTGAAACCTCCTGAAAAAATTTTTCGCGTGCGATTTAGTTGAATCAAATCATTTCGGGTGCCGGAGCACCCCACGTGAAATATTTTTCGGAGTGAGTCGGATACCGCATAAAAAAACCTCCTAAAAAAAACTGCCCCGCATATTTCGTTGCGAGGCTGAAATTTTCCTGCAAAGTTCAGATTTTAATTTTGACTTTGGTTGAGGTGTTTGGCGGGCAATCAAAATCGCGTTCGGCGGGCATGGAAATTTTTATTATGAATTTGTCGTTAGGCTTTTGTTGTTCCTCGAATTTGTCGGGAATTTTCGGCGGTTGAGGCGCGGGATTTTCAGCAGGTGGAGCTTCGGGATTTTGCGGAGGATTTTCTGCAGGTTGATTTTCGCCGATTAGAGGCGCGACTTGATTTTCTGAAGTCGGGATGTCGGGAAGTTCGACGGGCTCTTGAGTTTCTTCGGGTTGAGTTGAAATGTTCGGCTTAATTTTTTCAATGACCGTGCCGAAAATTTCTTTCCCGTCAATCGAAAAAGTTGCAAGCTTGCCGAGCGGAATCTTATCGAAAATTTCTTCCGTGACTTGAGCCTCAAGCCAAAGTTCGCGGCTGTCACCGATTCTTGAAACGCTGTCACCCGCCGCCAAATCCTGTTCGACTTTCACAGCGTAATAAATCGTTCCGCTCACGGGCGCGATAACATCCGATTCGCGAGCCTCTTGCTTGGCGACGTTCAAAGACAATTCCGCCTGCTTAATCGCCTGCTCTGCTCCCGCCAAAACTTCTGCCGGTGTCTCTCTGAATTCGTCGACGTATTCGGTGTAGTATTCGATAATCGGCGCGGACGAGGAGGAAGATTCGTAAGAGGGCGATTGCGATTCGGCAAGTGCACTTTCGTAAGCTCGACGTGCGGCGTCTCTTTGAACTGCGCTGACCGCTCCCATTTCGAAAAGTTCCGCCATGCGATTAGCCCGTTCTTCCAACTTCGCCAAATTGCCTGAAGGCGACGAAGAGGACACGCTTGGAGGCGGCGCGGGAGGATAAGTCACTCGTTCGCGTTGAACGGGAACTTTGACCCATTGTCCTTGTGCAAGTTGAGCGTAGTTGTCTTTGGCAAGCTGAACCGTGTTTTCAAGCTGTTGAATTTCTTCTTCCGTAATTGACACTTCCAAACGCGCAATCACGTCGCCGGCTTTGACTTCGGCTCCGTCCTCGAATAAAAGTTCTTTGACTTTGCCGTTCGTCAAAACTCTGACGGAAACCATCGTGCCCGAAACTTTTGCGTCGTCAAGTTGAATCGTTTCATCTTTGTGCCAATATTTGTATTCGGCATAACCGATTATCAGCGACAACAAAACCACGCCCGCCAAGCTCACGCCGATAACTTTTTTAATCTTGTCGGTCATATCAATACTTTGCATTTCGTTTGCTCCGATATAAAAAAATTGTTTCGCTATTCTACAACAGCCGCCAAAAATTTTCCACTTCAAATATCAGCTTTCTTGCAAAATAAAATTCCCCCTTTCAAACGAACGAGGGATTTCTTATCAAATGAATAAGTGCTTAATGATGATGTTTCATGCGGACAACGGTGATTCGAGGTTCGGAGCCGCGTTCAAGTTCCATGACCATAAACGAGCCGCGAGTGTCGTCACGGGGGCGCGAGGCACTGCCGGGATTTAAAATAACGGGCGGACCGATAAGATATTCGACTATGTGAGTGTGTCCGTAAACCGCAATGTCCGCGTTCTGCGATTCCGCTGCTTCCATTATGTATTCTTGAGTGTAGCGCACGCCGTAGTTGTGACCGTGCGTGATAAAAATTCTGTGGTCTGCCACGTCAATAATTCTTTCGTATTTGATATTGGGTGTCGGCCAATCGCAATTGCCCGCCACGCCGTAAACAGGAACGTCAAGTAACGATTGCAAATACTCCGCGTCGGGAATACAATCGCCCATGTGGAGCCACATGTCCATATTTTGCGCGATACTTACTGCGTGATCAATCGCCGACCAGTTCCCGTGAGTATCGCTTATAAGTCCTATCTTCACCGGAAACGCTCCTTTAATTCCAAAACCATTTTCTGCAACGCCTCGCCTCTGTGACTGATTGAATTTTTTTCGGTTGCGGAAAGTTGAGCCATTGTTCGGTTGTCGTCAATGTAAAAATAAGGGTCGTAGCCGAAGCCGCCGTTGCCTTGAGCGACGGTTTTAATTTTGCCGCCGATTTTGCCTTCGGTTAAAAGTTCGGTGCCGTCAATGTCGACGAAAGCCAATGCACAACGATAAGCCGCCGCCGATTCCGTGACGCCGATTTTTTTGAGTTCGTCGAGAAGTTTTTGATTGTTAATTTTGTCGTCGGCATGATAGCCCGCGAATCTTGCCGAATGAACTCCGGGCAGACCTCCGAGCACGTCGACTTCCAAACCCGAATCGTCGGCGAGGCAGGCAAGCCCCGTTTGTTCGCGGAAGAATTTTGCTTTGATGAGGGCATTTTCTTCAAAAGTCGAGGCATCTTCGACGGCGTCGGGCAAGTTTTCAAAATCAGCAAGCGACAAAATTTCAAACGGCAAATTTTTGAGGACAAGGCGCATTTCTCTGACTTTATCCGAATTCTTCGACGCAAGTACAATTTTTTTGACGATGACCTCCTCCTCTCTTTAAATCGATTTAAAAACTTTGACGGGCATTAAAAATTCAGCCGACTCTTCCGACACGCCAAACCAATTCGCGACCGAGCGCATCTTTTTGCAGGGAAATCAATTCGTCGATACCGCCTTCCGCCAAATCCAAAAGATCATTGAGTTGCGTGCGCGTGAAGGGATTTTTTTCGGCGGTTATCTGTACTTCGACGAGTTCGCCCGCGCCCGTCATGACGACGTTGCAATCCGCCGCCGCAGTCGAATCCTCTTCGTAGCAAAGGTCAAGAATTTTTTCTCCGTTTTGGGAAATGCCGACCGAAATCGCCGCGACGAAATCTTTCACGGGGAAGACGCCGCCGACTTTGTAAATCGTTTCGCAAGCCTCGACCAGAGCCACGAAAGCTCCCGTTATCGACGCGGTGCGCGTGCCGCCGTCAGCTTGAAGAACATCGCAATCGATTATGATTGTGCGTTCGCCGAGTGCTTTTAAATCTGTCACTGCGCGAAGTGCCCGACCGATAAGCCGTTGAATTTCCATCGTCCTGCCGCCGATTTTCGAACGTTCGCGAGGAATTCTTTCAGCCGACGCGCCCGGCAACATCGAATATTCCGCATTGAGCCAACCGGTGCCCGTGCCTTTGAGGAAGGCGGGAACTTTGTCCTCGATTGTCGCCGCGCAGAGGACTTTGGTATTGCCGACCTCAATCATTGCCGAGCCCGCAGGAAATTTTTGAACACGCCGCTCCAAAAAAACTTCGCGCAATTCATCTGCCCGCCGCTTGTCTGTTCTCAAACTTTCACCTCCGCCGTGACCCCGATTAATAGCTGATATATTTTACACAAAAATTTTTTTCGCCGCAATGTTTTCGGAAAATTTTTGTTGCGCCGTGATTGACGAGTTTTAACCGCTGTTGTAAAATCTTTTGCATAAATCTTGAACAGGACGGTTGATTAAATGCCGATATATTTTTGGACGTTTGCGGTCGCGTTGATTGTGGCATTGCTCGTGACGCCGGCGGTGATTTTTCTCGCCAAGAAAACCGGAGCAATGGACGCGCCCGACGCTCGAAAAGTTCATAAGAAACCAATCCCTCGAATCGGCGGGCTTGCGATTTATTCGGGCTTCACGGTGGCGATAATTTTCGTCGCGATAAAGTTCGGGCTCGATGACGAAATGATACGGGAAACCGTCGGGCTTGTTTTTTCGGGAAGTTTGATTGTCGCGCTCGGGCTCGTCGACGATTATAAAAATCTTCCCGCGAAAATAAAATTGCTCGGACAAATCGGAGCGGCGGCTGTCTTGGTTTTGGCGTTCGACGTTCGGATTGACTTCGTGACAGATCCTTTCGGCGATTACATTTACCTTGAGTGGTTCGCGATACCGGCAACGATGTTTTGGCTCGTCGGTCTCACAAACACGGTGAACTTAATCGACGGGCTTGACGGCTTGGCGGCGGGTGTCGCGTCGATTGCCTCGTTCACAATCATGTTAATCGCCCTCGAACAAGGTTTTGTTTTGGTCGCGGTCATGACGGCGGCTTTGGCGGGCGCGGCGGTCGGCTTCCTCAAATACAACTTCAACCCCGCAGAAATTTTCATGGGCGATACCGGCTCGATGTTTCTCGGCTTCATGCTCGCGGGAATTTCTGTGACGGGTCCGGTCAAATCCGTTGCTACAATCGCTTTAATCGTTCCGATTTTCGCGCTGGGCTTGCCGATACTCGACACGACCTTTGCAATCGTCAGAAGACTGCGCGGCGGCGTTCCGATTTTCAAACCCGATAAAGGACACTTGCACCACAGGCTTTTGAGCGTCGGCTTCACGCAACGGCAGGCGGTCTTGTTAATGTACGTGATAAGCGCGTTGTTCGGCTTGAGCGCGATAGCTTTGACGGCGGTCAGTTGCCAAATCGCGATATTGATTCTGTTAGTCGTCGTCACGGCGATTTTCTACGGCGTTAAGAAATTGGGCATTGCACGACCCGTTAATTAGGTGAACATTATGAAAAAGTTGAAAGTTATGTCGGTCTTCGGCACGCGCCCCGAAGCAATCAAAATGGCTCCCGTTGTGTTGGAGCTCGACAAATATTCCGAAGTGGAATCGGTCGTGGCAGTCACGGCGCAACATCGTGAAATGCTCGACCAAGTTTTAAAGTTGTTTAACATTCGCCCGGACTTCGACCTCAACATTATGTCGGAGGGGCAAACGCTTTTTGACATAACGAACCGAGCGTTGTCAGGTTTGGACAAAGTTTTGACGGAGGCAAAGCCCGATGTGATTTTGGTGCACGGCGACACGACGACGACTTTCGCGGGCGCATTGGCGGCTTATTATCATCAAATTGAAGTCGGGCACGTCGAGGCGGGTCTTCGCACGAAAAATAAATTTTCGCCCTATCCCGAAGAAATGAATCGGCGTTTGACGGGCGCGCTTGCCGATTTGAATTTCGCTCCGACTTCGACTGCCAAAGAAAATCTTTTGCGCGAGGGCATTGACGAATCAAAAATTTTCGTGACGGGCAACACCGTTATCGACGCGCTCTATCAAACCGTCCGCGAAGATTTCAATTTCCCCGACTTCGACTTGAGCAAAAGAATTATCCTCGTGACGACACATCGCCGTGAAAATTTGGGCGAGCCGTTGCGTCAAGTTTATAAAGCTTTGAGGTCTCTGGTTGAAGAATTTCCTGACGTTGAAATAATTTTCCCCGTCCATAAAAATCCTAAAGTCCGTGAGGTCGTAAATGAGGAACTCGGCGGCTTGGAAAGAGTTTGTTTGATTGACCCGCTGGATTATGAACCGTTCGCCAACTTGATAAATCGGGCGACGTTGATTATGACGGATTCGGGCGGCTTGCAAGAAGAAGCACCCGCGCTCGGCAAACCCGTTTTGGTCTTGCGCGACACGACCGAACGCCCCGAAGCAGTCGACGCGGGCACAGTCAAATTAATCGGAACCAATCAAGACAAAATTTACGAAGCGGCGAAACTTTTGCTCACGGACGCTGCGGAATATCGAAAGATGGCAGAGGCGACAAGTCCCTACGGCGACGGGCACGCGGCTGAGAGAATCGTCAAGGCTCTCTTGTGGCGACACAAAATTTTGAACGAGCCGCCCGAAGAATTTCACGGCTAAAAAATTTCTTGACACGCGAAAAATATTGTGATATAAATCAGCGCGTTGAATTGATTCGCCGGCTTAGCTCAGTTGGTAGAGCAGCGCATTCGTAATGCGCAGGTCGAAGGTTCGAGTCCCTTAGCCGGCTCCATAAAGAAAATCAAAGCCTCGAAGAAAACTTCGGGGCTTTTCGCTTTCTTGAAAGTTTAACCTCCGCCCCACACTTTACAAGCGGAAAAAATTTCTGTACACTGCATTTATTCATCAAGATAGGAGAGAAAATTTTATGGCAAGCATACACATTGCAGCTCAAGTCGGAGAAGTTGCCGAACGCGTTTTGTTGCCGGGCGACCCCGTCCGCGCAAAAATCATCGCCGAAAATTTTTTGGAGGACGTTCATCAATACACGGCGATAAGAAATATTTTCGGCTTCACGGGAAAATACAAAGGCGAACGCATTTCCGTTCAGGCGACGGGCATGGGCATTCCGTCAATCTCAATTTATCTTCACGAGCTGATTGAAGTTTTCGGCGCGAAGAAATTGATTCGTGTCGGGACATGCGGCGGCATGAACGAGGAGGTTCACTTGCGCGACGTGCTCATTGCTCAAGGTTCTTCGACGGATTCCTCAATCGTCAATCAAGTTTTCGGCGGCGTGCTGAATTTTTCTTTGCTTGCGGATTTCGATTTACTTAACAAAGCCGTCCTCGTTGCGCGTGATTTAAATTTGCCCGTAAAGGTCGGCAACGTCATTTGCGCCGATTTATTTTACAACGACTACGACGACCCGAACGGGACTTTCGGCGACGGGAAAAACACTTTCAACGACAAGCTCCGCCGCTACGGAATTTTGGCAGTCGAAATGGAAAGTGCCGCGTTGTATCTGCACGCCGCTGCCGCAAAAGTTCAAGCCCTTGCGATTTTCACGGTCAGCGACGACCTTTGGCGAAACGAACATTGCACACCCGAAGAGCGTCAATCTTCCTTCAACGACATGATTAAAATCGCGCTTGAAACGATTATAAAGGAGTGAACGAATGCAAATTATCGGAGTCAGAATAAAAAAGGCGGGCAGAATTTTATTTTTCGAGCCGAACGAAGAGGAATTGCTCAAAGGCGATTCTGTTATCGTCGAAACGTCACGAGGACTTGAGTGCGGGAAAGTTGTAGTCGAGGCGCGTGAGTTATCGGCTGATGAAAAAGTCGAGACCGAGCCGGGACTTCCGCTGAAAAAAATTTATCGGAAGGCGACGGAAGAGGACTTGATTCAGCTTGAAAGAAATCGCGAGGATGAAAAGTACGCCTTCGATATTTGCCTGCAGAAAATTAAGGAACACGACCTGCCGATGAAATTAATCAACGTGGAATACACCTTCGACGTGAATAAAATAATTTTCTTCTTCACGGCGGACGGGCGCGTTGACTTTCGAGGACTGGTCAGAGATTTGGCAGCGATATTCAGAACGCGAATTGAACTTCGGCAAGTGGGTGTTCGCGACGAGGCAAAACTTTTGGGCGGCATGGGCGGTTGCGGTCGTCCGTTATGTTGCGCGTCGTTTTTGGGCGAATTTATTCCCGTGTCGATTCGCATGGCTAAAGACCAAAACTTATCGCTCAACCCGACGAAAATCAGCGGCGTTTGCGGGCGGCTCATGTGTTGCCTCAAATACGAAAACGATTTGTATTGTGAAAATTGTCCGCAACAAACGGTTACGTTCAAGCCGCGTGTTGGCAGTCGTGTTGTCATGGCTGACGGCGAGGGCAAAGTCGTTGCCGTGAGTTTTTCGCGAAGGAACGCAACGATTCTCCTCGACACGAACAAAACCGTTGTCGCCGCTTGGGAAGATATTTTGCCGGTCAACGCGGAAGACTTTGAATCGGTCGAAGAATCTGTTCAAGTCGAAGAGCCTCAACCGATTGAAGAGCCCAAGCCCGACCGTCCGCAAAAATTCGAACGCCCGCGCAGGACAGAGCCTTTTAATCATCGCTACAACCGCTCGGAAAATATCGAACGCAACAATAATTTTGAACGCAGACCTCGCGGAGACAAAACCCGCCGTCAACCGCGAAGAGAATTTAAGAAATGATTATCTTGCGTGAAGGTGAACGCCTCGATGACTTGATGAGGTCGGGGCGAATGATTATTCAAGACGAAAACGAATTTTGCTTTTCAATGGACTCGGTGTTGATTGCTCACTTTCCGCGCCGGAAAAAAAATGCCCGCGTCTTGGACTTGGGCACGGGCACGGGAGTAATTCCGCTGTTGATAGCCGACGACGTGAAAGAAATTGTTGCGATTGAGTTGAATTCGCGGGCGGCTGACTTGGCAAAACGCAACGTCGAATTGAACGGCTTATCGGAAAAAATTTTCGTCATGGAGGGCGACTATCGCAAGCACAGAGAAATTTTTAAAGCGGAAAGTTTCGACGCGGTGATAGCCAATCCTCCATATACACCGATAAAAAACGGCGCGGCAAATAAAATTTCGGGGATAGCACGAGCCCGGCATGAATTCACGGCGACGCTTGAAGACGTGGTGACGGCTGCGCGATACGTCTTGAAATTTCACGGCGTCTTTTACATGATTCATTTGGCGTCGAGGTTGTGCGAGATAGTCGAGACCTTGCACCGTCATCAAATGGAAATGAAACGCCTGCGAATGATTCAACCTAAGGCGACGCGCGAGGCTAATTTGATAATGTTGGAGGCAGTGGTCGGCGCGAACGTCGGCAACTTAAAAATTTTGCCGCCGCTGATTGTTCACAACGACGACAACTCTTACACCGAAGAAATTTACAAAATCTACAACGCATAAAAAAAAGACGCGACCCGTTTGAGAGCCGCGCCTTTTTTATTTCAAGCCGTAAAATTATCTCTTCATGTTGACAATCGTCTCAAGTATTTCGTCGGAGACGGTGGTAATCTTCGAATTTGCCTGCAAGCCGCGCTGCGTGATAATCATATCGGAAAATTCGGTTGCGAGGTCGACGTTAGACATTTCAAGAGCGGAAGAAATGACGTTCAAGCCGAAGTCAGCGATAGTCTTTACGTTAGCCGCGCCGGAGTTGTTTGACTCTTGATAAATCGTCGTGCCTACTTTGGTCAAGCCTGCTGAGTTTGTGAATTGTGCGACTGCCAGTTGAGCTTCGGTGCGAATCAAACCGTTCGTGTAAGTGCCGCTGATAATGCCGCTGCCGTCAATCGCTATGCTCTGGAGGACGCCCGAAGTATTGCCGTTGGTTGTCGGGAAGGAAGTGGTGTTGTTTGCATATTGCGTCAAGCCCGTGAGGTCTATGACTGCCGTGTTGCTTGAAGAGCCGTTGCCGTCGCCGTAAGAGAAAACTATCGAGGGATCTTCCTCTTGTCCGTGTGCAACGTATTTTCCTGTGGTGTCGAAGTAGACGTAAGCAACTTCACCGTCATTCATTACGCCCTTCGAGGAAGAGCCGTCGGATTCGGGATTATCGGTTGCCGCACTGCGCAGGTAAGTATTTGTAAACGAATCATCGGCGGGTCCTTTCTGACCGGCTTCGGGGACGATATACATTCTCCAGCGGTTGTCAAAGACTGTGTTGGTTGCAGAAAGAACTTCCGTCTGGTCGGCACCGTTGGCGTCGGTATAATGAGCAGTGGCAGTTGTGGTGGTGGTGTCTACACCTGTTATGGGGTAAGTGACGCCGCCGACGATAACACCCGTAGCAGTCGAAAGAGCCTCGACGCTCGTGTCAGTAGGAGGATCTGTGGTGGCATCTTTATCAATCAACACGGTGACTTCATGCTTGCCGCCCTGCGAATCGTATTCCGTTACGATTGTTGTAATCGGAATGCTCTTGCCCACTTCGTAATAACCGCTCGTAACAGTCCTTGTGGTGCCGTCGCTTAAAGTAATGACCGCCGCGAGGACGTTTTCCGTGTCGACATTGATGCTGGTTGTGTCATTAGTTGTTGAGTCTGTGGTCGTGACAAGAGAGGCATCGCCGCCAAGCGCGGTGGTATAACTGATTTTGGTTATGCTGAGGGATTGTGCGTCGAGGTTGCCGTTATAATCGATTTCGGTCGTGGCAGTGGCTTCCATTGTCTTGCCGACAGGAACGACAATATCGGTGGCGAGGGCGTTGGTATTCAAATTTCCTTCGGCAGAGGCATTCCAACCTTGCACACGAAGACCGCTGCCGGGCAGGACGTAATAACCTTGCTCGTCGAAGGAAAAAGCACCGTTGCGTGTGTAATAAGATTGGTCGCCGTTTCTGAGAACAAAGAGCCCGTTGCCCGA
Organism: Selenomonadaceae bacterium; assembly: GCA_017535925.1. GTDB lineage: Bacteria > Bacillota > Negativicutes > Selenomonadales > Selenomonadaceae > Quinella. The sequence continues at coordinate 50,479 of JAFXTD010000050.1, read as the reverse complement.
AAGAGCCAAGTCTGTATTTTTGCCGGTTTGTTGCGGCGAGGCATCGTTAAAGAGAAGGTCGATACTTTCAACCGCAGCACCGAGACCGACTTGTTTGGCGTTGATACCGCCGCGAGTTTCCGTCGGGGAAGCGGCGTTGGTTTGAATTTGCGAAAGCATATCTGAAAAAGTTGTACGGCTGGATTTAAAGCCGATTGTGTTGATATTTGCAATGTTGTTGCCGATAACGTCCATGCGTGTCTGGTGAACTTTTAAACCGGCAACTCCCGAAAACAGGGCGCGCATCATAATAATCACTTCTCCTTTTTTAATTCGGCAAGTCCTTCAACTGCCGGAGGTCAGATATATTTGACGGTCCTTGTCTTCAAAAATTTCCTGAACGTCTGACCTGGTGTTTTCAAATTTTTTCAGTCAAGCTCTTGCTTAACTTCGCTAACTATATCGGCAGTTGCCGGCGTCGACTTAAATAATTTTTTGAAGTGAGAAGTTTCAGCCGCCGACAATCATATCGACGAGCCAAATCGCGAGCGGAATCGTCACGAACGCAATCCCGATAAAATCAATGTAAACGCCCGTCTTAATCATCTTGGTAATCGGGACATAACCGCTGGCGTAGACGATCGCATTTGGCGGAGTGGAAACGGGCAACATAAATCCGAGCGAGGCACTCAACGCAATGCCGACCGACACGGGAATCGGACTTAAGCCCGCAGAAACCGCAATCGTTATCGCCAAAGGTCCGATCATATTCGTTGCCGCCGTGTGCGAAGTCAATTCCGACAAAAGCAGAGCCAAGACAGAGAATATCGCGACCAAAACGACTTGAGACGCCGTGCCGCCCATTGCGTCGATAATTAAATCTCCAATCCATTGCGAAAGACCTGTCTTATACATCATGCCGCCCATTGCAAGTCCACCGCCGAATAAAATCAACGTGCCCCACTCAATTCCGGCAGAGGCTTCCTTCCAAGTGATTGTGAATTCGCGTTTGGAAAAGTTCACGGGCAAAATAAAAAGCAACAACGCGCCTGCCATAGCCGCTATTGCTTCGGGGAAAAGAACATTGTACATTTTTAAAATCGGACTCGTCGCGCCCAAGAAAATATTTAAGAAGCCGGGAGTTATCCAAAGCACGACCGCAACTATGAACGCGCACAGAGTATTTTTTTGCGCCCGCGTCCAAGAGCCGAGTTCGGTGATTTTTGCGCGTATGAATTCTTCCGCGCCGTCGATTTTATCAACATCGGGCGGAAACATTTTCGACAAAACGATATACGCGATTATGAAATACAAAACCATTGCGATAAAGCCCCAAATCATCCACTCGAAAAAGGAAATGTGAATGTTTTGCATTGAATCCAAAAAGCCGAGCATGATTAAATTGGGAGGCGTGCCGATTGGAGTCAAGACGCCGCCGATTGACGCGGAATAAGCCGTCATTAACATCAAGCCCGTTGCGTATTTGTATTCGGATAAATCAATTTCGCGACCGTTCGCCGCCATCATATCTTTGATAGAATTCAAAAGCCCCAAACAAATCGGGAACATCATCGCTGCCGTTGCCGTATTGCTTACCCAGCCGGAGCAAAGAGCCGTTGCAAGTCCGATTGCCAAAAAAATTCTTCGAGGATTGGAACCGACCCAACTTCGCGACAGCAACCAATAGGCAAAGCGTTTGTCGAGCCCGTGAGTCATCATTGCCTTTGCCAAAATAAATCCGCCCATGAACAAAAATATCATTGAGTTGGAAAAAGCGGAAAAAGCCGCGCCCACAGGCATTGCGCCGGTAATTACGGCTAAGGTCGGACCCAAAAGCGACGTAACGGGAATCGGAACGGGTTCTGTAATCCACCAGAGCGCGACCAAAACCATTATCGCCAAAAGTTTGTGAGCTTCGAGCGTTAAGTCATCAATCGGCGTCAACATGACCGCAATCGCGAGAATTGGTGCGACGATTAATCCGAATGTTCGCCGTCGTCGGTCAAAGGCTTGTTCGGCTTCTTTAATTTTTTTTGCTTCAGAACTTTTGTCTTGCATTGAAATTCGCCTCCTTTTATGCTACAGTTTAGCAAAAATTTTCGGCTAATCAACTGCGCAAGTCACATTCGAAAAGAAAATTTTTTTGGAAAGGAGAATCCTCGTGACGATAACAAAATTGCTTAAGCAACTTGAAACGATTCATCATGAGCGGACAATGGAAGCTCATCATGACGACATTTTTTTTCAAACTTATGACGACGTTGAGGCACTTGACCGCGTAATCAACTTGATAAAATTTTTACAAGAGAAAAATTCGTCCGACACCGTCAAAGTCTCCGAACTTTTTAAAGCGGCGAACATCGACAAGTAAAAATAAAAAACCTCCGAGCTTGCGATAAGTCCGGAGGTTTTTTTGTTTCAAGGTGTCACGACGAAATTTATTTGCATGAGCGCGGGTCTTGACGTTGCGAAAATTGAATCTTTCAGCGAGCCGAGAATCCTCGTCAAGTTCAAAGTCTTTGAGCCGTCGAAAATTTTTGTTGCGCCGTCGACGTTCACGCTCCAAAGCTCAACCCAAGTCGGCAATTTGTATCCGAAATCTTTCGGCATGACTTTTATCCTCACGAAATTTAATTTTCCTTCCGCCAAAGATTTTTCGGGCGTCAACGAAACTTTCACCAAAAAAATTCCCGATTGCCTTTCGTCTTTGAGCAAAGAAACGCGCGTATCATTTTTTTCAAGCGGCGTCCACTCCTCGCCCTCGACCGAAAAAATTTCAATCGACGTATCGACTTCCGACAAGTCAAGCGGGCAAGCTCCAAGCGGCGGATTGTATTGCCAAGTGAATATGAACGACGCCGCCTCGTTGAAATTGTCCAAGCCGAATTCTTTAACGCGATTATCCAAGCCCAAAGTGTCGTCCGAATAAAAATTTTCAACCTCGCCAAGTTCAAAGTTGGAAAAGTCACTCGGCGTCTCCGTCAAATTTTCCGTCAACACCAAGTAGCCCGTGTCGTTCGGCAAAGTCTGCCGCTCATTGAACTTGCGCAAAAAATTTTTAACAACCTCGTCGCGCCCCATGACCAAAAGATAAAACGGGCGATAACGATTCGGGTCGTCGAAGGAATTGTAATTGAACTTCGCCGCGTTGAGTCCCACGTCAAAAATTTCTCCGTTGAAAGGATTTCTGATGCCGATAACCGCAACCGCCAAGTGATTCGCAAAAAATTTTTCGCGGAGGTTTTGAGTGACGTTTGACCAATCCGATTCGCTCTCAAATAAATCAGTGACGATTACGGAAAGATGATTCGTATCTGCGCGGGCAACGACGTTTGCAACGGCGGTAATCGGTTCGTTGTAAACTTCGGGCGTCGTGAATTGTCTGTGGCTTCTGCCGTCGAGAGGATGAATTTGTTCGCCGAAGGAAAAAAATTTTACTTCGCCCTGTGAGCCGCACAAATCGCCCAGCAAGTCCGGCAACGTCAAATAAACATTGCTTGTCGCCAAAGTCGTGAAGCCCTTCATGGAAACGGTTGCGTCGAAATAAATATCCGTGTCGATTTTTTCTGCCGTCAAAATATCGGGCAATGTTCCCGGCAGAGGCGGCACCGTTTGAATTTTATTTCCGCAACCGCAAATTAAAATCGCCGCGCAGATTATCAGAAAAAATTTTTTCATGTCACATTGCTTTGACGGGTATGGGACCTCTGGATAAAGCAATCGTTCCCGTTCGAGCAATTTCGACAATTTCATAATCGCTCAAGACTTCGCAGATGGCGTCGATTTTATTTTGGCTGCCCGTAAGTTCGATAACGACGTTCTCTGAAGTTATGTCGACAATCTGCGCACGGAAAATATCGACGACGCTGACCAAATCGGCGCGGGTCTCCTTCGACGCCCTGACTTTAATCATGACGAGTTCGCGTTCAATCGAAGGGTACTTGCTGAGGTTGACGATTTTAATCACGTCGATTAATTTGCCGAGCTGATTGACGACTTGGTCAAGTTCGTTTTCGGATTCGACGCTGACGACAATGTTAATCCTCGTGACGGAAGGCTCTTCGGTGTAGCCTGCAGAAATTGATTCGATGTTGAAGGCGCGGCGGCTGATAAGTCCGGAAACGTGCGTCAAGACTCCGGGCTTATTCTCAACCAACACCGCCAAAAAATATTTCTTCAAGTTGAATCCCTCCAAAATTTTATTTTGAAAACTTGATAATGTTTTGTATAATGGAATTGGCAAGTTCTTGACGAACGAAAACTTTTTTAGGAGGCTTACATGAAAAGATTATTCGGAATACTTTTGACAATTTTTGTTTTGGTGACATGCGCGGGTTGCGGCGGCGGAAACAAGTCTGCCGAACAGCCCAAGCAGGAAGTTACTCAAGAAACCGGCGACAAAGTCGGTGCACTCATGCCAATCGGTTTGACTGAAGAAGATTACAAACGCTGGACGGAGAATATCGCCGAATATGAAGGTCAGCCCGCCGGCTACGTCAATCCGAACAAGATTATCTTCTTTGACAACATTAATTCCATGATTATGGCACTCAAAGGGAAACAACAGATTGCGCGTTTCTCGATACCCAAAACGGTCGGCAATTACATTGTGGTGCACAACGGCGACCTTAAACTTATCGACAAAAACTACAAACCGATTTTGGGCTACTCTATGGCTATGGAAGAAAAAAACGCGGCGACAATCGAAGAGATTAACAAAGCTATCACCGCCATGACAGAGGACGGTACGCTCGACAAGCTTATCAAAGAAAATATCATTGCTTTATCGGGAGCCGACCCTGTCGCAACTGAAATTCCCGTTACAGCCGGAGCAGATACGCTCAAAGTTGCCGTGACAGGTGACATGCCGGCTTTGGATTGTATTCTTGCAGACGGCACGCCCGCAGGATTCAACGTCGCGTTTCTCGGCGAACTGGGCAAACGTATCAACAAAAATTTTGAGCTTGTCGCCATTGAAGCGGGAGCTCGCGGTTCTGCGTTGTCTTCCGGTCGAGTCGATATTCTTTTCTGGGTTATCGGCACTTACGATCAAAACGGAAATGCTCTGCCTTATCCTCTTGACAGCATGGAAGGCGTTGCCGTTTCCATTCCCTACATGATGGACAGCCGAGTCAGTGTAACGTTGAAATGATTTTAGTGGTTAGTGGTTAGTGATTGGGAAAGTTCCGCTCACTAACCGCTGTTTTTTTTCGCTTTACAAATAGCTTATCGGGTTGACGCGGTTTTCTCATACTTTCTTTGTCGGCGTCAAAGAAAGTATGCAAAGAAAGACGCTTTCAACCGGCTATAAAAACATCCTGTTTTTAACGCCGGCGGCCGTCATCCTTGACGGCCGGGTTTTCGCTCACCGTAACTTTTTGAAATTTTTAAGATAGGATTTTTTCAGAGGTAGCTTATCGGGTTGACGCGTTGACCGTGTACATGAACTTCGTAATGGACGTGCGGCCCCGTGCTGAAGCCGGTACTTCCCATGTAAGCGATAAGTTGTCCGCGTTTGACTTGCTGACCCGTGCTCACGACGACTTGAGAGGCATGACCGTAGCGCGTCATGATTCCGTTGCCGTGATCTATGTCGACCATGTTGCCGTAGCCGCCCGAATTCCAGCCCGCGTATTCGACGACGCCGTCGGCAGTGGCGACAATCGGTGTGCCCATGTCGTTTGCAATGTCCATACCGGGATGAAAATCGGTGCCGCCCCAACGCAAACCGTATGGCGAAGTGACAACGCCCGTCGTCGGCCAAATTGACGGAATATGAGAATCAGCCGCGCCGCTGCCTCCGACAAGACTCGGGTCGAACGGGAACGAGCCCGGCGCAGGTATCGAACCGGCAGAGGGAATAATCGGCAGACCGTTTGAAAAATCAAATTGAACAGAGCCCGCAGGTGCCGACCAACTTCCCGAATCGGGAGAATAGCCGCTTGCCATAGCCGCGCCGCGTGCAAGTTGTTCGCGTTGCTGTTTGAGTTCATTTTGGAAATCGTCGAGGCTTTCCTTGCGCGTGTTGACTTTGACTTCCAACATATCCAAAGCCTCCGAAACTTCCTCGATATTCAATTCGCCAATCGGACCGCCTTGCCCGTCATGTTCGGCGGAATTTTTTTTGAAGTCCTCGATTATGGATTTGATTTTTTGTTCGCGTTGAGCTTTTGCCGAAGCCTCCGAATTTTCTGCGGGAGGCGTGGCGTTTTCGGCGGGAGGATTTTCGGGAGGCTTATCTTCTTTTGGAGGATTGAGCCCCGCTTGAATTCTCAATTCCTGTTCCTGTTGCGCGAGGTTTTGAATTGTCTCGCTTAGGGTTGCCGCTTTTTTTGAGAGCGTCAAAAGTTGTTCCTGCCGAAGTTCCGCCGCCTGTTCAATTTCGTGAATCGTCGAGGCATCGCGTTGCATTCTCATTGCGCTGTAAAATGAAAATGCTCCCGTCCCGACCAAAAGAAGCCCGCCGATTATCACACTTGCCACGCCGAGACGAAACATCCCCGACGAGAGTTTAATCGTGCGTTCTTTATCGCCGCCCTTTATGCTGATTAAATAGCTTTCAATCTTCGCGGAGGGCTTTGAATCTTTTTCTTCCAAATTCATCTTCCTCGCTTGTCGTCTTATGAATTATAATCTGCGCTGTAGTATAAACATAACCCTCGACTTTTGCAAGGGAAAGACCGAATGATTATAAGAGGAGGAGATTTTATGGAGGCATGTGAACTTTGTCCGCGACGTTGCCGAGTCGACCGCGTGAATCGTTTCGGCTTTTGTAAGGCGGGCGAAAATTTGCGCGTTGCCTTGGTGAGTTTGCATGAATGGGAGGAGCCGTGTCTTGTCGGCGAACGGGGAGCCGGCACGATTTTTTTTTCGCATTGCAATTTGAGATGCGTCTACTGCCAAAATTTTTCAATCAGCCAAGAAGGTTTCGGCGAGGAAGTTTCGATTGAGCGGCTTGCAGAAATTTTTATCGAACAACAGAAACGCGGCGCGGCGAATATCGAATTGGTTACCCCGACGCATTACACCGATAAAATTTGCGCGGCGATTGACCTTGCAAAGGAAGGCGGCTTGTCTTTGCCGATTGTTTGGAATTCGAATGCTTACGAAAATCTTGAGACGCTTGAACTTCTGCGCGGGCGTGTCGATATTTTTCTGCCCGACTTGAAATATTTCGACGACGAGCCCGCAAAAAATTTTTCAAGCGCGCCGAATTATTTTTCGATTGCAAGTGCCGCGATAAAAAAAATGTTTGAACTTGTCGGCTCTGCAAAATTTGACGGCGATAAAATGATTCGCGGGGTTATCGTTCGTCATTTGGTTTTGCCGAATCACAGACGCGACGCAATGAAAATTATCGATTGGCTTTACGAGACTTTCGGCGACGAAATTTTTATCAGCCTCATGAATCAGTACACGCCGATTTATCGAGCCGCCGATTTCAAAAAAATAAGCCGCACGTTGACGACCTTTGAATATGATTCCGTCGTCGAACACGCAGCTGAACTTGGCGTAAAAAATTGTTTCGTGCAAATCGGCAAGACCGCCGATAAAAATTTTATTCCGAATTTCAATTTGGACAATGTCAATCGATTTTGACGCCGTGAATTTCTTCGGCAAGCCTCTGAAGTGATTCGACGGTGCGAACGCCCGGAGTAATTTCGGAGAGCTTGACTTTGACGAAATGATTTTCGCGGACGGCAGTCACGTTTTGAAGTTGAGGATTGTCTTTAATCGTTGCGACCTTCTCTTGAAAATCCTCGTCATTGCGGACGCCGTTGCTGTAGTCGGCGATGATTATGTATTCGGGATCGGCTGCCACGACGCTTTCCCAACTTGTAGCCGCCCAAGTTTTATCGACGCCCGCATTTTCCATGACGTTATCCGCGCCGATTAGTTTCAAAATATTTGTCGTGTAACCTTTGAACGCCGTGAAGGGTTGCCCGTCGCTGGAGTCGTAGACAAAAATTTTCTTGCGCGGCAAATCTTTAATCTTGCTTTGAACGCCGTCCAACATTTTCTTTTGCGAATCGACCCAAGCTTTTGCTTTGTCCGTGACGCCGAAAATTTCGCCGTATTTAATCATGTCCTCGAAGACGGTATCCAAATCGGCGTCAAGCTTTTGCATGGAGGAGGGAATGAAAATCGGCACGCCTTGCGAAGTGATTCTCTCGGCGGGGATGCCGCGCTTGGTGAAAGGAACTTCCCAGCCCGTAGCAAAGTCAGGATTTTCCGCCATGAAAGTTTCGTATGACGGCCACTTTTCGGCGAGCACTTTTACTTTGTCATAGGCGGCTTGCAACGGCGGATAAATTTCTTCTTCCTTCATTGCCGTGCCGACCATTTTGTCTTCGAGACCGAGTGCCAACATCATTTCCGTTGTTGCCTGTGACATTGAGATTGCCCGCGTCGGTGCCTTGTCGACTTTGGCGGTGACTTGTTGCCCGTCGAGCATTTCTGTCCAAGAGACTTCGGACGTTGCTGCAGGTTGAGGCGGCGGATTTTCTCCGCAACCCGTCAGACCGAATGTAAGAGCGATTGTCGACATTCCTATTACAATGCCCTTTTTCCAAAAACTTTTCTTCATAAAAACTGCCTCCGATTTTTGAAATTTTGCTCATACATTTCGTAGTATCAGCTGTCAGCTTTCAGAAAAAATTTCTAACAGCTAACAGCTAATAACCTATATACGTACGTCCCTCGCGTTCGAACTTCACGAAGGGCACGCCGAATATCTCTTTCAATAAATCGGGTTGCATAACTTCCGTTGCATTGCCTTGAGTCAATACTCGACCCGCAACCATTACGACGACCTCGTCGCAATATTGAATCGCAAGCGATAAGTCATGCAGGACGATTATAACCGTTTTGCCGTATGCTTGCAACGTTTTCATCAGCGCAAGCTTGTACTTAACGTCCAAATGATTTGTCGGCTCGTCCATTAAAATTAATTCGGGCTCTTGCGCCAAAGCCTTTGCAATCAGTACGCGTTGAATTTCGCCGCCGGACATTTGGCTCAACTTTCTTTCCGCCATATCGATAATCCCGACGCTCTCCATCGCCTTTCGAGCAATGCGCCTGTCCTCGTCCGTGTAATCGCGGAATTTTTTTTTGTAAGGAAAGCGACCCATTGTCACGACATCTTTAACGCGGAAATCGGCAATCATCTTTTGACGTTGAGGCAAGACCGAAACTTCAAGCGCGTAACGTTCCGCAGAAATTTTATCAACGTCTTGTCCTTTGAAGTAAACGGCATTTGAACTGCGCCGCGTCTTTGAAAGGAATGACATGAGCGTCGATTTGCCGGAGCCGTTCGCGCCGATTATCGCCGTGATTTTTCCTTCGGCGAAAGTCGCGTTGACGTTGTCCAAAATTTTTTTCCCGTCAATCGCCCAAGATAAATTTTTGACTTCGATAATGTTCATTCAAGAATCCTTGTATTGCCGATTGATAATCTGCATGAATATCGGCGCACCGAGACACGCCGTCAAAATTCCAATCGGAACTTCTTCGGGCTTGAAAAGCGAACGCGCAATTACGTCAGCCCAAACCATTACGACCGCTCCGATTAAACTTGTGAACCACAGCATGACCGCGTGCCGTGATTCGCCGATAAATCTTGCAATGTGAGGAATGACCAAGCCGATAAAGCCGATTATTCCCGCGATCGAAACCGTGATGGCAATCGCCATTGACGAAATTAAAACGACCGCTTGTTGCATGCGCGTCGTCGATAAGCCCAAGTGTTGAGCCTCTTCTCTGCCCAAAAGTATCAAGTCCAATTCGTGACGAAAGAGCCAAATAAAAATTATCAACGCAAACAACACCGTGAACGCAATCGGTATCATTGTCCATTGTATTCCGCTGAAACTGCCCATGAGCCAAAACATTGCACTGCGGACTTGAGCCTCGTTTTTCGAGCCGTAAATTTCCAACATCGTGAACGCCGAAAACAAAGCCGATATTCCCATGCCTATAAGCACGAGTTTAATCGGGCTGTTGCTTGTGCCGGCGATTCGAACAACGATAACGGTTGCAAGTGCCGCGCCCAAAAATGCTCCGACGTAGACGCCGTAAGGAGCAAAGATTTGAGCGACGCCGGTAATGATGCAAAAGACCGCGCCCATGCCCGCGCCCGACGACACGCCTAAGATATACGGGTCAGCCAAATAATTTTGAGAGACCGTTTGCATGAGCATGCCCGTCAAAGACAAAATCGCTCCGCTTATCGCCGCGAATAAAATTCTTGGGATTCGGATATCGAAAATTATCATTGAGTTCGGCGAATCGGTTTTGTTGCCTTGCAGAAAAGTTGCGACTTCATTTATTACGGCGGAAGTTTCAATTTCAATCGAGCCGAAGCCGACGGCGATTATCATGCTTGCGAAAAGAATTATCGTCAACGTCGAGGCTCTAAGGTATAAATTTTTCTTGTTCATTTCCTCGAAAAAAAATCGGCAGTTCAATCTTGAGACCGAGCCGCCGAGTTTAGCTGTTAGCGATTAGCTGTTAGCTTAAATAAAAGTTGCGTAGTCGACGAATTCGAGACCGAGTGCCTCCGCGACGTTCTTGTTGGTGAGTTTGCCGCCGATAGTGTTGAGTCCTTTGGCAAGCCCCGCGTCCTCTTGGCAAGCCGCCTTCCAACCTTTGCCGGCAATTCTCAAGGCGTAAGGCAAGGTTGCATTCGTGAGGGCGAGCGTCGAAGTTCTTGCAACCGCGCCGGGAATATTCGCAACGGAATAATGAATCACGCCGTGCTTTACAAACGTCGGGTTGCTGTGCGTTGTGACTTTATCGCAAGTGGCAATGGAGCCGCCTTGGTCAATCGCAACGTCGACGATAACCGAGCCGCGTTTCATGTTCTTAACCATTTCTTCCGTGACGAGTTGAGGAGTCTTCGCGCCGGGAACCAACACCGCGCCGATAAGCAGGTCAGCTTGACGAGTCCATTGCGAAATGTTGTAGCTGTTGCTCATGACGGTGCAAACTTTGCCGCCGAAGATGTCATCAAGATAGCGGAGGCGTTCAATCGACAAATCGATAATCGTGACGCGAGCCCTCATGCCGAGCGCGATTTTGGCCGCGTTCGTGCCGACGACACCGCCGCCGATAATTACGACTTGACCCGCCGCAACACCGCTCACGCCGCCGAGAAGAATTCCGCTGCCGCCGTATTGACTTTCCAAAAATTGTGCGCCGAGTTGAATCGACATGCGCCCCGCGATTTCACTCATGGGTGCGAGCAAAGGCAAACTTTTTCCGTCACGACCGACGACCGTTTCATAAGCAATGCCCGTAACTTTTTTATCAAGCAGAGCTTTTGTAAGAGCGGGTTCGGGCGCGAGATGCAGATACGTGAAAAGAATTTGTCCTTCGTGAAAAAGTTCGTATTCGGATTCGAGCGGCTCCTTGACCTTGATAATCATCTCCGCCTCGTCGAAAATTTTTTTCTTGTCAGCGATAATTTCCGCGCCGACCGCCGAATAATCTTTGTCCTCGAAGCCGCTGCCGATACCCGCGCTTGCCTCAATCAAAACTTTGTGACCCGCCTTGACAAGTGCCTCCGCTCCTGCGGGTGTCAAGCCGACGCGATTTTCATTGTTCTTTATTTCCTTCGATACGCCGATAATCATTTGAAGACCTCCCGAAAATTTTTTGCGCCAATATTTTCTTCAACCGTTTGAATTTTCCTGCACTCAATCGCTCAAACGAAATTCCAATTCAAAATTCTTTATGTATTCGATTTCCTCTGCACTCAAGCCGTAAAGCTCGCCGATTATATCATCCAATGCGTCTGCCAAATGTTTCGACTGCCCCAATTTGTACATCTTGAACGTCTCCAGATTATAAGAAGAATTTTCGCCGACTCGTCGAATCGTCGCGTTCTTCTCTATGTCAATCAAATATTTGTCGTAAATTTTTTCTATCAATTCAATCTGCGCGGGCGTCAGCTTTTCCAAATCAAACAGCGGAATATTTTCAATCTCCGATTGCTTAATATGAAGTCCGTCGCAATAAACTTGAGTATAAAACCAAAATAAACTCGTGCTTAGTGTCGCAGCTATAATCTTTGTAAATTTTTTCACCACATAAAACGGTTTTTCTTGAGATGAGCCGGTTGAATATGATGTTATGACATTGAAATATCCTCCGCCTGCAGTCCGATAATAAAAAGGCTCGCCGTGTTTGTAGGAATAATCGCTGAGATGTTTGGGCGCGTGAAAAATCTTCGACAAAATATTTTTCTGAATTTCGTTGCCGATTTTCGGATAACGTCCCGGCAATTTCAAACTTTTAGACTCGATAAATGTTAAACCGTCTATAACTTCGGCAAGCGTTTTATTTTCATTGTGTCTTATATATTTGCTGGTAAAAATTTTTTCGACGGGCGTTAAAGTTTTTGTAAAAGAAATAATTGACGTTCGGACAGACGCCGCTGAAAAAATTTGTTGCGGACGGTTGGAATAAGACGAAACTTGAATCACGCGGCAATTCTTTTCGAGGAGATTGTGCAGAGCGGTTATGGAATCGCTTGAGATGACACTCATGGGAACGATAAGACTGACAAAGCCGTTTCGCTTGCAGAGATTAAAGGCGTGTTCGATAAACAGCGCGAAAGTATCTGTCGAGCCCTTTTGCTTGCCGCTGATAGTCTTTGTGCAGAGAAATTTTTTCTTGAAAAATTTTTTATCGGCGTCGGAAATTTTTGCGCCGTAGGGCGGGTTGCCGATAACGATGTCAAAGCCGCCGTCCTCGAAAACCGTCGGGAAATAGAGTTGCCAGAGCACAAAGGGCAAGGATTTTTCCCGCGCCGCCTCACGATAATTTTCAATCAGCGCGGCGTCCTTCAAATTCTTTTCGACAATCTTATCGTAGATGTCGCGAATTTTTTTTCGGAGGATTTTTTTCAAGGCGGGCTTGGTTTCGTCGAAGAGTTCATGTTGAAGTTTGACCAAAGATTTTCTGTCGCTAATCCGGGCGGCGTTATCGTAAAAAATATCGCCCTGCACACTCAAAAGATCGACGCCGTTAAATTCGTCGACAAGGCTGTTGCCGCAAATTATGTTGCAGTCGAGATTCGGGAGGCGGTGCGGCGTGAAATTTTTATCTTTTGGCACGTCGTCAATCACAATCGAAAGCCACAGCCGCAATTTGGCAATATCAACCGCGCTCGGCTCAATGTCGCAGGCGAAGATAGAATTTTTAATCGTGTTGAGCTTTAAATCATAGAGCGCACGCCCTTCCGCTTGAAAATTCGCCGCCAATGACATGTAAACGGTCAAGACTTCACGCGCCGTGACAATTTCGTTAAGCATGCCGAGCGGAAAGGCACCCGAACCGACGGCAGGGTCTGCAACTTTAATTTCCGCCAACAGATTATCGATTTCGGCGAGGCGATTGAAAATCTGCGCGTCGATGAAAAGTTTCTTGCCGGCTTTAAAATTGGCGGCGTCCTCGTCCTTTAGGAAATCGCCGTGCAATATAAAATCTCTTACGGCTTTTTCGGGAATCTTCGTCCGCTCAATCAAATAATTAATCAGAGCTTCGCGGCACATGTAATGAACAATTTCACGCGGCGTGTAGAATGCTCCTTTAGCCTTTCGGTCGCTGTTCTCAAGGAGGTTTTCAAAAATTTTTCCGAGCATTTCGGGGTCGACGGCAACTTCCCGTTCGTGAGGGGCGTCTTCGTTTATCGTGAAGTTATACCTGTCGAAGATGTCCAAGATGCCGTCGTCGGCCGCGTTTGAAAAAATTTCATTGCCGAGACTCAAAACATTTCCGCGCCAATCGTAGCCGTCAAGCTCCTCGAACAAGCCGCCGTTCAAAAAAGGAATTCGCGTATTGAGCGGTTGATAAAAATCGTCGGGGCGTTCGCAATTCAAGGCATTATAAAACAACGGCTCCAATACCTCGTTGAAAAAATTTTTACCGTCGCGGACTGCCTCGTCAAAAATTTTGCGCATAAATTTAACTTGTCCGCTGCCCCATTCCGAATCTTTATCGACGCCGAGCCAACCTTTTTTCTGCAGGAAGTAAAGGAAGACGATTTGCCCCAAAAGTTTTTTCGCGAATTGTTCCGCCGTGAATTTTTTATTCAAGAACGCCGAATTATTCTTGAGCAGTTCGCAAACTTGATTGTATTTCGTTTTATAAATCTCGAAGAATTCTTGAGTAACGCGCTCGACGCTGAAGGCCTCCGCAAGCTCCTCAAGCGACGGCAATTTTGAATCGTCGGCAAAAATTTTGTAAAGCTGTTGATAAGCCGTATTGCAAGGTTCGTTTTCTCCGACCAAGTACGAGCAACGTTTGGCGGGCGTGATTGTGACATCGACCTTGCTCTCCAATAAAACGTAATCGATTTTCAAAAAGGAAAGTCGCCATTTATCGGGCGCGGCATCGGAATAAAACGCGGCACAAGCTCCGTCGGCATCGTTGCCCATTATCGACTTTACAAAATTTCGCTGAACACTGCGGGCGCGGTCGACGGATTTATCTTTATTGAGATTCACGGCGAGCACGATAATTTTTTCGCCGCCGCTTTGATAATTTCCAATGAAATAAAATTCCTTGACGTGTCCCGAAAAATTGCTTGCGGGTTTCTGAGGCAAATCGGGCGCGATAACATTCATGCCGCTAAAAAATTCCAAAGCAAATCGGCAAAAATCTTCATGCCGATATTTTTTTGTCAAGGTGTCCTCGAAAATTTTTTCCTTGCCCAAATTTCATCGACTCCTTAAATTGCAAGAGAGAATGATTTCCTTGTCGCCGTCGTCCTTTGAATTGTTCCTGCCGCGCAGATAATATTCGCCGATAATTTTTTTTATCTTGCCGAAGATTTCTTGTTGCGGAAAATTTTCTTTCAACTGACGAATTTTTTTCAAGTCGCTTTTCGGGATGTCGCCGCGCCTGTAAATCGCAATGATTTTATCAAGTTCGTCGCGCTCCGAATCGTTTACAACCGTGCGAAGTGCTTTCAGCAAAGGAAGAATATCTTTATCGTCTTTCGAGCCGCCGGTTTGATTCACTGCCAATTCTCCGAACAAATTTTCAAAGGCGGCGGTGTTGGCTTTGTATTGGTCAAAAAATTTTTCACCGATTGGCGCAGCTTGTTCGTCGGAGGAGCACTCAAGATATTTAATTGCGTCGAGGAAAGATAAGCTTTCGGTTTTCTCGCCCGTCATGTAAAAAATTTTAAGTTTGCCGCGTCGCATAAAAGTCAAAGTCATTTCCCTGTCGGTTTCGTCGGAAAATTTGCCTGCGCGGGCTTTGAGCGGCAGTTTCTTTATCCTGTCGAAAAGTTTTTTATCTTCAGCACGGATTTTGCGAATCAGCTTGAGATAATCGGTTTCGGGATTTATTTCGCCGTCGTCGAGCTTGGCATTGAGGACGCTGAACAATTTTTGCGGCGCGACATTTTCATCCTCCGAAATGTATTTAAAATCTTCGCCGAGCGCGCTGTGGAAGAGTTGAAGCTTTTCGGTAATGCGCTCCTCCAATGACAGATGTTTTTTTGTTTCGGCGGCGGGAAAGAAATTATAAACAAAAATTTCGTCGTGCGTGGTGCCGATTCGATTGATTCTGCCGACTCTTTGCATGATTCGCGTAGGATTCCAAGGCAAATCGTAATTAATCAGGAGGTTGGCGCGGTGAAGATTGACGCCCTCCGCCAATACGTCGGTTGAAATGAGCAAGTCGAATTTATTTTCGGGTGCGGCGGCTTGCGGGTCAAAATTCTTTTCGATTTTCTCTTTCAAAGTGCGTGAACTGCTGCCGCTGAATAAAATAATTTTGTCGCCGAAAATTTTTCCGAGTTCGCAGAAAAGATATTCCGCCGTCTCTTTAAACTCCGTGAAAATAATTTTCTTATCGGGCTTTACTTCGCGCAGAAGTTTTTTCAAACGTTCAAGTTTGGGGTCTGCCGAAATATTATTCCAACGCTCTTGCAACGTTTGAATTTTTTGCAAGTCGCTCCGTAAGTCGAGGATAAACTTTTCACTAAACTCGTTGCGTGGAATTTTTTCGACGTTGCCGCTCTCGACAATCTCAAATAATTTTTCTTCATCGTCAAGATAATCGTAAACATTAATTTTTTTGCTGATGTAAACGGTGCCGCGCTCGTACATGTCGATAAATTCTTCATGCGATTTTGCAAACCGCTCCAAAGTTTTTTTAAAGGCAAAGAAGCTGCTCTCCAAACGCTTAATCAAAATGCACTTCATGAATCCTTTCAAATTTTGCTGGGCGGTTTTGCTTGCGGCGTATTTTTCCGGCAAATAATTCGCGGGAGTGTAGCGGGCGTAACTTAAATTCTTAATCGCATTGACGGTATCGACGAAGACGGAATTAATCACGTTGTCGAAAAAATAATCGATTGGCGTCGGTGTATCGAGTTTCGGAAAGGGCGTTTGCAAGTCGTCGGCATAGAATTTTAAAATCTCTCCGCGAGTCCTGCGAATCATGACGTGCCGCAAAATTTTATCGCGAATCTCCTCCGAATTTCTTTTCACTTGAAAAAAATATTCCGCCAAGTTTTTTGTTGCGGTCAACTTTCTGTTTAAATCGTCGAAGAAAATTTTAAGGTTGGGAATGCCGGGAATTGTGCAATTTCGTTTTGATTGAAAGAGCGCGATCTGATTTTCTATGTCGGTCGAATAATTATTTATGGGCGTTGCCGAAATGAGCACGACTTTTTTTCCGTAACAAATTTTGTGGAGGAGGCTGTAACTTTCGGTTTCATCGTTGCGAAAATTGTGCGCCTCGTCGACAAAGACATAATCAAATTTATCCGCGCCGGCAAGAATTTTATCAAGCTTGCCGCGAGATTCGACGGTCGCCGCGATATTGAAATCACGCCGAGCTTTTTCCCATTGATTAATCAGAACGGGCGGGCAAATAATAAGTTTGCGCCCCTTGATAATTTTGGCAAGCATGGCGCAGATATAAGTTTTGCCGAGCCCGACGACATCGGAAATAAAAACACCGCCGTAACTTTCGAGAATTCTTTTGGCTTGAATGACGGCATCGATTTGATATTGCAGGCGCAGAAAATTATCGGGCAGGAAGTCGTCAGGCAAAGAATTTTTATCGACGGCAAGTTCCTCTTTAAAAAATTCGGCGAGGGTTTTCAAAAAAAGTTCGTAAGGCGTGACATTTTCGCGGAGCCACGTCCTATTCTGAACGGTATAGATAAATTCTTCGGAAACGGGCACGCCGTCAGCCCAAAGGTCATTAAATTTATCAAGGCAAAATTTTACGTCCGCAAGGTCTTTCAGCTCGACGTTAAACTCCAAATTATTTTTAAGCCCCGCCTCAGAAAAATTGCTTGAACCGGTAATGACGCTGTCCTCGCCGGAAATCTCGGAAGAATTTTTGCGCATGATATAAACTTTGGCATGAAGAGGAGCCTTCGGATAAATTTTGAGTTCGATTTTGCCGCCTTTGAGCCACGCGATAAATTTTCTCGTCCCCGACTCCACGTCACGAGAAATTTCAGAGACATCGAATTCATTTTGAACAGCCGCGCAGAAATTTTTCTTTGCAGCGGCAATGGCAATCTGTGCGGTGAGCCTGTCGACGTTGAGGCCGACGAGCACACGAATTTTTTCAACCTCCTCAAATGCCTCACATAATCTGAAGAAGCCGCTCGCTCTGAAGTAGCCGACGAGAATATCAAAATAATTTGTATGACCTCTAAGAAGCGTTTGAAACTTTCCGTACAAGTCGCGGTCAGGTTCGTTGGTAAAAAATTTTGAATCGCTCATGATTTTCCCTCCAAAAAAAAAAAGCGCGGATTTTTCATGCGCTTAATAAATTTTTCGTTCAAATTATTTCAAAGCGATAAGGGCGGCGATGCGTCCGGTGCGGTCAAGATTTTTTTTCTGCGCGGCGCGATAAGAAAAGTACCAATCGCTTGTGCAACAAGTGCAGTGATTCGATACCTCGATATTTTTTTCGGGCACGCCGACTTCCAAAAGCTGAATGACATTGGCAAGTTGCAAGTCGAGAAAAATTTTTCCGTCGCGCTGAATCAAAAGGCGTTCGTGGTCGTCAGGGAAAGCCTCTTTGCACTTGTCAATGACGACCCCGCCGACCTCGTAGCAACACACGCCGATTGAGGGCGCGATACCAATCAAACAATCTTGCGGGCGCGTACCAAATTCGGAATTCATTTTGAGCAAAGTCTTCGCGGCGATTTTTTTAAGCGTTCCTTTCCAACCGCCGTGAGCAAGACCGACAGCGCGATTTTCCGTGTCGACAAAAAAAATCGGAACGCAATCGGCGAAACAAAGCATGAGCGGCAATTCGGGCGTGTCGGTTATGAGAGCATCGGTTTCGGGGATTGAATCGGCGTAATTGTTGCAACCGCAGCCGCGATAATTTTCGTCGACGCGAAAAATTTTGTCGCCGTGAACTTGATTGGGCGTGACGATATCGGAAAGTTTGAAGCCCAAAGCCCGAAGAAATTTTTTCCTATTGGCAATGACATCTGTGGGTTCGTCTCCGACATGAAGTGCAAGATTCAACGAATCGAAAGGCTCCTTGCTTACACCGCCGATCCTCGTCGACACGCCATGAGTAACCAAATCTTCCGGGAACGTCGAAAACATTCCGCGCCAAAGATTATTTTCTGTCCGCCTTAAAAAATAAGACATAAAGACCTCCTTTTAGGTTATAGGAACTAGGAACTAGTTTCTAATCACTAACAGCTAACCGCTAACGGCTAACAGCTCCTACGGCAATTCGGGCAAATTCCGAGCTATCGCCGAGTTGTGAACAATTTCTTCAATGCGCTGGTCAAGCACAAGCTCCTGCTTATGCAAACTCTCCGCCGTGTCGAGTGCCGTCGCGCTGTTTTCAGTTATGCCCTTGATGTATGACTCCCAAGCCATGATTGTCACCCTCGTCGATTCTTGCCGCAAGCTTGCCAAAAATTGCGCGCCTTGAGGAACGGGAACTTGGTCGAGCTCCGCCTGCCGATTTTCAAGCGCGGGAATTATCGTGCCGGTTACGTAGTTTGAAACTTCCAAACGCTGATTCGCCAACATGATTCCATACGGCGACCTCTGCAGAGATATAAAATTATTTTGAGCAGCCGCGAAAAATTGATTGTAGCGATAAACAATCTCCTCCGTGTTGTCGATATAATCCGCCAAATTTTTCCGCAGAATCGGTGAGACCGCGTCGAGGTAGCCGCGATAATTATCGACCCTGACAATCTTCCAATCGCTGCCGCCGAGATTGAACGTGAAGCCCGGAAATTTCATCTTCTTGCCGAAAAGTTCAAACTCACTGCCGCCGATGTTAAAGCCTTCGTTCGCCAAATCTTTGAGCGTGACTTTGAGCGTGAAAGGCACTTGCGAATATTCCTCGACGATGCTGAAAGTCGCGGAAGCCTCCTCGCCGTGATGTTCCACTTCCTCCAAATCAATCAACGACGTGTGCCGAATCAAAGAACGGTCAAGCAACAAATCGTAATCGATACCCAGTTGCCGCCCCTTTAAAATTTCGCCCGGCAAAGTCCATTCCCGCGTGTCAATATACGTGTCGATAACTTTAACCGCGCCTTGACACATTTGCCGCCGAATCAACACGTAAAAATTTTCAAAGAGACTTCGCTCGCGTTCGGTCAGTTGCGTGTCGTATTTGAAAAGGTCGCTTGTCAAGTCGTCGTAAGCTTGCAAGGTTATAGAAGACAAATCGACGTGGCGTTTGAAGGTTGAGGAGTCGCCCGCCCTGTAAGCCGCAACCATCTCACGCATTGCATATTCGGGCGTCTTGGTGTAGACAGAAAAATAAAGAAACACGGCAGTCAAAGCCATGACGAACAATGCCAAGATGAAAAGTCTTTCCTGTTGACGACGCCTGCGCCTCGCGGCAAGTCGCATTCTCCAAGTATAATCGTCCATTGTCAGCCCCTGAAGATTTTACGAAGTTCAACAATCTCTTCGTAATCGGCGGTATCGGATTGAAGCGGCGTCACTGAAACAAAGCCCAGATTGACCGCATAAATATCGGTGCCTTCGCCGTCGTCGAGGTCGCAAATCTTGCCGCCGATTCGGAAATAAGCGCGCCCCTCGTCATCTGTGCGGCTCGTGAAGGCATTGATATAGTCGCGTTTGCCAAGCCGCGTGCTGATGAATTCGGGTTTATCGTTGCGGAAGTTTTTCGGGATATTGAGATTGTGCAGGAAAGGTTCATGAATGACGGATAAAATTTTTTCCAGATAATCAACGATAACCTCTGCCGAAGTTTCAAAGTCAATCACGGAATTTTTATCGCGGCTTACGGCAAGCGAGGGTATCGCGTGAAGAAAACCTTCCAAAGCCGCTCCGACAGTCCCCGAATACAAAACATCGGTTGCAAGGTTCGAACCGTCGTTTATGCCGGAAATAACCGCGTCGAAGTTTTTATCGTTCAAAGCCTCCAAATAAATTTTCACGCAATCGGTCGGCGTGCCGTCGAAAGCCCAAGCCTCGCAGTCGGGATTGTCAAAACGTTTGTATTCAATTTCGTTCGCGAAACTTAAAGCGTGAGACATACCGCTCTGCTGATTGAACGGCGCGGCAATTACAATTTCCTGTCCGCGATTTTTAATTTCGTGCGCCAAAGCCCAAAGTCCCTCGCCTTGAATCCCGTCATCATTCGTCAATAAAATTCTCAAAAATATCACCTCAATAATTCTTGCCGTTCCTTGATAAAAATGATACACTGCCGAAAAAATTTTAAGGAGGCGGCGATTTATGAAAAAATTTTTGTCAATGCTTGCGATAAGTTTTGTTGTGAGCGGCATTGCAAGTGCCGAAGAAATTTCCGCGCCCGAAGAAAAAATTTTCGACGACGCCAACGAAATTCAACTTGAATATCTTGAAGGCAACAAGTTCAGTCAACGCAACGTCAACAATTACAACGTGCACTTCTTCGAAAAAGTCACCGATAACGGAGTCATGAGTTATTGGCGCGGACTGACTTTCACACGAGCCGTCGGTTACACCAATCCTCGCAAGGACGGCGGAGTTCATCACGACTCTCAAGGCGTCGGACTCGGGGCGGCGTTCATGTTGCGTTTGGATAAAAAAGTTTCGGGCAAGCTTCACGGCTCGTTGGACTTTAGCGGTTCGTTCATGCTCTACAACAAAGCGCATCCCTATGACGGTCGTGCTTACGGATTTTTATGGCGACTCGGTCCGCGTCTCGCTTGGCAATTCCGCCCGGAAGATTCAATCAGTCTCGGCTATTCAATCAGCCACTTTTCGAACGGCTTGCGCAAACACAATCCCGGCTACAACACGCTGGGCTTTTCCGTCGGCTACACTCACAGCTTTTAATAATTAGGAATGAGGAATGAGGAATTGTTTTTACATTCATAATTCCTAACTCCTAATTCCTAATTGAATAAGGCGTCGGCAAATTCTTTGGCATTGAACGGGCGCAAATCGTCAAGCCGCTCACCGACACCGACCCACTTCACGGGAATGTTTAGTTGCTCTTTTATCCCGATAATCATTCCGCCTTTTGCCGTGCCGTCGAGTTTGGTTAAGACGATACCGGTTATGCCCGCCGTCTGCGAAAACAATTCCGCCTGCCGCAAAGCATTTTGTCCGGTCGTTGCGTCGAGAACAAGTAAGACTTCGTGAGGCGCGCCGTGTATTCCCTTGCCGAGTATGCGGTTAATTTTTTTGAGTTCTTCCATCAAGTTGAATTTGTTTTGCAGACGACCCGCCGTGTCGACCAACAGCACATCCATTTTTTGCGCAACTGCACTTCTTGCGGCGTCGAGTGCCACGCTTGAGGGATTGGAACCCTCGCTGTGTTTGATAAAAGCCGAGCCCGTTCGTTGAGCCCAAATTTCCAACTGGTCAATCGCACCCGCTCTGAAGGTATCGGCCGCAGCCATCATGACTTTTTTTCCTTGAGCTTTGTAATACGCGGCAAGCTTTCCGATTGTCGTCGTCTTACCCGCGCCGTTGACGCCTATCATCAAAATCACTCGCGGCGGTGTCACGTCGAGGACTGTACCTTCTTCTTCCGTGAGGATATCGCGAATTTGATTCGAAAAAAAATTTTTCACATCGGCGGGCGAATTTATTTCAGCCTTGCGCACGCCCTTACGAAGACCCGCGATTAATTTTTCGGTCGTCGCCATGCCGACATCTGACGTTATCAAAGTTTCCTCCAGCTCGTCTATCAAGTCGTCGTCAATCTTCGTTGAGCCGTGCAGAATTTCATCAATCTTGTCAATAAATTTTTCGCGCGTCTTGGTCAAGCCCGCTTTTAATCTGTCGAAAAATCCCATGTTAAAACCTCCTCGCCGATTATTTTAGCAGATTGTCAATCCTTCCTGCAACAAAAAATCCCCCGCGCCCTGCAGGGGATTTTTTTAACGGCATGAATAAATGCGCCTTGAGTTTTTTTGTAGAATGTAACAATGAAATTGATGACGTGCAAAAAAAATCCCTCGCCAAAAAAATTTCGGCGAAGGTTTATGTAAATACATACGCTTGCAAATTTTAAGAGGTGCCAAATTTTTTCAGAGCCTCGACCAGAGAATTTATCTGTTCGAATTTGAGCTTGTAGCTGACGCGATTGGCAATGAGGCGCGCCGTCGAATTCATAATCGTTACGATTTCTTCAAGGTTGTTTTCGCGGAGCGTCGTGCCGGTTTCGACAATGTCGACGATACTTTCCGACATGCCGATTATCGGTGCAAGTTCAATCGAGCCGTTGAGCTTGATATATTCCATTTGCATTCCCTGCGCCGTGAAAAAATTTTCGGCAATGCGAGGAAACTTCGTGGCAACGCGAGTGTGAGCATAGTCTTCGAGGCGAGGACGCTTTTTGTCTTTCGGGACAGCCATCATCAAATGACACTTGCCGAAGCCCAAATCCAAAAGTTCATAAACGTCCTTGCCGGCTTCGAGGATAACGTCCTTGCCGATAATGCCGATATCAGCCGCGCCGTATTCAACGTAAGTCGGAACGTCGGCGGTCTTCGTGATTATAAATTTCAGACGCGCTGCCTCGTTCGTGATTATCAGCTTGCGAGATTTTTCGTGAAGTCCTTCCGCCGTCCAACCGATTTCTTTTAAAAGCTCGGTCGACAAGCCGAAAAGTTTTCCTTTCGGCAGAGCTATCGTTATAAAATTCTTATCTTGCATTTCTGTTGCCTCCGAAAGAAATTTCCGATTCAAACATTCTGTTCCACGGGAAACTGACGCGGATATTATCGTTGCCCGTGAACTTCGGCAAATTCCTCTGCGCGAAGCTTTGAATCAATGACGCACAATTATCTTCAGCCGAATAAAGTTTGTCGTTCAAAGATTCGTAACGCCCTTCACCCGACAACCAATACAGCTGATTCGCAACGATTTGCCGAACGTTTGCCTGATAAGCCCAATCGTCAAGATAGCGGCGCAGGAGCAATTCGTTGACGGCGTTGTCATTCATGCGGGCGGATAAAATTCCTTCGCCCAGAGCAAAGCCCGCAGAATTTGTCGGAGTGTTCCAGCCGGAATAAGCTTTCAACTTGAAAAGAAGCCCGCGTTGTCTGAATTGTTCCATGAGCGCGTTGTCGGAACCGTTGGCAAAGGCAATGTCGGCGACGATAACTTTGCGCCCGCCTTTGACATAATCTTGAACGATGTCGGCAAAAAAATTCGTGCCGTCACGAGCTTGCCCGTCGTTAATTTCGTCGTTTGCCTCGAAGGTTTCGCCGTTGGGATTTGTATTCACGGCGAGGATAAAATCTGCGCGGGTCTCGTCGTCGGTCAAAGTGGAGCCGCTTGCTTTAATCGCTGCTTGAATCGAATCGTCAATCGCCTCGTCGGAATAAGCGGGGATTGTCCGTGCGCCGCGCCCCCAATTGTACTTGACAAAAATTTTCGGGGAAGTCTGCGTCCGCTCATTGACTGCCCTCGCCAAAAGAATAAGCCCGAATTCGTCAATGCCCGCCGTCGTCAAATAACTCTTAATGCCTTGACCGTATTGTAAAAGCTTGCGACCTTCGTTGTGCGTCTGCGAATAGGGCGCGTTGTCGTCACGACCGAGCAAAAGATAATCAAAGGTGTTGTTGCGGGTGCAGTCGATTAATTTTTTGTTGGCGTCAAAATTTTTTTCGCGCCGCCCCATCCAATCTTCAATCGCCCGCGTCGGAATCAATCGCTGCAAAAAATTGAACTCCTTAATTTCACGCGGCGTCAAGCCTTCCAATTCCTGCTTGTCCATCAGTTCGGTTAAGCGGAAAATATTTGTGCCGTAGTAGCGATAATAATCCGGCTCCTCGTAGCCCGAAGCCAAACCCGTGCGAGGCGTGCGCATTATCGAGCCGAAGACGTACAGCGGCATTTTTTTATGCTTGCGACGAAACTCAACGAATAAATCTGCGCGAGCCAAAATTTCATCGCCGTCGTAGTCATGCTTGCGCGAACCGACCAAACTTCCGTAAAGCAGAGCGTCAGACGAAATGACTGCGGCGGTTATATCTTTCTTGGCGTTTTTGTTGAGCCAGTCCCAAAGTAAATCGGGGTCGCCCAAATTTTCACGGTCGCCCAAAAGTTCCGGAGGCGGTGTCACAATTTCAATGCCCGCCTTTTCCAAAACTTCGGTCGTCTGCTTATTGACAATCGGTCTGCTGTCGTGCGGGATGTATAAAATTTTTTCCTTGACGACTTTCTTTTTCGCCGAGCAGTCCGTCGAGCCTGTGACCAAAATCATCAAGCTCAACAAAATGCAAACGGCATTCCAAAATTTTTTCTTCATTCCTAATTCCTAATTCCTAATTGCTTTTTAGCAGCGCGCATGTCGCTCCATAAATCCCGTGCCTTGTCGTGAATCCTGGGTTCGCGTTCCCGAACGCCTTGGTCGCTTATCAGTCGCGAAAGATATGTCGTAGCCTTTTGCCTGTCGCCGAGCCGCCAATAAATCGCCGCAACGATATAAATAAACGCGTTATCGGTCAGCTCGCCTATCGGGAACTTTTCACGCATCAAAGCTTCTTCGTAAGATTCAACGGCTTTTCGGAGGAATTCTTCTTCTTGAGCGTTGTCTCCTGCCTCACGATAAATCCATGCCAAGCGGTGCGCGTACTTCGCCTTCTTGGAGGCTTTGCCGTGAATCAAATCCAAATACTTCAACGCCAATCTGTAAGCCGTCGATGCATTTTCAAGCATGCGCTCCTCGACGAAAGGCACTTTGATATTTTTCGTGAGCAGGACGGCTTTGAGAATCGTCAAATGGCGGTCGGGAATTTTCGTCGTGAAAGTGTCCTCGTCAGCCGCGAAGCCGCAATGCTCGCAGACCCAAATGCTGTAGTAGTAGGGATTGAATCCCTCGTAGTGAGTGCAACCGTCCTCGTCGCGTTTGGAAACGGGAATCCGCGAACGAACTTTCATAACGCGAAACGTCTTCTCGCAAATGGGACAGACTTTTTCAACCATAAAAGTATTTTCTATTTCAGCCATAACATAACCTTTCAAAATTTAAAATTAATATTCGGTCGGAGCGTCGGGCGCAGGTAAATTACGTTCGTCATACTTGACGTCCGCGCCGACGTTATGTTCAATCAAAAGCTGCGTGTAAAGATTTTTCCAATCGTCAAAGACTTTGACCGCATTTTGATTCAACGCAGCGGCGAATTTATTTTTCGACAGATTACGTGACGACTCGACAAGCTCCAGAGAATTTTTTTCGGATTGATTAACCACATAGCTGACCGTGTCGCTTAAGGAATTCCAATAACCGCGACTTAAAGCCGTGACTTGACTTGACGCCCAAAACATTTTGGAATCATCGTATTTATCTCTCAAGGCGTGATTATATGCATCGGGCATTTTCGACACGGCAAAGGGCACGTAAGGATTTTCAAGAGGCGTATTCGTCGAGAGCCAAAAAACCGGCGCGGGCAACTTGTCATTAACTTGAGCAATGTATGAATAACACGTATCCGCCGAAAGAATCGCCCGCTCGCTCTTTTCTGTGTAATCATACGGCAAACCGTGCACGCCCGCAGAGTTTTTCGTCGTCATGTCAAATTCGGTGCCTTGATAATAATCGCGGTACAACTTCATAACGTCGGTTATCGCCAACTTTTTATCGGGCTTAACACTCAACGGATAATAATCGGAGTCCCAGCCTTCGACTTTTGACGAAAGATTTTTCGACGGAGCAACGACACTTAACCCGCGCCACACGCGCCGCATTGAATAATACGGGTGGTTCAATTCTTCGGCTTGAAGAGATTTTACCCAATCCAAATTGCCTTGCTCGTCATAAGCAGCCCGACCGAGTTCCTTCAACATCTGCGGCAACTTCGGATTAAAAATTTGATTCGGGTCATTTTCTCTTATCGCACGAATCCTCAACTGATTCGCCGCAATGGAGTAATGCCCGTCGGGAATTTTTTCGGCAATCCATAAGCCGCCCTTGCCGCTCGGTGTCGGTTGCATTTCAAAAATCCAGCCCTCGTTCTTATCGGCAACAAACATTGACTTCGACCTGCCGTAAATCCCGTATTCGTCGACAAGCTCGCCCATAAGTTTAATCGCCTCGCGGGCAGTCTTGCAACGTTCCAAAGCCACGCGTCCAAGTTCGGAGGAATAGAAAATCCCGCCGCCTTCTTTATAGGAAATTTCCGGCAGCCAAGCGCACAAGTCAGTACATTCGGCGAGCATCAAGCCTTGTTCGTTCACGGCGGGGTAATCAGCGTCGATATAAGCGTAAGTGTGCTCGACTTCGGGAATATGACCAATCACCTTTGTGTGCGGCTTGTCGTGCAACTTGTCAATAGCGGCGGGATTGTGATAAACAGGGCGAAGACTTCCCTTATTGTGATTTTTCGCAGGAATAAAAATGGTATTGGGGTCGTTGTCAAATTCGTCATCACAGTGCGAAACGAAAACACTGCCGTCCGTCGACGCGCCCTTAGTCACAAGCATAATCGTGCAAGCTTCGGCGTCAACATTCACAATCGACAGAGCCGCCAAGCCGACGGCAAGTTTAGTCAGAAATTTTTTCATGATACTACCTCTTTAAAACTTATCTCAAATATTTATTGCACAGAGCTTTGAGCTTGTCAGCCTCCGCTTCCGCAAGATAATCGGGCTTGAGCCTCCAGCCCCAGTTCGTGCCGACGGTGCCCGGCGTGTTCATTCGATTTTTGCTGTCAAGCTTGAGAATATCTTGCATTGGAACAATCGCAAAGCGCGAATTGGAGGCGTAGGCAAATTCAATCAGCTTTTTGCAAATGTCATCGGGGCGGCGAACATCTGCACCGATAAGCGCGGCAATCGTCGCCTTGCTGTCGTTGTCCACGTCCTCCATGAACCAACCGACCGTCGTGTTGTTGTCGTGCGTGCCGGTGTAGGTTATGGAATTTTCGGGCGGAACAAAGCCCATGCGTCCGTATTCGTTGAAGTGCAACTCGAAATGCAAAACCTTCATGCCGGGGAAGCCGCAATCCTCGCGAAGATTATCAACGGCGTCCGTGATAATTCCCAAGTCTTCAGCAACGATTTGTTTGTCGCCGATTTCTTTTCGAATCTCTTTGAAGAAATTCAAGCCGGGTCCTTTAATCCATTCGCCCTTAATTGCAGTCTTGGCGTCGCCGGGTATCGACCAATACGATTCAAAGGCGCGGAAGTGGTCAACGCGAACAATATCAACCAATTCATAAATCCGCTTGAAACGCAACTTCCACCACTTGTATTTGGTCGCTGCCATTTCTTTCCAGTCGTATTGAGGATTGCCCCAAAGCTGACCCGTCGCGCTGAAATAATCGGGCGGAACTCCCGCAACTTTTTCGGGATGACCTTCCTCGTCAAGCAGGAACTCTTGCTGATTCGCCCAAGCGTCCGCGCTGTCGGCTGAAACGAAAATCGGCATGTCGCCCATAATTTCAATGCCGCGTTCAAGTGCATAGTTGTGAAGTTTCTGCCACTGCTGCTCGAAGATGAATTGCTCAAATTCCGTGAACAAAATTTCGTCGGCAAGTTCCTTACGTAATTCTGCCAAAACTTTTTTGTCGCGTTGTTTGATTTTCAAATCCCATTCAATCCAATACGCGCCGCCGTGTTTCTGCTTAATCGCCGCGAACAACGCGTAATCCTCAAGCCAATATTTTTGCGCCGCGCAGAATTTTTTGAAGTCCTTTTCAAGAGCGGCGTCGGTTTTGAGTTTTGCCTTGAAGTTTTTGAATGCTTTCTTGAGTGCGGCGGTCTTGAGCTTGTCGACTGCCTCGAAGTCAACGAATTTTGTCTTTGCAAGCCGAAGCGGAACTTTTATATCCGAATCTTTGAGGAGCCCTTCCTCAATCAGCGCGTCGATTGAAATTATCATCGGGTTGCCCGCGAAGGCTGAAGGCGATTGATAGGGCGAATAACCGTAGCCGACGGGATTGAGCGGAAGGATTTGCCAAATGCTTTGACCCGCCGCCTTGAGGTAGTCGACAAATTCATAAGCCTCCTTGCCCATGTCGCCGATACCGTATTTCGACGGCAGGCTTGTCGGGTGGAGGATAATTCCTGCGCGGCGGTCGTAGTTTTGTTGTTGCGGAACGTGATGGAGCAAAACGCCTTCAAGCGGCTCAATCTTAAACGTGACTCTTCCTCTGGCAACGGGATATTTTTTTTCGGGATTGAAAACGTCGACGAAAAGTCCGTTGGCAAAATCGCTCACGTCGAAGGAAACTTCCTTGCCGCGATTTTTGGAACGATTGAACGCGACGAGGTAAATATCATTGTCCGCCTCGTGTTCGAAGACATCATGACCGTTGCGAATCACGCGGGCAAAGGCAACAATATCACCCTTCGACGGCAGAGGCAAAAGTTCGCCCGTCTGCAAAACCATATTCTCATTGCGGAGCTTGATAAATTTTTTGTAAGTCGCAAGCAGTTCCAGGTCGCCGCCGCCCCAAGGATACGGTCTGCGATTCGTCGGGTCTTTGAAGCCCTGCATGCCGATTTCGTCGCCGTAGTAAATGCAAGGCACGCCGGGATAAGTCATTTGCCAAAGAGCCGCCATTTTTAAACGCGCCTTGCCAAGTTTTTCTGCCGCCTCGTCAAGTCTGAAATGCGATTGTTCATAAGCGGGCATTTGGTCGTAGTAGGGAGCCTCGCCGAAAATCGTGACGGGACGCATAATATCATGACTGGCGATTAAATTCATCATGGCGTAAAAATTTTCTTTGGGATAATTTTCGCGGAGGCTTTCCATGCGCCGCATGCAAAGTTCGCCGTCAATGTTGCCGAGTATGAAGTCGAAGATATGAGCGCGCAGAGGATAATTCATCGCCGAATCCATTTCGTAGCCGCAGAGGTATTGCCGCTGAACACCGTAAGCGATTTTGTTCGAGGCGTCTTCCCAGACTTCGCCAATCATGACGGCTTCGGGATTAATTTTTTTCAGCTCTGCAAAAAACAAGCGTGAAAATTCGGCAGGCAGTTCGTCGATAACGTCAAGCCTCCAACCGCTTATGCCCTCGCGCATCCAGTGCTTGAGGACACTGTCTTTGTCGCGAATGATAAAATCCATGTAGCTTGGAGTTGTCTCGCGGACGTTGGGGAGCGTCGGGAAATTCCACCAGCTGTCGTAATCGGTCGGATAATTTCTGAAGTCATACCACTCGTAATAGGGTGAATCTTTCGATTGAAACGCGCCGACCGAATTGTATTTGCCCTTGCAATTGAAATATATGCTGTTGGAGCCGGTGTGGCTGAAGACGCCGTCGATTATGATTCGGATACCTTTTTCACGCGCCGTGTCGATTAAATGTTTGAATTCTTCGTTCGTGCCGAGTATAGGGTCAATTTTGTGGTAGTCGCCCGTGTCGTAGTGGTGATTGCTTTCCGATTCGAAGACGGGATTAAAATAAATCGCGTTGATTCCCAGCTCTTTGAGGTAGTCCAATTTTTTTTCGACGCCGCGCAGATTGCCTCCGAAAAAATCATAGGCGGCTATCTCGTCGCGGGCGGTGTCTTTGAAATAAACGGGGTCGTCGCTCCAGCACGCGTGATAGACCGCGCCTTCCTTCTCGATAATTTCGTTTCCGTCGCGATAAAATCTGTCGGGGAAAATCTGATACATGACGGCGTGCTTAAACCAATCGGGAGTCTTCGCGCCCTTTTGATAGACGGTGATTTGAAAGGCGGGCGGCAAATGGTCGTAGAGTTCGCCGACGCCGCCCAAAAGTTCGGGATTGTTGCCGTAGTAGTAAGTCTTGCCGCCGGTGACGATTATGAAATAGTACCAAAGCAAGCCACCTTTATCGGGCATTTTTGTTACGATGGAATAAAATTTTTCGGTCGATTTTTCATCGTCGCGAGTGGTGAGGTTCGACCATTTTTCGCCCGCGCCCTCTTCCCAAGTGTGCAGGAGGACTTGCTTAATGACGGCTTCGGTTTTTATCGTGATACCGAGCCGCACACTTGAGCCCGCCTCCGCCGCGCCGACCGTCGAGCGGTAGTAGATATTCTGCGAATTGTGCAGAACATTTTTCTTGTCAATCATTGTATCATCTCCGTTAATTTATTTTATCAAACGCAAGAGCTGCTGAACGTAAATTATATCGTCACGCGCTTTCATATCGCCAAAGTTTTTCCACGTCTCGCAAAGTCTCGGAAGGATATTGTCTTGAGCCAGCGTTTTAATCTCTTTGCAAATCGGAAACGGTCTTGTCAAAATTTCAGGCAAAGCTTTGAGAAACTGCTGAATTTCAGAGTATGTCAAAGGGTTTGCTTTGAACAACGTCCGATAAATTAAAGCAAGCGCATATTCTTCCGCGAGGTGCTCTCCGATTTTTATTTGAAACTTTTCCGCAACGGCTCGGCATGTCAAAAATGTTTCAAGCTTGCCCGTAAAAAAATCTTCCGGTGAAGTCTGCATTAATGTTTGGACAAGAGCATTTATCACGCGGCTGCTCCTCGACTCCTCACTTTCGAAAGAAAAAATTTTTTCACGGGCAGCCCGATATTTTAAAATGCCGTCGTCGAAAACATCATTGCGGTCGTGAACTTGGAAGGCTTCCTGCGGCAATGTCTTTGTACTTGTCGTGGCGCGTCCTCTGTTCTTTTTGTTTAAAAATTCTTCTTTAGACTTGGTGTTGTAGTGGTTGACAACGATTTTGTCGAAAAGAATCGGCTTGCTTCCAATGCGTTCGCCGTCGGAATTAACGGCAAACTTCCCGCTGAAATAATGAAAGAAGTGAGGATTGGTACAATAGTGAACAAGGCGCGGATTATTTATTTCTTTCTTATAAACATTATTTAAAAAGCCATGTGAATCTTGCCAATCACTCGGAGCGCGGCGAGTGAATCTTTCCAAGAGCCCGCGAGAATAATCTGCCTTATCTTGACCGTTCGAGCCGAAGATTTGCCAATTAATCGCCAAGCCTGCCGCATTTGATTCAGAAGATAAAATTTCGTCGAGGACTTCGGAGACAATACGATTTGTCTTGGGATAAATGAATTCGTCAATGTCAATGAACGCCATGTATCGACAGTCGAAACGATATTTTTGAACGGCGTCTTCATAGGCGGGATATTGCATCATCTTGCCGGGGACATCTGTCAGCGTGACAAGATTTTTTCAATATAAGGCGCGAGCACTTCTTTATAATTGTCGGTTGAGTCGTTGTTGTAAAGATAAAAATGTTCGACGCCCGCGAGCAAATGATAATCCAGCCACTCTTTGAGGTAATGCCCTTCGTTCTTGAAAATTGCCGTAATCGTCAAATCGTACAGGAACAAATTCTTATCGACCAATCGTATCATCTCCTCTGAGTTATTTTATCAAACGCAATAACTTCTGAAGGTGCAACATATCGACACACATTTTCCAATCTTCCGGTACCGTATTGACATTGCCGGCTTTCATGGCTTCACAAAAACGCGGAATGACATTGTCTTGAGCCAGCGTTTTAAGCTCTTTGCAGACGGGAAAGGGTCTTGTCAAAATTTCAGGCAAGGCTTTGAGGAACTGCTGAATTTCCGCGACTGTCAAAGGGTTTGCTATGAGCAGTGCCCGATAAATCCAAGCGAGGGCATATTCTTCCGCGAATCGGTCACCGATTTTTATTTGAAACTTTTCGGCTAAGGCTCGGCATGTCAAAAAAGTTTCAAGCTTACCGGTAAGAGAATCTTTGGTCGAAGTCTTCATTAATGTTTGAACAAGAGCGTTGCCCGCGCGGTTAATCCTCTCATCATTACTCTCAAGAGAAAAATTTTTTGCCCGTGCGGCACGATATGTCAAAATGCCGTCGTCGAAAACTTCATTGCGGTCGTAAGATTGGAAGTCTTCTTCAGATAAATTCTTTGCATTGCCGTCGGCGCGTCCCTTTCTTTGCTTGAGCCAAAATTCTTCTTTTGACTTGGTGAAGTAATGATTGATAACGATTTGGTCGGAGAGAATCGGTTTGTTGCCGTACCAAGTTCCAATATATGCGTCGTTGGAAAGGACGGCGGATTTTCCTTCGAAATAACAGGAGAAATAGGGGCTGATTCGATAGCGGATAAGACGCGGATTGTCTATGGTTTTCTTGAAAACATTGCCGCTCTTTCCGTCAAGATCCCAATCGCTTTGAGCACGATGAGTGAATCTTTCCAAGACGCCGCGAGAATAATCTGCCTTGGTTTCTCCGCTTGAGCCGAAACATTGCCAATTAATCGACACGCCCGCAGCCTTGGGCGTATGAAAAAAAATTTCTTCGGTAAAGAAAAATTGGTCAACCAAATCTGTAATCGTTCCCTCGTCAACCTTCGGATAAATGAATTCGTCAAGGTCGATGAACGCCATGTAACGGCATTCGAAACGATATTTATCAATCGCATCCTCGAAGGCAGAATACTGCATGGCTTTGCCGGGAAAGTCAATGAGCGTGACAAGATTTTTTTCGACATAAGGCGCGAGCACTTCCGCATAGTTATCGGTGCTGTCGTTGTTGTAAAGATAGAAATGGTCGACGCCTGCAAGCAAATGATAATCAAGCCACTCTTTCAGGTAAGGAGCCTCGTTTTTGAAAATCGCCGTGACTGCCAAGTCATACAGGAACAAATTTCTGTCAATCATAAAAATGCCTCCGTTTCAAATGATTTGTAAAAGTCTTTGAATGTATTGGAAATCGTAAAAGCCGAACCATTCTTGCGCGGCTTTTAAATCAGAATAAATCAAGGGAAAAATTTTTTCTTGAGCAATCCGATTCAGTTTCTTGCAGAGCGGAAACTCTCGGGCAAGGAGCGCGGGCAATTCGCTCAAGAAAAGTTGAAGCTCGGCATAAGTGAACAAAGTTTTTTTCATGAAGCATTGATAAATCCAAACGAGGGCATATTCTTCCGCGAAGTGTTCACCGATTTTTATTCCAAACTTTTCCGCAACGGCTCGGCACGTCAGAAAAGTTTCAAGCTTGCCGACAAAAAATTTTTCGGGGGCGTCGAAGGGTGAGCATTCGGTCAAGATATCAATTAAAATTTTTTCAACGCGACGAAGCCTCTCGTTATCACTTTCAATAAAAAAATTTTCGGCGCGAGCCGCCCGATATTTCAAAATGCCGTCGTCGAAAACTTCATTGCGATCCGACACGTCAAATAAAATTTTCGTGTAGAGTTCATCTTCAAGCTTATCGGCAATGCCGCGACGAGTCTTGTTAAAAAATTCTTCACGCGACTTTATCGAATAATGATTCAGCGTAATTTTATCGGTGCACATGCTTTCGTTCGCATAGGAAACAATTTTTTCGCCGCGTTCGTTTACGGAATAATTTTCTCCGAAATGAATGCCGACATGAGAGCCCAACAACATTTTGACACTGCGCGGGTTGGCAATAAGTTTCACATACATATTGCCGGCGCGCGAAACATTTTTTTCCGATTCGAAAAAAGTTTCCCACTTGTCGGGGGCGCGTCGAGTAAATCTTTCCAAGACGCCGCGAGAATAATCCGCCGTCTCCAAATTATTCGAGCCGAACATGTGCCAGCTTACGGCGAGTGCCTGCGCCTTCGAGTCGTGCGATAAAATTTCGTCGGTAACTTCAACGATACTTCGATTGGTCTTCGGGAAAATGAATTCGTCAAGGTCAATGAACGCCATGTAGCGACAAAAAAATCTGAAGCGTTGAAGAGCGTCGATATAAGCGGGAATTTGCATTGCCTTGCCGGGAAAATTTATGAGCGTGACCAATTTTTTTTCGACATAAGGCGCAAGCACTTCCGCATAATTATCTGTGCTGTCGTTGTTGTAAAGATAGAAATGTTTGACGCCCGCAAGCAAATGATAATCAAGCCACTCTTTCAGATAACGCCCCTCGTCTTTGAAAATCGCGACGACTGCCAAATCATACAGGAACAAATTCTTTTCGACCAATCGTATCATCTCCGCTAAATCATTTTAACGAACGCAAAATTTTTTGAAGGTGCATGCGATCGAACCACTCTTTCCAATCATAAGTTCCTTTCATAACATCGCCATTCTTCAAACTTTCACAAAGACCCGGAATGAGATTATCTTGAGTCAAAATTTTAATCTCTTTGCAAATCGGAAACGGTCTCGATAAAATTTCAGGCAGGGCTTTGAGGAATTGTTGCACCTCTGTGTATGTCAGCGGGTTTGCTGTGAGCAGCGTCCGATAAATCCAAGCGAGCGCATATTCTTCCGCGAAATGCTCACCGATTTTTATTTGAAACTTTTCCGCAACGGCTCGGCATGTCAAAAAAGTTTCAAGCTTGCCGGCAAGAGAATCTTCAGTCGAAGTCTTCATTAATGTTTGAACAAGAGCATTTATTACGCGGCTGTTCCTTGACTCCTCACTCTCGAAAGAAAAATTTTCTGCGCGGGCAGCCCGATATTTTAAAATGCCGTCGTCGAAAACATCATTGCGGTCATAACTGTAATTTGGCATAGAATAATTTCTGTCCATACAACATGAACCTCTGGGCAGTTTCTTTTTCAAGTATTCTTCCTTCGATTTGGTGTAATAATGATTGATAACGATTTTGTCGGCAAGAATCGGTTTGTTGCCGTACCAAAATCCTATGTACTCGCCATTTGAATTGACGGCAAATTTTCCTTTGAAATAATCGGCGAAATGAGGGTTACGTCGATAGCGGATAAGTCGCGGGTTATCAATAGTTTTCCTGTAAACATTTCCTCCGTCATGTCCGTCCTCCCAGTCGCTCGGAGCGCGCCGCGTGAATCTTTCCAAGAGCCCGCGAGAATAATCTGCTGTCTCTTGTCCGTTCGAGCCGAACAATTGCCAATTAATACCCAAGCCCGCCGCATGCGGTTTATCCGAAAAAATTTCATCAATTAATTTAATAAGCCCCCCCCCCGTCAACCTTAGGGTAAACAAATTCATCCAAATCAATGAACGCCATGTATCGACAATCGAAACGATATTTATCGAGGGCATCGTTGTAAGCGGGATACATCATCAACTTGCCGGGAACATCGGTAAGCGTGACCAAATTTTTTTCTATGTAAGGCGCGAGCACTTCTTTATAATTGTCGGTTGAGTCGTTGTTGTAAAGATAAAAATGTTCGACGCCCGCGAGCAAATGATAATCCAGCCACTCTTTCAGATAACGCCCCTCGTTTTTGAAAATTGCCGTGACTGCCAAATCATACAGGAATAAATTTTTGTCAATCATCAAAATCACCTCGAAGGGGATATTTCCCGCTGTTTTCCTTCAACCCTTTTAATCGCTTTAAAAAATTTTTCTTGATTCCAACTTCAAGTTGCGTTATATTAAAAAAAATTTTTTATGCTAAGGAGTATCTCATGAAAAAAATTTTTTGCTTAATGTTTCTGCTGTTGCTGACGGCAAGTCTTGTCGGTTGCGGGCAACAACAAAAGCCGAGCGATGTAAATCAAATTCCTACGGAAGTTGCGACGCCTCAAAAATCCGATAATCCTTCGGACGAAGCTCAACCTTCCGAACCCGCGCCCGAAGCTCAAGCCGGCAAAGATTATATTCTGGCAGATGACGACTTATCCAATCTTCAGCTCAACGACCCGACAAAGCCCGTTTACGACAAATACATAATTTGGGAGCGGCAGGAAAAAGGTTTGCCCGTCGTTTTGCCCGAACTCGATTATTACTACGACAATCCGACAGTTTATCTGACTTTCGATGACGGACCCGACGATAAAATCACGCCGCAAATTTTGGACATCCTCAAGGTCGAAGGCGTCAAAGCGACTTTCTACGTTTGCGGCAACATGGTTGAAGCTTATCCCGCAGTCTTAAAACGAATCTTCAATGAAGGTCACGCAATCGGCAATCACAGCTACAATCACCGCTACGATCAAATTTATGCCAGCCCTTGGAGTTTTATGGAGCAGATTATTCAAACCGACAACGCGATTAAAAATGTTATCGGCGTGCGCCCGTTCATAATTCGCGCGCCCGGCGGCGTCGGCATGTTTAACGGCGATTATTGGAACATGATTATCGATTGCGGCTACGTCGAACACGATTGGAATGTTT
Source organism: Selenomonadaceae bacterium (assembly GCA_017535925.1). Classification (GTDB taxonomy): domain Bacteria; phylum Bacillota; class Negativicutes; order Selenomonadales; family Selenomonadaceae; genus Quinella. Next base: position 14,033 of record JAFXTD010000050.1, on the reverse strand, counting down.
TGACCGAAGACGCCACGCCTTCCAAGCCGAACGCCTCCACGCAAATTAACAACATCCTGAAATATCTGGGCGACAATCCTCCGCATTCCGTGATTATCCTCATGCACTCAACCGGCGATAAGGTCGAGACCGTCAAAGCTCTGCCCGAAATGATTCACTTCCTGCGCGACTGGGGCTATCAATTCGGCGTCGTCACTCCCATGACGCCTCAACCTTGGTAACTTCCTGAAATTAATTGGAAACAAATTAAAAGCTCCCGTCGAGTTTTCGGCGGGAGATAAATTTTTTCTTTGAGTAATTTCACGCGGCATTATCCTCTTTCAACACGTAGCGCATATACATCGGCAACTTCTCAATCGTTTTGTCCAGACGCGGATTTTTTCGCCAGAGATTGTATTTGTGCAATTCCGACTCCGAACGCCCGCTCCTGAAAAATTGGTAGACGCCCTTTGAAAAGTCTTGCGTGAATAAGTAGTACCGCTTTCCGTTTGAGATTAAGTAGAAATGGAGCTTCTCGTTTAACTTGTTGACCGTGATTTTATTCTTCATGAAACATTCCTCCTATGAAAGATTGCTGAAAACTCTCTATCATTTTAATCGAAAATTTCCGGCTTGTCCATAAGGCTGAACGTAATTTTTAATGAAAAAATAATCTTTGTGCGGAACTCGACACCATAATAAGCTTTGCAAAATTTTTGTAGAGGCTGTCGGTAAATTAGGGTGTGTTGATAAATTGAAATGATGGCTCCGATTAAGCGTTTCAATGAATTTTATTTTTAAACATACTTTTCTTTTGCTGCGTCCGTTTTAGCTGTTAGCTGTTAGTGGTTAGGGTTTTTAATGACGGTCGGGCATTTGGGATTGAAAAAATTTTTCTGCCTTGAAATTTTCTGCTATAATCGGCGCGAGGTGATAGAAATGAAATTAATCGTGACAGTCGTCGGCAGAGACCGCATCGGGATAATCGCGAGCGTGACGAAAATTCTTGCCGATAACAACGTCAACATCTTAAGCATCAATCAAAACATTTTGGACGGCTTCTTCAACATGATTCTTTTCGCGGAAGCGTCGGAAAGTAAAATTCGTCTTGTAGACCTTCAACAAAAACTGCGCGAACAGGGCGAGGCTATCGGCGTCGAAATAAAAACGCAGCACCAAGATATTTTCGACGTAATGCATAAGATTTAGCGGTTAGTTGTTAGCTGTTAGCTGTTAGAATTTTTTTTGACCACTGATCACTTTTAACTGTTAGGGAGTTGAAAATTTTTTGATAACGATTGAAGATATTCTCGAAACAAACCGAATGATAACCGTCAACAAACTCGACGTTCGAACGATAACGATGGGCATTTCGTTAAGGGATTGTGCTCATCCGAACCTGCGCGACTTCTGCCGCAACGTCTACGACAAAATTACAAAGTCCGCTGAATTTCTTGTCAAGACCGGCGAGGAGATTGAGGCGGAATACGGAGTGCCGATTATCAACAAAAGAATTTCCGTCACGCCGATTGCCATTGTTGCCGAAAGTTGCAAGGCTGAAAGTTACGTGCCGATAGCCGAAACGCTCGACCGCGCCGCAAAAGAAGTCGGCGTTAATTTTATCGGAGGCTTCAGTGCGCTTGTCGAAAAAGGTTACACGGCAGGCGACAGGATTTTGATTGAATCAATCCCGCAAGCTTTGGCGTCGACCGATTTGGTTTGCAGCTCAATCAACCTCGCATCGACGAAAGCCGGCATTAATATGGATTGCGTTCGTGAAGCCGGGGAAGTCATCAAGAGGACGGCGGAGCTCACTCGTGACAAGCAGGCTATCGGTTGTGCCAAGCTGGTTATCTTCGCAAATGCGCCCGAAGACAATCCGTTTATGGCGGGAGCATTTCACGGCGTCAGCGAACCTGATAAAGTTATCAACGTCGGAGTCAGCGGGCCCGGCGTCGTCAAACATGCACTGGAAGATTTGAAAGGCGCGAACTTCACCGAAATAGCAGAGGCGATTAAAAAGACGGCGTTCAAAATTACTCGCGTCGGTCAGCTCGTGGCTCAAGAGGCTTCGCGGCGATTGGGAGTGCCGTTCGGGATAATCGATTTGTCACTTGCACCCACACCCGCCGTCGGAGATTCGGTTGCGAGGATTTTGGAGGAAATGGGTCTTGAAGCTTGCGGAGCACCGGGCACGACTGCCGCGCTTGCACTTTTAAACGATGCTGTCAAAAAAGGCGGGCTCATGGCAAGTTCACACGTCGGCGGCTTGAGCGGAGCGTTTATCCCCGTCAGCGAAGATGAAGGCATGATTCACGCTGTCAGTCAAGGTTCGTTGTCGATTGAAAAGTTGGAGGCAATGACTTGCGTTTGCAGTGTCGGCTTGGACATGATTGCGGTTGCCGGCGACGTGAGTGCGGCGACTTTGAGCGGGATTATCGCGGACGAGGCGGCTATCGGTGTCGTCAACAACAAAACAACCGCCGTGCGACTTATTCCCGTGCCCAATGCAAAAGTCGGTGACGTTGTCGAATACGGCGGCTTGCTCGGCTACTGCCCGATTGTCCCCGTCAAGAATCAATGGAGTTCGGAGGCATTCATTGCTCGCGGAGGAAGAATTCCCGCGCCCGTGAGGAGCTTGACGAATTGACATGGAAATTTTAATTACGGAAATGCACCGGGAGGACGGCGATGTTGTCCTCGACATGATGAGAAAATTTTACACTTCGCCCGCAGTCATAACGGACGGCTCGGAGGAAATTTTTGAGGCGAACATTGAAAATTGTCTCGGCGGCTCACCTTACGTCGAGGGTTTCGTTTTCATTGTCGAAGATAAAATTATCGGCTACGGAATCACGGCGCGAGGCTACTCAACGGAATTCGGCGGCGAATGCATTTGGCTTGAAGATATTTTTATCGAGGCGGAATATCGCGGGCGAGGCATCGGCTCAAAATTTATCCAATACGTCAAAGCTCGTTATCCCGATAAAATTTTGCGCCTTGAAACCGAACACGATAACGCGGATGCTTTAAAACTTTATAAGCGGCTCGGCTTCAAGGAGTTGCCTTATTTGGAAATGGTCTGCAGCGGTGATTGACATGGACGACAAAATTAAATTTGAGGAACTGAAAATTTTGGAGGAGACTTATCGCAACGCAGTCCCGCAACTGAAATTCGATTCGGCTTTTGAACTTTTGGTCGCCGTGATTTTGTCCGCTCAATGCACCGATAAACGCGTCAACTTGGTCACGGCAGAATTATTTCCAATCGCAAACACGCCCGAAAAAATTTTGCAACTCGGTCAAGCGCGCCTCGAAGAAATTATCAAGCCCTGCGGTTTATCTCGTTCAAAGGCAAAACACATCGTCGAGACTTCAAAAATTTTATCGGAGAATTACGGCGGCGAAGTTCCTTCCGATTTCGACGAGCTGATAAAGTTGCCGGGTGTCGGTCGCAAAACCGCAAACGTCGTGACGAGTGTCGCCTTTAAAAATCCCGCGATTGCCGTCGATACTCACGTTTTCAGATTAGCCAATCGCATGAAGCTTGCCGAAGGCAACACGCCGCTTGAAGTCGAATTGGGCTTGCAAAAAATTATTCCTCGCGAAAAATGGACAGCCACTCATCACCGGCTGATTTGGCACGGACGAGAAATTTGCAAGGCGCGCAATCCGAAATGTTCCTCGTGTCCGTTGTCGAAAATTTGTCCGTCGTCAAGCTGTTAAGAAAAAAATTCACCTTCCGATAAAATTTTAAAGGAGGGTGATTTTTTATGGCGGGCAACGAAATTCATTTGGACAACGTGTATATCGGCAAAGCGGTTATCATGATGGAAAACTTGGAGCGGCGCGTCGAAAACTTTCACAAAGAAAAAACCTACGACGAAATTTTATCGGAGGCGCGTGACGGTCTCAAAAAAATTTCGCCGCAGGAAATGACCCTTGACGAATACAAAGCTTATATCGAGGGCGAATTGCAAAACATTCCGCGCAACATTACCCGACACCGCGACGAGGTTACGATTGTCATTTCGGACGCCGGTTACGAGGCTATGCAAAACGACCCCGAATATGAAGCTTGGGTTTTGAACGGCGTGCGTGAGGAATTAAGTTTCCCCGATTATCTTTGCGGCTACCCCGGCACTTACGGTCGCCGTGAAGTGATTCAATTCGGTGCGACGAAGGAAGATTATCGCGGGCAATCGTCAGCCATTCGCAAGCACGATTCGCGTCACGTTGAGGAGGAAAGTTATTGGGAACGTCGGTTGAAAAAATTAAAGGCTCGGCTCAAAATCGAACAGGAACTTTTTGAACACGAACAGCTTTTGCAAAAAGCTTGCGAAGAGTCCGCGCAGGTTGAGGCAATTCAAAAAATGAAAGAAGGTTTGACCGACCCTTTCGCGCCGCAAAAACCGATTATCGGTGTGCCTGCCGGTTACCTCTTAAGCATGTTGGAAGCCGACGTTTAATCTGTCAAATAAAATCAAAAACAAAGCGGGAGGTCGTCATTCGTGACGGTCTTCCGCATTTTTTATGAAACATTCCCTCCAAAAAATTATCTCAAAAGATTTTGTTGCGAGGAGTTCAAAATTCTTGCATTGTCGTTGCCTCTGAAGACAATTTCAACGTCGAAATTTTTATTCAAACCGCATCGGGAAATTATCGCCGTGAGCTCTTGCCTGACTTCTTCGTCGGCTTGCGCGAGAATCCCCGACTGTACAGCTTTCCATTGCCGGTTCTCCAAGTCCGCTTTGATTATGGCGTTCTGCTCCTCAATTTGAAAATCCTTCGCCAAAAGCCCCGTGTCTTTGTAATGAACTTTGAAAGATTTTATGTCGGCATAGTAATCGAGGATACGACTGCGCGGCACGAATATTTTAACGGTGTTGCCTTCTCGCGCCAAACGAATCTTGTCGAGGTCACAACCGCAAACAATCATTCCCGAATAAGTCATAACAAGTTTTCGGTCGCTGAAGGGCATGTGGACGTTCGTATTAAAAATTTTTCTGTCGTCGTCGAAGGAAATATCCCCCGCGAAAGGTTTTCTTATCGTGACAAGTTCGCGGACTCTGTGTATTTCTTCGTAAAGAATCGTCTGCATTTGTCGAAGAGATTCTGATTCGTCACCTTTCTTGCGTTTCATGAAGAAATAAACCGCCGCACCCGACGTTGCTGCCAAAAAAAGACAACCGCCGAGTGTCAAACCCAACGACGCACCGAACGCCTCGAACAAGACAATCGCCTCCCAAAATTTTAAGCAAGATTTTTGAGAATTCCCGTGCCGAAGAAAGAAACAAGCTTATCCTTAGCCTTCCGTCGAGTTTCGTCGTCGATGTAGGCATGGGCAAAGGCAATCGCCATAGCGATAACTGCGGCGTCGTCCGTGTAGCCGACAACGGGTGTCAAATCGGGAATCAAATCTACGGGCGAAATGAAATAGCCCAGAGGCGCAATCATTGCCGCACGAATTTTCATCGGGACATTCGGATTTTGCGCGACGTAGAAAAGTTGGAGAACTTCATAAATCAAATTGGCACCGGCTTTTTTCAAGTTGCCGCTGATTTTATTCCACAAGCCGTCTTCCGAATAATTTTTGCCGTATTTCTCAACGTCGATTTTATTGTTATCCATTAGACCTCCTCCTCAAGGTTTGACGAGTTGTTTTCGCAAGTGAGTTTCGACGAGAGCATAAAAATTTCCCCCTTCATCAAGCCGATGAAAAATTTTTCCGTTAATCACTGACCACTGACCACTAAATATTTCGAGGCGGCAGGTGATTTAAAATTTCTTTCGACAACAAACCGATTAACACACCGATAAAAATTCCGCATGTTCCCAAAATCGGCAGATAGAAAAAAATTTTTTGAGTGCCCATAAAAAATACCGCCGCGAAAATTTGTCCGACGTTATGGAAAAATCCTCCCGCCGCACTCACTCCGACGATTGAAAATTTTTTTGTTCGCTTGAGTAAAATCATTGCCGCCAAACTCAAAAGCCCGCCGCTCACGCTGAAAAAAATTACCGACGGCGAACCTGCAAACATTCCCGCAAAAAAAATTCTCGTCGCCAAAATTATCAGCGCATCGACTTCCGACAAAAGGTAAAGCGCGGCAAGTGTCACAATGTTTGCAAGCCCGAACTTCGCGCCCGGCGGCAAGAAAAGCGGAGGCAACAAGCCTTCGACAAAAAATAAAATCAGTGACAACGAAATTAACATTGCATTCGTCGTCAAGCGTCGCAAGTCAATCACTCGCAATCTCAATCAAAAGCACCGCAATTAAAATCAAATCGTTGCGTGTCATTCGGCAGCTTCTTCGGCGTTTGACCGCGAAACCCTCAAGAAAATTTTTTAAAGTCGAAGGTGATAATTTTGGAGGAAACCATCGGCTTGCCGTTTTGGTCGAGGGCGGGCTTGAAAGTCCATTGCCTCGCCGATTTGAGAGTTATCTCGTCGACGAACAATCTGCCCGAACTTTGAATAACTTCAGCGTCTTTGACTTTGCCGTCCTTGCCGATTGTCACCGCGATTAAAACGTAACCTTTGTAGCCGAGCCCGCTGCCCTGTTCGGGATAAACTTCCATTATCGGGACGGGAGGCTTGCCCATGAGTTGCCGATTATCTTTCGGCACGACGACGACTTCTTTATCGGGGTTTTCTTCAATTTGTTTTCTTGCCTCTTGCTCGTCTTTGATGACTTGAGGCTTTTGAGGCTTGGGCGGTTCGAGGGGTTTTATTTCGGGCGGAGGCTCAAGCGGTTCGATTTTCACTTCGGGCATTTCAAATTCCGGAACGAATAAATCTTCGGCTTTGAAAGTCGGCAAAGTCTCTTGAACGATTTCCGATGGAAGAGCACCCTCCTCGATGACAATCACGTTATCGGGCAACAAGTCAACGTCAATCCACTCAAATTCCGCAACGTCTTCGATTTTCGGTTCGGGCGCGAGGTAAGGCAAGACGTATGAAAAAATCAAAGCAAAGAGGCAATGCAAAAGTATCGCCGCAAAAATCGTCGCCCGCCAATGAGTTGAATAGCTTTCCATTTTTAATCACTAACCACTAATCACTGACCCCTTTTCAAATTTGCAAGCACAATGTTTACGGTTTTGTCGAGCGTCGTTAATTTTTCGTCAAGCCTTTGCGCGAAGTAGGTATGAACAATCAGCGCGAAGATTGAAACGCAAAGCCCGGTTGCCGTCGCGATTAAAGCCTCGCCGATGCCGCCCGTTATCGCAAGCGGTTGCCCAGCCTGTATGCTGAAAATGTTAAACGATTCAATCATGCCGCTAATCGTTCCGAGCAGACCCAAAAGCGGAGCCAAAGTCACAATCATTGAAAGATAATTCAAACGGGCGCGAAGTTTCATTGCCTCTTCGTCGTAGGCAATGTTCAAAGCAAGTTCGATGTTTTCTTCCGCGACAGCCGCCTTGATACCCGCCGCCGCCACGAGCCCGACGCAAGAATTTTCCCGATTGCAAAAACCCAACAGCTCACCCGCCTGCTGACTTTTGAAACGATCCTTGAGTTCGGACAAAAAATTTTCGCTGTTGTGCGCGGCGTAGCTGTAAAATCTGAAACGCTCAATGCCGATTGCGGCGACGGCAACCGAGCTTATCAAAAGCAGATACATGACGAATCCGCCTTTGGTGAAAAGTTCAACGGCTTCCAAAATACAATCTCTCCAATCGCAACCGTTTTTCGGGAAGGATAGCACAGAAAATTTTTAGAGGCAACAGATTTTATTTGTTGAAGGGCTGCGGGCAGTCGAGGCGAATAATTTCCGCATGAAAAAATTTTTGTTGATAATCTTCGCGGCGATTTTGATTTCGGGTTGCACTTCGGAAAAATTTGAGCGCAGTGAAATTTTGATGGGCACGGTCGTCACGCTCAAGGCTGAAGGAAAAAATTCTCAAGCTGCCGTCGACGAGGGCTTTGATAAAATTTTTGAGCTGGAGAAAAATATTTTAGTCGACGTGAAAAAAATCGAGGCGGCGGCGGAAATTGATTACGTGAAAATTTCGCCCGACGTTTATAAAATTTTGGAGACCGCGCAAAATTTTTCAAAGCTGACGGGCGGAGCATTCGACGTGACGATTGGAGCTGCGGTTGAGCTGTGGAATATCGGCACGGAAAATCCTCGCGTCCCGAACGAAGAAGAACTTTCCGCCGTGAAAAATTTTGTCGGCTTTGAACATTTGCACCTGCGCGAAGGTATGGCTTACCTCGACAAACGCGGTGTGAAAATTAATTTGGGAGGCATTGCCAAAGGTTACGGCGTCGACCTCGCCCGAAAAATTTTTGCCGATAAAAAAATTCGGAGCGGCTTGATTGATTTCGGCACGAGCACGATTTTTGCTGTCGGAAAAAAAAATATCGGGATAAAAAATCCTCGCGGCGAGGGAATTGCAGAGATTGTCCGGCTTGAAAATTTCGCGCTGTCCACTTCGGGCGATTACGAAAAATTTTTTGTCGTCGAAGGTCGCCGCTATCATCACATAATTAATCCGAAGACTTGCGCGCCCACCGAAGGTAAAAATTTTTCCGTGAGCGTCGTCGTCGACGGGAGCCTCGAAGATTGCGCGACGGTTGCCGATATTTTGAGCACGGCTGCATTTATCCTCGACGCGGAGCGGGCTGAAAAACTTTTGACGGAAAATAAAATCCCCGCCGCGATTATCCGTCATTGACAAAAATCTTTGCGCAGATAAAATTTAGCTGTTAGCGGTTAGCTGTTAGCTGTTAGAAAAAGCTGAAAGCTGAACAGGAGGCGAAACATTTTGCTTGAAATAGAAAATCTGCATGTCAAGGCAGGCGACAAAGAAATTCTTCGCGGCTTGAGTTTGAGCGTCGGCAAAGGCGAAGTTCACGTGATACTCGGTCCGAACGGTTCGGGCAAGTCGACGCTGATGAACGTCATACTCGGTCACCCCAAATACGAAATCACGGGCGGCAAAATTTTTTTCGAGGGCGAAGACTTAACCGCCTTGAAAACTTTTGAACGGGCGCGGCGAGGAATTTTTTTGTCCTTCCAAAACCCCGAAGAAATTCCCGGCATTACGGTTGAAAATATGTTGCGCACTTCAAAGCAGGCGATAAGCGGCGAAAAAATTAAAGTCCTCAAATTCCACAAGGAACTCCTCGCGCTCATGAAGGAATTGCAAATTGCACCGGAATACGCGGGTCGATACATGAACGTCGGCTTCAGCGGCGGCGAAAAAAAACGCAACGAAATTCTCCAACTCCTCACGCTCAATCCGAAACTTGCGCTCCTCGACGAAACAGACAGCGGGCTTGACGTTGACGCGGTCGACATTGTTTCAAGCGGCGTTGCAAAATTCCACAACGAAAATAATTCCTGCATCATAATCACTCACAATGCGCAGATTTTGAAACACTTGCCGGTTAATCGCGCTCACATTTTTTTGAACGGGCGGATTGTTTTGAGCGGCGGCTCGGAACTCGTCAATGAAGTTTCGGAAAAAGGTTACGCGCCATTTGAGGTTGAGTCATGAAAAATTATATTCAAGACATTGAGCGGGCACTTTACGACGTGCGCGACGAGGACAAATCGATTTACAAAAGCGACGCGGGCTTGACGGAAGAAATTATTCGCGACATATCCGCAAGAAAAAAAGACCCGTCATGGATGCTTGAGTTTCGTTTGAAGTCGTTGGAAGTTTACAAAAAAATTGAGTTGCCGAAGTGGGGACCCGACATCAGCGAACTCAACATGGACGAGATTGTCACTTACGTCAAGCCGAACGCCAAGCAAGTCGACGATTGGTCGCAGGTGCCTGACGAAATTAAAAAGACCTTCGACAGGCTGGGCATACCCGAAGCCGAAAAAAAATCTTTGGCGGGAGTCGGCGCGCAATACGATTCGGAGGTCGTCTATCACAGCATACAAAAACGCTTGACGGATTTGGGCGTCGTCTACACCGATATGGAAACCGCGCTCGTCGAACACGAGGATATTGTCCGCGAATATTTCATGACGCTTGTCCCGCCCAAAGACCACAAGTTTGCCGCCTTGCACGGAGCGGTTTGGTCGGGCGGAAGTTTCGTCTATGTTCCGGCGGGCGTCGATGTGAAAATTCCTCTGCAATCTTATTTCAGATTGAATGCTGCGGGCGCGGGACAATTTGAACACACGTTGATAATCGTCGAAGCCGGCGCGAAGTTGCATTTTATTGAAGGCTGCTCCGCTCCGAAATACAACGTCACGAATTTACACGCGGGTTGTGTTGAATTGTTTGTCAAGGAAGGCGCGAGGCTCCGCTATTCGACGATAGAAAACTGGTCACGCAACATGATGAACCTCAATACCAAGCGGGCACTTGTCGAACAAGGCGGTTTGATTGAATGGGTAAGCGGCTCTTTCGGCTCTCATGTCTCAATGCTTTATCCTTGCAGCGTCCTTCACGGCGAAGGTGCTCGCGCAGAATTCACAGGCGTGACTTTCGCAGGCAGAGGACAAAACCTCGACACGGGCGCGATTGTGATTCATGCGGCTCCGAAAACTTCTGCCAACATCAACACACGGACAATTTCAAAATCGGGCGGCGCGGCAACGTATCGTTCGGCAGTCAAAGTCACGAAAAATGCTCCTTTCGCGAAATGCTCCGTCAACTGCGAATCGCTCATGCTTGACGACGAATCGCGCTCGGATACTTTGCCCGTCATGGACATTGAAGGCGACGAGGCTGACATCGGTCACGAGGCAAAAATCGGGCGCATATCTGAAGAGGCAATCTTCTATCTCATGGCGCGAGGCATTTCCGAAGAAGAGGCGCGTGCAATGATCGTTCGCGGGTTCGTCGAGCCGATAGCCAAAGAATTGCCGCTGGAATACGCCGTCGAAATGAACAACTTGATTAACCTTGAGCTTGAAGGACAATTATAAAAGTCTTTGCACAAAAAAAAGACTGTCTCCAAATTTTCGGAGGCAGTCTTTTAAAGTGGTCAGTGGTCAAAAAAATTCTAACCACTAACAGCTAACAGCTTATTTTTTCCAAGCCGCAACCAATTCACGCGCCGCAAGTTTCGGATTATCTGCGCCCGCAACAGCCGACACAACGAAAAAACCTTGAACGCCCGTCGCGGCAAGTGAGGGAATGTCTTTCAACTTGACGCCGCCGCCGACCACAATCGGTAGCGGACTTACTTTGACGAGTTCGGAAATTTCTTCAAGGCTTAAAATTTTTTCGGTATCGGCTTTCGTCGACGTGGCGTGTAAAGCTCCGACACCGAAATAATCAATCTTCGAAACGTCCGCGCCGGTGATAATTTCCGTTGAGTTCGCGCTCAAGCCGACGATTGAATCCTCGCCGAGAAATTTTCTGCAGACTTCAACGGGAATATCATTTTGCCCGACGTGCACGCCGTCAACTTTAATTCCCGCCTCGCGCGCAGCCAACACAACGTCAAGTCTGTCGTCGACGAGCAAAGCAACCGAATCGCTCTTGCCGAGTTCATGAATCACTTGAGCAGATTTTTTCAAGATGGAAATCATTTCGCGGGCAGAGGCAACCTTCGAACGAATTTGCACGCAGGTGAAGCCCTCTTCGACAGCCGCCGCAACAATTTCTTCGACGGGGCAATTACAGTTTTCCGAACCGATAACCAGATAAGCCGAAATGTCAAGCCGCTCTCTTATGCTCATCGTCTTATCCTTCCCAACGTCTCGCGTATTCTGTCTTCGACGGATTGAGGTTTTGTTTCGACGGGTTGAGGCTTTTCGTCAAGTGCCTCGTTAAGCCTGTCGATTTTTCCGTCCATCATGTTCGAAAAGCCGGGGCGAATGTCAGCTTTCAAGACGACCTCCGTGCGAATTCCCTTTTCCGCCAAAACGAACGTCGCTTTTTTGACAACCGCCATGACCGAATCCCAATCGCCTTCAATTTCCGTGAACATTGAGCTTGTTTTGTTGGGCAAGCCCGATTCACGGATAACTTTCACGACTTCGGCAACATGCTTGCTAAGTTCCTCGCCGCTGCCGACGGGAGCAATCGCCACTGCAACCAATGTATTCATATCAATCACCCATTCCGAAATTGAACATGTTTTCGAACGAACCGACCACGCGGAAATTATTTGCAACTTCCTCTGCCGTCAATTCATACAAGCTGTCCAAGAACGCCACTTTGAAACTTGCGGGAGCTTCGACTTGAGCCGCCGCCTTCGAGCCTGCCAAATTGAACATCGTCGTTGCCGTCAATGCCGCAATGAAAGGAGTCGTGACCGCCGCATAAACCGCCATGACGCCGCCGAGTGCACAGCCGCTGCCGGTTATCTTCGTGAAAAGTTCCGAGCCGCCCGCGCAGTTGATTACGTCTTTGCCGTCTGTTACCAAATCTTCTTCGCCCGAAACCGCAACCGCACCGCCCGTGAATTTTGCAATGGCAAGCGCGGCTCCTTTGGCAGCGGAAACTTTTTCTGTCGATTCGACACCGTGAACATTTCCGCCCGCCTCGTTAATCAGTTGCCAGAGTTTTGCAAGCGCGATTATTTCAGAGGCATTTCCGCGAACGATTGCAGGATTGTAAACTTTCAGTTGAGTTAAAATTTTTGTGCGCAGTTCGGATAAACCGATACCTACGGGGTCGAGCACCCACGGCTTTTTGTTCGCGAAGAGAGCCCGCGCCGTTTGAGGCAGTGTTTCCTCGTAGAAAGGCATCGCCGTTCCCATGTTGATATAAAATGCCGGTGCGACCTTGGCGACTGATTCGCATTCGTCAGCGAGATAAAGCATTGCCGCCGCGCCGCCCGTTGCCAGTTGAGCGTTCGCCACAAAATCTTGCGTGACGGTGTTTGTTATCGACGGCACCAGCGGTTTTTCTGCGCGCACTTGTTCGACAGCTTTGGCAATGGCAGAGCGAATTTCTTCTTCCGTCATATTCATTCCTCCTTAAACGCAAAAGGACGCTGCCGAACGCAACGCCCTTGTTAATTTCAATTTATGGTGACGCCTAAGGGATTCGAACCCTTGAACCCGCCGTGAGAGGGCGGTGTCTTAACCACTTGACGAAGGCGCCGAATCACTGCGCAAAATGATAACACACTCCCGATTTTTCGTCAAGGTTAATAAAGTTTTTTATCCTGCTCAAGTTTTATAAATCTGAAACTTTACAAAGTCGATTTGTAAAATTGCCGCATTGATAATTGAAAATTTTTCGTGAGCGCGTTAATCTTTTTCCAAAAAAAATTTTTTCGGGAGGAATTTTTTATGCCGATGGTAAAAGATTATCTGTACAACAAATTCAAGCACGGTATCGAGGCAGGCAAGCTTCAATACGGCGTCGGGCAGGAAACAACTTCGGCGGAGGTCGCTGAAATTCTTGCAACGTCGAATTACGATTGGCTCTTCGTCGACGGCGAACACGGCGGGCACACCGTCACGACAATTTTGGACATCGCCAGAGCAATCGCGGCTTATGACATGACACCCGTCGTTCGCATTCCGCAAGCCGGCACCGGTATCATCAAACAACTTCTCGACGGCGGCATCCAAAATATAATTATCCCGAAAGTCGAAACGGGCGAAGAGACCGAAGACATTATGTATTGGGCGAGCTACGCACCGAGAGGCAATCGCGGTTTCGGAGCGTCGGCTGTCCGCGCAGGTCGTTTCAATCGTCACCCCGATTATCTGGAACGCAACGTCGAGGAAATTTGTATCTTGCCGCAGATTGAAAGCGTTCGCGGTTGGGAAAATCTGGAGGCAATCACCAACACGCCCGGCGTCGGCGCAGTTTTTCTCGGTCCGATTGATTTGGCTGTCGACATGGGGCACGGCATAAATATTTTCCACCCCGAAGTTGAAGCGGCAATGGACGACATGATTAAACGCATTCACGCATTGGGCAAGCCCGTCGGAACAATCGCTTTGACGACCGAACAGGCAAAACGTTTCGTTGATTTGGGCGTAAGTTTCTTGGCACTCGGCGGCGATACGGCATTCTTGACGACGGCGGTCGATAACACTTTGAAAACTTACAAGGAGGCTATCGAAAAATGAAAAACGTTGTGATTGTCTGCGGGCACCCCGATTTGAAAA
>JAFXTD010000049.1 GCA_017535925.1 Selenomonadaceae bacterium | reverse complement strand
TCGAACGCTTTTTCCAACGCATTAAAGAATTTCGTCACATCGCAATCAGATTCGACAAGCTCGATATTTGTTTCTTGAATTTCATTTTTCTTGCCGCTTTTATTCGCCATCTTTAATTTACCAACACACCCTAGTGGTTAGAATCCTGAAAGCTGAATTCTGCCACCGATTTAATTTACCGACAGCCCTTAAGCCTCAACAGTTCCTCAAATTTTTTCTCAAGCAGGCGGCAATATTTCACAGGGTCGAGTGCCTCCGAATTTAAAAACATCACGCGCAGATTTTTATGCAACACGTCCAAAGTTTCCTTGTCACCGGCGAGGGCAACGGCAGTGTTAATGTAAGCCTCAATCGAATTCACGGACAGCTCACCGAGTCCTACGCTTGCGAGGATACTTTTGCCGAAACGCGTGCTGTGTCGTTCGCCGTGAAGATTTATGACGGGCACACCCATATACAACGCGTCCAAAGTCGTCGCGCCGCCGACGTAAGGATAGCCGTCCAACATTATATCAATTTTGCTTATCGCCTCGAAGTAATCGGACAAAGCGGGTCTGAAAATAACTCTGTCCATATCACAGCCGAAATTTTTCATCGTGGCGTAAAGCTCGTCGACAACGCGGTTGCTGATAAATTCTTGAGCGCGCATCAAAAGTTTGGCGTCGGGCACGCGATTTAAAATTTCACTCCACACGGCAAGCATATCGTCAGTCATCTTCGAATAGCGACAAATCGTCCCGAACGTCACGTAACCGTTTTCAATGCAAGGCGCACTTTCGGGCGTCGGAACACCCTCGCGGCGGGCGTAACAAAATTGCGCGGGCATGTATAAAAATTTTTCGCTGAAGTGAGCCTCGTGTTCGCCGGGCGGGTCAAGAATTTCATCCGTGAGAAAATAATCAATCTCTTTTAAGCCCGTCGTCGACATGTAGCCGATACCGCAAATTTGAACGGGCGCAGGTCGATAAACCAACGCGGGCAAACCGTTATAACCCGTGTGCCCTGCCAAGTCAAAGGCAATGTCAATTTCGTCGTCGTGAATTTTTTTCGCAAGCTCTTTGTCGGATAAATTTTTAACGTCAATAAAATGTTCGACGTTCTGCCTGTAAAGCTCCGTGTGCTTATCGTCGCTTCTGTTTTTGCTGTAGCAGGTTATCTCGAATTTGCTTCTGTCGTGGCAGGAAATGAAACCCCATGCAACGGTGAACAGCGCATGGTATCTGAAGTCGCCCGAAATATAGCCGACCTTTATCCGCTTGTGAGGTTTGTGATAAGTCGTGAAGGGCTTAACGTCTTCGAAAAATTTTTGATAATCGAAATGGAACGCCGCCATCTCCTCGCCCGAAAAATCCAAGAAATGCAAGCCCAAAAGTATCGCGTCGAAAATTTCAAGCCGCCGAGCTTCGTTTTCAAAAAGCTCAAACGCCTGCCGATAATTTTCTATCGCCTCGACATGTTGCCGATTGTCATGCGCGTACTTCGCCATTTTTACGTGGCACTCCGCGATAAAGAAATCGGACAAATTTTCCGGCGCAGCTTTCGGCAAATAAATATGCTCCAAAGTTCGCCGCATCATTTCATATGCTCCGACGTTATCGTCCAAAAGACTTCGGCGGTCGGCTATCGTCAAAAGAAGTTTTGCATTGCGTTTCGATTCGCATTGCGCGGCAAGTTCGGAATAATAAAGCGTGCGCTTAAAATCAAATCGACTTTCAAAATCGCTCTCGCCCAGTTTATTTTCCAACGAGACATAATCTGCCGCCCGCTTGAAATATTTTTCGGCAAGCTCCTCCGTGACGGGTTCGGGCTCTTGCGGAAAATCGGGCAACGATTTATTTTCAAGCCATGCGTTGAAAATTTTTTCGTAAGCCGCCTCCAACTCGCCCATGTAAATCGCGTCGTTCATGACGGGCGATTCTTCAAACTTCCTCCGAAGTGTCAAATGGTATTCGCGAATCCGTTCCCAATCGTTTGCAAGTTCGACAGCCTTTTGAAAATATTCCTCCTCACTGAAGGCGCAAAGTTCTTCCAAGCCGATGTTCATGAGCAACGAATATCCGAAGCGCGAATTGTGCCGCTCGCCGACCAAAGTTATCACGGGAACGCCCATATACAGCGCGTCGCAAGTGGTGCCGCCGCCGGGATAAGGGAAGGTGTCCAGCGCGATATCCGCCCGCTCGTATTTCCTCGTGTAATCCGCCTCGAAACTTTCAAAGTCCACGCGCTCAAGGTCAATGCCCGCCGCTTGAATTCTTTTCTTGGCAAGCATAAAACCTTCGGCTCGGCTTATGACTTCATTTTTTAAATACAACCGCGAATTCGGCACGGCGTCCAAAATTTTTTTCCAAAGACACAACATCTCGTCGGTCACTTTGGCAAAGTTGTTGAAGCTGACGAAAGTGACGTAACCGTTTTTTGTGCAAGGCGCGGGCGCGACCGGGTGAGGGAAGTCATGCCAAATGTAGCAGAAATGACTGTGTTGGAGGCGCAGGATTTTTTCCGTGAAAAATTTTTCGTTCAAGCCTTCGGGGTCGGTGTACTTGTCCGCCAAAAAATAATCTGTCGTGTCCAGACCCGTCGAATTGAACCAACCGATACCCGAAATTTGAATCGGCGCGGGCTTGTAAGCCATAACCGCCAACGAATTATCGGCGGTGTGTCCCGCGAGGTCAACCAGAATATCAATTTCATCTTTGACAATCTGCGCGGCAACCTTATTGGCAGGCAGATACAAAATTTTTCGGAAGCCGTCAACTTCCGCTTTAAATCGATTGGTAACGTGATCTTCCTCGTTGTTTGCGTAAATGAAAACCTCGAAGCGTGTCTTGTCGTAACTCACAAAAAAATGATAGATAAAAAAAGCGACGACGTGAAGTCGAATGTCGGGCGAAATGTATCCTACGCGAATTTTTTTGTGGCGAGCATGTGTCTTGCGCGTGTGCTTGCAGCGAGGAAGGTGAGCCAAAAGTTTATTGAAGCCGCAAATTTTTTCGAAAAGCACTTCGCGGCTGACGTTCAGATTGTGCAGACTTAAAAGCACGTTAGAATAATCTTCGAGGCGAATTTTTTCCATCTGCGGGAAGTGCGGATTATTTTTTAAGTCATCAAGATTTCTTTTCGCATTGACTTCGTAATACTTAACGGCGTTTGCAGCGTCGCCGATTCGCCGATACGCCTGCCCCAAAAAATTATAAAGAATAATCTCGGCAAGCGAATCTTTATCTTCAAGCTCAAGTGCCGATTTCCCTATACTTATGCCTTCCAAAAAATTTTCTTTAAGATAACACAGTCTGGCATGCAACATGCGGCGATATGGTGTCGGCGGAAAATTTTTTTCAAGATAATCGACGACTTCCTCCGCCTTGTCGATTATTTTTTTGTCGATATAAAGCGCGGCAATTTTCTCAAAGACTTCGGGGGCGTCGGGCTTGAGTTCAAAAATTTTGTCCGCCGTTTCCAAAGCCGTTTTTACGTCGTGCGTGACTTCAACGGCTTTAATCATTTCGTTTGTCAAGCGCGAAACTTCACGGCGTTTTTCTTCGGGCGTGAGAGAAATTTTTTTCTTCCAATCGTCAATCAGCGAGCGGGCAAAATTTATTTTAGCCTCGTCGAAGTTGCTTGACTCAAATTGTTCGCCGTAGTTTTTCGCCTTGTCAATCGCCTCTTGCATTTCTTTGACGGCTTCGCGATAATTTTTTTTCTGCGCCAAACAATCGGCGAGCTTCGCGGAAAATTCGGGCACCTTCGGATAGCGTTCGACTGCCAGCTTAGAAATTTCAAAGCATTCCTCGAAACGCGACTTGTCTCTTTCCAAACACTCAATCAAAAGTCGAATCGGACGGTTCGAAGGATTTTTTCTTGCCGCCAAATCGAGGCGTGCAAATTTTTCGACGTTCGCCCAATCTTTCAAAGCATAATAAGCGTCGGCGAGGTAAGCGTAAACTCTTTCGGGCTTGTCGGAAGTTTCAAGCTCCTCAAGCAACAGTTTCAAGTTTCGTTCGGCTTTGGCGAGGTTAATCGACGTTGAATAGCCGGTGTGATAAAGCGTCAAAAGATTTGCGGGAGCCTGTGCACGGCTTAGAGGTTCTTCGCCGAAAAAAACATCCTCGTGAATTTTTCCGACGTAGTGAATGTTCGGCGCATTTTCAAACATCCTCAACACGTAACCTGAATTGATAATCTTGTTGCCGGCGTCTTTGTCGACGTTGACCCAATTTATCGAGAGCCCTTGAACGTTTGCCTTTTGCGCGAGCTTTATGACAGCGCGAAGATTTTTGGCGGTGCCGTTAATGAAATATTCGTCGGCGTCGAGGAAAACAATCCAATCGCCCGCAGCCTCACGAAGAGCAACATTGCGCGGAGCGGAGAAATCATCTTGCCAAGCCTCGTGAAAAATTTTCGCGCCGAATTCTTCCGCGACTTCAACGGTCGAATCAGTCGAGCCGGTATCGACGACAATAATTTCGTCGACAAAATTTTTAACGCTTTCCAGTGAAAGTCTCAAATCTTGAGCGGCGTTCTTGACCATGTAGCACGCGGAAATTTTTATCTTGTCAAAATTTTTTTTCTTGCGTTTAGCCAAAGTGCTTTCTCCCTCCGAAAAAATTTTTATCATTCTACTGCAGGCAAAAAAAAAAATCTACAGCCGCGTTGACTGTAAATTTAGCGGTTAGTGGTTAGAAAATCCTGAAAGCTGAAAGCTAAAAGCTTAATTGAAGCCGCTACTTTTGAATTTACCAACAGCCCCCGGTTCCTACAATTGGAACAGAGTTAATCGTTATTTTCGTCGTATGCAGGAAAAAAGGTTCAAAAGACACATAGGAAAGATAAAAGGCGGCACATATCCCCTGCGGGAAGACATACAAGCGACTCAAGGAAAATCGACGAATAATTCTTCTTTCACTGCGCTCTCACGCCGTCACTCTATATCCGCAAGATAAAGTGACCGTAACAAAAATCATCAACGATAAAAATTTTTTCATGCGGAAATTATTCGCCTCGACTGCCCGCAGCCCTTCAACAAATAAAATCTGTTGCCTCGAAAAATTTTCTGTGCTATCCTTCCCGAAAAACGGTTGCGATAGGAGAGATTGTATTTTGGAAGCCGTTGAACTTTTTGCCAAGGGCGGATCGGTAATGTACCTGCTGTTGATAAGCTCGGTCGCGGTCGCCGCCATTGGTATTGAGCGTTTCAGATTTTACAACTACGCCGGTCATGAGAGCGAAACTTTTTTATCTTTACTCAAGGAGAGTTTCAAGAGACAGCAACCCGATGAAGTTTTGAACTTTTGCAGTCAAGAAAATTCCTGCGTGGGGTTGGTAGCGTCGTCGGGAGTAAGGGCAGCGGTTGCGGGCGAAAACGTCGAACTTGCGCTGAATGCGGCTTACGACGAAGAGGCAATGAGACTTCGCGCACGATTAAATTATCTTTCAATGATTGTGACTTTGGCTCCGCTTTTGGGTCTTCTCGGAACAATTTCGGGCATGATTGAATCGTTTAACATTTTCAGCATCCAAGCAGGTCAGCCGCTTGCGATAACGGGCGGCATCGGCGAGGCTTTAATCGCGACGGCAACCGGTCTTTGCGTTTCAATCTTCGCGCTGATTGTTCACACGTATTTTGCGCAAAGGCTCGACGAAAATTTAACGACGCTCGACAAAACCGTAAACATTGTGCTTGCAAATCTCGGAGGACAACATGAGACGCCGTGACTTTCGCGAGAAAAAAGAACCGCTCGTCATGATTATCCCGATGATTGACATAATGCTTTTCCTACTGGTTTTCTTCATGATAAGCACGATTTACATGGTGCAGACGAATACTCTGCCCGTGAGCTTGCCGCAATCTTCAACCGCCAAACAGGAGACGCGCCCGAATGTCGTGCCGATAACTGTCCTTGAAAGCGGCGATGTTCTTTTCGACAAGGACACCGTCCCCAATCAACAGCTTGCCGAAAAAGTTCACAAGGCTCTTGAATCGGACAAGGATACAATTTTCGTTTTGCGCGGCGATAAGGCGGCTCGTTATGAAAGCGTTGTTGCGGTGCTTGACCTGTTGAAAAAATCGGGGGCTTATCGCGTGTCAATCGCGACGGAGATGAAAAAATGACGGGCTACTCAACTTATTGGCGGACGACAATTTTTGCGGCAATAGCATTTCATTTTCTGACGGCGTTGGGATTTTCTTACGTCTTGCCGCATTTGATGCCCGAACCGAAAATCGAAGACGTTGCGGAATTTGAATGGGTCGACGTGGATTTATTGCCGCCCGACGTCACAGTCCTCGAGGCAGAAGCAATTCCGTCCGAAACCGTTCAAGAAGTTTTGCCGATGTTCAAAGCGCAAGATTTATTTGTTCCCGATTTGACTGTTCCCGAACCGGTTTTTGTCGAAGAAACACCGCCGCCCGAAGTCAAACCGCTTGAACCGCCCAAGCCGCCTCCGCCGCCGCAAGTCGTACAAACGGAGCGCGAAGCTCAACAACAAGTTCAGAGCGAAGAGCCGCCCAAAGAAGTCGTCGTGGTGCCTGCGAACGCCAAACAGCAACTCGGTCAACCGCCCGTCACGATTACGGAAGTTTATCCGCAGAAAGGTAGCGGGCTCGGCTACAAAGGTTACGTTTCAATCGCGGCGACAATCGGCAAGGACGGCAAAGTTCGTGCGACAAAAGTCATGCGCACTTCGGGCAGAATGTTCGTCGATGAAATTGCGCGAAAGGCGGCAATGCAATGGACATTCAAACCCGCGCTTGACCAAGAGGGAAAGCCGATGGAGTGCGATAAAATTATCACGTTCGATTTCAAAAAATTTTCAGAGGCTTAACGATGAAAAAATTTTTACTGATATTGCTTGCAGGATTACTGATGATGTCGATGGCGCAAGCGGCTCCGAAATGGAATGAGCTTGCCGCGCAAATTGAATCAACCGTGCGCGAAGCCGTCGAAATTTACAAGACGGGCAACGGTCGCGCCGCCAAAGAAAAAATCAACGACGCTTACTACGGCATTTACGAAAAGGAAGGTCTCGAATCAACTTTGCGCGTCAGCGTGTCCAGTAAATCTGTCGGCTTGACGGAATATCAATTTTACAAAGTCAAAAAAGCCATGCTTGCCGGTGACCCGCTCGAAAAAGTTGAGCAGGAAGCCGAAACGCTGATTCAAATGGTTTACGAAAATGTAGACGCGCTCCAAAATGCTCACGGCGTCGGCGGAGGCTGGGCGTCGTTCCTGCCGGCGTTCCTGATTCTGATTCGCGAAGGACTGGAGGCAATTTTAGTTCTCGTTGCGATAATCGCTTACTTGAAAAAGAGCGGCAACGAAAAACATTTGGACACGGTTTACAACGCAATGATTGCCGCGATAATTGCAAGCTTTGCAACGGCGTATCTGTTCGCGACGATGATTGAATCGACAACGGCGGGTGCAGGTCGTGAGATTTTGGAAGGAGCAACGGCACTTTTCGCGGTCGTGGTGCTGATTGGAACAAGCGCGTGGCTCGGCGGCAAAGCTGATGCTAAAGTTTGGAAAAAATATATTCAAGGCATGGTCGATAAGTCGATGACGAGCGGCAAGGCAAAAGCTTTGGCGTTGGCGGCGTTTTTGGCAGTCTATCGCGAGGGCGCGGAAGTGATTTTATTTTATCAAGCCTTGTTCAATAACTCGTCGAGTGATGTCGAAATGATTTGGGCGGGATTCGTCGTCGGCTGTGTCGTCGTGGCGATTTTATTCTTTGCGTTGCAGTTGGGCGTTTTGCGTATTCCGCTGAAGCCGTTCTTCCTTTTCACAAGCGTCTTGATGTATTTGCTTGCGATAACATTTGCGGGCGGCGGCATTCGAGAACTGCAAGAAGGCGGCGTCTTCGGACAAACCCCGCTTGAAGGTGTGCCGACAATCGACGTGCTTGGAATTTATCCGACGGTTGAGACATTCGGCTTGCAAGTTGCGCTGTTGATTTTGGGAATCGGTGCATTTCTTTGGCGCAAACGTCAAGCGACGATTGAATAAGCTGTTCGCGGAAAATTTCCGTTGAAATAGAAAAAATTTTTTAGAGGAGTTGTAATTTATGTTTATGCCTAAAAAAGTTAAAAGCTTGCTGGCGGCGGGTGCGACCGCGTTGAGTTTGTTCGCCTTCAGCCCCAACGCTCTGGCTTTCCAAGAGTATCCGATTGGCGACGAGATTGAGGACACGGAAAATCATTTCAAAGTTGCGCTCGTTTACTTCCAGCCCGTCCCGATGGAACCGCAAGGCATGATGCTTTCGCCCGACCAAGCCGATATTCACATTGAAACCGACATTCACGCCACCGAGGGCAACGAGTGCGGCTTCGGCGTAGGCGAGTGGATTCCGTACATGCGCGTTGAATACAAATTCACCAAACGCGGCGGCGATCCTCTTGGTTCGATTACCGGAACTTTCATGCCGATGAGTGCGGACGACGGCCCCCATTACGGCGCGAACGTTAAAATGCACGGCGCAGGAACTTACGATTGCGAATTCCGTTTCCACGCGCCCGAAGGCTACGCGCTCCACACCGACGACGATACCGGCGTTAAAGGTCGTTTCTGGAAACAGCCCGTTGTCATGAAGTGGACTTTCAACTACACGCCGCGCAAGTGGTAAAAAAAATGAGCGTCCGAAGACGCCCGTAAAAAAATTCATCCAATAAGATTATCGCATAAAGTTTTTTCCCTGTCGATATTTCGGCGGGGAATATTTTTCGGAGGTGGAAACATTTGCTGCAAACTTTTCTACAGCAATTTATTCCGGCGATGGAAGAAGGTTTGATGTTGGGAGTGCCGCTCGGAATTTTGTTTGTGCTGATTCGCCGCTTGCCGCATGAAGATTATAAAAAAGCTTTTCGCTCTGCGCTAAAGTGGGGCTTTTGGCTGTCGATATTTTTGGTTGCAGTAAGAGTCGGCACGCGCAACGCCGTAAGCCGTGAACTTTTGGAAGGATTCGCGACGTTTGTAACGTTGCTTGCCGAAGCGGTCATACTCTCCAAACTTTTGAGCGCAGATGAAAATTTCAGCAAGCCGCTAAAAATTTCAATCGCCGCCGCAGTCATGACGCTGTTTTTATATCACGGCTTTGAACTGTGGCTGATACCGACGGGCTCGGTCGTGGCGGCATTGGGCGATTATTTCACGATAGAATTTCTGACAAAAATTTTGGGATTCGTGAGCGGCGCGGGCTTTGCGTTCTTAAGTTCGTTCATGGTTTACAAGGCAGCGGACGCCCTCAACCAATCGCGGCTGAAATTTGTCTTCGCGGTAATTTTCGCGGCGTGTATGATTCGGCAAATAATTTTCTTGATTCAAGTGCTCATGGCTCGCAACGTTTTATCGGGCGAAATGTGGATGGATTTAATGGCTCCCGTCATAAACAATTCAAGCCTGCTGATATTCGTAATCTTCGCGGCGATTCTCGTTTTGCCGATAACTTTATTTTCTCAACCGAAACCCGAACGCTTACCCGAATACAATCCCGCCGAGTATCGAAAAATTTTGGCGCAAGCGATTCATAAAAGACGTTGGGGCGCGGGAGTCGTGATTGCACTTTTGCTGATGACGACAACTTCAAGCGCGGGCAGTTACGTTGCAAACAAGCAAGCTGAAATTGTCCCTGCCGTTCCTGTCGTTGCGGAGGCGGGTTCGGTTGATGTTGATTTGGAAATCGTCAAGGACGGACACTTGCACCGCTTTGTTTATCGGGCGTCGACGGGCGAAATGATTCGTTATATCGTGATTCTTAAAGGCGGCTCGGCTTACGGCGTCGGACTTGACGCTTGCGAAATTTGCGGCGCGACCGGCTACTACGAACGCGACAACCAAGTTATCTGCAAGCTGTGCGATGTGCAGATGAACAAGGCGACGATTGGCACGCGCGGCGGTTGCAATCCCATTCCGATTGAGTACACGATAGCTGACGGCAAGTTGAAAATTGCGCAAGCCGAACTTGAAAAGAGCGCGAAAATTTTTCAATGAGGTGAAGTCATGAAGAAAAATTTTACTCTCGACACAATTTTATTCGTGAGTGCGCTGATTTGTTTCGTCACGGGAATTTTGATGGATTTTCACGCGATACCCGGCGGCAAAGAAATGCGGCGACCGTTCAAACTTGCACACACGTACAGCGGCTATGTCATGGCGGTCGGCGTGATTTTGCATTTGGTTTGGCACGTCGAGTGGATTAAAAATTCGGCGCGGAAAATTTTCGGGAGGACTTGAAAAATGTTTTGGCAAATGGTCAAGGGCGCGTTGATTCGGCAAAAAAATCGATTCGCGCTGATTGCGTTGACGGTTGCGCTCGGCGTGTCATTGGCGGCGGCTTATCTCAATGTCATGTTCGATGTCGGTGACAAAGTTAATCAAGAGTTGAAAGCTTACGGAGCAAATATCACTGTCACTCCGAAAAATTCCGCGCTGCTTAAAGACGTTTACGGGCTGGAGGCTCACGAATATTTGAACGAATCGGACTTGGGCAAGATTAAAACCATTTTCCGGACGAATAACATTGTTGCCTTTGCTCCGAAACTCGACGGCGAATTGATGCTTGAGGACGGTTCGAAAATTTCTGCGGCGGGCACGTGGTTTAATCACGAAATGACTTTGCCGACGGGTGAAACTTTATCAACCGGCGTGATTGAAATGAAGTCGTGGTGGAAAATCGACGGCTCGTATCCCGTGAACGATTCAGAAGCTTTAATCGGGCAAAAACTTGCGGCGGAAAAAAATCTTCACGTCGGCGACACGCTCAAAGCGGCGGCGAATTCAAAATCAGCGGAATACTTTCGGGCGGCGGTGACGAAGATAATCAACTGCTCGTCAATCTCTCCGCCATGCAAAAAATTTTGAACGTGCCCGGCAAAATCGGCAGCATTGAAGTCAGCGCGATAACCACACCCGAAAACGACCTTGCGCGCAAGGCGGCGGCTAATCCCGATTTACTAAGCCAACAGGAAAAAGAAATTTGGTATTGCACGGCTTACGTCAGCGCAATTGCCTATCAGATTGAAGAAGTCATTGCAAATTCTTCCGCACGACCCGTCAGGCAAATCGCCGAATCCGAAGGAAAAATTTTGGAGAAAACGCAACTGCTGATGTTGCTGATAACCGCGTTGAGTTTGCTTTCAACCGCGCCGGGCGTTTCGAATTTGGTCAGCGCAAATATCATGGAACGCAGCCGCGAACTCGGACTTTTAAAAGCAATCGGCGCAACGAATTTGGGCGTAATACTTTTGGTCTTGACGGAAATATTTATCGCGGGCGGTGTCGGCGGCATTTTAGGTTACGCGGTGAGTTTGGGGCTTGCGCAAATTATCGGGACGACGGTTTTCGGCTCGGCAATCGTCAACAACGCGGCGGTCTTGCCAATCGTCAGCGTGCTTATGGTCGTCGTGCTTTTGGTCGGGAGCTTGCCGGCAATCAGAATGCTTTTATCGTTGCAACCTGCGGAAGTCTTGCACGGGAGATGACTTGATGAGACTGAAATTTTTTTTGCGAATGATTTTTTACTCGTTGCTTCGGCGGCGAATGCGAATGTTAATCGCGTTGATAGCTGTGGCGGTCGGTGCGACGATAATTTCGGGCATGGTAACGGTTTATCGTGAAGTGCCTCAACAACTCGGAAGAGAGTTTCGAGCATACGGCGCGAACTTGCTGATAATTCCTGCAAACGAGGCGGCGACCTTCGACCAAGAAAAAATTTCCGACGTCCGCGAAATTTTATCGGGACAAGAAATAATCGGCGCGGCTCCGTTTTTATACGAGCGACTTGAAATTAACAAGCAGTACATTTTGACGGGCGGCACGAATTTTGACGAACTGCAACGCGTCAGCCCGTATTGGCAGATTGAAGGCAATTACCCTGCGGCGGGCGAACGTGAAGTTTTAATCGGTGCACAGCTTGCAAAAATTTTTTCTCCTTACGAGCCGAACGAAATTATCGGGCAGGAAATCACAATCAGCGCGGGCGAAGGTACCGCCATGAAAAAATATATCGTCAGCGGCATTGTTTCGACGGGCGGCAAGGAAGAGGAATTTGCCTTCATGAACTTGGACGACCTGCAACAAATTGTCGGCAAGCCGAATCAAATTTCAATCGCGCAATTCAGCGTCGTTGCCGAAGGTGACAGCCTCAAAACACTTGAGCAAAAAATTTCGGCGGGCGTCACGGAAATTCAACCGCAACTCGTTCAACAAATTGCAAATTCGGAATTCAACGTGCTAAGCAAGTTGCAAGTGCTTGTTCTGCTCGTGACGGCGATTGTTTTGCTTTTAACTTTAATCTGTGTGACAACGACGATGATGGCAGTTGTGACTGAACGGCGCAAGGAAATCGGCTTGAAAAAAGCATTGGGTGCGGCGAATGAAAATATTGTCCGCGAATTTCTCGGCGAAGGTTGTTTGCTCGGAGCGTTCGGCGGACTTTTCGGCAGCGGCTTGGGATATTTATTCGCGCAAAGTGTCAGCTTGCAAGTTTTCGGTCGCGGCATTTATTTTTCGGTGTCGATTGCGATTCTGTCAATCGTGCTGTCGATTATCGTGACGGGCGTGGCAAGTTTAATCCCCGTGCGCATTGCGACCGCCGTCGACCCCGCCATTGTCTTGAGAGGTGAATAAATTTTGGCTCTGCTTGAATTGAAAGATGTTTCTATGGTTTACAACGGAAAAGTTCGCGCGCTTGACGGGATAAATTTTTCTGTCGAAAAGGGCGAATGGGTTGCGATTATGGGGCCGAGCGGTTCCGGCAAAACAACTCTCATGAATATTATCGGTTGCATGGACAAAGCGACGGGCGGCGAAGTTATTTTGGACGGTCTCGACCTCAGCGATGTGGACGCAGATAAATTAACCGAAATCCGCCGCGAAAAAATCGGCATGGTTTTTCAGCAGTTCCACCTTGTGCCGTATCTTACTGCCGTTGAAAATATTATGGTCGCGCAATATTATCACGGCTTGCCCGATTTAAACGACGCAATGAACGAACTTAAACGCGTCGGCTTGGAGGACAGAGCGAATCATTTGCCCGGTCAACTTTCCGGCGGCGAACAACAGCGTGTTTGCATTGCGCGGGCGTTGATAAATTATCCCGTGCTGATTTTGGCGGATGAACCGACCGGCAATCTTGACGAGGCAAATCAAAATCTTGTCATGAAAATTTTCCACGAACTGCACGCCGAAGGTCACACGATTATAACCGTCACACACTCACCGGACGTCGGGCGCGAGGCTCAACGTTGCATCACTTTGGAACACGGGAGGATTAAGTCATGAAAAAAATTTTATTAATTCTCTTGTTCCTAGTTCCCGGTTCCTCGTTCCTATTAAGCGGTTGCGGCGGCGAAGAGAAACCTCCCGCGCCTAAACCTGCTCAAAATAAAATCGACTTGTCCAACGCCAAAGACGGCACTTACACAGTCGAAAGTTCGCTTGATGAAAAACTTGGCAAGAGCGTTTTGACTCTTACCGTTAAGGATAAAAAAATTATCGAAGCCTCTTTCACGGGCTACGACCTTTTCGGCAACGTCAAGGGCGAAGAGTACGGCTCGCTCACCAGAAAAGATTCTGCCGACTACAAAAAAGCTCAAGTTGCCGTCAACGCGATTAAAGTTTATCCCGCGCAACTCGTCGAAACGCAGGACTTGAGCAAAGTCGATGCGATTTCCGGCGCGAGCATTTCTTACGGGCAATTCGTCGAAACAACCAAACGCGCAATCGAAGAGGCTTCCAAGTGACGCGAAACGATTTAATTTTAATCGCCGTGCTGATGATTTTTTCGTTGATGCCGCTTGCCGTTGCTTTTGATTCAGAAAAAAAAATTGCCGTCGTTAAAGTTGACGGCGTGATTGTTCGTAAACTTGATTTGACGGAAGAAAAAATTTTTACGATTGAATCCGAAGGCGGAAAAAATATCATCGCCCTTCGCGGCGGAGCGGTCAGCGTTGTCGAAGCCGATTGCCCCGATAAAATTTGCATTCGACGCGGCGCAATTAAAAATGTCGGCGATGTGATTGCTTGCGTGCCGCACAAATTGCTGATTGAAATTACAGGTCAACGAATGCGATTTTATTTTCGATGTCGCTGATTCACGGTCATCGCGTTGCATAAGTTGTCAGAGGTTGACGCGCTGATAATTTTGTCGGCGCGAATTTTTTTTGCGGCGAATAATTCCGAAAAGTTTTCTGCCGTTTGCAACGTCATTGCCGAAAAGCTTTTTCCGATAAAAAAAATCTGCTCTAAGTTTTCGACGCGTGACTTGCCGTTAAAACGAAAGCAATTAGGGGCAGTCGGTAAATTAAATCGGCGGCTCCGATTAAGCGTTTCAATGACTTTTGTTTATTGAATCTACTTTTCTTTTGCTGTGTCATCCGTGACAGCCGGGCACTCGCCAACTGCTACTTTTGAATTTACCAACACTCCCTAAAAAATTTTTTGACAATATGATTCAAATTTTCTTCCCATATGCTATAATCGGCGCGTGGGAAAATTTTTTTGAGTAGGGGGAATCTTTATGGCATTTAACGAGGAGCAATTCAAAGAAATAGTTACCGAATTTACAATCGACGGCGAACGTCTTCACGAAATCGCGGCGAGCTTCCGTCAAGATTTGCAACTTGGTCTGCGCGACGTGGAACTTTCTTCAATGCGCATGTTGAAATCTTACGTCGGACTTCCCGGCGGCAAAGAAACCGGCGAATACCTTGCTTTGGACTTCGGCGGAACAAATGTTCGCGTGTTCAGAATTCGTCTTGACGGCGGCGGCAAATATGAAATTGTTAAGCGCGTCGGACGCCCGCTGATTGTTCCCGGCGAATACGATTACATTTGCAAAGACGCAACCGCCGAACAAATGTTTGACTTTATCGCGGAACTGATTGACGAGGCGATTGACGGCAACCACGAACAAAAATTTTATCTTGGTCACACGTTCTCCTTCCCGTCCACACAAACCAATCTTAACAACGCACGTTTAATCATTTGGACTAAAGAATTTGCCACGCAGGGTGTCGAAGGCGAAGTTGCAAACGATTTGCTTGTCGAGGCTCTCAAACGTCGCGGCGTAAACAATGTCGAGCCTGTTGCAGTCTTAAATGATACCGTTGCCGTTTTGTTGAGCGCGGCTTACAAGACGCCCGATATTTTTATCGGCTCAATCTACGCCACAGGTCACAACACTTGCTATCTTGAACCAAGTATTCACGACCCGAACGGCGTCGGGCTCGGCGGCATGATTTTGAATCTTGAATGCGGCAACTTCATGAAACTCATGCCCAATCGCTTTGACCGCGAATATGACGAAGGCTCCGAAAAGCCCGGCGAACAACGCTTTGAGAAAATGGTTTCCGGTCGTTACATGGGCGAACTTTTCGGCATGGCGATTGCGGAACTTTTGGGCGAAAAAGGCAAGAAATACGGCTTGACCTCCGTCGATATGTCAATGATGATTCTTGACGAATCGGAAAAGCTTACAAAAGCAAGTGATATTATCATGGCGAAGGTCGGGCGCGAACTTGACTTTGAGGACGTTAAAAAAGTCCGTGAGCTTGCAAAAGTTATCGTGATTCGTTCCGCAAGATTGGTTGCCTCGTCGTTCGTGGCGATTGTTTGGCAACGCGCCGGCAAAGGCAAAATTGTTCATCAGCATGTTGCGGTTGACGGCTCCGTTTACGAAAAAATGCCGCTTGCCAAAGAAAATATCACCAAAGCTTTGAGCGAATTGCTCGGCGAAGATGCAGGCAAGGTCGACACAATCCTCGACAACGGCGGCTCCGGTCTCGGTGCGGCTATCGCGGCGGCTATGGCTGTTCAAAAATAATTAGGAATCAGCAATCAGCAATTAAAAAGTCTGCTTCAAGAAATTGCGGCGGGCTTTTTTGTTTATATCAAAATGAATTTTTATATATCTCTAAAGTCTGCGCAAAATAATAACGATAAAATTTTTAACATGTTTTTGAGGAGGAAATTCTCTTGAATAAAAGAAATATCGGCGTCGTCATCAAATTTAACGATATAACATGCAACAACTACGGATTTATAGATTCGTTTTTCAATTCGGAAGATATTTTTTTCCATCGTTCATTTATTTTGCTCGACGAACCAAAAAAAGGCGATTTGGTTTCATTTGAATTGATTCAAAGTGCGAAAGGTCTGCGCGGTGAAAAAGTTTTGGTGTTGAACGAACAAACTTTGGCGAAGGAAACAGATTTTTCTGACGCCGAGTATTACGAAAAGATTCGCCAAGGAATTCTTCGCACGAAAGGCAGCAGTTTTTTTGAAAGTTTTCTCACTATCGTCCCTGAAGAAAATTTCCGCAAATATGCTTGGTTGCGAAAGAATTTGGACTGCCGCGAACATGTCGAATTGTGCTTGAAAATGTTCCGCGAGCAACCTAATCCCGAATTTGAAGCCGAACTTTCATACGCGATTAAAAATGTCGGCGAAATAAAATTTTCAATGCCGATTGACCTTGCTGTTAAAGAAAATTTTTGGATTCACAGCGATAAAACCTCCAAAATTGCGGCGTTAAAAAATTTTGCGGCGAATTTATCTGCCGAAGAGCTTTTTAAAATAATCGACAAGCCCGATGAAGAACTTTCAATAGCTGAAATTGCGACTATTTTACATGAAGTACTCGGCAACGAAAAATTTTCCGAATTGGTAGAGACTTGTGTTGCTCAAAGTAAAAATTTCAACGACCGGGCGAAATTTATTCTTGAAAATGAACTGCCTGACGAAATAATTTTGAAACATCTCAAATATTTGAACTGCGAAAATAGCCTTACAGTACTCGAAAAGTATTTTGACACGCTCACAGTTGAGAAAATTAATTACTTGAGCAAAAATATGCCGCCGAAAGAAATTATTCGCGTAATCAAAGACCAAAAGACTTTTACCGAGAAGATTTCTTCGCTGATAAACGATTTAAATCGCGAAAATGATTGGGCAAACTATCTGATTGATGACATTGAACTGTTTAAAGCTACAAATCTTCGCGATGACGTGATAATTTTCTTTGTTTATGCGTTTGTCAAATGTAAAAAAGATTTAAACGTGCTCGCCGATGCGCTTTTGGCGAAAAAAGAAATTATTAAATCGTCGTTGCGTCTTCAAGTTGTTTGCAGATATGTTTGGGCGGCTTACAAAAAGTCTGCCGGCAATATTTCAGCCGCCGAAAAAGCAAAATCCAAAGCGGAGGACGCTTTAATGGGAATTTTCAATGAAATTACCGAAAGACTTGAATCTGTGACCAAAAACGGTTCGGAATTTGAATTTACGGAGTATAAAGCGCATATTTTGCCGCCTTGCACTGTAAAATTAAAGATTGGCATTTTTGCGAGGCTGTGACATGGCCTGAAAAGATTAAAGACAAATCCGGAAATATGACTTGGAAACTCGGTAGAAATTATTGCCCGCGCTTGAATTGTTCCGACAAAAATTGTTTTCGTATCGTGCCGGATCTTAATTTATCTTCTGAAAATTGGTCGATTGTTGAGCTTACAAAGGCTTTGGGACTCATATCATACGAAACAAAACAAGAATTGGAATTTTTCATGCGAATCGGCGGCGAATTTAATCGGATTTACGATTTGCAGAAAAATCTCAAGTGCCGCGTGTGCGGAAAATATATGCGTTCGATAGAAAAGAATGCTCGTTGGAAAAGAGTATTTAATTTGAATGATTTGACGTGGAACAATCATTTTGCGATTTTTAATGCGACGACTTTCAGCTGTCAAAATGAAAATTGCTCCGAGCACGGCAAAGCGGTTTATATGAGCCATTGTTGGCATTGCGGCGAAAGAATTGATTCGCGTGACAGCCACGTTCGCATTGGAAATGAATTTATTGACTATCAAACCGATAAAAAAATCTTCAAAGGCTATTATTCTTGTATTCATTGCGGTGCAGGTTATCGTGAAGTTGACAATGCCAATTCAAATGAGAATGAAAAAAAATACGCGCTCTTTCCTGCGACGATTTGCCCTTCATGCACAAAATGTCCGAAATGCGGCGGACAAGACTTTGAAATTTTGAAGATACACGACAAATTTTCTCTGAAATGCAGAGGTTGCTCGAAAATTTTTGTTCCAAAAACAATATTACTCACCAAAACAAGAAGAAATTTTCATTGCACAAAAAAGGAATGTATTCAAACGCTAAAAATTCTTCCCGAAAATTTGAAAAGAGACGCCGAAAGATTGAATTTAAAACCGATTCTATGGCATGAGCTTGATGATTCAATAATTGATGCGCTCACTGAAGATTTATATTGAACTCAAAATAAAAAAAATCCCTCAAACTGCGCGAACGCGGTCGAGGGTAATTTTTTTGTTCAGCTGCGATTTTCCAAAGCAACGAGTTTATCCGCGCCGTATCTTTTGCGCAACGCGGGCTTTTCGATTTTTCCTGTGGCATTTCTCGGCACATCGGCGAAAATAATTTTCTTCGGACGCTTATAACGCGGCAATTCGAGGCAAAAATTATTTATCTCTTCCTCTGTGCATTCGACATTCGGTTGAAGTTCGATAATTGCGGCAGAAATTTCTCCCAAACGCCTGTCAGGCAAGCCGATAACCGCAACGTCTTTTATCTTGTTGAATTTGTGCAGGAAGTCTTCGATTTGAACGGGATAAATATTTTCGCCGCCGCTCACGATAACATCTTTTTTGCGGTCGACGAGGAAATAAAAGCCTTCTTCATCCTGCATTGCCATATCGCCCGTCAAGAGCCAGCCGTCCTTCAAAACTTCGGCGGTCGCCTTCGGGTCGTTGTAGTAGCAAGTCATGACGCCGGGACCTCTTACGCAAAGTTCGCCGACGCAGCCGCGAAAAACTTTGTTACCGTCCTCATCGATGATTTTGCATTCCCAACGATAGCCGGGCACGCCGATTGCACCGACCTTTGAAATATTTTCCAAGCCCAAATGAACGCAGCCGGGTCCCGTCGATTCACTCAAGCCGTAATTCGTGTCGTAGTCATGATTCGGGAAATATTTTTTCCAGCGGCGAATCAAACTTGGCGGAACGGGTTGCGCGCCGATATGCATGAGCCGCCATTGGTCAAGTTTATAATTTTCGAGCTTGATGTCTCCTCTGTCGAGCGCGTCAACAATATCCTGCGCCCAAGGAACCAAAAGCCAAACGATTGTGCATTGCTCCTTCGAGACCGCGTCCAAAATTATTTCGGGCTTCGTGCCTTTGAGCAGAACG
The DNA here is from genome assembly GCA_017535925.1 of Selenomonadaceae bacterium. Lineage (GTDB taxonomy): Bacteria > Bacillota > Negativicutes > Selenomonadales > Selenomonadaceae > Quinella. The sequence goes on along the minus strand of JAFXTD010000049.1, from coordinate 7,615 downwards.
GCTTTTGAACCTGCAACCAAACTTCCCATCCAATGAAATTTTGCGCCCGTGTGATAAAGCGGCGGTATGCAAAGAAAATTATCTTTACGATTAGTCAAATGATGCTTTTGCTCCATCTGCGCGGCTTGAGTTAAAGATTTGTGCTTGTGAAGAATCGCCTTCGGAAAACCGGTGGTGCCCGACGAAAAATAAATCGCGCCGAAGTCATCTTCGGTGATTCCTCCGACCATAGGCTTGAGGCTTGAGCAGTTGTCAATCATTATGTGATAGCTTTCGGCGAAGCTGGGGCAGTTGTCTCCGACGTAGATAAGCAAACGACCTTTTGAAAGGCGTTCGGCATTTTGCTCAATGCGCCCGATAAATTCCGGACCGAAAATTATCACGTCGACCTCTGCAAGCTCCGCGCAGTAAAGAATTTCGGTAGCGTCGTAGCGAAAATTAAAAGGCACGGCAATCGCGCCCGCCTTGAGCACGCCAAAATAAATCGGAAGCCATTCGAGGCAGTTGTACATGATGATTGCGACCTTATCACCTTTGCGAACGCCGCGTTCGATTAAAAGATTGGCGCAACGATTCGCCTTCTCGTCAAAGACGCGCCAAGTTATCTCTCGACGATACGGAGCAAAAGAATTCGACTCAATCAAGCTGAATTCTTTCCAAGTCATGCGGCGACCGTCGGCAACGGCGGGATTTAATTCCACAAGCGCAACTTCATCTCCGTAAAGCGCGGCATTGCGCTCCAAATATTCCATTACGGGCATAAAATTTTCACCTCTAAAAGATTTGTTCGTTGTTTTGAAGATTTCTGCGATTGACACAAAAATTTTCGATAAAATAACACAAACGCGGAGGAAAAACAAGTGACAGCCTCGACCTGCGGAAACTTGGAAGTTATAATGATTCAAATTAAACTTTGGAGGTTACATCATGCAGAATTCAATCAATGAGGAAAAATTTTTTCAAGGCGTCGTTCAATGTTCCGCCGCTCAAGATTTGACACGAGTCTTTACTCTTGCCGAGCTGGTCGAAATGACACGGGCGGGCTTCTTGCAACAATGGCTTGCCGAAAATTTTTCTGAAGAGGCGGCTCAAATTTTATCGCCCGAAGAAATTTCTTCTTGGAACGATGACGATTTGAAACTTGCGCTCTGCGAGGCTTTGGCAATCGATACGACCGAGCTTTCGGATTACGACACGCGGGCGATTGAACGCGCACTCAACAGAAGGCATCTCAAAGAAATTTTTATCGACAAGGACGCGGGCGACATGAGCGGCACCGTCGTCACGAATCAGCGCGAACTCAACGACGCACTCAACGCCGGCGACGATGTAATTTATCTTGTCGGAGGCGTCTTTCAAATTCCGCTTCACAAAGGCGGCGTCACTTACTTCGGGCGCGAAAATGCTATCGTCGAAATTCCGAACCTTTGCGACGTTGACTTCGACCGCGCCGAAATTTCTTTGAACGATTTGCAAATTTTTGTTCGCCACCCGATAACGATTAAATACGCCGAATCGAAGAATTTGATTTTCCTGCGCGGCGATAAAATTTCTCGTGACGATTCGATAAGCAAAGTTGCCGTGTATAAATTTTTGCGCGGGCGTCAATTTTTTGAAAGCCTTGAAGATTTTTCTCGACGCGCCGAAAAAATGACGGGCATTGTCGTCGGCAAGACGATACTCGACGCGAGGAACTACGACCTCAATCGCGGGCTGTTCATTTTGAAAATCGATTGGTACCTCGACTTCGTGAGCGTCACCAAAAATTTTGCGGCGGGAAAATTTTTCGCTTGCAAGGTTGCCGTCGACTTCGCAAAAAAAATTTACGAAACCGAACGCGCTCAACTTGTCTACGCCGATTTTTGCGCAAGCGGCGACCTCCCCGCGATTAAAAATCTTTATTTGATTACTTCCGACGGCACGCGCCTCGATATTTTTGTAAGCGACATTCCAAACTTTGAAGAACTCGTCGAACAAAATCAAAGCGGCACTTCGGGCGGCGGAGGTTACGGCTTGGAACTCGTCGAAAATTTTAATGACGAAGTAAAGAAATTGAACTCGGTCGAAGACAATCCTCCTTCGCCGAAAGAAACATTTGAAAGTCAGCTTTTGCGAACGATTCGTTTAGCTTTGGGTAAAATAAAATGAAAGCATTTCACACACTGCGGACGCGGGAAAATTTTTCGACAGCTGACTTTGAAAATTTTGTTGCGTTGCTGTCGGCTTTGAAGTGGCGGGAGAAAAACGGCTCAATCAAACTCGTGACTGACACACGCGGCGCAAATTATTTTGAGCGGCTCGGATTATCGGAGGCTTGGAATGAAATTGACACCTCGCTTGACGAAATGAACGCGCTCGGCTGGAACGAAAAAATTTTTTGGGCGGGCTCGAAACTTTTTGCGCTGTCGAGGCAAAGCGCGCCCGTCGTCATGATTGACTTGGATTTTATCGTTTGGCAAAGATTGGACTTCGCGCCCTTCACAACGAACATTGCCGTGATTCATCGCGAACAGGTCGGCAACGCAATTTATCCCGATAAAAATTTTTTCCGGCTCAAAGGCGGCAAAAATTTTCCGCCGGCTCTCGATTGGTCGATTGACGCTTGCAACACCGCCTTGGCATATTTTGGCGCGAACGATTTTATCAAACGCTACACCGATTTTGCTTTTGAGTTGATGTCTTCGCTTGAGACGAACGACGACGTTTTGACTTACATGGTTTTCGTTGAGCAGCGTTGGGCGGCAATGTGCGCCGCGCTCATGAGGCGAGAAATTTTTTCGCTGTCGTCGATTGAAAATCTTTTCGGAAGGCAAGAATATTTCACTCACATTTGGGGCAGCAAGCAGAAATTTCGTGACGACTTAAAGGCTTCAGAAAATTTTTGTCGAAGTTGCGCAAGAAGAATTCAAAACGATTTCCCCGCTTGGGCAGAAAAATTGCAGGCAAGCGATTGGGCAGGAAAATATTTTTAGGAGGCGCGTCAATGTTCGGGAGATATGACGACAAGTCTTTCAAGGAGCAACTGGAAAAAAATTTATCGTGGCTTCGGCAAAAAATTTTAAACCTCGACGATTATATTCCGCGTGAAAAATTCGAGGCGTTGCAGGAGGAACTTGAGGCTCTGTCCCGCGAAAAAATTTCTCTTGAAAGAAACTGTGAACACTTGCGCCTTGAACTTGACAATGTGCACCGTGAACGTGACGAATTGCGGAATGTGATTGAAGATTTGCGGAATGAGCTTGACGCTTTGAATCGCGAGCATGAAATTTTTCAAGAGCAATGCAATTATTATCGCGAGGCTTATGCGGACTTGGACACGGCGTATAAAAATTATCTTTCGCTTGACGGAAATTTGCGCTATCAACTTGCGGGCATCTTCGGCGACGCGGAAACCGTTCAAGGATTTTTAATCGGCGCGGCGAACGAAAAACACTTAAATGACTTTTGGGATTATCTGCGCTACTCGTTGAATGACGACAGACTTTCCGCCGACGATGCAAAAATTTTGACGGAGCTTTTTGATTTTTGTTTCGACGCACTCAATCGCAGTTCACGTGAGCCGATTTATTCGCGCCTCAAGACGGAGCGCGGCAATCGCTTTGACAATCGGACTATGACACGCACCTCAAGCAGTCGCCAACTCGGTCGCGTTCAATCGGTTTTGCTTGCGGGCTACGTCGACCGCGTCGGCAATGTGATTCGTCCCAGCTTGGTTTTTATCGCGGATTAAGGAGGAAATTTTCATGGCAACAAAACCGCTCAAGGTCTTGCCGATTTCGGCGGAGCAATTCAAAAAATTTCGGGAGCAAAAATTATCGCAGACAATCGACGCGGCGGCGACCAAGCTTGAGAAAAAATTTTCCGCGCTGTGTGACGAGTTCGGACAAAAATTCGACGCCGACCAATGGATTTTAATGAAACGCAACGGTCAAAGTCTCAACGTCTATTACATTCACGCGATAGCCGGCGTTATGCCCAATTTAAATAAATTTTCCTGCGCAACCAAAAGGGAAGATTACAATTATGATATTTCGCCTGACAGTTGGAAATTCGCGGGCTTCAACGGCGACCTTCCGTCCGAAACCGAAATGAATCGTTGCTTTAATGACAAACTAAAATTTTTTAGACACAGCGGTGGCAAAGGCTATATATCATTTTACGTTAATGGTTCTGAAAATACTTACTGGGGAATGAGTTTCAAGAAAAACAATGAATATTGGTATATGATCTTTGGAAATAGTTATAAGGGTACAAACAATCGTCACGGAACCAAATTTCAAAGTGGCGGCTACTTCATGTTAAGCATTCCGATTTATCGATTCAACGGAATTAACAGCGATAAACTTCCTGCGGCGTCGGCTCTTTTGTTTTGGCTGGAATATGACCTTGAACCTCTTGAGGAGCAATTCAACAACAAAGCCGGGCGCGAGGCTTTTAAAGCTTTGCAAAAATTTTACATTGAGCACAAAGATTTTTTAATCGGAACGAGCGCGGGCATTTCCCTCGACAAGAAAAAAATTTTGCAGGCGGCTCTTTCGGGCAAGACGATTGACTTTATCCCGAAAATAAAAGCCGTCCTCGACAGCAAACAAATCGAGGGCGACGATGACTTTATCAAGCAACTTGAAAAAAATTTTTTGGAATGCGATACGCAACGCGCAAACCTAAGCTCTTACGGAAGAAATTTGCTTTACGGCCCGAACGAAGGGCATTGGGAGCTTTGGGATTACGGCTCGGATTTTGACGGCGACGCAAAAATTATTTTGAAGGAAAGTTTCACGGCAAGAGACCCTGCAGGAGATGTCAGCCGCGGGATTGTCGGAATTGACTTCGGGACAAAATCGACCGTCGTCGTCTGCGAAAACGCCAATCATCAGCAGTTGCCCGTTCAAGTCGGAAGCGGCGATTACACTCAAGGCATCAATGCCGCCAATTACGAAAATCCGACCGTCATGAGGTTCATCGACTTTGAAAAATTTTTGAACGACTACAACGCCCGCGCAGGTCGCCCCTACACAAGTTGGAATGATTTGACGGTTTCGCATACGGCTTTTGACAGCTTGAAAACGACAGACAGCAAAAATTATTATTCGTTCTTCGACGGCTTGAAACATTGGTGCGGCACACCCGAAGAGGAAGTTAAAATTCACGATTCAAAAGGCAAGGAATGGAATTTGCCGGCGTTCCTCAAGCTCGGCGACGACCAACCCAATCCGATTGAGCTTTACGCCTATTTTCTCGGACTTTATATCAACAACATGATTCGCGGCGAAATTATTTTGAGTTACATAATGTCTTTCCCCGTGACGTATGAATTTGCCGTCCGCGAAAAAATTCGGGCGAGCTTTGAACGCGGCTTGAAAAAATCTTTGCCGACTGCTCTGCTTTCAAACGAAAAGGCAATGAAAAATTTTTACGTGGTGCACGGCGCGAGTGAACCTGCCGCTTATGCAATCAGCGCGTTGCTCGGCTACAACTTCGACCCCGAAGACGACGAAGAAAATTATTACGGCGTGTTCGATTTCGGAGGCGGCACTACCGATTTTGATTTCGGCGTCTTGAAAGAATCGGAGCGGCAACGTTACGATTACGAGCTGAAACATTTCGGCGCGAACGGCGACAAAACTTTGGGCGGCGAAAATCTTTTGAAGCTTTTGGCTTTTGAAGTCTTCAAGGCGAACGTGAACAAACTCTTGCACCCCGACCCGAAAAATCCCGACGCGCCGTTGATACCTTTCACCTATGCCGCCGAACGCGATACTTTTTTGAACAGCGCAAGCGTTATCAACGAGACTTCTCAAGCGGCACGAACGAACATGCGCAACTTGATGGAGGCTCTGCGCGTCGTGTGGGAGAATCCGACTTCGAACGAGGCTAAAGAAATTTGCGATACGGGAATCAAATTGAATCTCTTCAACAAAAACGGCGAAGCGGTTACAGGTTTTACATTGGACACGGGCGGCAGTAAATCTGACGTTAAATCTTCCGCGCCTGTTACGACTTCAAATGATGAATTAATAACTTTGAAAACGTTCTTTAGGAGAGAGACAAGTTTTTCGCCAAGAGAAAATCTTCTGGCAATAAAACTTTGTGGTCTTGGCTTTGAAGACAAAACTCTTACTCTCAAGCAATGGGAAAAAACTTTTGAGAACATAAAAAAATCCTACGCAAATGATAATTCAACATGGGACAATTTTATAAATCGTGTCAATAGCGTTGGCAATTTTGATGAATTTATTCCACGCGAAGAAAAACCGTCGCCGCAAGTTGTCGAATCGCCGAAGATTGATAAGCCCGCAAAAAAATTAGTCGACTTGAAAAAAATTCTGCGCAATCGAATCGAACAGGGCGTAAAAAATTTTTTCTATTCGCTCAAGCAGGCATTTGAGAGCGAGGCGGCGCAGAGGAATTTTATCAAACCGCTTGACGAGGTGGAGGACTTCGCAATTTTCTTGGCAGGCAATTCGTCGAAGTCTGAACTTGTCAAAGAAATTTTCGAGGAGTATATCGGCGAAGAATTCAAGGCGGGCGAAATACTCGGCATTGAAAAAAATTCCGTGCGCTTTGAATTGTTCCCGCCGCTGGGCACGGCTGAAGCAATCGAAATTCAAAAATCACGCGGCGTAAAAATCAGCGACGACCCCTTCGAGGCAATGAAACAACCGACAGGCAAAACCGGTGTTGCGTTCGGGCTGTTGAAGTGCAGGGAGAGCGGGCGCATTGCAGTCAGCGACATTCAACCCGACGAAGAAACCGGCGAGGCTTTCCAACTTTATATCGGGCGGCAGAAGAAGGGCAAGTTCCTCACGCTGATTGACCGCACGACGAAGATGAACGTTTGGTACGAATTCCTCGACGACGCGAGCGCATCTTTCGACATACTCTACACCGATTCGCCAGAAGCCGCGACCGATAAAGCTCCGATAACCATTTCCAAGCAGTGGCCTGTTCGATTGGAGCAGACCGACGCCGACGCCCAAATTTATATCCGCCCCGTTGCCTCGCACGCGATTGAATACGCCGTTGCCTTGAGCCGCGAAGACTTGGAAGAAGAAAATTTTATCGTCGAGCCTACACGCATTGACTTGAAGTGAGGAGGAAATAATTCATGAGCAAAGAAGAAGTCAGGAAAATTTTTTTTGAGCTGCTTGCCGAAGACAAAGACTTTCAAAGAAAGTTGACCAGATTTATTTTGAGGGCAGTCGCCAAAAAATTTAGCAAACAGCTTGCACAAGACAAGCCCGAAGAAATTTCGAACGCCGCGCCCGCAGCCGAAAAGAAAAGTTCGACGGAAGAATTTGCCGAAAACATCGCCAAGCTTATGGGTGAACGCAACGATTTGAAGTCTGAACTTGAAAACCTTCGCAATGAAAAAAATTCCGTCGAGGGTGAACGCGAACGTTTGAAGTCTGAACTTGATAATCTTCGCCGCGAAAAAAATTCCGTCGAGGGTGAACGCGAACGTTTGAAGTCTGAACTTGATAATCTTCGCCGTGAAAAAAATTCCGTCGAGGGTGAACGCGAACGTTTGAAGTCTGAACTTGATAATCTTCGCCGTGAAAAAAATTCCGTCGAGGGTGAACGCGAACGTTTGAAGTCTGAACTTGATAATCTT
>JAFXTD010000048.1 GCA_017535925.1 Selenomonadaceae bacterium | reverse complement strand
CGATGACGCCTTCAGCCGCGAGTTTCGCAACCGAGTTGTAAGCCCAGTGACCCGCAGGAACATCGCTGAAAGGATTTGCCGCCGCGAAGGTGGTTGCGCTTGTGCCGACAACGAATGCCGCTGCCAATGCTGCTGCTACTGATTTCTTCAACTTAAAGACCTCCTTGCTTTGACTTGCGAATTATTCGGGAAGGTTTTCGAGTTGAGTGACCGTGTTTCCTCAAATGATTATGCTTCTCAAAATATCCTCAAGTCGCCGCAATGATAGCGCAAGGCTCCGCGATTGTCAAGCTTTTTGATAACAAGTTTCAGTTTTGAATTTGACATGGAAAAAGCCTCCGCCGAAGCAGAGGCTTGAAAACTCTATGGACTTTCTGTTTAATTAATGACGAATTACATCATGCCGCCCATGCCGCCCATACCTGCAGGAGGCGCGGGAGGAGTCGGTTCGGGCTTGTCGGCGACGAGCGTCTCGGTCGTGAGAATCATTGCCGCGATTGATGCCGCGTTTTGCAGAGCGGAACGAACAACCTTAGCCGGGTCGACGATACCAGCTTTAATCATGTCGACGTATTCGTTGGTGAGCGCGTTGAATCCGATACCGTTATCGGACTTCTTGACGGCTTCGGCAACAACGGAGCCTTCTTGACCGGCATTGTTTGCGATTTGGCGAACGGGCTCTTCGATTGCGCGTTTGACAATCTCGACACCGACTTTGGCGTCGCCTTCAGCCTGAATATCGTCAAGCGCGGGAAGAATATCAATAAAGGTCGTGCCGCCGCCCGCAACGATACCTTCTTCGACAGCTGCACGGGTCGCGTTGAGAGCGTCTTCAATGCGGAGTTTCTTTTCTTTCATTTCAACTTCGGTAGCCGCGCCGATTTCGATAACGGCAACACCGCCCGCCAACTTGGCAAGACGTTCCTGAAGTTTTTCTTTATCAAAGTCGCTGGTCGTGGTTTCGATTTGCTTGCGAATTTGAGCAACGCGGTTTTTAATTTCGGTCTTGTCGCCGTCGCCTTCAACAATCGTCGTTTCCTCTTTGGTCGAGCGAATTTGGCGAGCGTGTCCCAAATCTGCAAAGGTTACGCTGTCAAGTTTGCGTCCGAGTTCTTCGCTGATAACCGTGCCGCCCGTCAAGATAGCAATATCTTCGAGCATTGCCTTACGTCTGTCGCCGAAGCCGGGAGCCTTGACTGCAAGAGCTTTGAACGTGCCGCGCAATTTATTGACAACGATTGTTGCAAGAGCCTCACCGTCAACATCTTCAGCGATAATGACGAGCGATTTGCCCTGCTTGACAACCTGCTCAAGAATCGGAAGAATATCTTGAATCGAGGAAATTTTTCTGTCGGTGATAAGGATGTAGGGGTCGTCCATGACGGCTTCCATCTTTTCGGTGTCGGTGACCATGTAGGGCGAAATATAGCCGCGATCGAATTGCATACCTTCGACAACTTTAAGATTGGTCGTCATGGTCTTGGACTCTTCGACAGTGATAACGCCGTCATTGCCAACCTTTTCCATAGCGTCGGCGATAAGCTGACCGATTTCCGCGTCGCCGGAAGAAATAGCCGCAACTTGAGAAATAGCCTCTTTGCCTTCGACTTTTTTGGCGTTGTTTTTAATTTCGTCAACGAGTTTGGCAACAGCCGCTTCGATACCCTTTTTGATAATCATGGGGTTCGCGCCCGCCACGACGTTTTTCAAACCTTCGCGAACGATAGCTTGAGCAAGGAGCGTTGCAGTGGTTGTTCCGTCGCCGGCAACGTCATTGGTTTTGGTTGCAACTTCTTTGACGAGTTGCGCGCCCATGTTTTCAAAGTGATCTTCGAGTTCAATATCGCGGGCGATAGTCACGCCGTCATTTGTTATGGACGGTGCGCCGTATTTCTTTTCGAGAACGACGTTGCGACCTTTGGGGCCGAGCGTAACTTTAACTGCATTTGCAAGAGCGTCGACACCGCGACTTAAAGCACGACGAGCTTCTTCGTCGAACAAAATTTCTTTTGCCATAAAACAATTACCTCCGAATTAAAACCGTTCATTACGCATTGCGCATTACGCATTACGCATTGAATCAAAGAATTGCCAAAATGTCACTCTCGCGAATCACGAGATAATCTTTGTCGTCCACTTTGACTTCACTGCCCGCGTATTTGTTGAAGATAACTTCGTCATCGACTTTAACTTCCATGACGGCGCGGGTGCCGTTGTCGAGGAGTTTGCCGGTACCGACCGCGACGACTTTACCCTTTTGCGGCTTCTCTTTGGAAGTTTCGGGCATAATGATGCCGCTTTTGGTTTTGAGCTCGACTTCGGCAACTTCAACAACAACTCTGTCTCCAAGTGGCTTTATCATAAATATCTGCCTCCCAATGAATTTAAAGCTTGCCCGGCGTCTCCGCCGAATTGCAAGCGATATAATAATCCCGATTCAACAAAATGTCAAGCTTTTACTTTCAAGCCGATGCCGTAAAAGTTTTTGCAAAATCTTCGCAGATTTTTTCCAGATAATCACGCCGCTTGAGGACGTTGAGCCATTCAATCGGGATTGCCTCGACTCCGTAAATAATTCCCGCAACTCCTCCGGCAACCGCTCCGACCGTATCCGTGTCTTCGCCGAGATTGACCGCCTTCAACACGAGCGATTTATAATTTTCGGTATTAAGCAGACACCAAAGAGCCGCCTCCAATGTGTCGACGACGTAGCCCGACGCAGAAATTTTTTCTTCGGGAAGTGAGGCAAAATTTTTTTCGCAGAGCCGAGAAAAATTTTTGAAAGCCTCGTCTTCGCCGTAAAATTTTTTTGTGTCGTTCATGCCGAGCGCAAAAGCCTCCGAAATATTTTTTCCGTTCAAAAGCTGCGCAACGATTAACGAATAAATTCCGCAGGACATGCAGCTGACAATGTGCCCGTGAGTGAGTGCGCTGAACTCGTGAATAATTTTTAATTCGTCGACGCCGATTTTTCCTCGCGTGCCGAAAAGATAAATCGTCGCGGGCAAAATCCTCATCAAAGAGCCGTTGCCGTTGGAATATTCTTCGGTCGCTCCGCATTTGGTCGGAGGCAAAAGTTTTCGACTGAACCTCACGATAGCCGAACGAGTCGTGTTGCCGATATCGAAGCGCGAACCCGTTGCCGTGAAAGCGTCGTGTTCGTACCACTGCAAAAAATTTTCCATGATGTCTTGATAATTAATTTTGCCGAGCCGCGAAATACTTTCCATAGCCGCAATCGTCAAACTTGTATCGTCTGACCAAGTGCCCGCCGCTTGCCCCCAAGAGCCGCCCGCCCGCATATTCACGACGGGATTTTTTTTCAAGCTGTTGCGCGAATCAAATTCGACGGGAACTCCCAAAGCATCGCCCGTCGCCAAACCCAAGAGCATTCCTTTTAAAAGTTTTGTGTCCATTTAAAAAGCCTCCAACAAAATTTTATCGCGGACATTATACACGAAAGATTTTTTGTGATAAACTTATTGCGAGAAACGGAGGTAAAAATTTTGGATGATAAAAAAATTCACAAGGTAGAAGATTTCGGCGACGCTCCCGATTTTGAACCGCATGATGATGAAATTCCTGCCGTGATTCCCAAAGACGACGAAGAAGATGACGACGAGGATATAGAAGTTCATTTCGACGAGGCGTCCGCGCAGGTCGAGGCAGTCGAAGGCGATTACAGCGCAGACCAAATTCAAATTCTTGAAGGGCTTGAGGCAGTTCGCCTTCGCCCCGGCATGTATATCGGCTCAACTTCCGAACGCGGCTTGCACCATTTGGTTTATGAGGTCGTCGACAATTCGATTGACGAGGCTTTGGCGGGCTTCTGCACCGATATTAACGTCACGATTGAAGAGGACAATTCGATAACCGTCAGCGACAACGGGCGCGGCATTCCGGTCGACATGCACGAGAGCGGCAAGCCTGCAGTTGAAGTCGTCTTGACTGTCTTGCATGCGGGAGGAAAATTCGGAGACGGCGGCTACAAAGTCAGCGGCGGACTTCACGGCGTGGGTGTCAGCGTCGTCAATGCTCTTTCAAAATCTATGGAGGTTGAAGTTCGGCGCGACGGAAAAATTTATCGGATAACTTTTTCACGCGGCGAGACCGTCACGCCTCTGGAGGTTATCGGCTCTGCTCAAGACACCGGAACAAAAGTTCACTTCCTGCCCGACGATGAAATTTTCACGGTCAAAGAATTCAACTTCGACACGCTCAAACATCGTCTGCGCGAATTGGCTTTTCTCAACAGCGGCATAACGATAACTTTGACGGATAAACGACCCGGCGGCGAGGAAAGAACTTTCCACTTCGACGGCGGAATAAAATCTTTCGTCGAGCACCTCAATCGCAAGAAAGAAAAAATTAATCCCAAGCCGATTTACTTCAACGGGCGCAGAGATGATGCCGTTGTCGAAGTCGCCATGCAATACACCGACAGCTACCGCGAAGATATTTTCAGCTACGTCAACAACATAAACACCGAAGAAGGCGGCATGCATTTAATCGGCTTCCGCACCGCGCTTACCAAAGTTGCAAACGAATTCGCCAAACGCCACAACCTTTTAAAGAACAACGACAGCACATTGAGCGGCGAGGATGTCCGCGAAGGTTTGACGGCGGTTATCAGCGTCAAGCTCCACAATCCTCAATTCGAAGGACAGACCAAAACCAAGCTCGGCAACGTGGAAATTCGCTCGTTGGTCAGCGCGGTCGTCAATGAAAGCTTGAGTGAGTTCTTTGAAGAAAATCCCGCGATAACGAAACAGATTTTGGAAAAGGCGGTCATGGCGGCTCGTGCCCGTGAGGCAGCTCGCAAAGCCCGCGAACTCACCCGCAGAAAAAATGCTCTGGAAATTTCTTCGTTGCCCGGCAAGCTCGCCGATTGTTCCGTCAAAGACCCGGACAAAGCAGAAATTTATATCGTTGAGGGCGATTCGGCAGGCGGCTCTGCAAAACAGGGTCGTGACAGACGTTTTCAAGCGATACTTCCTCTGCGCGGAAAAATTCTCAACGTCGAAAAGGCTCGTCTCGATAAAATTTTTGCCAACGCCGAAATTCGCACAATGATAACGGCATTCGGCACCGGCATAAGCGAGGACTTCGACTTGAGCAAACGACGCTACGGAAAAATAATTATCATGACGGACGCGGACGTTGACGGCGCGCATATTCGGACTTTGCTTTTGACATTCTTCTATCGCTACATGAAACCGCTTGTCGAACACGGGCATGTTTTCATTGCCCAGCCGCCGCTCTATCAAATTCGCAAGGGCAAAAATCATTGGTACACCTACAGCGACGAGGAGCTTGCCAAAAAGCTTGACGAGGTCGGTCGTGACGGCGCGACGGTTCAACGCTACAAAGGTTTGGGCGAAATGAATCCCGAACAGCTTTGGGAAACGACAATGGATCCTTCGACACGCACAATGCTCCGCGTTGAAGTAAATGACGCAGTCGAGGCTGACGAACTCTTTACAATCTTAATGGGCGACGAGGTTGCGCCGCGCAGACAATTCATTGAGGAAAATGCGTTGCTTGTTAAGAACTTGGACATTTGAACAAAAAAATTCTCCCGCAAAAATTTCTGCGGGAGTTTTTGATTTTCGGATTAAGTTTTAATCTTCGGTGAAAGGAGCTTGAGCTTTGCGCTGATATTTCGTGTGGTAGTGGACGACGTAAATATTTTTGCCGGTGATGTGGCGGATGTCGTCGATGTAGCAAAATTGGCGGGTCTTGGGATAAACGAGGATATCGCCCTCCAAAATGTCTTGGCTGTCGGAAATGATGAGCGTGCTCGGTTCGGTCTCGCTGAAGAAAGCGTAAACAAGCGGCTCGATAACACGATTGTCACGCACGGGCACAAAGACGTTCGGTTGAAGCTTCGAGGCTCCTTCAAAGTATTGGTCAAGCACGATTTTTAAATTGGCGTCCATAACGTTGCCTCCTTGAAAAAATTTTTTATAAAAACGCCGCCTCTTTTAAACGGAAGCGACGATTAAAAATTTCACTTTATCGTTCAGCCAGTCGTCGATTGAAAAGCCGAACAAAATTTCAGCTTTGGGTGCGTGGCGTTTGAAGAGAGCGGAAAGTTTCTGCGCCTCTTCCAAAGAAAAATTTCCTTTGGCGGTCGTCACGTTGAATAAAATTTTTTTGACGGCGTTAAAATTTTCTGCAGAAGTTTCCGCGTGTTCGAGGGCGGCTTTGGCGGCTTTGACGACGGCATTTTTTCCTTCGCGTTCGCCGTAGCCGACAATCGCTCCCGAATCTTTCACTGCCTCCGAAATTGTTTTAACGTCGATTTTCGGTTGACCGTCAAGCGTGACTGCCTCGACAAAATTTTCAACGACTTTGGCGGAATCGAATTCAAAATTTTTAGCGGGCAATTTTATCAGCGCGTCAAAAATAATTTCGTCTTCGGCATCCTCGAAATTTCCACCGGCAATAAAAATTACGGGCACGCCGATTTTTTTTGCACAGTGAGCAACAAGCGCGACCGCTTTGATATTTTCCCAAACCTCATCGGCGACAACAAAAATCATATCCGCGCCGGTCAATGCCTTGACCAAATTTTTTTCGTCAGACGTATCAAGCAGGCGGAATTTATGAATCGCATTGCACGCGGCAAGATTCTTTACGTCGTTTCTGTCGACGGCAAAATAATTCACGCCCTGCAAATTTTTTTCCAACATGTGATTGACAGCCGCGAGCCCGCCCGAAAAATTTTCTTTGGTATTGACGCCCACGACTTTGAATTTTATGAAACGATTTTCAAAGCTGTTGCCCTGCATGAAGATTCATCTCCTGTTGCGCCTGTTGAAAAAGTCGGGGATTATATTCGGGAAGGGATTGCGCGAATTGTTTTGAGTTTCTTGTTGCGGTTGAGGAGCGGTTCTGTTGTAAGGCGGCGGCTCTTGGCTCGGTTGATTATATTGTTGCGGAGGTCTTTGCTGATTGAATTGCTGTTGTTGTTGAGTTTGATTCGACGGAGGATAAAATGTTGTTGCGGGAATTTCTTTTTGGACGGGAGTCTCTTCTTCTTCGCCGAAGCGCGTGGCAATAATCGTGACGATAATCGTGTCGCCCAAAGTTTCATCTATGCTGACGCCCCAAATGATATTTGCGTCGGGGTGAGCTGCCTCTTGAATTGTGGTGGAGGCTTCGTTAATTTCCATCATCGGCAAATTGTCTTGTGCGCCCATGAAGTTCAGCAGAATTCCGCGTGCGCTGTCGATACTGGTTTCAAGCAACGGAGAGGCAATGGCTTTCTTGACTGCCTCAACGGCAGCGTTGTCGCCGGAAGCCTCACCTACACCCATGAGCGCGGCACCGGCATTGTTCATTATCGATTGCACGTCCGCGAAGTCCAAATTAATGATGCCGGGCACCGCGATTAAATCCGAGATACCTTTGACACCTTGACGCAAAATATCATCGGCGATAACGAAAGCTTTGGTCATTGGAGTTTTTTTGTCGACGACTTGCAACAATCTGTCGTTCGGTATTGTAATAATCGCGTCAACATTTTTCTTGAGCTTCTCAATGCCTATATCGGCGTTCTTTCTGCGTTTGGGTCCTTCAAAGGCAAAAGGACGAGTGACAACCGCGACGGTCAGCGCGTTGACTTCGCGAGCACACTCGGCAACAATGGGAGCCGCACCCGTGCCCGTGCCGCCGCCCATGCCTGCCGTGATAAACACCATGTCAGAGCCGCGCAGGGCTTCCAAAATATCGTTGCGACTTTCTTGAGCAGCGCGTTCGCCGATATCGGGACGAGCACCTGCACCAAGTCCGCGAGTAAGTTTTTCGCCGATTTGCATTCTTTTGGGCGATTTACTCATCAATAAAGCTTGCGAGTCGGTGTTGACCGCAATAAATTCCACGCCCTCCAAGCCCGATTCAATCATTCTGTTCACTGCATTTGAGCCGCCGCCGCCTATGCCGATTACTTTTATCTTCGCGAATTGATCTAACGTATTCTCGTCGAAATCAAACATATGACTTCCCTCCGTGCAAAAATTTCTACGTAAGCTGTGTAAGTTTAGCACAGCTTAATGAAAAAAATTTGTAACGATTAAATTTTTCGTCAAACGTCGGGCATTGCCTCCGGCGCGGCTCCTTTCGTTTGTTAAGCAAAAGGGCTCAAAGACAACTTGTTTTGTCTAAGGCGTTTCGCTTCGATTGAGCGTTTCAATGAATTTAATTTTTTTCTTCTACTTTTTCTTTGCATGCCCAAAGACCCGCTTTAAAAGCGGGGGAACAATAAGAGCGCGGTGAACACCTTTAAGCTGTCGAAACGTCAAACGCGTCAACCGGATGCAACGTCACGTTGCCAAAAAGAAAGGGCACCTCGCGGGGGCGTAAATGTCCGCTGATTTTGTTCGTGAATGATTTTGAGTTGGTTGCCGCCGACGGTATTTGCATCACGCAAATGCGTCGGCGGGGAAGCCGTCATCCATGACGGCTTCCAAGCAAATGTTAAAGAACGCGCATTGAAAAATATTTATCAAACTTTTGACGGCGCGGCACATAATTTCATCAATTAATACGAACGCCTTAGTCATCGGAGCTTTTTTATCGACGAACTGCAAAATTTTATCATTGCGAATTTTTATGACGGCGTCGGCTTGCGCGGATAATTTTTTCAAAGCGTCTTCGGCTCTTGCATTTCGACGAACGCCTTCAAATTTATACGGAAGAGAGACAACAGCAATGGTCAACGCGCCCAATTCCTTGGCATATCCTGCGATAATCGGAGCCGCACCCGTGCCGTCACAGCCGCCGAGTCCCGCAACGATTATAATTGCGTCCGCGCCGCGCAGTGCCGATAAAATTTCTTCGCGACTTTCAATCGCTCCTTGTTCACTTCGAGAAGGTGTGCTGCCGTCAAGTCCGAAAGCAAAATTACCAAGACGAATCTTTTTACTTACTTTAGCCTTTGTCAAACAGTATTTGCGGGTGCTGAAAGCGATAAACTCCGCGCCCGTCAAGCCCGAATCAATCATATGATTTAAGGCGTTCATTCCGCCGCCGCCCACGCTGACGACTTTAAAATTTTTCATCGGGCGTTCCTCCGTTCAAAGCTCCAAAAGTTTTTGCGCGTTCAAGCCGAGAATTTTGTCTTTGTCTTCGGCGGCGAGCGGCAAATTTTTTATGAAGTCAATCGAAGGCGTTGCCGAAGTCCAAGGGCTGTCCGTCCCGAATAAAATTTTATCCGCTCCGAAAATTTTTACGAACTCCATGAATTGCGCGGGCGTCAAAAGTTTCAAGTCGTCTTCTTCCCAATGAAAATCATTGCGCGGAATTATTTTGCCCGTCGAAAAGGAAGTGTCGATAAAAATTTTTGTGTCGCCCAAAATTTTCAACACGTCGTCCCAATTTTTCCAGCCGCCCATGTGCGCCAAGACGAATTTAAAATCGCCGACCGCCTCGACGACACGACGAGTCATTTGCGGACTGCACCTCACGACGCCGGGAAAACCTATGTCAAGCCCCGCATGAGTGACGACAATTAAATTTAATTCGGCGGCGCGGTCGAGGATTCGCAAAAATTTTACGTCGTCGAGGTTTACGTCTTGATAAACGGGATGAATTTTGATACCCTTTAGCCCGTGATTTTTCACGCGGCTCAACTCTTCACGATAATTCGTAAAGTCGGGATGCATGCAGCCGAATGAAATTATTCCTTCGCCAAAAAATTTTTCGTTCAGCGCGGCGGAGGAAGAATTTATTTTTTCGACCTGCGAGGTATTCGTTGCGACGGGCAGCACCCCCGAAAAATTAATCTGCGCGGCGTCCATAGATTTTTTTAAGCCGCTCAAGGTTCCGTCCGTGAAAGCCGGCGTTCGACTCACGCGGCTCAACTTTTCTATCACGGTGCCGGAAATTTTTTCGGGGAAGATGTGCGTGTGCATGTCGATAATCATTGCGGGTCAGCTCCTTTGAATCTTTTGGGAGGTTTTGTTTCAATGAAGGTCGTTCTTTTAATTTTGTACTTCGCTGTTTTGATTGGCATAGGTCTTTACTGCCGCAAGCACGCCACAGACGTTGACGGCTTTGTTTTGGGCGGAAGAAACGTCGGTCCTTGGCTCACGGCTTTTGCTTACGGCACAAGTTATTTTTCGGCGGTCGTCTTCGTCGGCTACGCGGGGCAATTCGGTTGGAAATACGGAATCGCGGCAACTTGGGCGGGAATCGGCAACGCTTTAATCGGTTCGCTTATGGCATGGTTCATTCTCGGCAGAAGGACTCGCGTCATGACTCGCCACCTCGACACGGCAACCATGCCTCAATTTTTTGAAAAGCGTTTCGGCTCTCCGTCATTGAAAATCGGCGCGGCGATAATTATTTTTATCTTCATGATACCTTACACCGCCTCACTTTACAACGGCTTGTCAAGACTTTTCGGCATGGCGTTCAGTATCGATTATTCCGTTTGCATTTTGCTTATGGCTGTCCTCACGGCGGTTTACGTCATTGCGGGCGGCTACATGGCGACGGCGATTAACGATTTTATTCAAGGCATCGTCATGCTCGTCGGTATCTCTGCCGTGATTTATGCCGTGCTTGAAACTAAAGGCGGCTTCGTCAATGCGCTCGACGGCTTGGCTCGAATCACTGACGATAAAATTTCTTCGACGCCGGGAATTTTTGCCTCGTTCTTCGGCACAGACCCGCTTAATTTGTTATTCGTCGTGATTTTGACTTCGCTGGGCACTTGGGGCTTGCCGCAGATGGTTCAAAAATTTTACGCGATAAAAAACGAACAGGCAATCCAAAAAGGCACTGTCATTTCAACTTTGTTTGCATTTGTCGTGGCGGGCGGCTGCTATTTTCTCGGCGGCTTCGGAAGATTATTTTCAGACCAAATCGACATTGCGGCGAACGGCTTCGACTCAATCGTTCCCACAATGTTAAGCGGCTTATCGGAGGGAATGATTGCCCTCGTCGTGATTTTGGTTTTATCGGCGTCAATGTCAACGCTGTCCTCTTTGGTTATCGTCTCGGCTTCGACGCTCACGCTCGACTTGATTAAAGACAACTTCGCCAAAAACATGAAAGAGCCTCAACAAGTTTTGCTGATAAGAATTTTGGTCGTCGTGTTCATTGCAATCTCGGCGGTGCTCGCGCTCGTCCAATACAAAAGCTCGGTGAACTTTATCGCGCAGCTTATGGGCATATCTTGGGGCGCAATGGCGGGGGCGTTCCTCGCGCCGTTCATGTATTCGCTTTACTCGAAAAAAATTTCAACTGCGGCTTGTTGGGTGTGCTTTATCTTCGCAAGCGTCTTGATGTCGGCGAACATGTTGATTCGCCCGATGTTCCCCGCGATTATGCAGTCGCCGATTAACGCCGGCGCAATCGCAATGTTGGCGGGATTAATTATCGTCCCGATTGTCAGCGCGATAACTTCCAAGCCCGATGAAAAATTGGTTGACCACGCTTTTAAATGCTACGACAAAAAAATTCTCGTTCCTCTTTCAACGTCACTCGACAGCGAAAAATAATTTATCGGAAAAAAAATTTGCTCCCGCCTCGCGGACGGGAGCTTTTTTGTTGAAAAATTTTTTTGGAAGCGTCAGGTTATATTCGCCAGCGTCACGAAGACCGAACGAATTAATTTTGCTCGTTCTTCGGAAGAAATTTTTTTATCCGCTTCCGATTGATAGAGATTCGCCGACATTTGCGCGATGAGTTCTGCCTCGCGCCGCGTGATTAATTTGTTATTCAAAAGAAAATTAATCATTGATTTCACTTGCGCAAAGGGCGTGTTCTCGTCGATTTGCTCAATCATTTCTTGATACAAAATTTGTTTGCGGTCGAATTCGTCGGTTATCAGCGCAATGCGAATGTAGCCGCCCAAGCCGCGTCGCGATTCCACGACAAAACCTCTGTCCGCCGTGAACCGCGTGCTCAAAACGTAACTTATCTGCGAAGGAGCACAACTTATCTCGTCAGCCAAGACCGTGCGCTTGAGTTCGATTTGCCTGTCGGCGTTTTGCTTGAGTCGTTTCAAAATATATTCTTCAATCGTGTCTGCTTTATTGTTCAACATGATTAACCACCTCTTCTTGATATTTTGACATTATACTCGCCAAAAATCAAATCGGCAAGCTTTTTTTATCGTCAAGAGCCGGGACAGTTACAAACATTGAAGACAAAGCGGTCGTCAAAAATTTTTTTGAGCATCGAGTCAATCGCTTGCCCCTTATCACGTAACCTGCTATAATCGGCGGAAATGATTCATAGAAAATTCATACGGAGGGCAACAGATTATGTGCGGAATTGTCGGATATATCGGAGATAAAAAGGCGGCTGCGATTCTTTTGGACGGCTTGACGAAATTGGAATATCGCGGCTACGATTCGGCGGGCATTGCTGTCGATTGCGGCGAAAATATTTTCATAGAAAAATCTGTCGGGCGGCTCGACGCTCTCAAAGAAAAATTAAAAAACAACATGCCTCAAGGTATCGTCGGAATCGGTCACACGCGCTGGGCGACGCACGGCAGACCTTCAGACAGCAACGCTCATCCTCACACAGATTGTCACGGTGATTTTGTCGTCGTCCACAACGGCATTATAGAAAATTATTTGCCGCTCAAAGAAAAACTTTTGGCTCGCGGACACAAATTCACTTCCGAAACCGATACCGAAGTTATCGCGCATTTGCTTGAGGAAGTTTATCGCGGCGATTTTGTCGAGGCGGTTCGCGAAGTCTTGAACAAAATCGAGGGCTCCTATTCTTTGGCGTTCATGGCGAAGGCTCACCCCGATATTTTAATTTGCGCGAAGCAGGACAATCCGTTAATCATTGGCTTGGGCAAGAGCGAAAACTTTATCGCCTCCGACATCCCCGCGATTATCAATCACACGCGCCAAACTTATATCCTGAACGACGGCGAACTTGCGCTTGTCAAAAAAGATTCGGTTCAGATTTTGAATCGCAGAGGCGAGCGCGTCAACAAAAAAATTTTTCATGTGACGTGGAACGCGGAGGCTGCCGAGAAGGGCGGCTACGAACACTTCATGCTCAAGGAGATTAACGAGCAGCCCAAAGCCGTCCGCGACACCATGAGCAAACGCATTGCCAAAGACGGCGGCTCAATCGTCCTTGACGAACTCAACTGGGACAAAAAATTTCTTGACGGCGTCGACAAAATTTATATCGTTGCTTGCGGCACTGCCTATCACGCCGGTCTTGTCGGAAAATTTTACATTGAGAAGCTTGCACGAAAATTGGTTGAAGTCGATTTGGCGAGCGAGTATCGTTACCGCGACCCGATTGTCGACGAAAAAACTTTGGTCATTGTCGTAAGTCAGTCGGGCGAAACTTCGGACACACTTGCCGCGCTGAAAGAATCAAAACGACTCGGCGCGAAGACTTTGGCGATAACAAACGTTGTCGGCTCATCGATAGCTCGCGAAGCTCATCAAGTGATTCACACTTGGGCAGGACCCGAAATTGCCGTTGCCTCGACGAAAGCTTACACGACGCAATTAATTTTAATGTTCATGTTGGCTTTGTACATGGCGCAGATTTGCGGAACGTTGTCGGAAGAAAAAATTCGCAAGCTGATTTGCCTGCTGAAAAAAATCCCCGCGCAAATTTCGGAGACACTCTCTGACGTTGAGCCGATAAAAACTTTCGCGAGGCAATACGGCTTCAACGAAGATGTATTTTATATCGGGCGCAGTCTGGATTACGACGTTGCATTGGAAGGCGCGCTCAAGCTCAAAGAAATTTCCTACATACACGCGGAGGCTTATGCTTCGGGCGAACTCAAACACGGGACGCTTGCTTTAATCGTCGAGGGCGTGCCGGTTATCGCGCTTGCCACTCAAAAGAGCGTCTACGAAAAAACTTTGTCTAATATCAAGGAGGTCAAGGCTCGTGACGCGATTGTTATCGGCATAGCGGCGGCGGGCGACACCGAACTTGAAAAATATCTTGACCATGTTATTTTCGTGCCGGAGACCGACGAACTTTTGATTCCGCTGTTAACGGTCGTGCCTTTGCAACTTCTTGCCTACTACGCGGCGATAACCAGAGGCTGCGACGTCGACAAGCCGCGCAACCTTGCAAAGTCGGTGACGGTCGAATAATGAACTTACAACTTGACGAATCGCTTGCTACAGAGTATAACAGCGCGTCTCAAAAAATTCGGGTGATGAGCGAAGGTTGGCTTTTGAGCAATGCGTTTTGTCCGTGTTGCGGCAACGACCATATTAATAAAATTCGGAACAATGTACCCGTTGCCGATATGCGTTGCGAAATCTGCGGTGAAATATTCGAGTTGAAGAGTAAACGCAATGCTGTCGGTCAAAAAATTACTGACGGTGCCTATCGCACGATGATTGAGCGAATTACGAGCAACATTAATCCGCAACTTTTTGTCATGCAATATTCTGCGGCTTTGACCGTGACGAATTTAACTTTCATTCCGAAATTTTTCTTCACACCCGACATTATCGAGAAACGAAAGCCGCTGTCCGCCAATGCCAAAAGAGCCGGCTGGGTCGGTTGCAATATCCTTTATCAAAAAATCCCCGAACAGGGCAAGTTGCGCATAATTCGTGACGGTAAAGAAGTCGACGCGTCGAAAGTTTTGCGCCGATATGAACAGATTAAAAAACTTCAAACGGACAATATCGGACTGCGCGGCTGGATGTTGGATGTTTTGAATTGCATAAACGACATAGGCTCCGAAAATTTTACGTTGCAACAGGTCTATCAATATGCCGAAGCACTTAAGTTAAAGCACAATCTGAATCGCAACGTCGAGGCGAAAATTCGTCAGCAGTTACAATTCCTGCGCGACAGAGGCTTTGTGGAATTTGTCGGACGGGGCGTTTACAAAAAGGTTATTGCATACAATGAATAATCGCAACTTTGAAGAATGGCTTTCTACTTTCCGCAAGTCTATTGAAGGCTTCGGACAATACGAAAATTTCCTGCAAGTATATTCAAATATTGAAAAATTCAAGCTCGAAATTGAATTGTTAAATTCGCTGGTCGGTTCGAAAAATATCGAACGGGATTTTGAAAATCTTTTGGCGCGTTATCCCGAATGCTTGAAGGTGATTCCGATTTTGTTGGCTGTCCGTGCGGAGGAAATTTTTTGTTGCGACACGAATTATCGTTTCGACGAGCCGAAGCACTCTGTCGAACAATATAAATATTTCATGCGAGCGACGGGTTTGTTTGAGCTTTTGGAAAATCATATCGTCGCCAATCTTTATGACTACGTGACGGGCGTCGAGGTCGGTCTTGATTCGAACGGCAGAAAAAATCGCGGCGGTCATCAAATGGAAAATCTGGTCGAAAGATTTTTGCACGAGGCGGGCGTCACTTATCATAAGGAAATGTATCTTGCCGAAGTGGAAAAAATTTTCGGGCTTGACATGTCTGCAATATCGGCGGCGGGGACTTCAACCAAACGTTTTGATTTTGTCGTCGAGGCGGCGAATAAAATTTTCGGTATCGAGACGAATTTTTACACCGGCGGCGGTTCCAAGCTCAACGAGACTGCGCGAAGTTATAAATTAATTGCCGAAGAGTCAAGAAATATTGCCGGCTTTGAATTCGTGTGGATAACCGACGGCAACGGCTGGAAATCTGCGCGGCGGAATTTGAAAGAAACTTTTCTTGTCCTTGATATGCTGTATAATATTCGCGACTTGGAGGACGGAATCTTTTTGGAGTTATTCAATGAGTGAACGAATAGAAATTTTGGGCGTGAAGGTCGACGCGGTGACGATGGCTCAAGCGGTCGAGCGAGTGGAAAATTTAATCTCGGAAAAAAAATCGTCACTGGTGGCGACGGCGAATGCGGAAATGCTTTTGAACGCGACGCACGACACCGAATTGAAAAAAATTTTGAACGCGGCAGACTTGGTTGTCCCTGACGGCGCGGGAACGGTTTGGGCAGCAAGACATTTGGGAAAACACATGCCCGAACGCGTTGCAGGTGCCGATTTGGTTCAAGAGCTCATGAAGATTGCTCCTGCGCGGGACATAAAATTTTTTCTGTTCGGAGCCGCGCCCGGTATCGCCGACAAAGCCAAATTAAAAGCCGAAACACTTTATCCCGGAATAAAAATCGTCGGGACACGCAACGGCTACTTCAAGCCCGAAGATGAGCCGGAAATTATTTCGCAGATAAAAAATTCTCGCGCCGATATTTTACTTGCGGCACTCGGTGTTCCCAAGCAGGAGAAATGGCTTTTCAAATACAAAGACGAAATTCAAATCCCCGTGTCAATCGGCGTCGGCGGAACTTTTGATGTTATGGCGGGTGTCGTCAAGCGCGCGCCGCTTTGGATGCAAAAGGCTCGTCTCGAATGGCTCTTCCGTGCAATGCTTCAACCTTCCCGCGCAGGAAGATTGCTTGCCCTGCCAAAGTTCGTCTGGAAAGTTCACAAGCAGAAAATAGGAACTAGGAACTGGTAACTAGTTTACTAATCCCTACTTGTTCCTCGTTCCTATTTACTAGGAGCTGTTGGTAAAATAAATCGGCGGCTCCGATTAAGCGTTTCAATGACTTTTATATTTTAAATCTACTTTTCTTTTGCAGCGCCCAAAAGAAAAGTAGCAAAAGAAAAGGGCGTTGACCGCTATAAAACCTTCCAGGTTTTAAGTCGCGGCGGCCGTCATCAATGACGGCCGGGCTTTCACCAACCGCTACTTTTTAATTTACCAACAGCCCCTAGTTCCTACAAAGGAGCGTGAAAGTTTTGAGCATAATCAAAGAAGGATTTTATTTTGCGGGCGTCGCGCTCCTTATCGCGCTGTTTCTCGGCTTGGCGGTTCATCCCTACGCCGCGATTTTGCCCGCCGTCCTCGCCTGCTATTGCATTTATTTTTTCAGAAACCCCAATCGAAAAATCCCTGCCGACGAAAATTTGATTGTCTCGCCCGCCGACGGCACCGTCCAAGATGTCGTCGAGGTCGACAATGACGATTTTATCAAGTCGCCTTGCCGCAAGGTCGTAATTTTTCTTTCGGTCTTTGATGTTCACGTCAACCGCAGTCCCATTGCCGGCGAAATTAAAATTCAAAAGTATGTCTGCGGAAGATTTCGCCCCGCTTACAAAGATTCGGTCGGCTTCGAAAACGAACGACACCTTATTGGCATTGAAAACGAAAAACTTCGCGTGACCGTCACTCAAGTCGCAGGGATTTTGGCAAGGAGGATTGTCAGTTGGGTTACGCTTGACGATAAACTTGAAAAGGGAGAACTTTACGGCTTGATTCGTTTCGGCTCGTGTACGGAACTCGTTGTGCCCGATAACGTTGAGATTCTGGTCAAGAAGGGCGATAAGGTTCGCGGCGGCGAATCGATTATCGGAAAAATAAAATGAGGTGCGGCTTATGAAATGGTTACTGCCCAACGCCTGCACGGCGGCAAATTTATTTTTCGGAATGCTTTCAATCCTCTCAACTTACGAGGGGAATTTTTTCAATGCATCGGTTTTTATTTTGCTTGCACTGATAGCCGACGGCATGGACGGACGAGTTGCCCGCGCTCTTAACGCTGCCTCCGAACTCGGCAAGGAAATGGATTCTCTTTGTGACTTGGGCTCGTTCGGAATTGCGCCCGCGTTTTTGGCTTATGCTTTCTGCATGAACAACTTCGGACTTTTGGGCAAGGCGGCTGCGATAATTTTTGCTCTGTGCGGCATGTGGCGGCTTGCAAGATTCAACGTCAATACAAACGTCGTGCACGGATTTTTTATGGGCTTGGCAATTCCTGCGGGCGGTTGTATCGTGGCGACGACAACTCTACTCTTTCTCGAAATGGGCATTGAGCCGGAAAATTTCGGGCTTGTCTATCCAATCACCGTGATAATCGTTGCGTACCTCATGGTCAGTCACGTTCACTATCCCGACTTCAAAGGCGACGGCGAAAAAATTTTCCTCGTTTCAAAAATTTTTGCGGCGGCTCTGTTCGCGGGAATAATCTTCTTGACGCGCTCGGCTCCCGTTCAAGGAGTTTTAACGGCAATCTTTGCAACCTACGCGGTCTTCGGTATAATCAACTCACTGATAACTTTAATGACGCGTGACAAGTTGTAAAGGAGTGATTTGAAACGACCGAAAAAAAAAAATCAATTCGGAAACAAATTTAAAGCCGGCTTTGCAGGACGCAAAATTTGCAATCTTCATGGAGGAATTAAAACAACACCGCGAAGACATGCGGCGAATGAACGAACAGATTGACACGAACCAAAAAGAATTCACGCGGCAACTTCACAATAATTTTGTTCAAACGATGATAGGCGTCGGCGCAATCATGGCGGCTATCGGCAGCTTGATTATCGCAACGCTGAAATAAAAAAATTATCGGCTCTGTCATGTGGCGGAGCCGATTTTTTTTATTTGATTTACAATCTCTTGAGCCGCGAACGGTCGGGAAATTTTTTTTGCGCAACGTCTCATGTCCTCAAGCCGCGCAAAGTCTTTGAGCAGTTCCTCAATGACAGAGGAAATTTTTTTGTCGCCGACGGAAATCGCCGCGCCGTGTGTCGTTGCATAAGTTGCGTTGAGGGCTTCGGGGCCCGGTATCGGCGCGTGAAGAATCAACGGCACGCCCGCCGCGAAAGCTTCCGTCATTGTGAGCGCGCCCGGTTTTGTTATCAGCAAGTCCGCCTGCGCCATGAGCTTATTGACGTCCGCGACGTAGCCGAAAATTTTCAGCTCGTGATGCGAACGAATTTTTTTCAGCCGCGCCGAAAGATTTTCGTTCTGCCCCGCGACGACCAAAATTTTCAGCGGGGATTTTATTTTGTTCAGCTCCGATAAAGTTTCCTCGATTGAGCCGAGACCCAAGCCGCCGCCCATGATTAAAATCGTCGTTCGCGAATTGGGATTTCTTTGCGCCGAAGAAAATTTTTCGTCAATCGGAATGCCCGTTGCGAAAATTTTTTGTCCCGCCCGACAATGTGAGGCAAGTTCCCGACGCATTTCCTCCGTTGCAACAAAGTAAGCGTCGACTTCGCCGAAAATCCAAATTTCATGCAACGAATAATCCGTCAGCACCGTAGCCAACAAAAATTTTTCGGCGACTTTGGCGTGAAGGAATTTCCAAAGTGATGCGGCGGCTTCCGGAAAAGGATGCGTGCAAATCACGACGTCCGGTCGAAAATTTTTCAGCAGGCGGGCGAAAGGCAAATACATCAGCGCGGAACTCAAGAACCTCACCGAAACTCCGACTTTCTTTCCGTCAGCGAATTTGTAAATTCTGTCGTAGAGGTCGGGAATAAATTTCAGCGCGGCAAGATAAAATTTTTTCGTCAGCCAATTCAGCGTCGAAATTTCCTTTGCCATGAAGTCGACGACGTGAACATCAATTCCTAATTCCTCATTCCTAATTCCTAATTGAATTGCCTCTGCCGCCTTCATGTGACCCGCTCCGATTGACGCCGATAAAATTAAAATTTTCACGTCGTCAATAACTGATCGCAGCAGGATTATGAATAAAAATTACCAATCTGCCGCCGTTGATTGTGTTGCTTCCCTGCCACTCATTTTCGCCCGTCGTGAAGTCAGCGGAATAATCGGCGCAGATAACTTCTTCCGTTCCGTCGGAATATTTCAACTCGATTTTTGTTATATCATTGCTGTTAAGAATTTTTTTGAAAAGCTCCGTGCCTCTGCTTGTGAAAATTTTATCGGCGGCTTCTTTGGCGATTGTAATATCAATCAGTTCAGCATACTTGCTTTTGCATATGAGCGGCTTGGACTGCTCCCTTTTCATATGACGAGATTCTTGTATGCCGGTAATGCCCAAACTTAATAAATAATTCACGGGAACAACAACATATTCCTTATCTTTAAAAATAATTTTAAGTTCGGTAAGTACAAAACCCATAAAAATTTCTCCTTTAGCAAGTCAAGCCGCCGTCGACACTCAAGACCGTGCCCGTTATGAACTTCGCCGACGACAAAAAATAAATTGCCTCTGCGACTTCTTCGGGCTTGCCGATTCTTCCGAGCGGATAAAATTTTTCCAAGTCCTCAAGCGTCGAGCCTGAAGTTTTTAATTGATTCAAAGTCAGCGGCGTCAAAATATCGCCGGGCGCGACGCAATTCACGCGGATTGAAAAACTTGCCAACTCCAAAGCCAAAGACTTCGTGAACGCAACGACAGCCCCTTTGCTTGCCGCATACGCCGCGCAGAAATAATTTCCTTTGAGAGCCGCGTCACTTGCCACGTTGACGATTGAGCCGCGATTTTTAATCAGCTCGTCGACAGCCGCCCGCGTCAAAAAAAATATTCCCTTGACGTTCGTGGAAAAAATATCGTCGAAAATTTTTTCGTTCGTCGAAGTGATTGCGCCCTCGTGATAAATGCCGGCATTGTTTATCAGCACGTCGACGCCGCCGAAAATTTCAACTGCCCGCGAAATAATTTTTTCACACTCCTCGACACGCCGAACATCCGCCGAAACAAATTCAAAGTTCCCGACGAGTTCCGATTTAATTTTTTCAAAACGTTCACGGCTTCTGCCGACGAGCACGCAATTAAAATCGTTCGCCAAAAAAATTTTCGCCGTCGCCAGCCCGATACCCGACGTGCCGCCCGTTATAATTGCTGTCTTCAAAAATTTTACTCCAAAAACAAATACAGAGCCGAGCTTTTTACCCGACTCTGCGAAAAATTTTTCTTAAGGATTGCAAGCTTCTTTGAGACTCTTGCCCGATTTGAAGGACGGCAGTTTCGACGATTTGATTTCAATCTCTTCGCCGGTACGCGGGTTGCGACCTTTGCGGGCAGCACGCTCTCTTACTTCAAAAGTGCCGAAGCCCAAGACTTGAACTTTGTCACCTTCGATAAGTGCCTTTTTAATCGCCTCAAAAGTTGCCGCGACTGCCTTCTCCGCGGTTTTGCGGTCAAGCTTTGCGTTATCGGCAACACTTACTATCAATTCAGCTCTTGTCATAAAAGAGTTCCTCCTCTTAAAAAAATTACCTGCAGAATTTAGCAGAATAGCGTTGAAAAATCAAGTACTTTTTACGCCGTCACGTCAAGATTGTTTCCGATTGCGGGGTCGAGGCTTTCGACAAGTTCCAAAGCTTCTTCGACTGCCGCGTTGTCCGTCGACATTGCCATTCTCAAAACCGACAAGCCCAACTCCTGTTGAGTCTTCGCCATGTTCATATCCACCGAAAGTGCCGCTATCGCCATATCCATTGCCGCCAACTCCTTCCTTGTTTTCGCTATCGATAAATTATTTCGTGTTGATAATCAGCGCGAAAAAAATTAAATCCTCGTCGCCGATTGTCTCAATGCCGTGAGTGTCGCCGTCAGCGCAAAAAGTCGTGTCGCCTGCTTTGACCTCGTAAGTTTTGCCGTTATCGGTGTAGAGCCCCTTGCCTTGAATGATGTGATAAGTTTCGTTGTTGCCGACGTGTTGATGAACGCCGAGAGCCGCGCCGACCGGGACTTTGACGCGGGCGAACATGGCGCATTTGTCAAGCATTTCTTTTGGCGTCAAAAGGTGTGTGATAAAAATTTCACCCTTACCTTTTTTGGCTGCTACCGTCTTCTGCTCAATAATCGGCATTTTAAAACCTCCTTCGAATTAAATATCGTCGTCGTCTTTAGCCGACCGCTTTGCCTTGATTTTTTTCATGACTTGAACGGTGCGGACGATTTGTTCTTTGGTATAGGGCTTGTGGATAAAATCTATCGCGCCCATTTTGAGGCACTGCATCAATTTTTGCGGCTCGCCCATTGAACTGAGCATGATAACGGGCACGTCGGGAGCGACTTCGCGAATAAATTCAAGTGCTTCGATTCCGCCGACGACCGGCATGACAATATCCAAAATGATACCGTCGGGCTCCTGCTCCAAGACCAAAGTAATTGCCTCTTTGCCGTTGACTGCCTCTATAACTTCGCAACCTTGTTGTTCGAGTTCTTCGCGCAGCTTTTTGCGAAGGAGCTTTGAGTCGTCGGTTATCAACACGCGAAGTTTTTCTTGCTCGTCCATAAAAATCGCCGCCTCCCTAAAAATAATCGCCCGAAGGCGAAGATATATTTATAATCGTAAAATTTTCATCATATGGCGGAGAGGGTGGGATTCGAACCCACGGTGCCTTTCGACATCACCGGTTTTCAAGACCGGCTCCTTAAACCGCTCGGACACCTCTCCTAAACGCGCCGATAATAACAAAAACCTCGCGCAATGTCAATGTTTTTTTAAGAGTTGAAGATAAACTGAAGACATCAGAGGCCGTCATGGATGACTCAAAAGCAACGGTGAGCGAAAACCCGGCCGTCATGGATGACGGCCGCCGCGACTATTTTGCGTGATGCAAAATACAGCGGTTAAAGCGTCTTTCTTTTTGCTACTTTTTCTTTGACGCTAACAAAGAAAAAGTAGATTCAATAAACAAAAGTCATTGAAACGCTCAATCGAAGTGAACAACCGCAATCGAAAACAAGTTGTCTTTGTATCCTTTTGCTTAACAAACGAAAGGAGCCTTTCCCAACAAAAAAGCGGCAAGCTCTTTGCTCACCGCGCAGATTACTCATTCAATGTCAATGGAAACTTTTTTCTTTTCGCGTGTTGCGGCAGATTTGACTATGGTACGAATCGCCTTGGCAATTCGCCCCTGTTTGCCGATAACTCTGCCCATGTCTTCCTGCGCGACGTGCAGTTTTAAAACCGTGCGATCTTCTTCTTCAACAGCCTCGACCTGCACCGCTTCGGGTTTTTCGACAAGTGCTTTTGCCAGCACAGTTACTAATTCTTGCATTGTCCTCTTCCTCAACTAAATGTTCGATACTTACTCTGCAGCCTTAGCCGCCTTGCGCTCTTCGTGGATTTTTTTCATGATGCCTTTTTTGCTAAGCAGAGAGCGAACCGTGTCGGTAGGCTGTGCTCCGTTTTTAATCCAGCCGATAACTTTTTCTTCGTCGACATTGACAATGGCGGGATTTTTGGTCGGGTCGTAATTGCCGACGATTTCGATAAAGCGACCGTCACGCGGCGAACGACTGTCCGCCACGACTATGCGATAGAACGGTTGCCGCTTTGCGCCCATTCGATTGAGCCTGATTTTTACCACAATCTCACCACCTTTCCAATGTTCGATAATTATTTTTTGAAAGGAAACTTGCTGCCGAGCTGACCCAAAAGTCCTCCGAGATTCGGAAGCGTCGGCATCTTGGGCTTAGTATTCTTCCCCTTTTTAATTTTTCCTTTTTTGCCCTTAACTTTTTTTGACGCCTGTTGTTGAGCTTGCGTCGTCTTGAACTTGCGCATCATTTTACGCATTTCCTCGAATTGCTTGAGGAGCTTGTTGACATCGGCGACTTTCGTGCCCGAACCCATTGCAATACGTTTGCGGCGTTTGGCGTCGATAATGCTTGTGTCTTGCCGTTCCTTCGGCGTCATTGAGAGGATAATTGCCTCCATGTGCTTGACTTCTTTGCCGTCAAGGTCGAGGTCAACGCCCGTCAATTTTTTCTTGAGCCCGCCGAGACCCGGAACCATGCCGAGTAAATCATTGAGCGAGCCGAGCTTTTTAACCTGCTGAAGTTGTTCGAGGAAATCTTGCAACGTGAATTCATCCGCTTTGATTTTCTTGACCATCTTTTCGGCGGTCTTGGCGTCGATTGTCGATTGCGCCTTTTCAATCAAGCTTAGCACATCGCCCATGCCGAGGATTCGGGAAGCCATGCGGTCGGGGTGGAAAATTTCCAGAGCCTCAAGTTTTTCACCCATGCCGACGAATTTTATCGGACAACCCGTTGCAGCTTTGATTGAAAGAGCCGCGCCGCCTCTTGCATCGCCGTCGAGTTTTGTCAAGACAATGCCGTTGACGCCGAGCGCGTTATGGAAAGTTTCGGCAACATTGACCGCCTCTTGACCTATCATTGAGTCGACGACAAGCAAAATTTCGTGCGGCTTGACGGTCTCTTTAATGTCTTTGAGCTCCTGCATGAGGCGTTCGTCGATTTGCAAACGACCTGCCGTGTCGATAATCAACACGTCGCGGGCGTGCTTGTCTGCGAATTTTATCGAGTCCTTTGCAATTTGAACGGCGTCTTTAATGTCTTCGGTGAAGACGGGAACATCCGCCTGCTCTCCGACGACTTGCAATTGTTTAATTGCGGCGGGGCGATAAATATCTGCGGCGACGAGTGCGGGACGCTTGCCCTGCTTTTTCATGAGCAACGCGAGCTTGCCTGCCGAAGTCGTCTTGCCCGAACCTTGCAGACCAACCATTAAGATAATCGTCGGCGGGCGCGAGGAAATATTCAACTTTGCCGCCTTGCCGCCCATGAGGTTTGCAAGTTCCTCGTCGACAATCTTTATCACGGACTGCGCGGGCGTCAAGTTGCTTAAAATTTCGGTGCCGAGTGCGCGAGCCTTGACTGCCTTTTCGAAATCGCGAACGATTTTGTAATTCACGTCAGCCGAAAGCAAAGCCATGCGAACATCTTTTAAAGCCTTGTTGATGTCGTCATCGGTGAGCTTGCCGTGTCCGCGAAGTTTGCGAAAAGCCTCTTGGATATTTTGGGATAAATCTTCAAACATGAATTTGCCCCTGTCAAAATAATAGGCACTCACCATTGCGGCGGTGCCGGAATTTACTAAGCTGGAGGCGACACCCGGAATCGGACCGGGGATAGAGGTTTTGCAGACCTCGGCCTTACCACTTGGCTATGTCGCCGCGTCAACGCCTCAAGCGTCAACACGCGCATTATAAACGCTAACTTTTAACAAGTCAAGTATTTTCTTGTGCAATCTTGATTT
The DNA here is from genome assembly GCA_017535925.1 of Selenomonadaceae bacterium. Lineage (GTDB taxonomy): Bacteria > Bacillota > Negativicutes > Selenomonadales > Selenomonadaceae > Quinella. Next base: position 1,156 of record JAFXTD010000048.1, on the reverse strand, counting down.
TCAACTCTTGGCAACGGTTTTAATCGTGCCGAGTTTTTGAATGTCGCTGTCTTTTCTGTCGCCGTGAATCGTAATCTTTGCAAGAGCCTTTTCAAGCGCGACAAGTTCATCTTTGTCAAGCACAACGTCCGCCGCTCCGAAATTTTCTTTAAGGCGTTCGTCGCGTCTCATGCCCGGTATCGGAACGACGAAATCATTTTTGCACATCATCCATGCCAAAGAAATTTGCGCGGGTGTAGAATTTTTATTCGCGGCGAATCTGTTAAGCAAGTCAAGCAACGATTGATTCGCCTCCATGTTTTCTTTGCTGAAGCGCGTGATAACTCGTCTTACGTCGTCGCCCTCGAATTTTGTTTGTGCGCTGTACTTGCCACTGAGAAAACCGCCCGCCATCGGTGAAAAAGCCACGAAGCCGATATTTAATTCCTTGCACAGCGGAATAACATCGCGTTCGTATTTGCGCTCCATGATTGAGTATTCGCTTTGGACGGCGGTCAGCGGCGTGACAGAGTGAGCGCGTTTAATTTGTTCGGACGTTGCCTCCGAGACACCCCAGCCGAGTATCTTGCCTTCCTTGATAAGTTCGCCCATCCAAGTCGCAACCTCCGCCACGTCACGATTGGCAGGCACGCGGTGTTCGTAATACAAATCAATGTAATCGGTCTGCAAACGTTTCAACGACGCTTCCAAAGCATTGCGGACGCCCTTGCGTGAAGTCTTGCCTTCGGGAATTTCTTGACCCGGCAAAAAAACTTCCGGCATAAATTTTGTAGCCAAAACAATTTTATCGCGAATTGGTTTCAACGCTTTGCCGACGAGAATTTCGTTTTCGTAAGCTGCGTAGACTTCCGCCGTGTCAAAGAAAGTGCAACCGTAATCCTCGTAAGCCGAACGCATGAGCCGAATCGATTCGCTTTCAGGCGGAACGGCTCCGTAGCCGTGAGAAAAACCCATGCAACCCATGCCGACTGCCGAGACCGTCAAGTTCCGCAATTTTCTTGTTTTCATTTCAAACACCTCGTATAATGAAAGTAGTAGTTTTTAACGTCCCTCTCCAAGGACGTGATATACTGCAAAAGATGTTGTGGATTAGTTGAAACACCTGCCATTTGATGGCTTTCTGGAGATTCTGACCACAGCTCTTTGTTTGACTGCT
>JAFXTD010000047.1 GCA_017535925.1 Selenomonadaceae bacterium | reverse complement strand
CTTGAACCGACGACCTCCGCCGTGACAGGGCGGCATTCTAACCAACTAAACTACCGGGCCGCTTTGGTGACGCCAGCGGGATTCGAACCCACGAACCCGCCGTGAAAGGGCGGTGTCTTAACCTCTTGACGATGGCGCCGTTTTGGTGATCCGCCCGGAACTCGAATCCGGGACACCCTGATTAAAAGTCAGGTGCTCTACCGACTGAGCTAGCGAATCGTAAATCAACGAGGCGAAATATAGCACATAACTTTAATTTTGGCAAGTACTTTTTGAAAATTTTTTTGTCAATGAATTTCGGGCAAAGGCAGGGGAATTTGACGAGGCGGCGAATAATTCAGAAAAAGTGGCATCTGTCACAGATAAATGAGGAGGTTTTTTATAATGGCGGAAGAAAAAGATTTGGTAAAAAGCGACGGAACAGGACTTGGCGCGATAAAGATTGCGGACGAGGTCGTAAGCATCATTGCGGGGCTCGCTGCCACAGAAATTGACGGCATAGCGGGCATGAGCGGCGGCGTTGTCGGCGGCATTGCCGAAATGCTCGGTCGCAAAAACTTTTCCAAAGGTGTCAAAGTTGAAGTCGGCGAACGCGAAGCTGCAGTCGATTTGTTCATTATCGTCAAATACGGCGCAAGAATTCCCGATGTTGCTTTGGCGGCGCAAGAAAATATCAAACGCGCTATCGAAACGATGACCGGTCTTTCCGTCGTCGAAGTCAACGTTCACGTGCAGGGCGTCAGCTTCCCCGAAGAAGAAAAACAAGAAGACGAAACTCGCGTCCATTGAAACACGAAGATTTATTTTTGTCGGGAGGTGAAAAAGTTTTATGGGGATAATTCGTCGCCTTATATTACTTTTTTACGTCCTGTTGGTGCTGGGTGCGCTGATAATCTGCGCGGGCGTGTGCTTGAAAATAATCCCGCCGAACATTTGGCAAAAAGAATTGGAGTTCATAATTGCACGTGAAGAAACTTTGATGATATTGGCAGGCATGTTGGCGGCAAGTCTGATTCTCTTGACAGGAGTCTTTTCCCACTCAAGCAAAGGAGGACTTTCGGTCGCGTCGGGCGATATTCACCTCGAAGAAGGCAAGCCCGGCGAAGTCAAAATTGCAGTCCCCGCGATTATCGATGTCATTGAACGGGCGGCAATTACAATCAACGGCGTGCGCGAGGCTCAAGCTTCCGTCTACAAAAAAGATGGTGCAATGCCGATAAATGTTCGATTGACGATAACGCTCGGTCAAGGCTTCTCGGCTCCAAAAGTCAGCGAGGCGGCAGTCGTTGCGATTGACAACGCTTTATCGACGACGCTTGAACTTACCGACGTGCCTGTTGAGGTCAAAGTCGAAGAAATCACTCATGCAATTACCGGACGCGATAAGCGTGTCGTTTGAGGTGCCGATATGTTGAGAGATTTGATAGGAAAAATTTTAAACAAGACCAAAAAAGTCGTGACACTTTCGGCGGCGCGAACAACCGGCGGAGAATTTCTGCTTAAGAAAACCGACTACGGGCTTATCCGTGTGGAATTCGCGGCAGTCCAAAGAATCGCGGAGCGGGCATTGGCAGACATCAAAGAAATTCATGATACAACGGTTGCAGTTGAAAAATTAAACGAAATTAATCCGCTGAAGATTCGATTGACGACAACATTAGCAGAAGGCTTTTCTGCCCCGCGAGCAAGTCAGGCAGCGGACAAGGCAATCAACACCGCTTTGAAAGAACTCTTGGCATTGGAATTTTATGTGCCCGTCGAAGTCAAAGTCAAACAGATAGTCAAACCGGTCACTCAAAAACGGCGCGTGAGATAGGCGGTGTCTTAAATGATAGAGGCAGTAAAAAATTTCGTTATCGACCTCTTCGAATCGCACCGCACACGGAAAATCGGTTTTATCACGGGGCTTGTTGCAGGCGGAGCGATTTTGCTTATCGGTTTTTTTAACACGCTCTTCATTCTTTTATGCGGAACCATAGGCTTGTTCATTGGCTCGCGTTTCGACAGCAAAGATGATTTGGTTGAAAAAATTCTTCACAAGCTCGACGAACTCTTGCCGGACAAAATTCAGCGTTGGTAATTTTTTTGGAAGGAAAAATATATGAGCCGCAAACTTGCACGCGAGGCAGCATTCAAGGCGTTGTTTCAACTGGATTTTAATTTCGAAGAAGACCGGCGCGAAGCTTGCGAAAACCTTGCAATAGAAACAATGTTTGACGAGGAACCGCGATTGACTCTCAAAAAAGATTTCGCCTACATTGACAGCACAGTCAAAGGAACGCGGGCGCACCTCAAAGAGATCGATGAAATTATCACTGCACATTTGAAAGAGGGTTGGCAGTTGCCCAGAATCATGGCGGCGGACAGAAATATTTTGCGGCTCGCCGTATACGAAATGAAATTCCTTGAACCGAATCTTTCGAAAAACATTGCCATTAACGAGGCGGTGGAGCTTGCCAAAAAATACGGCACCGACGATTCAAGCCGATTCGTAAACGGCATCCTTGAAACGATTTCCAAATGAAAATTCTCTTTCCATAAAAAAATTTCCCCGACAGTCAATCGACCGCCGGGATTTTTTTTCGCTGATTTTTTTATCCGCTCTCGTCACCGAATGGAGTGCACAATCAATTTTTCGTCAACGCCGCGTATTGTCTGAAAAGCTCGGCTACTATCGCCGGCTCGTCGTCCAAAATTTTTTCGAAGCCGTATGCTTTGGCAACTGCAAGGTCGTTCGCTCGGTGCGCCGCCCGCAAATCTTTCGGCATGGTCAATTCGTCGTAGAGGTCGGCTAGCGTCGAGTCCGAATATTTTTTCCGAACGTCCAAAATTTTTTGCGCCGTCGCCTCTATCGTTTTCTTTTGCGTTGCCGTCGTCTGCGGCCAAATGAAATTATTGTAGACTATCGTGTTCGAATATCGATAACGGCTTGTCAATCGCCCGCATGTCACGCGCATCCAAGCCATATGGATTGAGCTCGTCAATATCCCGAAATGATACGGCGTCGCGTCGGGAAGCATGAACATTGCGTCTGTCAAAATAACACTGTCATCGACAAAATCTATCGGAATATAAAAACGTTTCTCGGAAGATGTTTTCGGGACAACAATGCAATGCGCGGGATTTCGTGTCTCTCTGAAAAGGTGAGGAGTATCGGCAAGTTTTTGACGGTCGGGCGCGCCTTTCAAACGATTTTCTTTGCAAAGTTTCACACGCTCATAAACCAATTTCATTTTGCGAATCTCGGCGGGCGTTGCGTCAATCAACCACAAACAATATCGCGGCTTGCCATGAATAAATTCTTCCGAACCGATTAGACGCTTGATAAATTTTTTTGCAGAGGGCTCGCGTTTAACGAAGTCTTCATAATCTGCTGCTTCAATTATAAGTGCGCCTCCATCGGCAGGACGATTGCCCACAATCATAATCGGCACATTCGGACTAATCGGGGCGTTGCGTTTGAGAGCATAGATATTGGGGCCGTCGATAAGATAGCCGTTGATATTTTGAGCGATAATTTCCAAGCCGTCGTCGAAAATTTTTTTGGGCTTTGAGTTGTTCGCGCAGCTGAAGCCGACAACGACGCAGTGAACTTGAGCCTTGTCTTTGGATTCGCTGTCCCAAGTGAAAGTTCTGTAAGCGAAGTCGATATGGCTGTCGAGGATATTCCAAAGCTCACCGACTTGGTCGCCCTGCGTGATAGAATTTGTGGAGAGGAAAGCGGCGCGTGTCGAGTTGCCCTTCATGAAATCGGTTGCCTTGAAGTACCAGCCGGTAACGTAGTCTAGAGGCTTGAGTCTTTTGTCGACGGCAGCGAGGTCACCCTTTTGAGAGCCGCCTTGAAATTTCATGCCGACGAAGGGCGGGTTGCCGATAATGTAATCGACTTGCGGGACGAGGCTTTTCCAATCGACACGGAGAGCGTTCGCCTTGTGAATGTTTGAATAAGACTTGAGCGGAAGAAAATCGAGGTCACGATGAATAATTTCGCGGGTCTCAATCATCATTTGAAGTTCGGCAATCCACAAAGCAGTTTGCGCGACGGCAACAGCGAAATCGTTAATTTCAATGCCGTAAAAATTTTTAATCGAAACTTTAATCGGGTTGACGAGTTCGCCGAGTTGAATTTGACTGCCGAGTTGTGCCTTGAGAATTTCATTTTCGAGGCGGCGCAAGCTCAAATAACTTTCCGTCAAAAAATTACCGCTGCCGCAAGCGGGATCAAAAATTTTAATCGCAGCGAGCTTGTCGTGAAAATCGGCGAGCCGCTTTTTATTTTTGATTTGAGAAAATTCTTCGTGCAGGTCGTCGAGGAAAAGCTTGTCGATAACTTTGTGAATGTTTTCAATCGAGGTGTAGTGCATGCCTCCGATTCGCCGCGTTTCGGGATTCAAAGTCGATTCAAAGACCGCGCCGAAAATTGTCGGGCTGATACCGCTCCAATTAAAACCGCTTGAAGCCTCTTCCAAAAGAAGCTCCTTGATTTCGGGCGTGAAGTTCGGAATTTCGATTGCGCCCTCGAACAAGCCGCCGTTGACGTAAGGAAATTTTTTGAGCGTGTCGTCGAGGTAGGGGTCGCGCTCACTGACGGGCGTATTTAAAATTTCAAACAAGTCGAGGAGGTCGCGGCGAATATTCCTTGCGCCTTCGAGGTAGTCACGAAAAATTTTGTGCTTGCCGAAAATGCCGGAAGATTCGGCGTAGAGGCAAAAGACCAATCTGACGCAAAGCTTGTTGAGGCTTGCGAGGCTCTCGGCGGAATTCGGATTGATGTACTGTTTCAAAAGTGCGTCATAAATTTTTGCAACGATTTCGCCCGCCTGCAAACTCAATTCCAATTCGACACGCAATTTATTTTTGTTGCGGTCAATGAGAAATTCAAGCACGTGAAATTTTTCGGGCAGCTCTTCCAAAAAAATTTTAATCGGCGGCTCAAGCGTTTCCATGTCGTAAATCATGAATTCGCGGAAATTACACGTGACGATTTTTTTCGGATGCATAGAGACGGGCAAGCCGATAACATAACGCCTCGCCTGTTCGTAGGGCGTGAGCTTCGTGCCGTCGGACTGCGTGATTTCCTTTTCCAAATCGACGCCGAATGCTTTTTGCTCAACGATAACTTTTGAATCGGGGAAGTAGCCGTCGATAAAACTTTTGTGCGCAAGCTGAACGGGCACCTCGAATTGAATAAAATTTTCGGGCTTGTTGATGTCGAAGAGGTCACGAATCAACGCAAGCCAAAATTTTTGATAATTGGCGCGTTCGCCCGTGACAGCCCGCCATTGATTGACAAATTCTTTAACGTTCATGATAATCTCCTTTAACGAAACGACATAAAAATTTTTCGGAGGTGTGACGAAATGGATTTGCTTTTGATTTTAATCGTGATAGTTATTTTTGTTGTTATCGGGATAAATTTTTTCGGCAACAACTCGGAAGGCGGCGAGGGGATTGATTCCGATGACAACGACGACAACGACTTTGACGGCGGCGACGGCGGCGGCGATTAAAAGATTTTGAAAACGCCCTTGACACTTAAACCTCAAGCAAGGCTATTATAAATCATGCGGCGTTCTTTTTTTACGGCTTGTAAAATTTTTCGGCGGCAAGTATACTGGCACGGGAGGGATTTAATTTGATAGTTTCATGGAACACGACGAATGCTTGTAATATGTATTGTGCTCACTGCTACCGCGACGCCGGCTGCAAAGCTGCAGAAGAACTCTCGACTGCCGAAGCCAAAGAACTTTTGAATCAGATTGCCCGCGCAGGTTTCAAGATAATGATTTTTTCCGGCGGCGAACCTCTGATGCGCCCCGACATTTTGGAGCTTGTCGAACACGCAACGCGCTTGAAATTAATTGCGGTCTTCGGCACGAACGGAACCTTGATAACTTCGCAAATGGCACGTGACTTGAAAGCGGCGGGCGCAAAAGGCATGGGCATATCACTCGACTCACTTGACGCACAAAAGCACGATAAATTTCGTTCGTTCGCGGGAGCATGGCAGGGCGCAGTCGACGGCATGAAAAATTGTTTGGCGGCGGGCTTGCCCTTCCAAATTCACACGACGGTAATGGATTGGAATCAACACGAGCTGGAGGCGTTGACCGACTTCGCGGTCGAAATCGGAGCAAAGGCGCATCACTTTTTCTTCCTTGTGCCGACGGGACGAGCCAAGACGATTGAAGAAGAATCTCTGCGCGCCGAAGGTTACGAAAAAGTTTTGACGCGAATCATGCTCAAGCAACAAGAAGTTTCAATCGAACTCAAGCCGACATGTGCGCCGCAATTTTTGAGGATAGCCGACCAACTGGGCATGAAGTTGCGATTTAAACGCGGGTGCTTGGCGGGCTTGAGCTATTGCATAATCAGTCCGCGAGGCAAAGTTCAACCGTGCGCCTATCTGAACATGGAACTTGGCGACGTTCGCGAAACGCCCTTCGATGAAATTTGGAAGTCGAATAAAATTTTGCAACGGCTTCGGACGCTTGACTACAGCGGGAATTGCGGCGGCTGCAAATACAAAAACAAATGCGGCGGCTGTCGTGCGCGGGCGGCTTGCTACAACGACGGCGACTTCATGAGCGGCGAACCTTGGTGCAATTTCAATGGAGGTGTTCCTTATGAGTGACATTACGAGCTTTGACGGCGAATACGAGTTTCTAAGCAACTTTTATAATGTCCCCGTGAAGTACGGCTACTTGTCTTTCGGCAATGCGGAGGCAGCTTATCAGGCGCAAAAGTCGACGGACGACGATGAAGTTTTCGAGTTCACGAAATACAATGCGGGCAAAGCAAAACGCATGGGGCGCAAGGTCGAACTTCGCGACGATTGGGAAGAAGTCAAAGTTGAGGTCATGCGGGATGTTGTCTTCGCGAAATTTTTTCAGAACCCCGAACTTGCCAAACGCCTGCTTGCAACCGGTGACAACAAATTAATCGAAGGCAATAATTGGCACGATACTTTTTGGGGCGTCGATTCTGAAACGGGCGAAGGTCAAAACATGCTCGGAAAAATTTTGATGGAAATTCGCGCCGAGCTCAAGCATCCCGAAATAAAACTTTCTGACAACGAAAACTTTTGGCTCACTCGCCTCGCCGCCCCCGAAGTCGTTTATTTCGATTGGGTTCCGACGCGCAAAACTTTTTGTTGGAATTTGCCGAACGATAAGGCGATTCGTTTATCTTTTGAGCGGTTTTACAAAATCAGGCGCAACGAAAACGACGACAGGGGCATTGAAGATTGCGTGTGGTATTTTCACGACAGAGTTTTCTGCGACTTGGATTTTCTTCTCGGCGAAGAGGTCAAGACTTTGTACGCGGACAGTCACACCATTCAAAAAATTAAGGCTTACGACGACGGCAAAAAATTTTTTTATCAAGCCGAAAAGATACCGACGTTTGACGAATTCGACGGCGAATGGGACAGCGTAAATGAATTTGTGATTTTCCGTGACGAGTGGGGCGTTAATCTTCTGCAAGGCAAGCACGGTTGGAAAATTCCCGAGATATTAATTTTCACGGGGCTGAAAAATTCCGAGCCTCAACTTGAAAAAATCCTCAAGCTCCTCGATTGATTGAAGTCAAAAAAAAATCGCCCGCCGAAAATTTTTTGGTCGAGGCGATATTTTTTTACTTGAAACGAATTTGTAAGTTGAGGTCGATGTAAAAATCCCCCCCCCCCCGAAATTTTTGCGAAATTGAATCTTTTTGAGCTTGCTGTTTCGAGGCGCGTGTTGTTGAGCAGATAAGTTTCGAAGTCGTCGCGGTTGTGAAGATTGAACACGGAAAGTTCGCCGTTGCTCTTGACGATAAGATAGCCGCCGTTCGCCTCGTCGAGACCGTTCCATTCTTCGGCGGGTCGCAAGCCCAACGCAACCGCACAGAGAAATTTTTTTATCTTGTGGCGATAATAATTTTCGGCGCGGGCATTCAGAGGGTTGCGCTTTTCAAGTTCCGTAGCCAACTCCGCGCAATCGCTGATTCGTTCGACGTAGTAAAGCTTGACAGCCTCACCCAAAATTTTTTCCATGTTCGAATCCACCAAGCTCAAGTTGTCGGCGAAAGTTTCTTTGCAGACCGAATCAAATTCGAGGCGCGGAATTTTTTCAAGGCGGTCGTGAATCTTCGTGCGCGTTTCGATTGAGTTAATTTTTTCGGCAAGCGCGTCGTCGACACCAAAGACTTTAAAGCGAAAATTCGTAGACTGCGAGGCATTAAACAAAGTCGGCGGGCTGCCCAAGTCGGATTTAATCGAATAGCCGCGAACAAAATTCGAGCCGGTCAACGCGTCGTAAATCTCAAGCAAAATATCAGCTTTCTTGGTTGCGGGCGATTTTATTTTCGTCAAACCGATTGCCGTCATAATTTCTTTCGCGCCGTCAATTTCAAATGAAAGACCTCTGCCGCATTGTATCCCGTGCAAAATTTTTTCCGCCATCGTTGCAAGTTCGGTCGCCGATTTTCTCCAAATGCGGTCGCCGTTTTGACAGCGTTCGACGAAATTTTTTTCTCTCCGAAATTCCAACTTGAAACCGGAAATATCTTCGCGGAAGACTTTCAAGACCGGCAAGGCATGATTCTCCGCGTCAATCTTTCCTTCGGCAAGAATTTTCAGCAACGCGTAAAGTTCGCTCCATTCGCCTTTGTTGTATGCCATAGGTTCAAGCATGCTCCTTATCTCTTGCGCAATCGCCTCGACGACGTTAATCGAAACGGTGTTGCCGAATTGTTTGTAAAGTTGAGTGTCGGGCAGAATCAATCGGAAGTCGTCGGGGAAGCCTTGAAGTCTTGCCCATTCGCGAGGCGTGAGCTTGCGGATATTTTCCAAGTTAATCGCGCCTTTGATTTTTGTCGTCGGGATTGTTGAGTGAGCGCGTTCGTCGACGATTAAATTTCTTTCGCGACCCATGCCGCCGCAGACCAAAGCATTTGCCACGCCGTCCAAGTCTTTGACCTCGTAGCCGAAGCCGTTGCCCGCCGCCTCGTGTCGTCTTCTGTGCTTGCGAAGCGTCTCAAGATAAACGTCACTCAAATAATATTTCGAGGCAATCGGCGCGTATTCGAGGATGTCGCGAATCGAATAACTTTCCTCACGCGGCGCGGGGAAAGAAAAATTTTCGGGCGCGATGTCATTTCGGAAGCAGACGATGTAAATCCGTTCACGATTTTGCGCAAGCCCGAAGTCTCTGCTGTTCAAGACCTTGTGAAAAATTTTGTAGCCGATTTGCTCAAAGGCGTCGCAAATAATTTTGAACGTGCGCCCCTTGTCGTGATTGACGAGCCCTTTGACGTTTTCGCAAAAAATAATTTTCGGCTTGTGCCAATCGCAAATCCTCACAACGTCAAGAAAGAGCGTGCCTCGACAAGTCCCGTGATAATCGTCGTCGAAGCCTGCGCGGTGCCCGGCGATTGAAAAGGCTTGACAGGGAAAACCCGCGAGGCAAATATCGAACGGCGGAATTTTTTCGGCGGGAATTTTTGTAATGTCTCCTTCAATCTTCAAAGCGTCGGAAAAATTTTCGGCATAGGTCGTGCGGGCGTACTTGTCAATTTCGCTGACGAAAACTGTTTCAGCCTCGTTCTCAAAGGCGCGTTCAAAGCCGAGCCGAATTCCGCCGATGCCCGCGAACAAATCAATCATCTTGTACACTTGCCCGCCTCCGATTTTTTTTGAGCGATGGTCTCCGCGATAATCCGAACGCAACCCTCGACGTTATTTTTTATTTCCTTGCCGAAGAAACGCAAAACCGTCCAGCCTTCCGCCGCCAAGTGTTCGTTGACTTCGCGGTCACGAGCCATGTTGCGTTCAATCTTCGGTATCCAAAATTCTTGCCGGCTTTTGAAATCGTGCTTGCGATTTTCCCAATCGTAGCCGTGCCAAAATTCCGAATCGCAGAAAACGGCAATCTTCAAGCGCAGAAAAACCACGTCGGGGCAGCCGAAAACTTTGCGAACATTTTTTCGATAGCGGAAGCCCGCCTGCCACAGTGCCCGCCGCAATTTTAATTCAATCTGCGAATCTTTGTTGCGAACGTGTTGCATGTTCTTGCGCCGTTGAGCGGGAGTAAGTCTGTCCATAAAATCAGCTCCTTTGCAAAAAATTTTACCGGACGAGTGATTGAATGTCCGGTAATTTTTTTACAGAAGCTTCGTTGCTCATGCAACGGCACGCAAAAATTTTCAATGATATAATCAGCAAAATTTATCGGAGGAGGCGGCACTTGTGCGAAAAATTTTTTTGATTGTCCTGCTTGTCGGCTTTGTCGGCTACGCGGGATTCAACCTCGCCGAAAGCGTCACGCCCTACGTCACGATTGCCGAGGCGCGTGCGTCTTCAAAAAGTGTGCAAGTCAAAGGTCTGCTCGATAAAAATTTTACCCCTCAACAGACTTGCGACGAATTCACTTTCAGCCTCCAAGACGAGGAGACGGGTGAAACCATGCGCGTCAAGTTGGACGGTATCAAGCCCGACCAATTCGACGAGGCGTATCATATCGTTGCAATCGGCAAGTACGAGGCGGCTGACGAAAGTTTTCACGCAAAGAAACTTTTAATCAAATGTCCGTCGAAGTATGAAGGGCAGAAACCCCAAGCTTGATTTAAGGGGGAATGTTATTGACGGGAAATTTATTTTTGGGCGGCGGACTGACGGCGGCTCTTGCAGTGATGACAATTTGTTTCGCGCAAAAAATTCCGTCGGCTCGGCTCGTAAAAATCTGCGCGGCGGTCTCGACCGGCTTTATCCTCGCGGCAAGTCTGTTGCTGTGGATTCTGATCTTTGAAAACGATTTCAGCGTTGAATACGTCGCAGCTTATTCCTCAAGCACAATGCCGACCGTGTATAAAATTTCGGCGTTCTGGGCGGGGCAACAAGGCTCGTTCCTGTTGTGGCTTTTGGTTCACGCGATAGCCGGCGCGGTCTTGACCTTCAGACGAACTCAAGCGGCGGCGTTGGGAATTTATTTCCTCTTGCAAAGCGTGTTGGTCTTGCTCGTCTTGGCGAAGTCACCTTTTGCCGAAAACCCCGCGCAAGTTTTTGAAGGCGTCGGACTCAATCCTCTGTTGCAAGATTTTTGGATGGCAATTCACCCGCCGATAATCTTCGTCGGCTACGCGCTTTTGGCAGTGCCGTTCGCATTGAGCTTGGGAAGTCTTTTGACGGAGGCATCATCGAAAGTTTGGCTTGAAGAAGCTCGCAAGTGGACGCTCCTCGCATGGAGTTTTCTCGGCGCGGGAATTTTTATCGGCGGCTATTGGGCTTACAAAGTTTTGGGCTGGGGCGGCTATTGGGGTTGGGATCCCGTTGAAAATTCTTCGTTGGTTCCTTGGCTTTTGGCGGCAGTCCTCTTGCACTTGATAAACCTCGCACGAAAAAAATCCGCCGTGTTGAGCGTGGCTCATGTGGCGGCAACCTTCACCTACGCGCTTGTCATCTACGGAACATTTTTAACGCGGTCGGGAATTTTGGGAGACTTCTCGGTGCACTCGTTCGCCGGCTCAAATATCGGCTTATCAATCGCGTTGGCAAATGCCCTCGTATTAATCGGCGGGCTTGCAATAATTTTCGTCAAGGCAAAAGAACTTCCTCAAGGCAAAATGTACGACACTCACGGCGAGGCGGCGTTCATAATCCTGTTGAGTTGCCTGCTGATAATTTTCCTCGCGGCGATTGTCTGGATAGGAATGTCCATGCCGTTGTTGAGTCAACTCTTCGGAGAGGCAGCTTCGGTCGACACAGATTTTTACGTCAAGAGCACCGCGCCGATTGCTTTGACTTTAGCCGCGCTGATGATTTTCGTCTTTGTAAAATTTTCGCGAATGATAAGTCTCGGCGGAAAAATTTCACACGTCGGCTTTCTTATGATGTTGGCGGCGATTGTAATTTCTTCACAAGGCGAAACCGTCACACAAGAATTTCAACCGCGAGCCAAAGTTTCAATCGCAGGTCACGAAGTCATTTACGAGGGGCAAGTCTTTCAAGAGGCGGAGCACAGAAAATTTTACGTCTACACGGTCGACGGCGAGGCGGTCAGAGCTTTGACGAAACTTCGCGGCAACGGCGAGGACGCGGCTCGTGAACCGGCTATCTTGAAAAATTTTTCGGGCGACGTTTACATTGCGCCTCACGCCCCGAAAATCGACAGCGTTCAAGAATTGCTCCTCACAAAAAATCTTTTCGCAATGGACGGCGAACTCGGCTACATTTTCGAGGACGCGCACATTGACCGCGACGAAAACAATAATCCGATTCAAGCGACGGCGGCAATCACGATAACCGACGGCGAAGTTGAAGAAGTAATTCACCCGCTGATAATCGTCACGCCCGACGGCGGCTCTTCGACGGCGATTGAAGTCTTCAACGGACGGCGGCGCATTCGTTTGACGGGAATATCGGGCGACTTGGAAAAAGCACGCCTTGAAATTTTGCCGACGCTGGAAAAACTTTCTTCAATGCCGATAACCGCGACTGTCTCAACCAAACCTTACATTTGGCTTTTGTGGTTGAGCGTCACGACAATCTGCTTGGGAACTCTTGTATCGATAAAAAAATTTTGAAGTCACGAATTGGGAGCCGTCATGGATGACGGCTCCCCCGCCGACGCATTTGCGTGATGCAAATACCGTCGGCGGCAACCAACCAAAATTTATTCACGAACAAAATCAGCGGACATAAACGCCCCTGCGAGGCACCCTTTCTTTTTGCTACTTTTTCTTTGGGTGCGCAAAGAAAAAGTAGAAGAAAAAAATAAAAATCATTAAACGCTCAATCGAAGTGAGGAATTCGAACTGCGACAGCCGGTTCTGCGTGCCCACTCTTTGGCAAAGACGGGGGAAAGAAAACGGAACATGCGATAAAAAATTTTTGAAAGGAGGTAACGAGATGTGTTTAAAAAATTTACTTGAAAAGCACACGCTGAAATGTCTGGCGGGCGGCTTTATCGTCGGAGTGCTGGCAGTCGGCGTCGGCATGGGCGCACTGCACGCGAGCGGCACAAAAACTTTCTGCGGACAATGCCACTCAATGAAACACGAGGCGGCAACGTTCGAAATGTCTGTCCACAGGAACCAAGATTGCGTCGAATGCCACTTGCCGCACGACAACACCGCGCACTACCTGTTCGAAAAAGGACGCACGGGTATGGTCGATATGTATCATGAAATGATGCGCGACTACCCCGAACGAATCAAACTCGACGCGGACGCTCGCAAGATGGTTGCCGAAAACTGCGTTCGTTGCCACGGAGCAACAATGTCTTATGTCGAAACCGCGCCCGAAGGAACTCAAAACGATTGCTTGAAGTGCCACAGCAAAGTTGCGCACGGCGCGAATCACTTGGAAGGAGGTATTACAGTTGAGTAAGATGCAAAAATGTATCGCGGGCGCATTGGTCTTGTGCGTGGCATTTTTCGGCTTGCTGTTTACGCGAGTCATTGCCAAACCCGCCACAAAATTTGAATTGGCGACAATTCCCGAAGACCAAAAATTAACGCGCATGGGCTACGCAAAAGCTTATCCGTTGCAATTTGAATCCTACAAAATGACAATGGACAAATCGCCCAGCCCGACAGGTTTCGGCGGCGCGGACGCTTATTCCCACTTAACCGAACAGCCCGAACAGATTGAGTTGTTCAAAGGCTACAAATTCTCAATTCAATACGACGACGACAGAGGGCACTGGTACGCCGGCGAAGATATTTTAAATTCGAAACGCCGCCCCGGTCAGCTCGGCTCCTGCATTGTCTGCAAAGGCTCCTACATGTACGACGTTTACTTCAAGGAAAGCGGTTGGGAATTTGCCTCCAAGCCGTTTGACGAAATTGCCGCGCCGATTAAAGATGATGAATGGTTCGGTTGCTCCACTTGCCACGACCCCGACACCATGAAACTTAGAATTTACAATCAAGGTTTTGTCGAATCGATGGCGGAACTGGGTATCGACGTTTCAAAGGCGTCTCACAATGAAATGCGCGCTTATGTTTGCGGTCAATGCCACAACGAATATTATTTCAAGAAGAAGGAAGACGGTCGCGTTCATATGCCGTTCGCAAACGGTCTCGGACCCGAAGAAGAATGGAAATATTATCATGACGGTCACGACCCGAAATTTGACGCCGACTGGATTCACCCGGACAGCGGTGCCGCGATGTTGAAAGTTCAGCACCCCGACTTTGAAGTTTGGACGGATTCTGTTCACGCGCTCAACGGCGTTACCTGCGTCGATTGCCACATGCCTTACACGCGCAAGGACGGACAAAAATATACTTCGCATTACATGACGAATCCGCTTAAACATTACGATACCGGTTGCGCGAAATGCCACGACGAATCTTATGAGACGATGTTGCACCGAGTGCAGACGATTAACGACAACACTTTCAAACTTTTGCGCATGGCAGGACAGACGACGGCTCGTGCTCACAAAGTTATCAAAGCCGCTCACCTTGCAGGCGCGACCGACGAACAACTTGCCGAAGCTCGTCAACTCGTCCGCGAGGCGCAATGGTATTGGGATTGGGTCAGTGCCGAAAGTGCAATGGGCTTCCATAATCCCGATAAGTGCATGAAGTCTCTGGGAATTTCGATTGACGCGGCGCACAGGGCTATCGAATCTGCAACCGCCGCAGTCAAAGGCGGACAGCTTGCGATTGAAGCAATGCCGACGGAACCTTTCACGGATACAAAGTTCGACGACGCGATTAAGCCCGGCATGGCTCCTCCTGCTCAACCTGCACCCGCTCAATAAAATTTAAACGAAAAAAAATTATCGCCTCTCAAAATTTTGAGGGGCGATTTTTTTTTTGCGTCTTATAAGATTTCGATTGAGTCGGTTAATCGGACGTGTGTTTTTCCTCGACGTGAACTTCGGGCAAAGCAAGATTTTCCGCCGCGAAATTCAACGCCATATTAACATGCTCTTCTTTAGCGGTATCGATTTTGGCGTCGCGAACGATTTGAGCCGCTTCCTCGACGGTCTTTGCATCCGCCTCGATAAGTTTGGCAATCGTCTCAAGGTGTGAATTAAATTGCGCGTTGGTAATTCCTCTATCAAACAATTTGTAAGACTTCCTTCCTTAAATAAAGTTTATGAAAAATGTAATCGTCAAGCTGTTGATAAAATCGGCGAACATGGAACCGACAATCGGGACGAGGATATAAGCTTTGACGGAGGGCGCGAATTTGCTTGTGAGAACTTGCATGTTTGCCATAGCGTTGGGAGTTGCGCCCATGCCGAAGCCGCAAGAGCCCGCCGATAAAATTGCCGCGTCGTAATCTCTGCCGAGTACATTGAAAATTATAAAGTACGCGAACAGGAACATTAACAGCGTTTGCCCGACAAGCAAGACGACCAGAGGCAAAGCAAGTTCCGCCAGTTGCCAAAGTTTCAAAGTTATCATTGCAATGCCCAAGAACAATGATAAGCATATGCCGCCGATGTCGTTAATTTCGCCGATATGAACCGTGAAAGAATTGGTGAATTCGCTCCAGTTGCGCATAATCGCCGCGACAATCATTGCGCCGATATAAATCGGGAAAGTCATGCCGGTTTTGGAAAGCAGCATTGAAACGACGGTGCCCAAGCCCATTGCGATAGCCAGTTGATAAGCGGCGGGCGCGTACATGCTCACGGAGCGTTCATGTTTCTTTTCTTCTTCGACAAGCGGAGTTTCATCGGCTTTAACAGCTGTCTTTAGCAAATCTTTGCCGAGAATCAAACGACGACCGAGCGGGCCGCCCATCAATGAACCTGCAACCAAACCGAAAGTCGCAGCCGCCGTGCAAAGAGTCGTTGCGCCGACAAGTCCCAAGTCTTCAAGGACAGGACCGAACGCTCCCGCCGTGCCGTGACCGCCGACCATTGAGATTGAGCCGGTGCACAAACCGATAAACGGGCTGATATTCAAGACGCCGGAAAGAGCAACTGCCAAAAAGTTTTGACAGACAATCAGCGCGCAGACACAGCCGAGAAAAATAACCAAAGCCGTGCCGCCGCTCTTCAAAACTTTTATGTTTGCTTGAAAGCCGACCGACGTGAAGAAGGCAACCATGCAAACCGTCTTGAGCGTCTCGTCAAAAGCAAAGCCGACGACTCCCGAAACGTAAAGAATGCAACTGATTATGGCGAAAAGCAAGCCGCCGACAACGGGCGACGGTATGCAAAAAGTTTCGAGGAATTGGATTCGACGTTTGAGCATGGTGCCGACGTAAAGCATGACGACCGCGACCGCCAGCGTTTGGTACATGTTGAATTCAATCGTGTACATAAAATCACCTCCCGTTAATCTTGACTTGCTTTGACAGTTTCACCCGATTTCCCGTCGTAGACGTTGACTTTCACGCCCTGCGAATCGTAAAACTTCGCCGCGCCCGCATGAAAGCTTGCGGGAATATCTTCAACAGCGTATTCAACGGTTAAATCGGCGTTGGAAGTATTGTGCGGAAGATTCTTTGCGTTCTTGAGGACAAACTCTGTGAGGAAAGAAACTTTGTCGTCTTTCAAGTCGGTGCTTGCAACCAAGACAGCTTTAACGCCGATAGTCTGAACGTCTTCGGTTTGTCCTTTGTAAGTATTCGCGGGAATAATGCAACGGGTGTAGCCCTTGTAAAGTTTCATCATATTGTTTTGAACGTCGGGAGCGATTGAAAGAATTCTGATTTCTTTTTTGCCGGCGAGGTCTGCGATTGAAGAAGTGGGTGCGCCCGCCGTGATAAAGAATGCGTCGATTTGATTTTGTTCGAGGGCTTGTGCGGCATCGGAGAAGGAAAGATATTGCGGCTCAATCATTTCAAAAGTCAAGCCGTGAGACATGAGGATTTGTTCGGCATTTTGGAGGACGCCCGATTCGCGTTCGCCGACAGAAACTTTTTTCCCGACGAGGTCGCCGATTTCCATAATCGCTGAATCTTTTGCTACGACGATTTGGCAAGCTTCGGTGTAGAGCCCGGCAACTGCCGCATAACCTGCACCGGGACCTGCCGCCGCGAAGACACCGCGTCCGTTAATTGCGTTTGAGAGCGTGTCGCTTTGAACAATGGCAATGTCGAGAAATTTTTCTCTCAAAAGCCTGAGGTTGGCTGCGGAGCCTGCGGTCGTCTTCACGTCGAAGGTATAATTTTTGTCTTCGGCTTGAATGAGTTTCGCCAACTCTGAACCGTAAGCGTAATACATGCCGCCCGTGCCGCCCGTCCCGAAACGTATTGCTTGATTCGGGGAATTTTCGCCGCCGCAACCGAAGCACAGCGCGATTATCGGCAGAAGAAGCAAGAGTTTGAAAATCTTCATTGTGAAACCTCCTTTTTATCAATTGGGAATTTGGAATGGGGAATTGGGAATTAGTTCCTGCTTGTTATGTATTCGACAAGAAAAATTTTATCTTATCGGCGGTGTTCAGAAGGTGCGTCGGTTTGATTTGGTCGGGCGCGGTCTTTTTGGTGAAGCGTTCCACGTCGCGATAAAGCAAATGCGTTTGTACCTGATTCCAACCGACTTTGCAACACGGCAAATTATTTTTTCGGGCGGCGGCGTAGGAAAGATTTTTTTTGCAAAGAGTTTCATCAATCGCAGAAATAATTTCCGTGAAGTCTTCGCCGCTGTAATTTTTTTTCGGCTCCAACAAAATCATCAGTCGTTCGTTTTCGGCGAAGAAAGCAAAATCGACAATGCCCAAGTTAAATTTCTTCCCGACCTCGTCAATCGTTTCGTAAATATCATTTTCCGAAATGACGGCGGCTCCGAGCTTGAGGTTATCATTTTTTCGCCCGACGTATGAGAAAATCAATTTGCCGTCGTCGCAAGCCTTGACGTGAATAATATCTTCGGTGCGATAGCGATAAAGCCCCGCTTGATTCGTCAAAATAATTTCGTAATCCTTGCCGACCTCAACCTCACTCAAAAAAATCGGGCGCGTATCGTCGACGGGCAGGAACTCATAAAAATTCAAATCGGAAATAAGTTCGTAGTCGTCGCTGTCGTCAATTGCTTTGCCCGCCAACATTTCTGACGAGGCAAAAAATCCGTTGGAGTGAGGCAAGTCGCCGGTGTAGCGTTTCATTTGCGCGGTGTAGATTTTGAAACTGCCCGAACCCGCCGCAATGATTTGACGAAGATTTTTCCAGATGCGTTGAGCAACGGGCTTATCAAAACCTTCACGGAAAATTTCCCGCAACTCTTGAGCACGAACTTTATCGGGCAGAAGCAAGCCGTTCATTCTGCGCAAAAATTCTTCGGGAACGTCAAGCGCGAAAGTTATTTTGCCGAGTTCGATGTCGTTGCAAAGAGCCTCCCAATTATTTTCAAGGAAGGCGAACGCCTCGACGATGCCCCAAGTGAACGGCGAAAATATTTGCTCAACGTTGCGTTCCTTCAGCGCGAACAGCAACCGCAAATACATTGTGTCCATTGCCTCTTTCGGGAACATCAAAGCTTCGGGCGAAGTGAATTTTGCCTCCGCGCTGCCCAGTGTGTTTCGTTCGTAGCGGAAAAATTCCGACAGCACCATTCCCGAAACCGAATTGAGGAACGAGCGGTCGTTGTAGCGTTTTTTCAGCGGCAGACTTTCAAACAGCGCGAAGGTCGTCTTGCCGCGAACGATTTGCGTGAAAGCGTCAAGGTACGGTTGCAAATGTTTTTGCGTCGTTTGGATAAGGCGCGCCTCACCCGTCGTCCCCGAAGTCAAAAGATAATACGGCACGGGCTCGGAAGTTGAAATGCAACTTTCTCCGATTTTTGTTTGAAGTTCGACGAACGCCGCATAAGTTGAGTAATCGGACAGCGGCACGCGAGCTTGATAACCTTCCGCCGTCCGCACTGCCGAAAAATTATAACGCTTGCCGTAATCCGTATTTTGGTTGCGGCGAAGAATTTCATTTAAAACTTTTTGACCGTTCCAAAGACTTTGCACACGGTTGCCGCTTGAAAAATTTTCGGGTTGCAAAATTACTTCGCGGGGCAATTCGTAATAAGTCTTGACATCTTCCTCCGAATCAATTTTCGTGACAGGCAAGAGCGGAATCATATGGACATACGGCTCAAGAATTTCTTTAATCTTAAGGCGTTCGGTCGGTGTCAAATTTTTTGTCTGAATCAAAACGCTTGAATACATCGTCAACAGCGCGGCAATCGTCCAATCCATATAAATTCCGTTGTGAAAGCCCGCGTCGAAAACTTTTTTGAGGCTTGCAGCATAGGAAAGAATAATCGCGCCGGATTTTTTCTTCATGCTCTGAACAATCGAACCGCTGTTGATAAAATAATTGTAGCCGATAAATTGCGGCAGGTAGCAAACGCGGTCGGCTTTGCCGTAAGCCTCGATAAGGAAATGCACGCCCTCGCCGTAGTTTAGTGTCTCGTCGAAAGCGATATTGTTTCGTGTCAAAAATTCTCTGTCGTAGAGGCGCGAGGTTATTATGCCCCAAATGCCGCTGAAGATTTTCTTATCGTCCCAATGCGTGCGGTCAACGACAATTTCCTCCTGCGTCTGGTTCAAAAGAAAAAGTTCCGTCCACGCCATAAGGTCATCTCTTTCCAATTCGTATTGGCGGCGGAAGACGACCATTTGAGAATTTGTCTTTTGCAGGTGGAAGAGAGCTTTTTCAAAACACTGCGGCGTGTAGCTGTCGTCGGCGTCGAGGAAACCCAAGTAAGGAGCCGTCGCAAATTTCATTCCGAAATTTCGCGGTGAAGATGGATTGCGTATGTCGTTATCCAATCTCTTGACGATAACATTTTCAAAGCCGTCGAGGAGCGCGTGAACTGCCTCGTGATATTTTTCCTCCGTGTTGTGCAAGACGACAATCCATTGAATATTTTCAAAGCCGATTGTCTGCCGCTTGACCGATTCGCAACACTTCCGAAACATTTTCATATCGACATTGCAAAAAGGAGTAACGACGGAGACCTTGTAAGATTGCATGCTTTAATTCCTTTCCACTAGGAGATGTTGGTAAATTAAAACGGCGGCTTCGATTGGTCTAATCATTAAGTTTAATTTTTTAAATCTACTTTTCTTTTGTGCGACCGTCATCCATGACGGCCGGGCACTCACTACCCGTTGCTTTTGAATTTACCAACACGCTCTAGTTTCTAATCACTAACAGCTAAAAGCTAACAACTAATCACTTTAACGTAGTTGTCGGGGTCGGTGTCGCCTTCCGTGTTTATCAAAAAAATAATCGAGTTCGCGTCGAGTTCGAGGGCTTGTCGAAGTTCGGGAGAATCAAGAGCGGCATTGGCTAAGGCAAAACCCGCGCAGCCCGATTCGCCCGAAATGATTTTTTCTTTCGCCAAAACTTTCATGGCTTCGGCGGCAACGTCGTCGGAAATTGTCGCGGAGTCTGCGGCGTATCGTCTTAAAATCTTCCAAGCAATTTCACAGGGCGTCGCACAATTCAAGCCTGCCATCATCGTTTGACCGTTGCCCGTCGCCGAATGAATTTGTCCGTCGCCGATTCGCATTGTCTCATAAAAGCAGGCAACCTCTTTCGGCTCAACGATTGTGATTCTCGGAGGATTGTCTTTGAAATTTTCGGCGAACACTGCAGCAATCGCGCCCGCCATTGAACCTACACCCGCTTGCAAAAAAATATGCGTCGGTCGCTGATAATTCATTTGCCTCAAAGCCTCGTAAGCCAAAGTCGAATAGCCTAGCATAATCTGCGCGGGAATTTCTTCGTAGCCCGCCCACGAGGTGTCTTGAATCAAATGCCAATGATTTTCTTCGGCGAGGCGCGCCGTAAATTTAACACAGTCGTCGTAAGTTAAATCGGTTATCTGAACTTGAGCAGAGCCGGCGTCACGAATTGCCTGCGCCCGAATTTCAACGGTGCCTTTGGGCATGAAGACGAACGACTTGCAACCGAAAATTTTTGCCGCCCAAGAAACTCCTTTGCCGTGATTGCCGTCGGTCGTCGTGATAAAAGTCATTTCGGAAAGTTTGTCGCGGTGAGAAAAAATTTCTTCGAGCGTCGGATTGTCCAAGCCGAGTTCGTGACTGATAACTTTGTAAATCGCCCAAATGCCTCCGAGACCTTTGAACGCCTTGAGCCCGAAACGTTGAGATTCGTCCTTTATAAAAATCGAACGAACGCCTTTAAAATTTTTCAGCTCAAGCAGAGGCGTTTCCTTGTAAACTTTCAATGACGTGTGCAATTTGCGGACAGACTCCGTCGCGGCGAAAGAGTAAGCCGAAGTGTCGACAGAGCAATTAGGAATGAGGAATGAGGAATTGGGAATTATTTTTACGTCAATCATAGTCAAGCATTGCCTCCATGTTTTCGTGGAGGGCGGTAAGATAATTTTTCAAGTCATTGGCAGTTTCGGGGTTGCGCAAGGCAAATTCAATGTTCGCCTGAAGGAAACCCATCTTGGTTCCCACGTCGTAGCGGTGCCCCTTGAAAATGTAAGCGTACATTGCCTCGTTCTTGGCAAGGCGTTTGAGTCCGTCGGTCAACTGAATTTCGCCGCCCGCGCCCGGCTCTTGAGTTTCGAGGTAAGAAAAAATCGTCGGCGTCAAAATGTATCTGCCCAAAATCGCAATGTGACTCGGTGCAACTTCCCGCGCAGGCTTCTCAACCAAATCTTTAACTTTGAAAATGTTGTCGTCGACAGGCTTGCAATCGACAATGCCGTATTTGTGAACGACTTCTTCCGCGACTTCCTGCACGCCGAGAATCGAAGTCCTGTATTCGTTGAAGACCTCGACCATCTGTTGAAGGACGGGCTTTTTTGAAACGACAACATCATCGCCGAGCAAAACGGCAAAAGGTTCTTCGCCGATAAAGTGGCTGGCAGTCAAGACGGCGTGACCCAAACCGAGCGGCTGCTTTTGGCGAATAAAATGAATGTTGGCAATGGAGGGAATTTCTTTGACCATCTGCAAAAGTTCCTGCTTGCCCGTGCGTTCAAGTTCAAGTTCCAATTCAATCGAGCGGTCGAAGTGATCTTCAATCGAACGTTTATTGCGCCCTGTCACAACGATAATATCTTCGACGCCCGCCGCTGCCGCCTCCTCAATTATGTATTGAATCGTCGGCTTGTCGACAATCGGCAACATTTCTTTCGGTTGAGACTTCGTCGCGGGCAAAAAGCGCGTGCCCAATCCTGCGGCGGGTATGACTGCTTTTCTGACTTTCATAAAAACCACTCCTTGAAATTTTTTTTAATCATACCAGATAAAGCCCGTTCGTGCAAAAAAAGCTGTCAGCTTTTAGCTTTCAGCTTTCAGAAAAATTTTTCTAACAGCTAACCGCTAACAGCCAACAGCTAAACCGGTACGCGATTTTCTATGGCTTTGGCAAGAGTCAAGCTGTCCGTTCCCGCGAAGTCCGCGCCGACCGCCAAGCCTCGTGCAAGTTTCGTGACCTTGACGCCCAAAGGATTTAACAGCCGCGAAATAAAAAGAGACGTTGCGTCTCCTTCGACCGTCGGCTCGAACGCGATAATCACTTCTTCAACTTTATCATCGTCGACACGCTTTATCAGTTCGCGCAGACGAATATCATTTTGCGAAACGCCTGCCAGCGGAGAAATCAAGCCGCCCGTCACGTGATATTTACCGTCGAAAGTGCCCGCCCGTTCTATGGCGTCGAGGTCTTTGGCATCCTTGACGACGCAAATAATTTTTCCGTCGCGTCTTTCGGAGGCGCAAATGTCGCAAATAATTTTATCGGCGTCAATGGTATTGAAACAAATTTCGCAGGCGTGAGTGTCGACTTTGACGGAACGAATCGCCGCCGCCAAATTTTCCACGTCGTCGGTTTTCATTGCCGCGATATGATAAGCGAGCCGAGCTGCCGTTTTTGTACCGACGCCCGGCAATTTTGTAAGCGACTCGACCAGAGCCGCCATTGCTTTTGAACTCATAAAAAATTTCCCGTGAAAAAAATTTTACAAGATAACGAAACTTGAGGCCGTCATGGATGACGGCCTCGCCGCGACCATTTCGCGTGATGCGAAATACAGCGGCACTCTACATTGCGGGTAATCTCAACCTCCGACCTACGAACGACTGACGCCCCTGCGAGGTGCCCTTTCTTTTTGTAACTTTTTCTTTGGGCAAGCAAAGAAAAAGTTTTTCAAAAAACTAAAACTCATTAAACGTTCAATCGAAGAAACAAACTCCGAATCACGACAGCGATTCTGCGTGCCCACTCTTTGGCAAAGACGGGGGAAAGAAAATTACGCCTTGCCGCCGCCCAAGAATTTTCCAATCAAATCGTTCATGTTGCCCAAGCCGCCCAAGCCGCCGAGAGCATTGCCCGCGAATGCCGACATGTTCGCCGAAATTTTTTTGTCAATCTCGACGTTGGCAGCATTGACCGCGCTGACGACCAAATCTTCAATCGCATTTACATCGCCTTCTTGCACGAGTTCGGGCGCGATTTTTATTTCCTTGACAACTTTTTCACCGTCGACCGTCGCACTGACCATGCCGCCGCCCACTTGAGCCGTTGCCGTTTCTTTTTTGAGCCGAGCTTTATTTTCCTCGAAACTCTGTTGCAAAGCTTGAGCCTGCTTAAGTATCGCGTTCAAGTCGAATCCCTGTTGTGCCATTTGAAATCTCTCCTTAATCATTAAATTTTGTTTCGCCGGTAGCATTGAAAACTATCTTCGCATTATCCAGATTGGCGCGGGCAATTTCGGACATGCCCCTCGAAGAAGACGAAGGCAATTTCTCATCAATGACGACGGAAATTTTTATCGCACGCCCCGCCTTTTTTGAAAGTTCCCGTTCGCAGTTCGCTATGTGATTTTTAAACAATCTTGCCATAGACTCTGCCTTGAAACTTACAGTCAAAGTGTCGTTCGAAAAACCCGTGACGAATGCATTATCGGTTGCCGCCGCTAATCTCATGTCTTCCGCGCTCAACGAATTTACAACATCATAGAAAAATTTTTTTCCCTCGTCAAGTTTTTCGGTTGTCGGAGCTTGAACGGGCATTGCGATAAAATTTTGTGAAGGCGCAGTGAGTTTCATCAACGCCATTTCCAAAATAATATCGGGAATGCCGGAGCCGTACATTTCACCCGTCGCCGAGCGTAAGGCGTCGATTATTCTGTCCGGTTCGGAAAAATTTTTTTCGTCGCGATTGAGCATTTCAAATTCCATGTCTCTTAGCCGAGTGATTAAAGATTCGGCTATCACATTCGCCGACAAGCCCGAACGAAATGCTCGCGTTATCGCGTTGCCGACCGCCGCCCTGTCCTTGGACTTGACCGCAGCAATTACATCGTCGAGGTTTTCATCGGAGATAAGTCCCAGCGTTTCGTTCACGTCGTTCAAAGTAATTTCTTTGTCCGACATGGCGTAGCACTGGTCGAGGTAAGTGAGGGCATCGCGCATTGAACCTTCAGCAAGCCGAGCGATTTTTTTTGCCGCCTCTTCCTGCAAAGTCACGTTCAAGCGTCGTGCCAAAGTCAAAAGATACGGCGCGATTGTTGTCTGCGGAATCAATCGGAAGTTCAAAACTTGGCAACGCGAACGAATTGTCATCGGGACTTTGTTAAGCTCCGTCGTCGCCAAAAAAAATGCCACGTTCGGCGGCGGCTCCTCTATCAATTTCAAAATCGAATTGACCGCCTCGAACGAAAGCATGTGCACCTCGTCGATTATGAAAGTTTTGACACGAGCCCGAAGCGGCGCGAGATAAGCCGAAGATAAAAGGCGTTTGACCTCCTCGACCGAACGATTGGATGCCGCGTCGAATTCCACATTGTCCGGCGAAGAATCAAAGTTTCGACATGAATCGCATTTGTTGCAGGGAATTTCTTTTCTCTCCAAAGGTCGCCCTTCCTCTTGCGCCGCGTGAACTCTTTCGCAATTCATCGCCTTGGATAAGAGACGCGCCGTTGAAGTTTTGCCCGTGCCTCGCGTGCCGACCAAAAGATAGGCATGGGACAATCGCTTGTTGGAAATTGCTCGTGCCAAAGCGTTTGAGATATGCTCTTGCCCGATTAGTTGCGATAAAGTTTTCGGGCGACCGCGTGTATAAAGTGCCTCGTATGCCATAAAAATTTTCCTCCAACAGATTGTAAACGACTCCTGCCCGATTCCTTCAAGGGAACTTAAAATTTGTTTTCATCTGAATAAATGTGGCGTTCATCAATTTTATTTGATTTGCGTAATTGTTTTCGTCATAGCGGATATAACCTACGGTCATCCAATTAGCGAACACCCGACGTTGAGGTTTTTTAAAATAGGGTATGCACTTTTGAAAATAGTCGAAAATCGCTTGACGTGCGCGAATAACTTTAGCTTTGTCACATTTCCCGAAATCGGCACTTATTTTAACGGCAATTTTATCATTCTCAATCTGAAGTTTAAATTCATCACAATATTCTTCCGTTAAACCTATGTTGTCAAGTTCATTGTAAGACAAAGGATGCCAAGACAAGCACATAAATCCGCCGTTTGGATTTGGAACATATCCCCACCAATTTTGCTTGGAGACAAGCCCTGTCTTTATGAGATGTTCAAAAAATCCCATGTAAGGTGCCCCCCACCATTGAGAAACAGGCAAAGTCTTATACAAATTTTCTTCGTGATCAAAGTTTTCAAGATACTCCACATAGTCAATAAAAATGTCGCTGTGAATAATCGTTTTGTACTTATTGAAAATCTTGAGCAAATCTGCACGATTAAAAATTTTGTCTGCTGTTTTGGGTCGATAACATTGCGGAACAGTTTTATAAAAGACGCAGATAATTTGATTGGCAGGAACGCCCGAAGCAATAAGAGCATTCTTTTGAGATTGAATTTGAGAGTCGGTTGCCGCACTGCCGATTTTATCTTCAATGATGACTTTGTAATTGTCAATTTTCAATAAAATGTCAATGCGCACATTTCCTGTGCTGAACTGCCGCCAAATATCCGAAATATCGGTCGCTTTGCTTAGTTGAGGAATTTCGTGAATAACATCAAGTGCACATTGAGTAATTGCGGGATTTTTATTTTGATTATTGGTTTTTGCATGAGACAACAACCAACAAATGAAAGCGTCTTGCGAAAGTTCACTTGTCGCATAACCAAACAGATTTGTATCATTCATGAATATTATCTCTCTTCGACAACTCCAAAATTTTTTCCAACCAATATGTGCTTTTTTCAATATTTGGAAAAAAACCTCCGCCCGAACCGCTGTGACCGTCACGATACATCAGGAATAAATTTTTAGCGGCGTTAATGTCACCAAATCCGGCAGCTTTTTCATACCATTCGAGAGCGTCATAATAATGATTGGTGGGATTTGGAATTTCCAACTCTTTGGCGATACGTGAAACCGCAAGTGCCGCATCAAGGTCGCCCATGTCTTCCGCCAGCTTATACCATTTCAAAGCGCGATATTTATCTGTTTTATAAAGTTCAGCGGCTATTCCGAATGCGGCATTAAGTTTTCCGTGTTTTTCGGTTGTGATGTAGTAATAATTCACAAGCCTTTTGTCACTGAATTTAAAGTGCCTGTTATAAATTTTTGTGAGTAAATTAACGTCTTGATTATACTTGTCAGATTTGCCGCGATAATAAAGTTCAATCGCTTTAATGTACCATTCCAAAGCTTTTAAATCGTCTTGTTGAACTCCGCGCCCGTTAAGATAACAATCAGCAACTTGTCTGATGCATTCGCTGTTGCCGAGATACGCTCCTCTTTGATACCATTCAAACATTTTATCAAAATCTTTTTGAGCTTCATGAACTTTCGCGAGCCGTTCTATCGCTCCGATATGATTTTTATCCGCCGCCCTTGAGAGATAATAAACGGACTTTTCAATATCACTCTCGCGGTAAATTTTTCCCAAAATAAAAGCGGCTGAAATATCGCCTGCTTCAACTGCTTTTTGAAACCATTTTACAGATTCTGCAATGTTTTGTTCAACGCCTTGAGCTTCCCAATAG
The DNA here is from genome assembly GCA_017535925.1 of Selenomonadaceae bacterium. GTDB lineage: Bacteria > Bacillota > Negativicutes > Selenomonadales > Selenomonadaceae > Quinella. The sequence goes on along the minus strand of JAFXTD010000047.1, from coordinate 41,296 downwards.
GATTCTGCAACTTCGGTCATCGCTTCAACGAAATCGATTTGCGCGGCTTGGAAAATTTTTTCAAAATATTTTTCAAAATATTTTTGCCTAACTTCAGGCTCAATTTCTTTGTACATCATAAATTCTTCGTACGCCATAAAAATTCTCCTTCCGTGCAGAAAAAAATTTCAGCTGTCAACGCAAAGACCCGACTTCAATCCGAAGCTGCGCTACAATAACCTCCGGTTGCTGCGTATGCCCTGGCCGGATTGTCAGTACAGTTTACGTTCGGCGAAACCAAGTCTCTGCGTTCACAGCTGAAAAATGTTTCAAGATTTATGGCGGAGAGTGAGGGATTTGAACCCTCGGTGCGCTATCAACGCAACACACGATTTCCAGTCGTGCTCCTTAAGCCGCTCGGACAACTCTCCGCGTTAAGGCGCAGTTTACCATTCCAATTATCAACTGTCAAGAATTTTTTAATCGTTGACTGCAGGCGGAATGAAAATCTTGTTTATCGGCACCTCGTTCAAAGGGAGGTCGCCGTCCTCGTCGCTCAATCGCCCTTTCGAACGACCGATTATCAATTCGTTGTGATCTCTTGCCCATTCCAAAATCGTCCGATAAAAATTGTAGCGCACGTCTTTGCTCGGCAGAGTTTTTAAATCAATCGGCTCGCCGGAAGTGTCTTTGTCCAGTGCCGCCCAAGTGTCGTCCAAGTCGACGCGCTCGACGACTTGAACCGTGCCGTTGAGCAAATCGAATTTCAGATAATCTGCGCGGCCGGCAAGTCTGTCGTAGCCTTTGGTGGAAAGTTTTTTCCAACGCCGCTTTTGAATTACGTCTTCAATCTGAATGTTGTCGTAAATGCAAATCGTCGGAACCATCAGCGTATTTAAATCAAGCGTGCCGTCGGGTCGAATCTTATAGCCCGCCGCTTGATGATTGAACCAATAATTTCCTCGCGGCGTCGACTGCACCCACATATAAATTTCCGTCGGCACTTCAGTTATTATTTCGCCGTTATCTTCCGCAAAAGCCGGGCTCGTCGAAAAAATCATCACCGCCGACAAAATCCCCGCGAATAATTTTTTCAGCTTCATGTCGTTCATCCTTTCGCGAAGATTATATCGAATTTATTTTAGCTTTGCAACGTCTACCCAACCTGCATTGTTAATGTATCGTTCGAGTTCGTCAAGTTTGAAACGCGCACAACTTTTGTCGTTGCCGGCAGCGGGATAAATCACGTCGAAACGTTTCAGCGAGGCATCAAGATAAATCGGAATGCCCTCGTTGACGGCAAACGGACAAACTCCCCCGACCGCGTGACCGATTAAGCCTTCGACCTCGTCAACGGGAATCATATGCGGGCGGCAGTTGAATTGCGCTTTGAATTTTTTGTTGTCAAGTTTCATATCGCCCGACATCAAAATCAACACGGGCTTTTTGTCGACGAAGACCGAAATGGTTTTGGCAATGCGTCCGACTTCGCAACCGAGTGCCTGCGCGGCAAGCTCACTTGTTGCCGTCGATTGTTCAAACTCAATCACGCGTTCGGGTTCGCCCAGCTCCGCAAAATATTTCCTGACTTTTTCGATAGCCAAAATTTTTTCCTCCTCAAATAAATTTCCCGCTGATTATAACACAACGGCATTGATTTTTTTCCGCAGGCGATAAATTTTTCCGAATCGACAGTCGACGTTGAGCACGTGTAAAAAAAAAGGACGAATTCAATTTCGAACTCGTCTTTTTTCTTTGCAACGTCAAACCAAATTTCTGCCGGCGAAAATTTATTCGTCTTTAGTTTTTTTCATCGGGAACGGGAACTTCCTTGAGGCGCGTGATTCTTCCGACTTCAATGCCGCTCATGCCGACTTGATTAAGATAGTCCGCAAGAATTTCGTCGAAGGTGCCAAGCTCACCGACAATCTTTAAGCCGGTCAACATCGTGTAATCGTCGCCGCCCGCTGTTTGGAAATCGGCAAGGGCAATCGTGTAAGTTTTGTTTTCGTCGAGCGGTTGTCCTCCGACAAAAATTTTTTCGACACGGTGCTTGGCGGGCTTGGAGGGGTCGTAACTGAAAGTCATGCCGCTCACGTCGAGGAAGCCTCCGAACGACGCGGGATAATATTCAACCGAATGCTCCAACATTTCGCGAATCGTCGAGCCTTTAATTTCGGCAACGCGCAATGTATTTCCGAACGGGAAGATAGACATGGTATCACGCTTTTTGACATCGCCTTCGGGCAAGTCTGCGCGAAGACCGCCGCCGTTTACGATTGCAATATCAGACTTCGCCGCCCAACGAAAAGCATCCGCCGCGAGGTTTCCGAGTTCGGATTCGTTGCGCCTGACAAGCAAACGTTCGCTTGAAAGTTTTTTATCGCTGTGAGCAACGACAACATCCAAAAGTTTTTGAGCTTTATCATTTGCTTGGGCAAGTTCCTCCAAAATTTTTTTATCGGGCTTCGGACAAATCGCTTTGACTTCTTCGGCGTCGAGGAGTTCGGCGCGCTTGGAAATGATTTTGTGATTCTCAACTTCAATCGTCGCCTTGCCCAATCTGTATTCGTGCCAACCCGTTTGAACAATCAGAGTATCCTTGATGCGCAAGCCTTCGGTGAGGGCAGTGTGGCTGTGACCGTCGACGATTAAATCTATGCCGTCGGTCTCGCGGGCAATGCGTTCGCTGGTGAATTCGCTGCTTGCGTCAACGCCCATGTGCATGACGGCAATCAGCACGTCGCACTTCGGGCGGAGCTGCTTAATCATTTCCTTCGACACTTCAACGGGATTCAAAAACTCAACCGTCTTGACGTTTTTGGGATTCGTCTTGAAAGCGGTTTCGGGCGTCGACAATCCGAACACGCCGATTTTAATTCCGTTGAGCTTGAAAATTTTGTACGGCTTGAAAAGAAGCTTGCCGTTGCTTTTGCGTATGACGTTTGCATCCAGCAGAGGGAACTTGAGTTGCTTGGCGAGCTTTTCCAACTGCGCGGAGCCGTAATTGAAATCGTGATTGCCGGCAGTCATTGCGTCCAGTCCCGCCGAATTGAGGAGCGGCACAAGATTTTCGCCCTTGCTGATTGTTATCATAGGCATGCCGTGAAAAGTGTCGCCGGCGTCAAGTCAAAGCGTCGCGGAATTTTTTGCTTTGACTGTCTTAACCGCCGCTGCCATTTCTGCCAGCCCGATACTCTTGCCGTTGTCGTCGGTGTCTTGAACACGGGCGTGCATGTCGTTCGTGTGGAAGATAATCACTTCCGCCGCCGCGCAGATTGACATGTTCAGAAGCAACACGGCAATCAACGCGCCGAAAAATTTTTTTATCATGAGGACACCTCCCAAAAGATTTTGAAAAATTATAACAGAAAATTGACGCCTCGAAAAAATTTTTTTACAATCGGCGCGGGAGGTTTTCTTATGAGACTCGAAGCCGATTTTACAAATTACATTCAAAATCGTTTGGCGGCAGTGGAAATTTTTTCAGAGACGCAAAGCACTCGCAACGTTGAACTTGACGCGGCACTCAAGACCGCCTCGAAGAATCAGACGGGCAAGGCGGGCTACCCCGACCACATCGCGCTTGTCGAAGATTTTGTTTTGGTCATGGAAGATAAATCCGACCGCTTGAAACTCGTCCTGCGCGACGGCGGAGAAATTTCTCAAAGCCTCGACGCCACGACCAACTACGCAATCAACGGCGCACTCTTCTACGCGCTCAAAATCCTCGACGCCACACGCTACAAAAAAATTTTCGCCTTCGGAAACGTCGGCGACAGCAAACATCACATCCTCAAACCGATTTTCATTGACGGCGACAAAAATATCACGGAGCTGCCCGAAGTCGACACCTTCAAAAATTTTACGGCGGAGAACATTGAATCTTATTATCGGCGCATGGTTTTGGGCGAAGAATCGGAGGCGGAGATTGAACTCAAAAAAATTCTTCGGCAGGCTGAAACTTTGCACGAACACCTTAGAAATTACGGAGCACTCGGCGAAACGGAAAAGCCGCGTGTCGTCTCGGCGATTCTTCTTGCTTTGGCGGAACGCAAACACGGTTTCAACATCAATCAGCTCACCGGCGACAGCGTCGAAAATGACGGCATGAAAATTTTTTCAAGAGTCGAGGCTCACCTCAAGCGGGCGAACGTCAGACCCGAAGTCAAACGCGACCAAGTCCTCGAACAATTCAGTTTGATTAAGACAAGTCCCGCCCTTAACGCCGTCCACAAAAATCTCGGCAAGACACCGCTCAAATTTTTTACGGAGTTCATTGAGAAAAATATTTTCGACGCCGTCGTGAACAATTCGGCGGAAGATTATCTCGGAAGATTTTACGGCGAATTCATCAGCTACAGCGGCGGCGACGGTCAAACTTTGGGTGTCGTCCTCACGCCAAGACACATCGCCGAACTTTTTTGCGAACTCGTCGACCTCAAGCAAGACGATATTGTTTTCGACCCGTGCTGTGGGACGGCGGGCTTCCTCATCGCCGCAATGAATCACATGCTCAAAGACGCCGACGACTTCCGAAAAAAAAGTATCAAACAAAATCAGCTTTACGGTATCGAATTGCGACCCGATATGTTCTCGACCGCAACGACCAATATGATTCTGCGCGGCGACGGCAAAAGCAATTTGACTTGCGAAGATTTTTTTGCAAAGAAAGCCGACGAACTTCAACTGCACGGCTTGACTGTAGGCTTCATGAATCCGCCGTACTCTCAAGCGAAAAATTCTGCGACCGCTCACTTGTCCGAATTGCGTTTCGTACTTCATCTCCTCGAATCAATCACTCAAGGCGGGCGCGTTGCCGTTATCGTTCCCGTTTCCGCAATGATTGGCAAGACCCGCGACGATAAAATTATCAAGGGCGATATCCTCCGCAGCCACACCCTCGAAGGCGTCATCAGCCTCAACAAAAATACTTTTTATCGTATCGGAACCGTTCCTTGCATTGCGGTCTTCACGGCGGGCGAACCTCATCCCAAAAATAAAATCGTCAAGTTCATCAACTTCGAGGACGACGGCTTCGAAGTCAAGAAACATGTCGGGCTTGTTGAAACAGAACGCGCCAAAGACAAAAAATTTTATCTCCTCGATTGTTGGCGTGGAAAGATTAAAGACGCGCCCTCCAAGTTCATGGTTGAGACGACCATTGAGCCCGCCGACGAGTGGCTCCACTCTTTCTACTACTACAACGACGAATTGCCGACCGATAACGAAATTGATAACTCCGTCGCCGATTATCTTACTTTCGAATTCAACATGATTGCTCACGGGCGCGAATACCTCTTCCCGCGCAAAAAAAAACTTCCGCCGCTGACTGAACCGCCCCCGCTCACTTCAAAACGTTGGAAGGAATTTTTTATCGAAGATGTTTTCGAGATTAAAGCCGGAAAACGTTTAACCAAAGTTGAAATGATTGCGGGCAACACTCCGTTTATCGGCGCAAGCGATTCAAACAACGGCGTGACTGCTTTTATCGGCAACGAAAATGATTCGGCTGATGAAAATGTTCTCGGCGTCAATTATAACGGCAGCGTCGCGGAAAATTTTTATCATCCTTATCGCTCTATTTTTTCTGACGACGTGAAACGCTTCCGTTTGAAAAATTTCGACGGCAACGAGTTCGTGTATCTTTTTTTGAAAGCATCAATCCTTCAGCAGAAAAGCAAATACAATTACGGCTACAAGTTCAATGAAACACGAATGCGGCGGCAAAAAATTCTTCTGCCTGTGAATGACGCGGGCGCGCCCGATTATGCTTACATGGAAAATTACGTTCGATTCGTCGAGGAAAAAATCTTGCAACGTTATCGCGACTTCGTGCAAGCTGTGGACGCCGCGCAGGTTCCTCCGCTCACTGAAAAAATTTGGCGGGCGTTCGTTATCGGCGAGCTGTTCAAATTGGAAACGGGCAAATGCAGTCAAGCTAACCAACTTCAAAAATCCGTCGATGGCATTCCATACATTGGAGCGACGAATCGAAATAACGGCGTGTTAGATTTTGTGGAACCCGAAGAAAAATTTATCAGTCGAGGCAACGCGATTGCTTTTGTTTGCGACGGCGAAGGCTCAATGGGCTACTCATTCTACAAAGCTGAAGATTGCATTGCCACAACGAACATAATCTTCGGCTACGCAAATTTTTTAAATGAATTTGTCGGCTTGTTTATCACGACGGTTGCCGATAAAGTTCGCGGCAAATACAGTTACAATTACAAGCGTCGGCTCTTGCGCTTACGTAAAGAAAAAATTCAGTTGCCTGTGAACGAGGCGGGCGCACCTGACTTTGAATACATGGAGGCTTATGTAAAAAATTTGGTCGCGAAAAAATATCGGAAGTACTTGGAATATATCGACGGCTAACCGCTAAATTTCAACCGACGGAAATTTTTTTGCCTCAAGCTTGCGTCGAAGTTCGGGATTAACTTTGGGATTCCAACGATAAAATTGTTCCCACTCTTCGGGCGTGCGAGGATTTTCGCGATAAAATCTTTTCCATTCTTCGTCGGTGATTTCGGGAATATCGCTTAGGTCAATGTCCTCGTCTTTCATGTTTCGCAAAGCCTCAATTTCTGCGAGGTCTTCGGGCGTCCGTTCAATCTTCATACCCGGATAAATAAAAATGCTGCCCATAATAAATCATCCTTTCTTTTTTGGTAGCTTTTCGCGCTGAAATGAGTCGAGTAGATTCGCCGTGTTCGGTGTGAATGACGGTTAAAACATTGTCTACCATGCCGATAGTTTTATAACGAAGCTCTTCCTCACTGTGCTCGTAATCGATTTCGGTATAACGATTTTCATCGAGAAAAACTTTTGCGGCAGTGGCAAATTTTAAACCATGTTTTACAAAATTTATTGCGGCTTTGTTATCGTCCCACTCGACGCGCCGCCCGCCGATTTCCGTTTGCAAGAGAATCACCTCAAGCGCATTATAATATATCATTGAATAAGATAAAAATTTTTTTGTCGAAAAAGTTTAAGGAGGATGATAAATTGTTTATCGCTGACAAATACGACGTGATAATAATCGGAGCGGGACATGCGGGAATAGAGGCGGCGTTGGCAGCGGCTCGGCTCGGTTGCAAAACTTTATTGACGACATTATCATTGGAAAATTTGGCGATGATGCCTTGCAACCCGTCAATCGGCGGACCTGCGAAAGGACATTTGGTAAGAGAGCTTGACGCGCTTGGAGGACAAATGGGAATTGCCGCCGACGAAACTTGCATTCAATTCCGCACGCTAAACACGGGCAAAGGTTTTGCGGTTCAAGCGTTGAGAGCTCAAGCCGATAAAAAAATTTATCAGGCGGTCATGAAAAATTTTTGCGAGAACGTCGACGGCTTGGACTTGAAACAACTGCTGATAGAAAATATTTTGGTCGAAGGAAAAAAAGTTGTCGGTGTCGAGGCGGAGACGGGCGAAACTTTTTTGGCGAGTGCGGTTGTCTTGGCGAGCGGCACTTACTTGAGCGGGCGAATCATTATCGGCGAAAGCATTTTTGACGGCGGCCCCAACGGTCAACGGGCAGCGATTAAACTTTCTTCCGCGCTGAAAAATTTGGGCGTCAAGTTAATGCGATTCAAGACGGGAACACCTGCGCGAGTCGACGCAAGGACTTTGGACTTTGACAAAATGGAAATTCAACGCGGCGACGAACCACCGCAAAATTTTTCTTTCATGACACGCAAGCCCGTAAAAAATTTGGTGAATTGCTATTTGACTTACACGAACGAACGCACGCACGAAATTTTACGCCGCAACCTCCACCGAGCACCGATGGCGAACGGAATCATTGAAGGAATCGGGCCGCGCTATTGTCCGTCAATCGAATCAAAAATAATTCGCTTCCCCGACAAGGAACGCCACCAACTTTTCCTTGAGCCGGAAGGATTGAACACGCAGGAATATTACGTTCAAGGCATGTCGACTTCAATGCCTATGGACGTTCAGATAGAATTTTTGCACACGATACCGGGACTTGAGCGGGCGAAAATCATGCGGGCGGGCTACGCGATTGAATACGACTGCCTCGACCCTCTGCAACTCAAACCGACTTTGGAATTTAAAACAATCGCGGGATTTTTTTCGGCAGGACAATCAAACGGCACTTCGGGCTACGAGGAGGCGGCGGCTCAAGGATTAATCGCGGGGATAAACGCGGCGGCTTACGTGAAAAATTTTGAGCCTCTGATTTTGAAACGTTCGGAGGCATATATCGGCGTGTTGATTGACGACCTCGTCACGAAGGGCACGAACGAACCTTACCGCATGATGACTTCGCGGGCGGAATATCGATTGCTGCTTCGACAAGACAACGCCGACTTGCGCTTGACGCCTCACGCGATAAGAATCGGACTTGCCTCGCCCGAACGCAAAAAACTTTTCGAAACAAAGCGCGCAGAAATTTTATCGGCAATGCAACGTCTGAACGAAATAAAATTGACGCCGAGCACGCAGATAAATCAAAAACTTTCCGAGCTTGGCTTCGGAGAAATTCATAACGCGATGCCGCTTGCCGAACTCTTGCGCCGACCTTCCGTCACGTATGAAAAACTTCAAGCCGCATTTGACTTGCCGGAAATTTCTTCGGAAGCCGCCGCGCAAGTTGAGATTGCTTTTTTCTACGAGGGCTACATAAAAAAACAGGCGGAGCTTGCCGAAAAGCTTGACCGCCTCGAAAATAAAATTATTCCCGACACGATTAATTATCACGCCATGAAAAATCTGCGCGTCGAGGCAAGAGAAAAACTTTCGGAAATTCGTCCGCGTTCAATCGGTCAGGCGTCGAGGATTTCGGGAGTGTCGCCCGCCGATATTTCAGTTTTGCTTGTGTGGCTTGAAACACTTCGCAATTGAAAAATTTTTCCTTCACAAAGAAAAAACCTCGACACGCAGTCGAGGCTTTTTTGATTTCGGAATTTTTATTTGGAAATTTCTTTGAGGTTGTTGGCGGCGTTTTGATGATTCGGGTCGGCGGCAAGAGCTTTCTTGAAGTTTTCGATTGCTTTTTCATTGTCGCCGGTTTTGGCGTAAAGCACACCGAGATTGTTGTAAGCGTCAGCATATTTCGGGTCGAGTTCGATTGCTTTTTTCAAGTCAGGCAGAGCTTTGTCCGTTTCGCCTTTATCGGAGTAGGCTTGCCCGCGATTGCTGTAGCCCATTGCATTTTTCGGGTCAAGTTTTATCACTTGGCTGAAGTCAGCGATTGCCTTATCGTATTCGCCCTTTTGGCAGTAGGCAAAGCCGCGAGAGTTGTAAGCGTCGGGGAAGTCATTGTCCATGTCGATTGCCTCGGTGTAATTTTTTATCGCCTCGTCAAGTTTTCCCGCGTCGAAATTTTTATCGCCCTTATCCATTAAATCTTGAAGAGTGTTTGTCGAGACGGAGACCGTTGTTTCGGATTTGTAGGAAGTTTCGGTGGAGCAAGCGGTAAACATCACCGCAATGCAGATGCACATGATTGCCGTTAAAAACTTTTTCATGATAACTCCTCCTTTGTTACACATCGGGAGAAATTTTTTTTCGGAGTTGGAAAAATAAAATCGCCGCGAAAATCGCAACACCGACAATGTCCGTTAAAAGTCCGGGCTTAATCATCAAGAGACCGCCTGCGCCCAAAATTACACGTTCAAAAATTTTCAGAGGTGCGGCGAGGTATCCGATAAGCGACGAACTCAACGCGACCATTCCGATTAACGCCGTCAACAATGCCAAGCCCAAGCCCGCCGTCAATCCGTTGATTAATAAAAGTTCGGGATTCAAGACGAACATGTAAGGGATTATGAAAGCCGCGATTGCCAATTTCGAGGCGTTGACTCCTGTTCTTAATGCATTGCCGCCCGAAATGCCCGAACCTGCATAAGCCGCAAGTGCAACGGGAGGTGTCACGTCAGCGATTATTCCGAAATAGAAAACGAACATGTGAGCCGCCAACATCGGCACGCCCATTTGAATCAACGCGGGAGCGGCTATCGTCGAGGTTATGACGTAATTCGCTGTCGTCGGCACGCCCATTCCCAAAATTATTGCGGTTATCATTGTCAAGAACATGCTCGGCAAAATCAAGCCGCCCGATAAATCCAAAAGAGCCGAAGCCAATTTCAAACCGACGCCCGTTTTCGTCACGACACCGATTATAATTCCGGCAGCCGCGCAGGCAACCAATACGCCCAAAACATTTCGCGCACCCGTTTCCAAGCCTTTGACAATCGCGGCGAGAGACATGCGCGTTGATTTTTTTATGCCGCTCACGACGATTGATAAGATTATTGCCACAAGAGCCGCACGCATCGGAGTGTAGCCGCTGACCAAAAGCCAAACGATTACAATCAGCGGGATTGCCAAGTGTCCTCGCGTTTTCAAGAGGTCGTTAAGTTTCGGGAGTTCGGAACGAGGCAAGCCTTTCAAATTATTTCGTTGAGCCTCGAAGTGCACGCCGAGCCACACGCCGATAAAATACAACGCCGCAGGAATGACAGCCGCCTTGACGATTTCGACGTAGGGGACGCCGACGAATTCCGCCATTAAAAAAGCCGCCGCGCCCATGACGGGAGGCATAAGTTGTCCGCCGGTGGAAGCCGCCGCCTCGACTGCGCCCGCGAAATCTTTATGATAGCCGAGCTTTTTCATCATCGGGATTGTAAGCGAACCGGTGCCGACGACGTTCGCAACGGAAGAGCCGCTGACAGTTCCCATTAAGCCGCTGGACAAGACCGCAACTTTTGCAGGGCCGCCGCTCGCCCAACCTGCCACAGCATTTGCCACGTCGATAAAAAATTTTCCGAGCCCCGTGCCTTCCAAATACGCGCCGAACAAAATAAACAGAAAGATAAACGTCGACGAGACACCGAGCGGGATTCCGAAAATGCCTTCGGTCGTGAAGAAAACGTGGCTGACAAAATAATCAATCGTCAAGCCTCTGTGAGCCAAAAGTCCCGGCATGTAAGGACCCGCGAACGCATAGCCGATAAAAAATAATACGACGCAGACCATCGGGATGCCGACGACACGTCGCGCCGCTTCAATTACCAAAATGATTCCGAGTGCGCCGATAAAAACGTCCGTCGAAGTGGGAAGAGCCGCCCGCAAAATGAGTTCATTATAATTCATTACGATATAAGCGGGAGCCGCCGCGCCCAAGATTGCCAAAATTAAATCGAGCGGATGAAGTTTGTCACGCCGCCAAGATTTTCTTGTGGGGTAAAGCAAAAACGATAAGCAAAGTCCGAAGCCCAAATGAATTGCCCGTTGAAGTTGCGCGTCGAGGAGCCCGAAGCTCGCCGTGTAAATTTGGAAGACGGAAAAACTTATCGCGATTGCCGAAATTATTTTTGCCATGACGCCCGTGTATTCCATCGTGTTGGATTCGGCGTCGTACTTCTTTAAAACTTCTTCTGCCGTCATCTCTTTTCGTTCGGTCAATGCGTTCACCTCTTTTAGAGAATGTTTTTAAATTTGAAAAGTCGCGGGTAGCGAACATCCGGCCGCCACGGATGACGGCCGCCCGCGTTAAAAACAGGATGTTTTTATAGCGGGGTCAACGCCCTTTTCTTTTGCTACTTTTCTTTTGGGCGCAACAAAAGAAAAGTAGAAGAAACTTTCAAAAGAAAAGTAGATTTAAAATACAAAAAGTAATTTACCAAAAGCCCCTAGATTTTGTAAATCACATCTGCCACGTATTCCGCAATTCGTTCGTCGTGCGTTATGAAAGTCATTCCCTCGACAATCGCCTGACAAAGCATGAGTTTATCAAAAGGGTCTTTATGCGGCGGTGTGTTTTCTTTGCGAAGGAGCTTTTTCAGTTCAAGAATGTGATTCGTCGTTAAATCCAATCGCCAAAAACCTGCGCGCTCGCAATGATTAATCAGCCGCTCGCCTGTCAACGGCATTTGGTCGGGATGTTTCATAATTTTTATTTCCACTTCCAAAATTGAGAGCGTGCTGTAATAGACGGTGGTATCCTTGTCTTTAATCATAGTTTTGACTTCGTCCTTGAGCAGAGCGTCGTCGAGAAGTGCCCAAAGCAAAATATGCGTGTCGAGCAAAAGAGTTTTCATTTTGCAAATCCTCCAAACATCTCGGCAATTTCCTCGTCCCATTTATCAAAGTCGGCGGGGATTGTAAATTTGCCTTTGGCAATGCCGATTCGATTTTCAACAGGAACTTCTTCGATACGGCTCATTTTGATAATCGGTTTGCCGCCGAAGGTCAGAAAAATTTCTTCCTTTGGATTTTGATTGAGCAAATTCACCAAATCGGCAAATTGTTCTTTTGCGTCGATAACGTTTATGTATTTCATTTCAATCGCTCCCTTGAAAATTTTTTGAATACTTCGCCGCGCCGCATGATTATTCCTTCAACGACAACAACGCCACGCCCGCCATGCAAAGTATCGCTCCAAAAATTTTCCGCAGAGAAATTTGTTCGTGATAAAAAAATCCTCCGACGAAAAGCATCGCCAACGCAAATAAAATGTTCACGATTAATGACGCCGTCGACAGCTCGCCGCCCGCCCGATAAATCATGATAAATCCGACTTCGACTCCCGTTATCGACAAGCCCATTAATATGCAAGCCCAATTGCTCCGTGCCGCCTCGACCAAAATTTTTTCGTGCGGGGTCAGGAAAAATAAAATCGCGCTTACAAAAAGTGCCGTCGCGTAATTCACGACCAAACCCATGAAAGCATTTTGCTCGGCGGGAATTGATTTGCTTGCCACGTGATAAAAGACGTTGGCTGCCACGGCAATCATTATCGGGAAAAAAATCATTGCAATCCCTCCAAAAAAAATAAGGCACTCGAAATGAACTTTCCGAGGCTCAAGCCTTTGCCTGCAGTTCATTTGAATGCCTCGCGAACGTCATCCGGCGACGACGCTCGCAAATTATTTATCGGTTGAATTATTTTTTGACGGTGGTTGTGATTTCATAGAAAACATCATTGAGTGCGTTGTCGTTTTCGGGAATCGCTTCCAAGTTCGCCGGCGCATTGATGAATTCACTTTTTTCCGGCGGAATTTCGGTGGAGTAGGATTTCAATTCGCTGTAGTAGCCCATGGCGTCGAGGAGGTCGCGTTCCTCGTCAGTGAGGACAACTTTGCCGGCTGCGGATTCGTCGAGGACGTAGCGGGCATAAGAGCGAATAATCGGCGTGAGGTCAAAGGAGGCGGTTGCGGTCGTCCAACTCGGCTTGTTGATTGTCCAAGCGAAAGTTATATCGTTTGCTTTAAATGCCGCAAGCCATCTTTGGAACATTGTTTTCTGTTCGGCAAGAGCCTCGCCCGAAAGATTTGCGAACGTTGCTTGACTGTCTTTTTCCAAAATATCCGCGAGCTTCGCGCCGTCCAAAGTCACGTTCAAAATTCTGACGTCGGGTGTATCCTTGAGGACTTCAACATTTTTAACGGCGTTCATGACTCCGTTGGCAGTTACGGGGTCGGTCGTCTTCCAAAGAAAGGCAATCCCCGCCGGCAGACCAGGCAGAAGCATTTTGCTCCACTTGCCGCGCCGCTGAACGTAAAGCGTCATTTCATTATCGATTTGCTCAATGTAAAAAGGAATCGTGTTGTTCGTCGAGTAATTCTTTTTGAGGTTGGTGTAGGTGCAGTTGAATTGCCCGCCCATTCTGAAGGAACCGTCTTTGAGGATTTGCGCCTTAGAGTCTACGTCGAGATGGAAATTTGTGGTTATGAGTGTCATGTCTTGTTCGAAAACACGAGTGTCGGGTTTTTGAGCGGTGTAAGCCTCGCGGAAAGCCCACACGCCGTCATTTGCAGGTGCCGCGTTGACTAAGGCATTGCCTCCGAAAAAAACTGTGCCGCTCACCGCAACGACTGCCGCAATTCGACGAAGGTTAATCTTTTTGATAAAACTCATTACATTATCCTCCATAAAAATTTTTTGTCATAATAAGCTTGATGATTTTATTTGTCAAGGCAGGAAATATATCAAACCTCGTTGAAATATCACTGAAAAATTTTTTTGTGCAAGGCGGCATGAAAAATGAGAATCATCATAATGCGTTTTCCGAAGATTGATCCTTCGTTGAGCGGTCTTATTTGTCTTATGGCGGAGCGACTGGGCTACGATATTGAGGGTTTCGTTTCCTTCGATAAAGATGAAAAATTGACTTCAATCAACGGCTATCCCGTCTACGAAATGATGCAGATTTATGATTTATCTTGGGACGTTGCGGTTTATGCTTATGACGAAGAAGATTTTGAAACCATTCGCCCGCGCCTTATCCGTTTGCAAATGGGAAGGGACGACCAATTCAAAAATATTCAGTGGCTTCTGCAACAAACAATGATAAAAAAATACGAGGACTTCAACGACCCCGCGATTCAAGCGACGATAAAATATTGGAAGACGCACGAGATTTCCGTTTTCAATCAGCACATCAAAGCACCTGATACACTTGATAAAGTTTACTTCGACGAGGCTTGCGACTTGCCTTACATTAATTTCAAAACCGTTGACGGCGAATCGCGCAGAATGTATTTCCCGAACGATTATACTTTCCAAATAGTAAAAGACCAAAAATTTGTTCCGAATATTTTGTGGGAGCAACACCCGACTTCGCCGCACCTCTACACAAAAGGCAAGCACAAAATAAATCCCGGCGACATTGTCATTGATGCGGGCGTTTGCGAAGGAAATTTTGCTTTGAGGTACGTCGACATTTGCTCCAAGATGTATTTGTTCGAGCCGGAGGAAAAATGGCAAGAGCCGCTTCGTCAAACTTTCAAAGATTATCTTGACAAGGTAGAAATTATTCCGAAATTCCTTTCCGATAAAACGGACGATAAAAACATTACGATTGACGACGTCTTACCCGACTTTCACGGCGAAAATATTTTTCTCAAGATGGATATCGAAGGTTTCGAACCTCTTGCCTTGCGCGGCGCGAAGAAAATCCTCACAAGCAACAAAGTCAAAGCGTCCGTTTGCACTTATCACAAAGCCGACGACCTTGTCCGCGTGAAAGGCATCTTCCAAAATTACGGCTACAAAATTTCGACAAGCGCGGGCTACATGGTTTTCATTTACGACTCCGATATTTTCAAGACGGCGGATTTCAGGAAGGGTGTCCTCTACGCCGAAAACTGAAACTTGCGAAAGAACAGCCCAGCTGTTATTATATAAAAAAGCTGAGGAGGCAGCGCAATGCGAAAAAGAAGTAATTTTAACTGGTTTGCGTTGGTGATGTTCGCGATGATTGCTTACTTCTCGACGGTTTTAATTTCTCAACAAGTTCACTTGGCGCACGTCAGCGAAAGTCAACGAATAGCCGACAAGAGATTGGAGAAGGCAAAGGCAACCAACGAAAAACTGCGCAGAGAACTTGCCGCACTTCAAGACATCAACAACATTGAAAAACTGGCGCGTGAAGATTTGGGGCTTGCCAAAGAAGGCGAAATGCCCTATCAGGCAGCGCGCCCGTAAGAATTAAAAAATTTTTTGGGAGGACAAAATTTTGGCAATGGAAGCAGGCAGCATTGTGGAAGGCAAAGTCACGCGAATCACAAACTTTGGAGCCTTCGTGGAATTGGCGGAAGGCAAAGTCGGATTGATTCACATTTCCGAAATCGCCGACGTTTACGTCAACGATGTGCATGATTTTTTGAACGAGGGCGACACGGTTCAAGTCAAAGTCGTAAATGTCGACGGCAACAAAATCGCCCTGTCCTTGAAGCAGGCAAAGACCAAACCACCGGAGAGCGACGGGCAATCTTTCAAGCAAAGGCGCACAGACTTTCGCAGACCACAACAAAGGCAGCTGTCAGCCTCATTTGAAGATAAGCTGTCGAAATTCCTCAAAGACAGCGACGAACGCTTGACAGACCTCAAACGCAAGACGGATTCAAAGCGCGGCGGGCGCGGCTCACGTCGAGACTGAAAAAGCAATTAGGAATGCGCAATGCGTAATGCGCAATTAAAATTTTTTTCATGTTAAAAAAGTTCATTGACCTTTGCGCGGCAGAAAAAATTTTCGAAGGCGTGCACAAAGTTTTAATAGCGGTTTCCGGCGGCGCGGATTCTCTTGCTTTGGCGGAACTCATGATAAATTCGCGGCAACGTTTTAATCTGGAACTTTGCATTGCGCATTTCGAACACGGTTTGCGCGGACAAGCCTCACTCGACGACGCGGCTTTTGTAAAAGAATTTTCTGAAGAACGCGGGATAAAATTTATCGGCGGACACGGCGACGTTAAAACTTTCGCGGCGAAGAATAAAATTTCCGTCGAAACGGCAGCAAGAATTTTGCGCTACGAATTTTTAAGCAAGTTGAATTTCGACGCGACAGCTTTGGCTCACCACGCCGACGACCAAGCCGAAACGATTTTGATGAGACTTTTGCGCGGCGCGACTTCATCAGGTTTATCGGCGATGAAGTTTCGAACGTTTTCAAAAGATTACGGCTTGTTGATTCGCCCGCTGTTGAGATTCAGAAAAGCCGAGCTTGAAAATTTCTGCCGCGAAAAAAATTTATCGCCGCGCCTCGATTCGACGAATTATGAAACGGAGGCAACGCGCAATAAAATTCGGCTGGAGCTTATCCCGACGCTTGAGGAATTCAATCCCGCGCTTGTCGAAACGCTCTGCAGATTCGGTGAAGTCACGGCGGAAGAGACAGAATTCCTCGACGCGCAAGCAGAAAAAATTTTTCCCGCCGTCGTCAAAGACAACTCAATTATCCGCGCTGAATTTCTGAAACTTCACGGCGCACTTCAACGCGTCGTCATAAAAAAATTTCTTGCACAAGTCACGGGTTCTGTTAAAGACTTTGGCTTTGTGCATTTCGAGGGCGTCCGAAAAGTTTTAATCAACGGCTTGGCGGGCGTCGAGTTGCCGAAAAATTTTCGCGCAAATTTAAAACGAGGAAGACTAACCGTAACGAAAAATTTTTATTGAAAGGATTGATTGCTTTGAAGAGTAAAGAAGATTACATCGAACGCGTGCTGTACACCGAGGAGGAGATCGCCGCCCGCGCCAAGGAGATCAGCGCGCAAATCAGCGAGGACTACAAAGACATCGCCAAACCCCTTTTGACGGTCGGCATTCTCAACGGCGCAGTCATGTTTTACACGGACGTTGTGCGGCGGCTGACCATTCCCGTCCAATTTGATTTTCTTATCGCCTCAAGCTACGACGCCAACAGCCACACCAGCGGCAAAGTCAACATTCTCAAAAACCTCGACAACGACCCCAAAGGTCGCGACATCCTGCTCATCGAAGACATTATCGATTCGGGCACGACAATGAATTTCTTAATCGATTACTTCATGGACAAGAAGGCAAACAGCGTAAAAATTTGCACGCTTCTCAACAAGCCGAGCCGCCGCAAAGTCGACGTTAAAATTGATTACTGCGGCTTTGAAGTTCCCGACGAGTTCATTGTCGGCTACGGGCTTGACTTCGCGCAACATTATCGCAACCTGCCCTACCTCGGCATTTTGAATCGCAGTGTTTACGGCGGCAAGTAAGGAGGGTATCCTCAATGGTCAAAAAAATTTTTTCGGTACTGTGCATGGCGGCAGTGATTTTGTTCGCGGCACACTCTCAAGCATTCGCGGCAAAAGTCGCCATCATCCTCGACGCCCCGACGGGAACTTTCACCGAGCCCGAAAAAGTTTACAGCATGGTCGAAACTTCTTTGGGAAAGATTTTACAAAACTCTTCGGAGTATGAAATTCTGCCGGCGATGGACACGGAAAATTACGTTCAGATTTATCGCGAAGAAAACGATATGATTATGTCCACCGGCGCGGACGAAGGTCAGCACGAGGAAAAGTGGCTCAAGAAAAGCGACATTAACAATATCTGCAACCACTTCGGCGGTAACTACGTGATTTATGTTCGTGTCACGAGCACCGCCCCGAAACATTCTTCCGGCGTTTTTACCAGCGGGCAGAAAATGAACGTCGTAACCGATTTCCGCGTTTGGTCGAACAGCAAACAAGATTTTTCCTACATGAAACGCGCCACGACTCAAGGCTCTTCGCAAACGGTTAATGTCGGCATCTTCGGGCGCGGCAACGGCTCTTCCACTCATGCACTTGAAAAAGCTCTCAATAAAGGTTTACAGGAAATTGAAAAAGACGCAGCAAAAATCCGCGAGGCAATGCAAGGTTAATTTTCAAAGCAAAGGAGCGTTTTGATTGAACAGTTTCTTGCGCAATGTCGGATTTTATTTGCTGGTGATTTTTATTGCGATAACCGCCTACGATTACATGTCGGTCAAGCCCAAGCCGGTTGAGGAAGTAAGTTATTCGCAATTCCTTCAGCTGGTCGAACAAGGCGAGGTAACAAAAGTCACACTGGTAAAAAATTCGATACAAGCCACTAAAAAAGACGGCAACGAGTTTTCGACGATAGCACCCGACGAGCCGGTTGGCGACAACGACCTTGTCGGAAAACTCGCAGCCAAAGGCGTGGAGATAACTGCGCAGAATCCCAAAGACCCGCCGTGGTGGATGACGCTCCTTACGTCTTTGTTGCCGATTGCGTTGTTGGTGGCTTTTTGGTATTTCATGATAAGTCAAGCTCAAGGCGGCGGCGGCAAAGTTTTTTCCTTCGGCAAGAGCCGTGCAAAACTCATGGGCGGCGACAAAGTCAAAGTTAAATTTTCTGACGTGGCAGGCGCGGACGAGGCTAAGGAAGAACTTGAGGAGGTCGTCGAATTCCTCAAGCACCCGAAAAAATTTAACGACTTGGGCGCGCGAATTCCCAAAGGCGTTTTACTTTTCGGACCGCCCGGCACCGGTAAAACTCTTTTGGCAAAAGCGGTCGCGGGTGAGGCGGGCGTTGCTTTCTTCTCGATAAGCGGCTCGGACTTTGTGGAAATGTTCGTCGGCGTCGGTGCCTCCAGAGTTCGTGATCTGTTCGCGCAGGCAAAGAAAAATTCCCCGTGCATAATTTTTATCGACGAGATTGACGCGGTCGGTCGTCAACGCGGAGCAAATGTCGGCGGCGGTCACGACGAACGCGAACAAACTTTGAATCAGTTGCTTGTCGAAATGGACGGCTTCGCGCCTAACGAGGGCATTATCATAATCGCGGCAACCAACCGCCCCGATATCCTCGACAGAGCTCTCTTGCGCCCCGGCCGTTTCGACAGACAGATTGTCGTTGACAAGCCCGATGTTCAAGGGCGCGTCGCGATTTTGAAAGTTCACACGAAAGGCAAACCGATTGCCAAAGATGCCGACTTGGATATTTTGGCGAGACGAACTCCCGGCTTCACCGGCGCGGACTTGGCTAACCTTGTCAACGAGGCGGCACTCCTCGCGGCGCGAAGAAACAAGCACGAAATTAACATGATTGAGCTTGAAGAATCTATCGAACGTGTCATGGCAGGTCCCGAAAGAAAATCCAAAGTCATGAGCGAAGACGAAAAGAAGTTGACGGCTTATCACGAAGGCGGGCATGCGCTTGTAGGTATGATGCTCAAGCACGCCGACCCCGTCCACAAAGTCACGATAATTCCTCGCGGCAGAGCGGGCGGTTATACCCTCATGCTTCCCAAAGAGGACAGAAGTTATGCCACGCGTTCCGAATTGATTGACCGTTTGAAAGTTGCAATGGGCGGGCGCGTTGCCGAAGAAATTGTCCTCAACGAAATTTCGACCGGTGCCTCGCAGGATATTCAACAGGCAAGCCAAATCGTTCGCGCAATGATTATGCAATACGGCATGAGCGAAACTTTAGGCTTTGTGTCATACGGCGGCGACCCCGCGCAACAATATTATTTCGGACAGCCGCAGAAAAATTATTCGGAAGAAGTTGCCGGCGAAATCGATAAAGAAATTCACAAGTACATGGAAGAAGCTTACGAGGCTTGCCGCACGATTATCAATGAAAACCGCGACAAGTTGGATGAAATTGCAAAGGCGTTGATTGACAAAGAGACACTCACGGCGCAGGAGCTCAAAGATATTGTTTTCGGCGAAGAGCAAACCGAATTTGAAAAGCCGTTTATCAAAGAGCCGCCGCCCGTGACCGTCGAATTGACAAAATCGGAGGAAGTCGAACAAACAAAACTTCCCGACAGCTCGACGCCGACGCCCGTTTAAAAATTTTTTGAGGAAGTGACCGAGCTCGACTCGGTCTTAATTTTTTTTGAGGAGGAATTTTTTTGCGGCACGAATATTTGAAACTTGTCCCGGAAAATATAACCGTCACGTTCACTGACATTCACTTTTCCAAGCGGCAAGGCGAGAGCATAACCGTCCACCTCGAACGCCCGAACGATAACGGCTTTGACATTGCCGAATACGTTTTGCCTGTGTGCTATTGCAAAAAGTGCATGGGCTTCACCGAAGACGAGGAATATAAGTTGCGGCGCTTCGTCGAAAGAAACAGCCCGCTCATTTGGGAAATCGCCCGTGAGGATGGTGAAATCATTTTCGACCCGCTTTAAATGCGGAGGAACAACGGACGCGATAAGTCGTTTAATAATTTTAAAAGTTTCTTCTACTTTTTCTTTGCACGCCCAAAGAAAAAGTAGCAAAAAGAAAGGGCGTTTCTCCGGCTGTAAAAACATCCATGTTTTTAACGCCGGTGGCCGTCATCCGTGACGGCCGGGTTCAAACCACCCGCTGCTTTTCGATTTAACAACACGTCCTAAGGAGGAATTTTTATGAGTGAAGTCGTATTGCATTACACCCGCGCCGGTCACGTCGAAAATATTCATCGCGGAGATATGGCGGCGGTGAATTGCAAAGGCGAGGTCGTCTCGTCAATCGGCAATGCGCATTTGCCGATGTTTTGGCGTTCGGCGGCGAAACCTTTTCAGGCTCTGCCCTTCGTGAAAAACGGCGGGCTTGAAAAATATTCGATAACCGAAGAGGAACTTGCCTTGTTGGTCTCAAGTCACAGCGGCGAGGAAAATCATGTTGCGCTTGTCAGAGGAATTTTATCAAAGCTCGGTCTTGATGAATCTGTTTTGGATTGCGGCGTCGTTCGACCCATGAGCGGCAAGGCGTTCAAAAAAATTATCGCGGCGGGCGAAAAAGTTTTGCCCGTACACAATCCCTGCTCCGGAAAACATTCGCAGATAATCGCGTTGTCTATGATGCTCGGCATTCCCTACGAAGGTTACATTCGCCCCTCGCACGAGGCGCAAAAAATTATTTTCAAGCATGTGGCTTTTGCCTCGCGCATGCCCGAAGACAAATTGGAAATCGGAATTGACGGCTGCGGCGTGCCCGTCTTCTATCTTCCGATTTACAACATGTCGCTCGCCTATGCAAGACTTTCCACGCCCGACAAAGGCGACTGGGGCGAATACGAAGACGCGGCGAAAAAAATTCGTGACGCCATGAGCAAATATCCTCAAGTGCTTTCGGGCAACGGGCGAATTGATTTGGCGGTCTCTCAAGTCACGGGCGGAAGAATCATTGCCAAAATCGGGAGCGACGCGGTCTATTGCTTGGCGGTCAAGGACGGCGACTTGGGCATTACGTTCAAGATTGAGGACGGAGATTTTTCGGCAGTCACGCCCATGACAATTGCCGTGCTGAAACATTTGGACTTGCTTACCAAAGACGAGGCGGCCGAGCTTGATAAACTTTTTCCGCCCGTGTTGAAAAATCATCGCGGCGAAGTTATCGGCACGATTGAAGCTGTCTTTTAAAATTTGGCAAGCGAAAACAAAAATCCCTCATCCGATTTTGGAGAGGGAATTTTTTTATTCGTGACCAAAGTTTTCAATCGTCGAGGAAATAATTTCTCCGTCGAAGCCGCGAGCCGCCAAGAATTGCCAAGCCTTGCCTCTGTCGAAATTTTCATCGCGGGAAAATTTTTTTGCAAGCAATTTTTCCGCCGCAAGTCGTTCGTGTTCGTCGCAGTCGTTCGGGATAAGTTGTTCGATAAAATTTTTGTCGAAGCCGCGCCGAATTAACTTAACGACAATCTGCCGAACACTCAACCTGCCTTCCACGTAAAGATTTTCAAATTGGTGCCGACAAGCCTCCTCGTCGTCCAGATAATTATGTTTCTTGAGCTTTTCGATTGCCTCGTCGACTTGAGCCGCGTCATAATTTCGAAGCAACAACTTCTGCCGCAAAATCGAAGAACTTTGTTCCTGATTCGCCAACAAGTCAGCCGCCTTTTGAAGCGCGGTCTTTTTTTTAATCATCAAAAGTCTCCGGTTCTTCTTCCTCTTCTTCAATCGCGGTCGAGGTGGTCGGCGTAATTGATTTCATTAAAGCGTCGCGAATTTTATTTTCAATTTCCGCTGCCATTTCGGGATTTTCGCTCAAGAAAGCTTTGGCACTGTCTCTGCCGCGCCCGATTCGTTCACCGTTGTAGGAAATGTACGAGCCCGCCTTGGTGAGGATTTCGAAGAAGACTCCCATATCGACAATGCAACCTTCGCGCGAATAACCCTCGCCGTAAATCAAATCGAATTCGGCTGTGCGGAAAGGCGGAGCAACTTTATTTTTTGCAACTTTAATTTTGACGCGATTGCCTATGACTTCCGAACCTTGCTTAATCGGCTCGCCTCTGCGAACCTCAAGCCGAATCGACGAATAAAATTTCAAAGCACGACCGCCCGTCGTAATTTCGGGGCTGCCAAACAAGACGCCGACTTTTTCACGAACTTGGTTGATAAAAACGGCAATGGTATCCGTCCTGCCGATAACCGCCGTCAACTTGCGCATTGCCTTACTCATCATTCGTGCGTGAAGTCCGACATTTGCATCGCCCATTTCGCCGTCGATTTCGGCTTTGGGAACGAGCGCGGCAACCGAATCGATAACGACTATATCGACAGCCGAGCTGCGAATCAGAGCCTCTGCAATGTCAAGCCCTTGTTCGCCGGTGTCGGGTTGTGAAAGGAGAAGATTGTCCACGTCGACGCCGAGTTTACCGGCATAGGCAGGGTCGAGAGCGTGTTCCGCGTCTATGAAAGCTGCCGTGCCTCCCTGACGTTGCACTTCAGCTATCATGTGCAGACTGACCGTCGTCTTGCCGCCGGCTTCGGGTCCGTAAATTTCGGTTATCCTGCCGCGAGGAAGTCCGCCGATTCCCAACGCAACATCCAACGGCAAAATTCCCGTCGAGACAACTTGAACATCTTTTCGCGTCGTGTCATCGCCCAAACGCATGATTGAGCCTTTGCCGAATTGCTTTTCGATTTTCTTCATTGCCTCTGCCAGTGCTTCTTGCTTCGTCATAGTTTTGCTCCTTTGTCATCTTAGAGCGTGTTGGTAAATTCAATCGGCAGTTGCGATTAAGCGTTTCAATGACTTTTATTTTTAAATCTACTTTTTCTTTGTGAGCGTCAAAGAAAAAGTAGCAAAAAGAAAGACGCTTTAACCGCTGTATTTTGCATCACGCAAAATAGTCGCGGCGACCGTCATCCGTGACGGCAGGGCTTTCGCCAACCGCTACTTTTGACTTTACCAACAAACACTAACCACTAATCACTAACCACTAATCACTTGTTTTCGTCGAGGAGTTGTAAAAGTTCGTCGTAGTCTTTTTTGAGTTGCTGATAGTCCTCTGCGATTTTCAGTGCCGCCAAAACTGCAATGCGGCTGCCGGCAAAAGTCCGCGTGCTCTGCGAAATGGATTTCATCGTTGAATCGACCATGCGCACGAGTTTTGCCAAGCCGTCGGGATCTTCGGTGCGCAAGCGGTAAACTTCACCGAAGATTTCGACCTCGACACGCCGCATTTCGCCGATGGGTTTATCGTCCTTCAACGCCATAACATCAACTCCTCAATGTCGCGCCGAATTCCTTTTCAACCGCCGCCAAAATATTTTTGAAAGCCTCGTCCGCTTCCTCGTCCTTGAGTGTGCGCTCGTTGGAACGGAACTCTATCGCGAACGCCAAAGACTTTTTATCGGAGGCAATGCGCTCGCCGGTGTACACGTCAAACAAAGTCACGCCCTTGAGGAATGTCCCGCCGTTTTTCGCGATAACTTTTTCAACGTCGCCCGCCGCAGTGTCATGCTCAACCAAAATTGCCAAGTCGCGGCTGATTGAGGGATATTTGGGCAGGCTCTCGAAGGAAAATTTCTTCGCGGCGAATTTTTGCAAAGTCTCAACGTCAGCCTCGAAGACGTAAATTTTTTTCCGAATGCCCAAAGCTTCAGCCACTGCAGGATGAACTTCGCCGACCGTCACCAAAGCATCACGACCTTTTTTGAAGACG
Source organism: Selenomonadaceae bacterium (assembly GCA_017535925.1). Classification (GTDB taxonomy): domain Bacteria; phylum Bacillota; class Negativicutes; order Selenomonadales; family Selenomonadaceae; genus Quinella. The sequence goes on along the minus strand of JAFXTD010000047.1, from coordinate 17,131 downwards.
GCGGTTTTGCCGGGATGAAGTGCGTAATGCTCGCCCGCCTCGACGAAATAATTTCCAATCGACAAGCCCGCCAAAAGTTCCTCGACGATTCCTTTTGCGTCGTAGAAGTCAATCTGCGCGGCGTCTTGAGACCAACCTTTGGGCTCGCGGCGACCCATTAAAAGTCCGGCAAGCTTTTGTTTTTCAAGCGGCTGAACGGTCACGGGCAATTCCTTCGGATAAAATACGGGCGCGACCTCGAACAGGCGAACGTCCTCATTTTTGCGGCTGAAATTTCTTGCGGCGTTCTCGAAGATTGAGGCAAGCAACGTCGTCCGAAGGAGCGGTGCCTCGTCGGTCAACGGATTCATTATCGGGACGGCTTTTCTCAATTCGCTGTCGGCAGGGATTTGCATTTTGTCGAACATCGCCTCGCTCGTGAACGCAAAGGAAAGTTCCTCGCACATGCCCAAGCTTGAGAGGACAGATTTAATTTTGTCGATAAAGTTTTGCGCGGCGGATTGATGCCCTTGCTGATTGCCTTTGGGGAGCGTCGAAGGAATTTTATCAAAGCCGAAAATCCTCGCAACTTCCTCCGATAAATCTTCGGGCAAAGTGACATCGTTTCGCCAATCGGGAACGGTCGCCTCGAAAGCCGAAGAAATTTTCATGTCGACGCTCTTAACCAAGTCGCCGAACTTCCCGCCGAGTGTGCTCATTAATTCTTCGACGTTATCTTTGGTCTTATCGGAAATTTTTTCGTCAGCCTTCTTGAAAATGTTGCCGAACGCCGAGCCGAGATTGCTCATAAGGTTTTCGACGTTTTGTTTCTTGCCGAGTTCACGAGCCGCCTTGCCGATATTTTTTGTTGCGGCGGCAAATTTATCGACGACTTCATCGGTCATCTCTTCGACTTTGTTTATCGGGTCAATCTTAAAGCCGAGAGCCTCCAACACGTCAACAATTTCCTCATCGCTGAAATTTGTTCCGAGCCTCTGATTAATTTGCGCGGAAGTGAATTTGATTTTGACTTCGGGTTTTGGATTCGGGTAAACGTCGACGACACCTTTGCAAACTCTGCAAGCCCCCATCTCCTGCAAAAGTTGAGCGACACGGTCGAGGGCGGCGACAGTTCCGTTAATGTTTGTGCCGCGTTCAAATCTGCCGCTTGCCTCCGAGTGAATGCCGACTGCGCGGGAAGTCCTGCGAATCGAAGCGGAATTGAAACTTGCCGCCTCCAAAATGACGGTCGAAGTTTTTTCGGTGATTTCACTTTCGAAACCGCCCATGATTCCCGCCAAGCCCGCAGCTTTTTCGGCGTCGGCAATGACAAGTTCGCCGCCTTTGGCAAGTCTGTTTGTGTCGTCGAGCGTGTGAAGAGGTTCGCCCTCAATCGCACGCCGCGCAGTGAGTTCGTGACCTTTTACCTTGTCGAAGTCGTAAGCGTGGAGAGGTTGTCCCATTTCCAGCATTACAAAATTCGTCACGTCAACGACATTGTTAATCGCCCTCATGCCCGCGCCTTCCAAACGTTTGACAATCCAATCGGGCGAAGGTGCAAGCTTGACGTTCGTCAAAACCCGCGAAGAAAATCTGCCGCAAAGGTCGGGCGCGTCGATACCAATCTTGACAAGAGCGGAAGCCTCTGCGTTGTCGTTTTCGTCGACTTTAATTTCGGGGAAGCGAGGAGTTTTTTTCGTGAGGACAGCCAATTCGCGAACGAGACCGATAACGCTGAAACAATCGCCGCGATTCGCCGTCAACTCAAATTCCAAAATGTCGTCGTCGAGTCCCAAAACTTCTGCGGCGGGAATTCCAATCGGCGTATCTTCGGGCAAGATGTAAATTCCGCTTGAGTCGCCCTCAATGTTCATTTCATTTGCAGAACAGAGCATGCCGTTCGAGGCAACACCGCGCATTTTGCCTTTGGAAATTTTTTTGCCGCAAGGTAAGTTCGCTCCGACGAGTGCAACGGGAACAATTTGCCCCTCTTTGACGTTTTGTGCACCCGTCACGATTTGCAAAAGATTTTCCTCGCCGACGTTCATTTGACAAATCAAAAGGTGGTCGCTGTCGGGGTGAGCCTTAAGCTCTTCGATTCGACCGGTCACGACTTTTTCAAGCCCTGCGCCGGCATGAATCACGTTTTCGACGGGGATGCCTGCCAGCGTAAATTTTTCCGCCAACTCGTCCGCCGTCAAGTCTATGTCAATGTAATCTTTCAGCCATTTGGTAGAAACCTGCACAAAATCACCGCCTTAAAATTGCTTGAGGAACCGCACGTCGTTATCGTAAAGCAAACGCATATCGTCAAGCCCGTAGCTCAACATCGCAATGCGTTCAATGCCCATGCCGAAAGCAAAGCCGCTCACTTGCGAAGGGTCGTAGCCGCTCATCTTCAAAACGTCGGGATGAACCATGCCCGCGCCCAAAATTTCAAGCCAGCCCGTTCCTTGACAAACTTTGCAGCCTTCGCCGTGACACATGACGCAAGAAACATCGACTTCCGCGCTCGGCTCCGTGAAAGGGAAGAAACTCGGACGCAATCTGATTTTGGTTTTCTCGCCGAAAATTTTTTTGCTGAAGTCCTCAAGCGTGCCTTTCAAGTCTGCAAACGAAATGCCCTTGTCGATAACAAGCCCCTCGACTTGCGTGAACATCGGCGAATGTGAGGCGTCGTAGTCATCGCGGCGATAGACTCTGCCCGGCGCAATCATTCTTATCGGCTCGTTGTTCTTGTAGCGTTCCATTGTCCGCGCCTGCACCGGCGAAGTCTGCGTCCTCAACAAAATGTCTTCCGTGATATAAAAAGAATCTTGCATATCGCGGGCGGGGTGGTCTTTGGGCAAGTTGAGTGCCTCGAAGTTGTAGTAATCCGTTTCGACTTCGGGACCTTCCTCGACGGTGTAACCCATGTTCACGAAAATTTCTTTCACGCGGTTGAGCGTCAACGTCAGCGGATGAAGATGACCTTCGTGGACGCGTCGACCCGGTAAAGTCACGTCGATTTTTTCCGAAGCCAATTTTGCTTGAAGTTCCGCCGCCTTGAGTGACGAATTTTTTTCTGTCAGAAGCTGTTCAATATCCTCGCGTGCCTCGTTGACAAGCTTGCCGACAATCGGACGCTCTTCTGCCGAAAGTTGACTCATGCCGCGCAGCAAAGTGGTAAGTTCGCCTTTCTTGCCCAAGAACTTCACGCGCACCTCGTCGAGTGTCTTCAGCGTCGACGCAGATTTTATCGCGCCGCCCGCCCGCTCGCGCAGGTCTTTTATCTTTTGCTCCATCAATATTTTTTGTTCCATTAACAATCCTCCTTTGCAACGCTTAACCTAACACACGCCGATTAATATTGCAAGCTTTATGCATCGGGATTTTTAAGCCTCACCAATTTTCAAAACGTTGACCTTTATTCAAGCCGCGAAGGAGTTTCATATCCTCGACGCTCAATCGGAAATCGAAGACGTTAAAATTTTCGGCAATGTGATTTTTATTCGAGGAGCCGGGTATCGCGATATAGCCCGATTGAATTTGCCAACGGAGGACAATCTGCGCGGGCGACTTGGAATATTTTTTCGCGAGGCTTTGAACAATTTCGTTGCCGAAAATTTTTTGAGTGTTGCCTCTGCCGCCGAAAGGATACCAAGCCTCGACGACGGTGCCGAATTTTTTTACGTAAGCTTGAAGTTCGGTATTCTGATAGAAGAGATGATTTTCGTTTTGAATGACGGCGGGAACAATCGAGGCGATATTTTTAATCCTGTCGAAGTCACGCGGGGTGTAATAATTTGAAATGCCGATTGAACGAATCTTGCCCGCCTTGACACCGCGCTCCAAAGCTCTGTAAACTTCCTCGTCGTTGTAGCCGGGCTGATGAATCAACATCAAGTCGACGTAATCCAAGCCGAGCGACTTCAACGAGGCGTCAATGGCGGAATCGGGTTGATTGTAATTGCCGGGCATAATCTTCGACGTGACGAAAATTTCTTCGCGGGAGGCAATGCCGTCTTGAATCGCCCGCCGAATTCCTCTGCCGACACCGACCTCGTTGCCGTAATATCTCGCCGTGTCAATCAATCGATAGCCGACCTTGAGCGCGAAGTAAACGCAATCCTCTGCCTCGTCGTCGTTAAGCGTCCAAGTTCCCAGCCCGATAATCGGCATGTTATATCCGCTGTTCAAAGCAACGCTTTCGGCAAAAAAACTTTCACTCGTCATTTGAGGAACCTCCTTTTGAGCAGTGCACGCGCCGAACAAATTCACGAACGCCGCGCAGATTATGACCGTAAAAAATTTTTTAACCATGATTCACCTCATGCGATTAATTTTCGAGGCAAGCACACCCGCTCCGAATCCGTTATCGATATTGACGACGCCGACGCCCGCCGCGCAAGTGTTTAGCATTGCCAAAAGTGCGGCAAGTCCTTGAAAGGAAGCACCGTAGCCGACGCTTGTGGGCACGGCAATGACGGGACGATTTGTCAAGCCGCCGACGACACTCGCCAAAGCACCTTCCATGCCTGCCACGACGATTATCACGTTCGCGGAAGTAATTTCGTTCATGTGAGCGAAGAGCCGATGAATTCCTGCAACGCCGCAATCGTAGCAAGTGCCGACCGAATTTCCCCAAAGATAAGCCGTGAGCCTCGCCTCTTCGGCAACGGGAACATCACTCGTGCCCGCAGTCACGATTAAAATTTTTTTCTGCTCGTCGCGTGTCAAAGTTTTGTCGCGGTCAACGTAAATCATGCGGGCGGTCTCGTCATAGACGGCGGCGGGAATTTCTTCACGCAAAAATTCAAATTGCTCGCGGCTTGCACGGCTTGCGATTAAATTTCCGTTGCTGCGTTCGTAAAGATTTTTAAAAATAATTTTGAGTTGCTCTTTGGTTTTGCCGGGCGAATATACAACTTCCGGAAAACCTTGCCGAAGCTCGCGCCCGTGATCAATCGTAGCGAATCCGAAACTTTCCGTCGCCAATGAAAAATTTTTCAGCTCGGATAAAATTTTTTCCTCCGCGATTAATCCCGACTTGTAATCGCGCAAAAGTTCAAGCAAATTTTTTTCTGTCATGATGTTCACCTCGCCGAATAAAATAAATCATAAATCCCGCTCCAAGTCAACGCGAAAAAATTTCTGCTTTTCATTGCGGCGATAATTGGTTATAATGCGGCGGTATCAAAAATTTTTTGAAGGGAGTTTTACTTCATGGCAAAAGCAGGTAAAGCCTTTATCTTTTTCAACTGCGACGCCGACAAAAGCGAAGCGTCCATGAATGTCTTCTACAATCGAGTCGTTTATAAAGATACGAAAACTTCGCGGAAAAATCTTTGGAAGAAAGTCAAGGAAGAATACGGCGCGGAACGAATTCAAATTGCGGCGGAAAATCTTCAAGCCGTCGAGCTGGCGATAACCGAGGGCGACCCCGTCGAGGCAAGCAACTTCATCCAATTCGGTGCGATTCGTGCTTTTGAGTGCTATTGAGGTTTTTGAATGTCTCAAAAAAAAATCGCGCTCTTCATCGACGCGGACAACATCTCCTCAAAATTCGGCAAGCAGATTATCGACACGTTGGAAAGCCGCGGGGAAATTTTTATCCGCCGCATTTACGGCAACTGGGAAAAACTTTCTCTGCACGGCTGGAACGATTGCATTTTAAATTTTTCACTTCGCGCGGTTCAGCAACCCGATTTTGTTTCGGGCAAGAACGCAACCGATATGTCTTTGGCGATTGACGCAATGGACGTGCTCTACGGCGGCAAGGCAGAAATTTTTGCGCTTATCTCAAATGACAGCGACTTTACTCCGCTGGTTATCCGACTCCGCGAGGGCGGCATAAACGTAATCGGCATGGGCAACGAAAATGCCTCGTCAGCTTTTCGCAACGCCTGCAACGAGTTTATCGACTTGGAAGTTTCCAAAAAAATTCAAGCCGTCGTCAAACCGAAAGTCGTATCGATAGACGAAAGAAAACTTCAGCAACTGCATAATCTTTTGCGCGAAACCGCAAAGGCTCACGACGACTTCAACGGCTTCACCAACCTCTCTCATGCCGGCAATGCCATCGCTCAAAAAAATTTCAGCGTAAAAAATTTCGGGCACAGCTCGTTGAAAGATTTTGTTTCCGCATTCCCGAATCTCTATGAACTTCACAAAACCAAGAAAAATCTTTATTATCGTTGCCGAACGAAGACGACGAAGGCTCCCGATATTCTTCGGAAAATTCACGGCGTCTTACACGAGACGGCTTCGGCTCAAGGCGACGAAAAAGGTTTTGTCGATTTGACAAGCGCGGGGCAAAGTCTTCACGAAAAAAATTTAAGTATAAAAGGTTTGGGGCACAGCACGTTGAGCAAATTCGTTTCCGCCTTCCCGAAGCTTTACGAAGTCAAGAAGGTCGGAAAAAATTTTGCTTATCGTTGCAAAGATTGACTTCGACTTTTCAGAAAATTGTTCCGAAATTTTTTTGGCGTTAATCTGTAGACAAAAGATAAAGTGTCGTTTATAATTTTAAAAATATCTTGCAAGAGGAGGAGGCTCGTTTGAAGGGCATCCTCCTTTTGCAAGAGGAGCCATTCGGTTCAGGCTCTAAGTATAGAAAAATATAGTGGGAAGGAGGATATTTTTTCGCTCGGAAATTTGTTTTCATTTTTTTTCGTGTAAGGAGGTTTTAAAATGAGTGAAGGAGGAAGTTCGGCATTTGCCGTAGCGCAACAGATCGGTAAGTCGTTGTTCCTGCCGATTGCCGTTTTGCCGTTCGCGGGCGTTCTCTTGGGTATCGGTGCCTCGTTCTCTAACCCGACGACAATCGCGGCTTACGGCTTGGAAGGTACGCTTCACCCCGGCAGTGTCATTTTCAGCTTCATGGTTATTCTTTCAAACGTCGGCGGAGCAATCTTTGGCAACTTGCCGTTGATATTCGCGTTGGCGGTTGCTCTCGGCATGGCGAAAAAAGAAAAAGGTATCGCCGTTCTTGGCGCAGCAATTTTTTATCTTGTTATGCTCACGACGATTCACGTCTTCTTGGGTCTCGACGGCTCGATTCACGCTGACGGCTCGATTGACCCCAGCGTTCGTGAAGGCGCGATAACTTCCGTGCTCGGTATCGTCACTTTGCAGATGGGTGTTTTCGCAGGTATCGTTACGGGTCTCGTTGCGGCGGAACTTTGTAATCGCTACTACAAAATGCAACTGCCGCCCGCGTTTTCATTCTTCGGCGGCACTCGTTTCGTCCCGATTGTTTGTATGATTTTCGGCATTATTGTCGGCGTCATTATGTATTTCGTTTGGCCGTTCATTCAAAGCGGTATCTTCGCACTCGGCGGCATAGTTCAAGCGGCAGGTTATTTCGGCACCTTCTTCTTTGGTTGCTGTGAACGTGCATTAATTCCTTTCGGCTTGCATCATATCTTCTACCTGCCTTTCTGGCAGACGGGTCTCGGCGGCACTGCCGTTATCGACGGACAAACCGTCATGGGCGCGCAGAATATTTTCTTCGCTGAACTCGCCTCGCCGAACACCGAACATTTCTCGGTTGACGCTTGCCGTTTCTTGATGGGTAAATTCCCCTTCATGATGGCGGGTCTTCCTGCTGCGGCTTATGCAATGTACACTTGCGCTCGCCCCGAAAAGAAAAAAGCTGCCGGCTCGCTTTTGTTCTCGGTCGGTTTGACTTCGTTCTTGACGGGTATCACAGAGCCTATCGAATTTACATTCCTCTTCCTTGCGAAAGAACTTTTTGCAATTCACGTTTTCTACGCAGGTTGCTGTTTTGCGGCTTGCCATATTCTCGGCATTGCAATGGGTACAACATTCTCCGACGGTTTGATTGACTTTATCCTTTACGGCGTCCTGCCCGGTCAAGCAAAATCCAACTGGATGATGATGTTGCCGCTGTTCGCTGTGGTGGCTGTCGTTTACTTCATTACGTTTAAATTCTTCATTATGAAATGGGATTTGAAGACTCCCGGTCGCGAAGCTGACGACGAGGAAGTCAAGATGATGTCCAAAGACGAATACCGCAAAGCTACGGGCGTTGGTGTCGCAGGCGGCGGCGCAGGCGGTGCGGCTCTTGCAAACCTCACTCCCGATCAGCAAAAATCTGCCGTCATTCTCGGCGGTGTCGGCGGCGTCGATAACGTCACTGAAATTGACTGCTGCGCAACTCGTCTCCGCTTGACTTTGGTCGACGGCTCGAAAGTCAATGAGGCTGTCCTCAAATCCACAGGCGCGGGCGGCGTCGTTATCAAAGGCAACGCTATCCAAGTCATTTACGGACCTTCCGTCACTATCGTCAAAGCCAACTTCGAGGAATTCGTCGAAGATATTCGCGCAGGCAAGATTGACCGTTCGATTCTTGAAGGTGCTTCCGGCGGCGGCGGTGCTGCGGCAGCTGAAGAAGAGAAACCCAAGATGCAAGACGCAACCTTTGGCGCACACCTCACCGGTCGTATGATGCTCATGAATGAAGTTCCCGACGACGGCTTTGCCTCTCGTGCAATGGGCGACGGCGTTGCAGTGGAACCGACCGAAGGCAAATTGGTTGCTCCTGCCGACGGCACAATCACTCTTATCTTCCCGACCAAACACGCAATCGGCATGGTCACACCCGAAGGCGCGGAACTCCTCATGCATATCGGTATCGATACCGTTAAGCTTGACGGTCAACACTTTGAAGTTCACGTCACCGACGGTCAAGAAGTCAAGCGCGGCGATTTGCTCGTCACGTTCGACATCGACGCCATCCACAAAGCGGGCTACCCCGTCACCACTCCGCTTATCGTCACCAACTCTTCGGCTTACGGCACAGTTCGTCCGCTCAAGACAGGCGACGTCAAAGCCGGCACCGACGACTTGCTTGAAGTTCTCGGTTGAGCCGCTTACATTTCAAAATTTCGAGTGAATAATATTCTTCCTTAAAATTGAGCCCGTCGATTATCGGCGGGTAATTTTTTTGCAACAAATTTAAGGAGCCGTCACGGATGACGTCGACAAAGAAATAAGAAAATCCTTGACAACGGGCGTGAAATGATTTAATATAACCGCGCTGTGGGGGCGTAGCTCAGCCGGGAGAGCGCTTGAATGGCATTCAAGAGGTCAGGGGTTCGATCCCCCTCGTCTCCACCAAACAAATAATTTCCGCTACAGGCGGTTATTTTCGTTTATGGGGTAAATTTCATTTGAAATGTTAATCGGAGTATGTTAAGCTTTTATGCGAGGTGAATGAATATGCGTAAGACAATCGTTGAAATGTTGAAGAAGTCGGGTGATAATTTCATTTCGGGCGAGAGCATCGCCGGTGATTTGGGAATTTCCCGCACGGCTGTCTGGAAACATATTCAAAAACTTCGTGAGAGCGGTTATCTGATTCTAAGTCGTGAGCGTCGCGGCTACAAACTCAAAGACGCGCCCGACCTCCTCTTGCCGAGTGAAATTCAAGTCGAACTCAAAACGGAAATTATCGGCAAGCAAATGGAATATTATCCTTCCGTCGATTCGACAAACCGTGTTGCAAAAGCTCTGGCATATCACGGGGCGGAAGACGGAACTATCGTCGTGGCAGAGGAACAGGAAAGCGGCAAGGGTCGCCTCGAAAGAAATTATTATTCGCCGCGAGGCAAGGGCATTTGGTTTTCGATTATTCTTCGCCCGAAATTTTTGCCGCACAACGCGCCCAAGTGCACCTTGATGGCAGCGGTTGCCGTTGCCGAAGCAATGAATCGTTTCAACCTCAAAGCCGAAATCAAATGGCCGAACGATATTATGTTCGACGGGCGAAAACTCGTCGGCATATTGACGGAGATAACCGCCGAAATAGGCAAGATAACTTATATCGTCGTCGGCTTGGGCATTAACGTCAACATAAGCCGCGAGGAATTTCCCGAAGATCTTCGCAGCGTTGCAACTTCCTTATCCGAAATGAACGGCGGAGAAATTTCCCGCGTGGAATTTTTTCGTGCAGTGCTTGAGGAATTCGACAAGCTCTATCGTGAAGTCAACGAATCGGGCTTCGAAAAAATCTTTACGCTTTGGAAGAAATACAACATAACGCTCGGAAAAAATATTCGTGTGATTTCGGCGGGCGACGGCGGCGAAACTTTCACGGGCAAGGCGATTGACTTGGACAAGGAAGGCGCGCTTATCGTCGAAACGGAACAAGGGCTTCGGACTGTCTACGCGGGAGATGTCTCGATAAGATGAAATTCAACACGCGCGATATTGATATGTTGCACGGCTCGCTGTGGGACAAAATAATTTTATTCGCGTTGCCTCTGGCGTTGACGGGCGTCATGCAACAACTTTTAAATTCGGCGGACGTTTTCACGCTTGGAAAGTTCGTCGGCAAAAATGCAATGGCGGCAGTCGGAAACAATATTTCAATGGTCGGGCTTATCGTAAGCTTGATGATGGGCTTGAGTCTCGGCGCGAACGTCGTCATTGCTCAAAATATCGGAGCAAAAAGAATTGACCGTGCTCACGCGGCAGTGAACACGGTCTTTGTTTTGGCAATGGCGGCGGGATTTTTTTTCTGCATAATCGCGGAATTTTTGGTCGCGCCGATTTTTTATTTCCTTGAGGTTCCGTCAAGCGTCGTCGACATGGCGGAAATTTATCTGCGAATTTTTTTGCTCTCTCTTCCCGCGATAAGTCTTTACAATTTTCAAGCGGCGATTTTCCGAAGCAAAGGCGATACCCGAACGCCTCTGATTGCTTTGGCGATTGCAAGCGTCGTAAATATTTTTCTGAACTTGCTTTTTGTTTTGCAATTCGATTTTGGAATCGCGGGCGTGGCGGCGGCGACCGTCATTGCAAATTTCGTCAGCGCGATAATTTTATTCTTTGAACTTCTGAAAGCTGAAGGCGTCATAAAACTCAACCTCAACGCTTTAATCGTCGACAAGGAAGAACTCTTTGAGATTGTCCGAATCGGATTGCCAGCGGGCATTCAAGGCATGGTCTTTTCGCTGTCGAATCTTTTAATTCAAGCGGCGATAAACTCACTCGGCGCGGATGCAATGGCGGCTTCGGCTGCGGCGTTCACGATTGAGATTAACGTCTTTTGTTTCGTGAACGGCTTCGGGCAGGCGGCAACGACCTTCGTCGGTCAGAATTACGGCGCGGGAAATTTACGGCGTTGCAAGCGGGCAATGTGGGTTTCAATGGGCTTGAGCGCAATTTTCATGCAGACGCTTTGCTTTTTTATTTTATTCTTCGCCGAAGAAGTTTTGTATCTTTTCAACAGCGACCCCGAAGTCATACGGCTCGGCGTGATTCGTCTTTGGTACATTGTCCTCCCCGAATTGATTAACGTTTTGATGGAAAGCATATCGGGTGCTTTGCGCGGCTACGGAATTTCATTGACGCCCGCCGTGATAACTTTAATCTGCGTTTGCGGCACTCGTGTCATCTGGGTTTTTACGGCGTTCAGAAATATTCCGACTTACTCAACGCTCATGGCGGTCTATCCGATAAGTTGGTTTATCACGACGATATTTTTAATCGCGGCATATTCTTATCACATGAAACGCCTCAAGCCGGCGCGAGCTTGAACTATTCCTTTTAACGAATTTTTTACTTGAAAAAAAACAGCCTTTCTGATACTATCTGATTCCAATCATTCAATAAAGTTTCATTAAAGGAAGTGTCAAGTAAATCATGAATCACGAACCTTTCGTCAAGGGCACCCCTTCAAAAAATTTTTTTAGACAGCGCGGACAAGTTATGCTCTTGTTCGCGTTATTTGTTCCGTTGCTGTTTCTTTTCGCGGGAATGGGAATCGATTTGGGCTGGTACTATCTGAATGTATCACGCCTGCAAAACGCGGCGGATGCGGCAGTCCTCGCGGGCGCGAAATCGTTGCTTAAACAACTGCAGGATAATAGCAGCAATTATAAAAGCTACAAGGTCGCGCTCGTTTATCAACACCCTGACGAAAGTAATCTTTATACAGTCTCAAGCTTAACCAAAAGCTCAACCAAAAGCACAACCGCCGACGCGACAGACATTACAGCCGCAATTAAATCGACGGCCGACAAAGCTGCTGTTCAATACGCGCGGAAAAATCTTTCCTCCAACAATGTAAGTTCCTCTTCGCAAAGTTTCTTTTCCGTAGCCGAAGCCGCCGAGACCGACGAAGCATATTCTATGGAAGACAGTTGGGCGCGCAAAAACAGATACAACGAAATCAAAATGGACTCTCCACAAATTTATAAAGACGGCGATGATTTTTATTACGTCGTTCAGTTGCAAGAAGATATTCAACATTTATTCATGCCCGGCTGGTTCGACCCGATGGACGCGCCCGTCATTGCCGTTGCCAAAATTTCCAAAGAAACCTCCTCCACCTCCTCCGGCAATGCTCAAATTGTATTCGACCCGAACGGCGGAAAGTTTGTCAATCCGAACGACGGCACAACCACGACCGCACGTCTGTCAATAGGCGATATAAATAAAGCGATAAAAGAATCCGGCTCGGCAGCCGTGATTGTTCCCGACGGTTATTCTTCGACGCCCGAACGTGAAGAATATGAATTCTTGAGATATTGGACGAACGAAAACGGCTTAATCGTTCCCTACGGCACGGTGCTGACGGCGGATAATATCGAAGAGTTCTTTAAGACGTATGACCCCGCCGCTCAAGATAATGACGATTACGACTGGAAAAACGGTTCAATTGTTTTGTATGCTCAATGGGTAAAAGTCAAACAGCAACCCGTTAATCTGGTTTTCGACCCGAACGGCGGCTCTTTCAGCGACGGCACAACCTCCACCGATTCAAAACAAATTAAAAATCCGAAAGAAATGGAAGACTCCGAGACAACAGACCCCATAACTCCGAACAAAGGCAAGCCGACCCGCGAAGGCTATGAATTTTACGGCTGGAGCACGGATAAAAATGCAGATGCAAATTCTCTGGTAGCCAACTACATTCCCGACGGCAAACAATTAACCAAAACTGAAGTTATCAATCTCTTCGGCGACAACACCTCCGTCACTTTGTACGCCGTGTGGGAAGAAGAGGTTAAGCCTCACAACAACAAGACGCTTTGGGAGCAAATGCAGTACCTTATCGCCAAATACGTCTACGACGGCGACTGGTCTGTTTCAACCCAAAAATATACAACCGCTCCGGACTACATTCAATTCAGCAATGTAGCTGAAAAATCTTTAGAGATAAACACAGCGACCGACAAAGGCAAAAACATTAAGGATATAGACCGATTGTTCCTTGATTTTCATGTCAGTAGTGAGAATTCCACACAGCTTCTTAATCCATCAACAAGACACCATGCGCTGATAAAAGTTAAAGCGGCGTATGATGTTCGCGCCGGAAAAAATGACGACCCGTTGTATATCCGAATTGAGAGCGAGCCGGCGCATAATGCACAAGGCGGTGCTCAAGGCAATTCTCCTCAACAAATCATCATCAACATAAACAAGGACAACACGGCTGATTCAAAACGCCCGCTGTTTTTCTACTACGACGGACCTTTGGAAGACCGCGAGCCGCAACCGCTTATCTTGAATCTCAACACGGACTTTAAAGGCGTGCTGTGGATGCCCGATATCCCCGTCGTGATTAACGGCAACGGTCACACCTTCGAGGGCTTTATTGTTGCCAAAGAATATCGCTATCTTTCCACAAGCGGCAATTCGTCCCACACGAAGGAATTTTCGAAGAGAGTTACAGTTAAATCGGGATGGAGCACGAAGACAATTACAATTCCTCTCGTCGACGACAAGAATAATATCCAAACCACAAAGGCAACGGGCAGTAATGCGCTTGAGCTTTATAACAACAACGGAACCGACACAAGCAAATTCCACTTGAGCAGCAGCTCGAAGTTCAGAACGTTTAAGACAGATACCAACGTCAAATTTATGTATGTCTTCTACGACAACAACAAAACGCTGGACGAAACACCTTTCCACGAATATGGCGACCTCTCCAAAGATTTAATTCCGCTGTATAAACTTGACGAGGCGGGCAATCAGATTCGCGTCACCAACTGGGCAGACGTAAAACTCTATGACAGCGGCGACTTCGCTACCAGAAATGAGATACCCCAACAAATCAACTCGATAAGAACGGTTCGCCTTGATTCGGACGGCAATCCGGCTCCGCTCTACGACGAGGCAGGCAACCCCGTTTATTTCTGCGAAGATTATGTTAAGTTGACCGGGACATATACAGTCTTCACGCTGGACAAAGTGGCGGAAGGTATTCGTAACGAAAAAGAATTCTTGTTGACCAAGACCGACGCATTGAATGTTCCCAACACGGACGATTGGAAGTAAGATAAAGCAACGCAAAAAAATTTCCCCCTCCGAAATCGGAAGGGGATTTTTTTTATTCGTTATGATTATTTGAAGTCAAGCATGGATTTATCTTTGCCCGCGAAGGATTCAAAGTCTGCGATAAAATTTTCGACGGCATCATTAATCGCGGAATTTTTTATCAGTGCGAAGAAAATTTCGGGGGCAATGGTCGCCGCGCTTATTCCGCACTTGCAAAGCTCCAAAACCTGTTGAGAATTTTTGAAACTCGCCGCGATAACTTCGGTCTCCATACGATTGCTTGAAAAAATTTGTTGAATCTCTTTGGCAACCGTCAAGCCGTTAAAGCCCATGTTGTCGATTCGGTTGACGTAAGGAGCCGCGTAACTTGCGCCGCATTGCCCCGCGATAAAAGCTTGCATGGGTGTATAAATCGCCGTCGCAGTGATTAAAATTTCGCTCGTCTCAACCAAAATTTTCATTGCCTTGAAGCCTTCGGGAACGGCAGGAATTTTTACGTAAGTGTTCGCGCCCAAAACTTCGACAATATGTTTTGCCTCGTCGACGATTTTTTCTGCGCGGCGATTGACGGCTTGAACGTGAAGGTCTGCTTCCTCACCGATAAAGCCGCGAATTTTTTTCAGCGTGTCGAAGGGATTGCCTCCGACTTTGGAAAGGATTGTGGGATTTGTTGTCACGCCGCTGACAGGGAAGAATTCATAAATTTTTTTAATCTCGTCGAGGCGTGCGTCGTCAATCAAAAGTTTCATTTGAACCACCCCGAATCACTTAAACGGGTCGAGACTTATATTCGTAATAATTCTTCCAAGCCGGGCACTTGTCAAGAAATTCAATGCCCATTTGAAAGTAACCGTCATGTTCGTATAAATTCCCGCAAGCCTCATCAAGTGAACAAGCATCCAAGCACACCAAGCAAGAAAACCGGTCATCTTCGGTTTGTTGACGACAGCCTCGCCTTTGCCGATTGTCGCCATTGCTCCCAAATCTTTGTAGACAAATTTTTCAAGCTTGCTGCCGCCTTTGATAAGCGTCATGATATTTTTGTGAGCAACCTTCGCCTGTTGAGTGGCAACGGGCGCGACCGTCGGCAAGGGGCGTTTCATATCGCCGTGCATGAACGCCGCGCAGTCACCGATAGCGAAAACATTTTTATGAACCGCGCCGCGAACCATCAAATCTTCTTCAATCCAAATGCGACCGTCACGAGCACATTCGCCGCCGCAATTTTTCATCATGTCGACAGCTCTGACGCCCGCTGCCCAAATAACAGTCGTTGTAGGAATTTCCACGCCGTTTTTGAGTTTGAGAACATGACCGTCATAATCGACGACTTGAGTATTGAGCATGACTTCGACGCCTTTTTTCTCCAAGACTTTGACGGTGTGTTTTTGCAAATCTTCCGAGACCATAGGCAGAAGTCGCGGCGTCGCCTCAATTAATTTTATGCTCACGTCGTTGAAGTCGAGCAAATGGAATTCTTTTTTCTGCGTGGCAATCAATTCGGCAATCGCGCCCGCCTCTTCGACGCCGGTTGGACCGCCGCCGACCACCACGAAAGTCATACGCTTTTTGCGGTCTTCGGGTGTGCGATAGGGTTTCTCTGCGCGTTCAAATTCGTGAATGACGTGGTTGCGAATGTGAACCGCCTCTTGCAAAGTCTTCATGCCGAAAGAATTTTCCTCGACACTTTTCATCCCGAAAAAGTTAGTCGTCGCGCCCGCCGCAAGAACCAAATAATCGTAGTGAATTTCGCCGTGATTCGTTATGACAACGTCGCGCTCTTGGTCGACGCCCTGAACTTTCGCCATGTAGAGGTTGACGTTTTTGTTGTTGCGGAAGAAAGAACGAATCGGATAGGCAACCTCGCCCGTCTCCAAAACCGCAGTCGAAACTTGATACAAGAGCGGTTGGAACAAATGGAAATTGTGACGGTCGATAAGAGTAACTTCGACGTTTTCTTTGGCGAAGAGCTGACCGATTTTGATGCCTCCGAAACCGCCGCCTACGATTACTATATGGGGCTTGCCGTTTTTCATTTCAAAAGACCTCCTGAAACTTGTAGTGAAAATTTTAACTTAACGGGCTAAAAATATTTCGGGATAATTCCCGTCTCTGTCTGTTTTTGAACTGCTCCTTACCACAACCCCCTAACCCGTTGTCTTCGCGTATGATAACATACTTTTTATAAATTTCAATAGGGAACGGCTCTTCCCGCGTTCAAAAATCCTTCCGAACGGGCGAAAGATTTTAAACAATGTCCGCACGGGGCAAAGACAATTTTTAACAGCCTCGCCCGTCGCAGGAAAAAATTTTTTCATTTCAAGCGGCGGCTCTTTCACGATTGTGACGTTTACGGAAACATTTGAAATCAAATCCTTTGAAAGGTTAGCAGGCAGCAGAGTGTGTCGGTAAATTAAAAAGCAACGGTTGGTGAGTGCCCGGCCGTCATTAAAAACCCTAACCACTAGGGCATGTTGGTAAATTAAATGACGTCAAAAATTAGCTGTCAGCTTTCAGGACGACTTCCTAGGGGCTGTTGGTAAATTCAAAAGCAGCGGTGAGTGAAAACCCGGCCGCACACGGATGTGCGGCCGCCGCGACTTAAAACCCGGAAGGTTTTATAGCGGTCAACGCCCTTTTCTTGTAGGAATTAGGAACTGGGAACTGGGAACTAGTTTCTTATCCCTAGTCCCTACTAGTTCCCAGTTCCTATTTACTAGGGGTTGTTGGTAAATTCAATCGGCGGCTTCGATTAAACGTTTCAATAACTTTTTTGTATTAAATCTACTTTTCTTTTGCTGCGCCCAAAAGAAAAGTAGCAAAAGAAAAGGGCGATTCTCCGGCGGATGAACATCCT
>JAFXTD010000007.1 GCA_017535925.1 Selenomonadaceae bacterium | reverse complement strand
TATCGGCACGAAGGCAACTTTGACTGTCGGAAAAGGTTTGGGCGATGTCGAAGTTTGGTTGAGCGATGATTCTTTGGAATATCACGGCACAATGTACGACGGCGGCTTTGCAGTGCTCGACGCCTCACAAGCCGACGGCTCAAACATTTTGGCGGGCAACGAACTCAACAATTCGATAATCGGCGGCACGGGCTCGAACAGTCTCTGGGGCGGCTATTCTTCCGAAAGTGATACGCTTGTTGGCGGCGCGGGACAAAATACTTTCTTCTACGGCACTGGCAACGGGCGCGATAAAATTCAAAACGCACACGCAGGCGACGAAATTATTTTGGACGACATCACGCTTGACCAAATCGCCGAAGCAAACATTACGGCGGGCGGCGTCATTCTCAATTTCACTGACGGCGGCTCACTCACGGTTGACGGCACGGCTGACGTTACTTATCAGCTTGCCGACGGCTCAAGGTACTCTGCAAACCACGAAACTCACGACTGGGTACAAAAACAGTGATTGACTAAAAAATCCTGATTGCAAAAAAAAATTGGGCTTGGCTCCGAAATTGGAGTTAAGCCCGTTTTTTTTGACGGTGAAAAAATTTTTTGACAAGCTTGTAATGAAATCGGATTTGAAACGTATAAGGGACAGAAAATAAATTTAAACTTAAAGGAGAATGCAAAATGAAACTCACGGCGGAAGAATTGAAAATCAAAAACGAAATGCTCGATGAGAAAGACTTGGACAATGTGAACGGCGGGTATATCGGTGTCCCGTTCCCGATTATTAAGGAAATCGGCAGATGGGTTGTCGACAAACTCAATCTGAAAAGATAGTGCCCCAACAAGTAACGACTCAAAAGTAAATAACTTCTAAAAAAGCTTCCGTGATAAAATAAACACGGAAGTTTTTATTTGGGGCTGTTGGCAAGTTTCGTCGGAGGATTTTTTTGCACAAGTTCAACTTCTGCTTTCGTTGAATCGGGAACGAGCATTTCCGCAGGCGGACGAACGAGCTTGGCGTCGCTCGTCACAGCCGGTTTATTTCTCCTGCTGATTTTTTTCGAGCCGCTTGCCCGTTCAATTTCGGCATCTGCACTGATTTTGACAGGCTTCGATGATTGAAAGGTGAGTGAAATTAATTGGAATGATTACACTGAAGATTACCCGCCTTCTTCACAAGAGCTTATCTTTGAATGAAATTTTTTGAGTTTGCTCCGCGAGCCAATTATAAAAAGCGCGTCTGTTGGAAGGAAATCCCCGACCGTCTCCGAACCAATTATTGGCGATAAAATATTCCTGCCCGCCGCAAAGCACGCACATATTGCTTTCGTGATAAAACCGCTGAATATGTTTCGCGTCGTAAATATCGTCGGAGTGCTTGACCTTGCGCAAGACGCCTTCGGTTTTGTTGTAGGGGAACTTCAAATTTCTGTCGTAAGTCTTGCAAGCTTCGGCGTCGCTCAAAAATCGGATGTTCTCTTCTGTTATCAAGCCGCAGTCCGCCAACAATCCGAACGCCCGCTTGCAGAATTCGACACTGACTTCCCGAAGATTTTCGTTGTTGTTGATACAGCGTTCGATACTTTTCAATCGCGCCTTCAATTCGACGATATTCTTTGGAGGATTGCCGCGAGCGGAGTCGGAAAAAATTTCGCTCAAGTTGACTGTTCCTTTCGGATAACATAAAAGCGCGGGGAGAAATTTCCTCGCGCTTGAATTTTCTTTTTGGTGCGGTTGATGAGACTTGAACTCATACGCCTTGTGAGCACTGCCCCCTCAAAGCAGCGTGTCTGCCTATTCCACCACAACCGCATGTTGTTTATTAAAGATAACGAATCAACCAGTTGCTTCCTTCATTTAATTTATCTAAAGCGTCAGCTATCTCTCTTGCTGCGAAGATGACAACCAATCTGCCTATCGCCCGTTCGCCGGAAGAAGATTTTTTAATGTTGTAAATTACTCGTGAAAACACAGGTTTAAGAGGTGCTTCAGGAGATTTATCAAACCAACTCAAGAATTTCTCTTCATCGACAGGATCTTGAACATGATACTTGCAAGCACCTTTTGCCCACATGTACGGCACACTTACAATCAACAATTTTTCGGTGACCGCCAATAACTTATCGGCAAAAGCATGAATTTGATCGTCCTTAATGTGCTCCATGACCTGAAAGCATGTGACTATATCGAATTTTTTTTGGAAGTCGTATGTAATGAAGTCTGCTTTTATGCTTTGAACGCCGTCAGCATACAACGGGTTACGCAAATCAATGCTTACTTTTTCTTGACAAGGCAACCACGAAATCATATCCGTTCCGTTGGAACCTACGTCACAAACAGATTTGGCATTGTAGGAAAGAACTCCCAACAACATTCTGACGTATTTGTAATAAGGATATTCGGAACGTTTTTCAAAATAGCTCGCCATAATTAATTCCTATTAAGTAATGGTGCGGTCGATGAGACTTGAACTCATACCCCCGAGCGAGGACTGCCCCCTCAAAGCAGCGCGTCTGCCTATTCCGCCACGACCGCATTATTAACAAATTAAGCTGACTGAATCTTTATTATGTCGGGATAAACTTTTCCGACAGCATTCAATGCCATAGCCGCAAAGCTCATCAATTCTCTGGGGCGAAATTCTCCTTTTATAAGCTCTAAAGCAAAGTCTGCGTCGACACAAATTTCGCCGTCCGGGCGCATGAACAT
This sequence comes from Selenomonadaceae bacterium, assembly GCA_017535925.1. Taxonomy (GTDB): domain Bacteria; phylum Bacillota; class Negativicutes; order Selenomonadales; family Selenomonadaceae; genus Quinella. The sequence continues at coordinate 660 of JAFXTD010000007.1, read as the reverse complement.
CTTGAAAAAAGCATACTCCATATTGAACTTATTGAACAAATTATAAAGAGCAAGCTTCTTGTCTTCTTCTTTCAAAGTCGCTATTCCCAAAATGGCAACCTTGATTTTGAACTTGCTGAGAAGAAAAATAACATTTACCACAACATCATTTTGGATTTTCTGAGGAATTCTCACAAGCCAATCGCCATTGCCAAGCTGTTTTTCATCGTATTTAAATTTCTCGTTGTCCAAAAAACCTTTGAAGGCTTCGTAGTTGTCCATTAATCTCACCTTCTTGTTGAATCAAAATTGGTGCGGCAGAGAGGACTTGAACCTCCACGGGGTCGCCCCCACCGGCGCCTGAAGCCGGCGCGTCTGCCATTCCGCCACTACCGCACGCTTGGTGCCGAGGACCGGAATCGAACCGGTACGAGATTTTACTCTCGCAGGATTTTAAGTCCCGTGCGTCTGCCAGTTCCGCCACCCCGGCGGTGGAGCGGGTGATGGGAATCGAACCCACGTGATCAGCTTGGAAGGCTGGAGCTCTACCATTGAGCTACACCCGCGTGGAGCCGGCTATAGGACTTGAACCTACAACCTGCTGATTACAAATCAGCTGCTCTGCCAATTGAGCTAAGCCGGCGTAATTTGCGCTTAAAATCAGAAATGGTGCCTCAGAGC
>JAFXTD010000046.1 GCA_017535925.1 Selenomonadaceae bacterium | reverse complement strand
CAATTCTTGCGGATAAAGCTTACAGTAGCGAGCAAATTCGCATTTTCCTCGCCGAGCAAGGTGGCGTTGCTTGTATCCCCGATAAAGCCAATTTCAAGATTAAGCATGACTTTGATTCAGAACTGTACAAACAACGCAACATTGTCGAGAGATTTTTTCAGCGAATCAAGAATTACCGTCACATCTCCACTCGTTATGACAAATTGGCTTTTTGTTTTGAGAAATTCGTTTTACTCGCTGCTTCTGTTATTCACTTTTAATTTACCAACAGCCCCTAGGAATTAGTCCCTATCGAAAAAATTTTGGAGGTAGTGAAATGAGAATCATCCATACTGACAAAGCCCCCGCCGCTGTCGGGCCTTACAGCCAAGCGATTAAAGTCAACGGGCTGCTGTACACTTCCGGGCAAATCGCAATCGACCCTGTTGTCGGAAAAATCGTTGCCACGAATATCGAAGGGCAAGCCGCTCAATGTTGCAAGAATTTGGGCGCGATATTGGAGGCGGCGGGCTACGACTTCAGCGAGGTTTTCAAGACGACGTGTTTCCTCGCAGACATGACCGACTTCAAGGCGTTCAATGCGGTTTACGAAAAATATTTTATCAGCAAGCCTGCGCGGAGCTGTGTGGCAGTTAAGGAATTGCCGATGGGTGCTCTGTGCGAAATCGAATTGATTGCGGCAAAATGATTCGTGCGGAAAAATTGCGTCACGTTTATAAAAGTTCTTCGGGCGATAAAGTTGCGCTTGACGGATTAAATTTTTCGATTGCGGCGGGCGAATTCGTCGCGATAATCGGCACGAACGGTTCGGGCAAGTCGACGCTCGCCAAACACTTCAACGCGCTCCTCCTCCCGACCGACGGAAAAATTTTTATCGACGGGCTTGACACTTCGCAAGAGGAAAATCTTTGGCGCGTCAGAGAAAATGTCGGCATGGTCTTTCAAAATCCCGACAGCGAAATTGTTGCGGCGATTGTCGAAGATGATGTTGCGTTCGGCTTGGAAAATTTGGGCATTGCTCCCGAAAAAATCCGCGAGCGTGTCGACTTGGCACTTGACGCCGTGAACATGACCGATTATAAAAATTTCGCGCCGAACAAATTGAGCGGCGGACAAAAACAACGAATTGCAATCGCGGGCGTGATAGCCATGCGCACGAAAATCATTGTCTTCGACGAGCCGACCGCCATGCTTGACCCGCAAGGTCGACGTGAAATTTTGGAAATGGTTAAGCGTCTGCACGCGCAAGGCAAAACGATAATTTACATAACGCACTTCATGGAAGAGGCGGCTCAAGCTCAAAGAGTCTTCTTGATGGAAGGCGGAAAAATTATCAGAGACGACACGCCGCGAGAAATTTTTACCGACGTCAAAGAAATGAAACGCTTGGGCTTTAACGCACCCGTTGCCGCAGAATTAGCCGAACGACTTCGACGAAAAAAATTCAAACTTCCGCCGAAAATTTTAACCGCCGAAGAACTTGCGGAGGCGTTGCTGAAGAATGGATAAAATTACAATCATTGTTCCTTGCTACAACGAGGAAGAAGTTATCGAAATGTTTTATCCCGCCGTTCAAGCGCACGTCAAAAAAATTCCCGACTGCAAATTCGATTTTATCTTCGTCAATGACGGAAGCCGCGACGGAACTTTGGACAAGCTCCGCGAACTTTCCGCCGCTCATGACGACGTGAGTTATATCAGCTTGTCGAGGAATTTCGGGAAAGAATCGGCAATGATGGCGGGCATTGATTTTGCCGAAGGCGACGCCGTGATTATCATGGACGCCGACCTCCAACACCCGCCCGAATCCCTTGCCGAGATGATTAAATATTGGCGCGAGGGTTACGACGACGTTTGCGGCAAGCGCGTTGACCGAGCCGGCGAAACTTGGCTCAAGCGCAGCTGTGCAAATATTTTTTATGCCGTCATGAAAAAGTTCAGCACGTCCTACGAAATGCAACGCGACGTGGGCGACTTCCGCCTCCTCGACAGAAGATGTATCGAGGCTTTGAAACTCATGCGCGAAAATCAGCGTTTCACAAAAGGACTTTTTACATGGGTCGGCTATCGCAAAAAAGAAATCCCGTTTGAAGTTCAACCGCGAGCTGCAGGCACGACGACTTGGAATTACTTCGCGCTTTTCAACTTGGCAATGAAAGGCATGACTTCCTTCACGACCGCACCGCTGCGCTTGATGACTTTTTTGGGGATAACAATTTCTTTCGCCGCGATGTGCTACATGATTTTTGTTTTGACGATGGCACTTTTGTACGGCGACCCTGTTGCGGGCTACCCGACGCTTATGACGGTGATGCTTTTTCTGGGCGGCATACAAATTTTATCGCTTGGAATTATCGGAGAATATATCGGACAAATTTTTCACGAAACCAAACACCGACCGATTTATCTGGTTGACGAGATTGACGGCAAGCGCATGATTTACAAGCCGCAATTTGTACCGACCGAAAGAAATACAAAACCTAAATAGAAGCTGTTGGTAAAGTCGAAAAGTCGCGGGTAGTGAAAGCCCGGCCGTCACGGATGACGGCCGCCGGCGTTAAAAACAGGGATGTTTTTACAGCCGGACAAACGCCTTTTTCTTTTGCTACTTTTCTTTTGGGCGAACAAAAGAAAAGTAGATTTAAAATATAAAATTTATTGAACGTTAAATCGGAGCCGCCGGTTTAATTTATCGACAGATTTCCGATTCTTGAAAGGAGACCGATTCACAATGAACACGTTTAATATTTTGGCAGTCGACGGCATAGCCAACGAGGGTATTGACTTACTCAAGAAAAAATTCAACGTCGAAGTTCGCGACAAAATTTCTCACGAGGAACTGCTTGAGGTTATTCCGAAGTTCGACGCGCTGATTGTCCGCTCCGCCTCCAAAGTCACGGCTGATGTTTTGGAACGCGCAGAAAATTTGAAGATTATCGGCAGAGCCGGTGTAGGTGTCGACAACATAGACGTGCAGGCGGCGACCGAACGCGGAATTATCGTTATCAATTCGCCCGACGGAAATACAATCGCCGCGACCGAACACACCTTCGCAATGATGCTTGCCGTGAGCCGAAATATTCCGCAAGCGAATCAAATCATGCACACGGGCGGCTGGGACAGAAAAAAATTTGTCGGCGTCGAATTGCGCAATAAAACTTTGGCGATAATCGGACTGGGCAAAATCGGTGCGGGCGTCGCGAAACGTGCACAATCTTTTGAAATGAACGTTATCGCCTACGACCCGTTTGTCAGTGCCGAACGCGCAAAAAATCTCGGCGTCAAACTCGTTGAACTCGACGAACTATTCAAGACTGCCGATTTTATTACGGTTCACATGCCTTTGACGAACAAAACCAAAGACATGATTTCCCTCGCGCAAATGAAAATCATGAAACCGACCGTCCGACTGATTAACTGTGCTCGCGGCGGCATTATCAACGAAAAAGATTTGGTGACCGCGCTCACGGAAAAGATTATCGCGGGCGCAGCCATTGACGTTTTCGAAAATGAACCGCTTGCCGAAGATTCGCCGCTTAGGACTTTGCCGAACATTATCTTGACGCCGCACTTGGGAGCCTCGACCGTCGAAGCGCAAATCGGAGTTTCGGTTGACGTTGCCAAAGGAATTATCGACGCGTTGAACGATCGCCCCGTTGCCACCGCCGTAAATCTTCCGCACATTCCGAGCCACGTTTTGGAAAAGCTCGCGCCTTACCTCGATTTGGGCGAACGTTTGGGGCGCACGATTACCGGAATGAGCAAGGAGCCGATTTCAAGTGTTCAAGTCAACGTCAACGGGAAAATCGCCGACATGAACTCAAGCCTCATTTCGACCGCCGTGCTTAAGGGCATGTTGAGTGCCGCGCTTGAGCATGTGAACCTCGTCAACGCGAATATTTTGGCAGCGGAGCGTGGCATTCATCTTTCCGAAATTAAATCAAGCATTGCCCGCGACTTTGCAAACGTCGTGACTGTTTCGGCGAACGGAAATATCGTGACGGGCACGCTCTTCGGCAACGAGGGACGCATTGTGTCGATAAATAATTTCCGCGTCGATGTTGACCCTCACGCACGAATTTTAATTTGCCCGCACATTAATCAGCCCGGCGTTATCGGCTCGGTCGGCATGCTCTTAGCCAAGCATGGAATAAATATTTCCAGCATGCAGGTCGGCAAGGCGGAGATTGCCGGCAGGAACCTCATGGTTTTGACGGTCGACAATCCGATTACGCAAAACGTCCTCGATGAAATGAAAAGCCTTGATTCGATTTTCGACGTGACGCCCGTCGCCTATGACGTGTGATTTCTCTTACTTTCTTTTGCTGCGCCCAAAAGAAAGTAAGCAAAGAAAAGGGCGTTTGTCCGGCGGATGAACATCCTGTTCATATCGCCGGCGGCCGTCATCCGTGACGGCCGGGTTTTCACCAACTGCTACTTTGGAGGAGAACATCACGAAGAAAAAAATTTTAATCGGTGTCGGAATATTTTCGTTGGTTGCCCTCGCCGCTTTATTTTTAATCGGGCTCGTTGAAGATGACACTCCGCCGCTTGAGCCGCCGAAGCCTCCCGTAAAAAAAATCAGCGTCTACGTTTCGGGGCAAGTCAAAAATATTTCCGTCGTCGAACTCGAAGACACAGGCAATTTGCGCCTCGTCGACGCGGTGAACATGGCGGGCGGCTTGACAGATTTGGCGGACACCGAAGCCGTCAATCTTGCCGAGCCGCTCACCGACGGGCAACACATTCACATTCCGACCAAAGAAATTTTTTTGCAGGAGAAAAATTTTTCCGTCTCAAGTCAAAGTGATGTTGTCAACATAAACACCGCCGACGCCGAACGCCTCGCCACGCTCAAAGGTATCGGCCCGGCTCTCGCGCAGAGGATTATCGACTACCGCGAACAAAACGGTGCTTTTAAATCAATCGACGAAATTAAAAACGTTCGAGGCATCGGGCAGAAAAAATTCGACGCCTTCAAAGACAAAATTACCGTGTGAAGTGAGGGCTTATGGAAGAAAAAATTTTGCAATGGTTTCCCGGTCACATGAAAAAGGCAGAGCGATTGATTCAAGAAAATTTAAAGCTCGTCGATATTGTGATTGAACTTCTCGACGCCCGAATCCCTTTGAGCAGTCAAAACCCGATGCTCCGTGAAATTATTCAAGACAAGCCGCGCTTAATCGTCCTAAATAAGGCTGACCTCGCCGCGAACGTCGACGCTGCTTTGAAAAAATTCCGCGAAGAAAATTTTTGCGCAGTCGCAGTCGATTCCGTCAAAGGAAGCGGCATTAAAAATCTTGTCGCGCTTGCAAAGTCGCTCGCCGAATCAAAGACGCACAAACTCACAAAGCACGGAGCAAAACCTCGCGCCGCCCGCGCAATGATTGTCGGTATCCCGAACGTCGGCAAGTCTTCGTTGATTAATCGGCTCGCGGGCATGAATCACACGAAGATTGAAAATCGTCCCGGTGTCACTCGCGCAAAACAATGGATTAAAATCGCTGACGGTCTCGACCTCCTCGACACGCCCGGAATTTTATATCCCAAGTTCGATGACGCTGACGTTGCCTTGAAACTTTCTTGGATTTATGCTATCAGCGATGAAATTCACGACCTTGAGCCGACCGTTTGCAAACTTTTGGAAACGCTTGCCGAAAAATTCCCCGCCGGTTTAATCGAACGCTACAAAATCGAATTTTCGACTGACGGGCACGAACTTTTAAATAAAATCGCTCTCAAACGCGGTTGCATAAAAAAAGGCGGCGTCCTCGACACCGATAAGGCTTTGAAATTGATTTTAACCGATTTTCGCGCCGGTAAACTCGGTAAAGTCTTGCTTGATTAAAAAAACCCTCCGACATGCCGCCGAAGGGCTTTTTTTTTACGATTTGCGATAGAAATTAGAAGAGACCTTTGTTTTCAGCGTCGAAATTTTTCCAGAATTGCTCGCGGCTAACGCTTTCGCTTTTTTGTTGAAGTATTCATTGTTGTCCGCGCCGAAAATTTCCATTCCGACGTAATCATTCTACTTTTTTCGCGTCATATTGAATAGATCCGCGAACTTTTAAATCACTTAACACATCATCTTCGCTGATAAGTATGCGTTTAACAATTTCTTCGCCGTCTTGGAATGTTTCAATACTGTTGCCGCCCGCTACGCCGTCAAGTTCGTCGTCAGTGAGCATTTCGTTCGCGAATTTGTCTTCCACAGCCATAATATCAGCCTCCAAATTTTTTTCTGCAACTTATACGTTTCAAATCCGATTTCGTTACAGATTTTACAAAAAAATTTTTTCACTGTCAAAGATTTTTCCATTCCCAATTCCCAATTCCCAATCCCTAATTCCTAATTCCTAATTGCAAAAGCCCTCCGACACGTTGCCGAAGGGCTTTTATTTAGATAATTGTTTAAAAATTATCTTCCTGTTTTAAATTTCATGACAATAATTCTCTGATGATGAAATATAATGTTGCAACGAACATTATAAGTCTTTTGTCATTAACTTTGAGTTTAAATTTAGAATCTGCAGTCTCTTTCTTATATGTAAACTTAAACATGATAAAACCTCCTTACTACATAAAATAGTATGCAAAAAAAACAAGAAAAGCACCAATTAACAAACTAAATGGAGGAAACGGTAACATCATAACTGCAAATCCGGCAATAAGAACAATCAACCGCATTTCAATCACCTCTTATTGATAATACCAAGTATATTATTGGCGTAAGCATAAAAAAAAAAAAAACGGACTGTCAATAACTTTTGAAAATATTTTCCGAGCGAAAAATCCAATATCTAGGATTTTTAATTTTGAACCTCAACGCCCTCAAAACCGTTTTGGCAGGAAATTTTACGCTCGCGGCTAATTTTTCGTGCGGAAGGTGATTTTATGGACTTCAAACGATTTTTGCCCGCGATTGTTGCGAATTTATCTGCCGCCTTGAGTGAAATTTTATTAATGGCTTCCGCCGCGTGGTTAATCGCCTCCGCCGCACTGCATCCTCCGCTTTCCAAGCTGTCAATCGGGATAACACTCGTTCGAACGGCAGGAATTTCACGCGCCGCGCTCCGATATGCCGACAGATTTATTTCGCACAAAATAATTTTCAAGCTCCTCGACGACCTGCGCGAAGAAATTTTTTTACGAGCCGCGAAAATTTTTCCGCTCAAGTCGGGTCGTTCGCATGAGGGGGAACTATTGCACGCCTTGACAGTCTCCGCCGATTTGTTGAAAGATTTTTTGCCGCGAGTCGTCTTGCCGCTGTCAACCGCCGCGCTCGTGACAATCCTGCTGACTTATTTTTTGCGGGAACCTCTCTTGCCGATAATTTTCCTTGCGAACATTTTGCTTGCCGCGCTGATAAAAATCGAACAGGCTGACGACTCAACCTATCGCGAAAAAATTTTGGACTTCAGCGACGGACGCGACGAGTTGAAAATTTTCGGGGCTGCACCCGCCGTTAAAGCCCTCGACGAGGCGGCAAAAGATTTCGGCGCGGAAAGTCTCAACTTCACGACGCGGCAAATAAATTTCGACACGGCTTTTAAAATCCTCAACGCGGCGGGATTTTTTTTTATTCTGTTGAAACTCGGCGCGGTTGTTGACACAATCGCCTTGACGGTTTGGACTTTGATTTTCCTCGCGACGCTCGAAATTTTTTCGCAAATACCGTCGGCGATTCGGACTTGGAAAAAAATTCGTGCCGTGAAAATTATCGACGATAAAAAAATTCAAGCCGCGCAGATTTTGCAGACCGATAAAGCGATTGAGATTAAAAATTTGACTTTCGGATACGCCGGCGAAAAAATTTTTGACGACTTTAATTTGACGATTGAGCGCGGCGAAAAAATTGCGATTGTCGGGGAAAGCGGCGCGGGCAAAACGACGTTGCTTTATCTTTTGACGAAACTTTTTCCGCCCGATAACGGAACAATCGCGCTTGGAGGAAAAATTGCGGCTTCGACGTTCACGAATTACATTTTTTCTAAGTCGATTCGCCATAATTTCCAAATGCTCCGCGAAAATATTTCCGACGAAGAAATTTTATCGGCTTTGAAACTTTGCGGGCTTGAGGATTTTGAAATTGATTCGGCAATCGGTGAGGACGGCGAAAATTTATCGGGCGGCGAAAGAAATCGTTTGCAAATCGCGCTTGCCCTCGCTCAAGATGCAGAAATTTTGATTTTGGACGAGCCGACCGCAGGTCTTGATAAAAATCGCGCAGAAAAATTAATCGCCGACCTTATCGACGCCGCGCAGAAAAAAAATCGCACGCTTTTAATCATCACACATGATTCAAATTATTTCACCGAACTCGGACGCATTGAATTGGGTCGGTAATGCCTCGTCGTTGCTTCCGGCGCGGCAAATAACTCCGAATCATTGAACGATACGGTGCGCTCATTGGATGCAACGTCACGTTGCCGCACGATTCAAATTATTTCGCCGAGCTTGGACGCATTGAACTTGTACACTAAGAAAATTTATTTCAGCGGAGGATATTATGTTTGGACGATTTACCGAAAAATATTATCCCGACGGAATTTTACAGTTTGAAGGGAATTATAAGAACGGGCAGGCGAACGGCTACGGCAAATCGTATTATCAGAGCGGCAATCTGCAATACGAAGGCATGTGGGCGAACGGAAAATATCACGGCAAGGGCACGCTTTACGACGAAGCAGGCGGCATAATTTATTCGGGCGAATGGCGCGACGGTCATAAGCTGAACGGCGGGCTCCGCGAAAATTTTGATGTCGACTCCGATAAGCTGAAGAAATATCTTGACGAGTTGAATTCGCTGATTGGTTTGGTCAACGTCAAAAAGGAATTGAACAGCTTAATTAATTTCGTCAAGCTCCAGCGTCTGCGCAGTCAACGCGGCTTGAATATCCCGACAATTTCTTTACATATGGTTTTCACCGGCAATCCCGGCACCGGCAAGACGACTGTTGCCCGCCTCATGTCGAAAATTTTATTTGAGTTGGGTTATCTCTCGAAAGGGCATTTGATTGAAACGAATCGTGCGGGAATGGTCGCCGGTTATGTCGGTCAAACCGCTCTCAAGACGGAAGAAGTTGTTCGTCAAGCTGTCGGCGGCGTTTTGTTTATCGACGAGGCATATTCCCTTGTCAGCGATGACGACTTCGGGCAAGAGGCGATTGATACCTTGCTGAAGCTCATGGAAGATTATCGAGACAATCTGGTTGTTATCGTCGCGGGCTATCCTCAACTTATGGAAAAATTTATCGCGTCAAATCCCGGACTTGCCTCGCGTTTTAACAAGTACATTGAGTTTCATGACTACAACCGCGAAGAACTTTTCCGGATTTTTGAATACACCTGCGCAAAAAATTCCTACCGCCTTGACGCCGACGCCGCGCAGATTCTTAGCGACTTTATCGACAAGTTGACTGCGCACAAGGACGAAAAATTCGGCAACGCTCGCGCCATGCGAAATATTTTTGAGCAATGCATTGCCTTTCACGCCAACAGAATCATGAATATGAAACAAATCCCTGATGACTTGTCGACGCTCGCCAAATCTGATATTATCCGTTGCATAAACTGATAAATTTTAAAAGGAGACGATTTAACCATGAATTTAGACGATATAGACGACAGACTTGCTGTTGTGAAAGATTTGACAGTTTATGCCCAGTCGATTATAGATAGAATGGCTGAAGATTCCGATATCGACATAAATGATTGGCGCACAATATATCGCTTTTATGAAAAGTTATTTGCTCTTCATGATTTTATGTCAGTAGAGAATCGTTTCGATTACGCATTGTATGAAATGAACAATATGAAACAATCCGACGAAGACAGTAAGTGGACTTTCCCGCTGGAAAAAGAGCTTAATATGTTTGTCAAAGAATGTCTTATGGGAAGTATTGATACTCTCATTGATTGTTCAAGGTCGTGGTCGTTTGAAGATTATCGGGCGCGAAATTTCCAAGATGAACTTCGACAAAAGATGACAATGCTCAAAGATTGGTACGCTGAAGAATACGAACTGAATGATTAAAATTTATCCGGCTCGTTCCAAAGTTGGAGCGGGCTTTTTTTATTGTCAAAGGGCAAGGCGGCGTTGTATAATCTTCAAAATCATAATCGAGGAGATTTAAAGCATGTACACCAAGAAGATTTATTTCAGCGGAGGCAATGTTAACGAGTTGCAGGAAATTTTTATTGACTTGCCGGGCGTCGTGAATGTTTTAATTGGGAAATTATCTGCGCGAAATGTTCACAGCTACGTTAATCACGAGCCGCAAACGCTTGAAGATATTCCGAGCGTCGAAATAGAATTCAATCCGAAGAAAATGGATTTATCAATGCTTATGGATGTTCTCTTCAACGTGCTCAACCCTTACGCCGAAAATAATTTGGGCGTTTACTACAATTCGGGCGAGGACGAGCCGCAAGTCGAATTGCATTTGAATTTTATCGCCAATCGCGGCAAGGAGCCCGTCGTTTCCAAAGCTTGCCTCACGATAAACGACCCGCATGTCGATAAAGTTGTGCGCAAGTGTTTCGTCAAAGTCGGGCGTCTCACGAATTTTATCGCCGCGCCCGAAGCCGAACAATTTTTTCTTCGCAACCACCCCGAAATTTCAACAGATATTGACTTGACAAAGCTCAAAACTTCCCTTAGATTTTAGCTGAAGGGAGGTGAAAAATATGCGCGAACGTTTGGAGGCAAGGCGGCAAAAAATCTTGCGGAAGATGCGCAATCGGAAATTATTTTGGTCATTCATAATTTGTTTTTTCATAGTCGCCGGCTCGCTGACACATCTGGGTTTCAATTCTGACTTCACGCGAATCAAAGAAAACCTCGTGTCCAAAGTCAAGCCCGAAACAATCTTGCCGACTTTCCGAAAACCTACAACGATAATGTTAATGGGAATCGACGAGCGCAAAGACGACGTGGGGCGTTCGGATACGTTGATGATTTTGAATTTGTCAAAAGACGAAGCCTCATTGCTGACAATCCCTCGCGATACTCTGGTTTATATCGATCGTCACGGCTACCAAAAAATCAATGCGGCGTATGCATACGGCGGAGCGAAATTGACTCGTGAAACTGTTGAAGATTTTCTCGGAATTGACGTTGATTATTACGTTACGATTAACAAATCGCGCTTTGCGGAAGTGATTGACGCAATGGGCGGCGTCGATATTTACGTCGAACGCGACATGCACTACGAAGACCCTTGGGATGACGACGGAGGACTTTATATCGATTTAAAGCAAGGTCTTCAACATCTTGACGGACAGACGGCGATTGAATTTGTGCGCTATCGTGATTCTGAAGGCGATGTCGGGCGCGTGCGTCGTCAACAAGCTTTCATGCGAGCCTGCGCGGACAAATTGAGCGAACCTTCCATGCTGATTAAACTTCCCGAACTTTTGGGCGTTGCAGTCAATGCGATTGAAACCGATTTGAATTCCGGCGAAATGTTGGAGGCGGCGGGCTCTCTCAAAAGCGCGGAGGCGGCAGGCAACATTAAAACCGGCACCGTTCCCGGTTGGTTGCAATACATTGACGGCGTGAGCTATCTTATTCCAAATGCCGAACGTCTCGGAAAAGTCATGAAGAAAAATTTGGGCTTCGAGGTCGACAAAAAACATTTCGAAAAGCTTTCTTACGAATATACGCCCGGCAATGACGCCGATTATTACGACGTGAATTTCAATCGCGAAAAAGATTTGCGCTTGATGGATTCCCTTGAGCGGAGGCAATATAATTTATCCGAAAATGAACTTTGAAATAAAAAAAGCTCTCGTCGAAAGCGGCGAGGGCTTTTTTGAATTATTTCTTTTGAGAAATTTGGTCGAAGATCGCGCCGTCGGCAAAGTGATCGCCATAAGCTTTGACCCAGCCGCCGAATTCCTCGTCGATTGTGAAAAGTTCCAGCGGCTTGAAGACTTCGGAATATTTTTGAAGAATCTCTTCATCGCGAGGGCGATAAAAATTTTTTGCGGCGACCTCTTGACCTTCGGGCGAATAAAGCCAACGCAAATACTCTTCGGCAAGCTTGCGGGTGCCTTTTTTTTCTGCAACCTTATCGACGACGGCAACGCTCGGCTCGGCGAGGACACTCAAGCTCGGCAGGACAACTTCATAATCGTAGGGAAAATTTTTTTCGAAAAGCAGAGCCTCATTTTCCCAAGCGATTAAAACATCGCCTTTGCCGTTTTGAAAATTTTTTAGCGCGCCGTGAGCTCCGTCGTCGAGTGAAACAGCGTTATCAAAAATTTTTTTCATAAAGTCGCGAATCAATTCCTCGTCGCCGTCAAATTTTCTGTCGGCATATTCCCAAGCCGCGAGGTAATTCCATTTCGCGCCGCCGGAAGTCTTCGGATTGGGCGTGACAAGCTTCACATCGTCACGAATCAAATCATCCCAGTCACGAATATTTTTCGGATTGCCTGCCCGCACGAGAAAAACCATCGTCGAGGTGTATGGCGAAGAATTATCGGGAAATTCAATCCTCCAGCCGCCGCGAATCAGTCCGGCATTTTTTATTTGCGTCACGTCGTAGGAAAGGGCAAGCGTCACGACATCCGCCTCCAAGCCGTCAATGACTGCGCGAGCCTGCTTTTCGGAGCCGCCGTGCGATTGAGTCAACGTGATTTTGCCGCCCGTCGTTTCCTTTTCCCAATGCGCTTTGAATTTTTCATTGTAGTCTGCATAAAATTCGCGGGTCGCGTCGTAGGAGACGTTCAGAAGTTCTTGCGGAGCGGAAGTCGTTTCGTTGCCGCAACCGATTGCCAACAACGCCGCAAAGATTATCAAAAGAATTTCTTTCAAGCTTCCGACCTCCTTTTTGACAGCGTCGCAATATTATTTTATAATCAAAAAAATTTTTTGCAAGGCGGGTGAGCAACATGAAAATTCAAGGTTCAGTTATCATAGAGCAGGGCGTGACATTCGCGATAGTCGTCGTCAATCGGCTGGTGACAAATTACACTTCGCGGGCGGTTCGAGTCCGAAGTTACCTTTCACAATTTTTCCCGAACATGCCGATAATTTTAATGTCGCAGGATTCAAACGGCACGCCTCATTACTACGGGCGAAAAGATATTGTGAAATTTTTAAATTCGATTCGTCTCGACCAAATCCCTTGGAAGGAGTATACTATTTATTGAGCGGAAAAATTTTGTTGCACATGTGTTGCGCGCCGTGTTCATGTTATCCCGTGAAAAAATTGCGCGAGGAAAATTTTGAGCCCGTCGGATTTTTTTTCAATCCCAATATTCATCCTTATCAAGAATGGCGACAACGTTTGAAGACAGCGCGGGAATTTTCCGAGAAGGTTGGTATGAAACTTTTCGAGGACAATCATTATCGCCTGCGTGAATTTTTGTCGAAGACTTTTAACCTCGTCGACGAGCAAGACACGATTCAATTTGCCGACGGCTTCCATAAGCGTTGCGGCATTTGCTATTCGTGGCGATTGAGTGAGGCGGCGCGTTTCGCCTCCGAAAATAATTTTGAAATTTTCACCTCGACACTTTTCTACAGCAAGCATCAAAATCACGAGCGCATGAAAAAAATCGTCGAGCACTTTGCAAAAATGTTCGGCGTGAAATTTTTCTATGAAGATTTTCGCGAAGGCTGGCAGGAAGGAATTGACTTGAGCTTGGAGCTTGGGCTTTATCGGCAAAATTATTGCGGTTGCCTCTTCAGCGAGGAGGAACGCTTCAGCAACGACTTGCGAAAGGCGAGGAGAAAATTTTTTTCAAATCATATCGGTAGTGAAGACCCGGCCGCACACGGACGTGTGGCCGCCGCGACTTAAAACCTGGAAGGTTTTATAGCGGACAAACGCCCTTTTCTTTTGCTACTTTTCTTTTGGGCGCAACAAAAGAAAAGTAGACAAGCACCACGCTTCAGCAACGACTTGCGAAAGGCGAGGAGAAAATTTTTTCGTGACAATCGATAAAAAAATATCCCGACGGAAAAAATCTGTCGGGATTTTATTTTTGGTCAAGCGTTAATTATTTTTCTGCTTGAGCTGCCTTGTGCTCTTCGATAATTTTTTCGGCAAGCTTATCGGGCATGGGGTCGTAGTGAGAGAACTTCAAGCTGTAAGAGGCTCTGCCCTGCGTTTGCGAACGGAGGTCGGTTGCGTATTTGTAAAGTTCACTCGACGGAATCAAAGCTTTGACTTCGGTCATGCCCTTGCCTTTCGGATCCATGCCCAAAATTTTTCCGCGCTTGCTGTTGAGTTTGCCGATAATGTCGCCCATATAATTTTCGGGTGTCAAAACGGTTATCTCGTCAATCGGCTCAAGCAAAATCGGGTCGGCGGAGAGAATGCCTTTCTTAATCGCAATCGACGTTGCCATTTTGAAAGCGGCTTCGGAGCTGTCGACTGCGTGATAGGAGCCGTCAAAGAGATTGACGCTGACATTGACAACGGGATAGCCGGCAATGACACCTTCCGCCAAAGTTTCTTGCGTGCCTTTTTCGACGGCGGGGAAATATTGACGAGGAACGCTGCCGCCGAAGATACTTTCCGTCCAAACATTGCCGTTGTTGACTTCGGGATTGGCGTCTTTGTTCGGACCGATTTTCAACCAAACGTCGCCGTATTGACCGTGACCGCCCGATTGTTTCTTGTGCTTGCCTTGAACCTCAACGTTCTTGCGAATGGTTTCACGGTAAGCAACACGCGGCTCGCCCAAAACCATCTTTACACCGAACTTGCGTTGAATCTTGTCGCTCAAAATATCGAGGTGAACTTCGCCGACGCCTTTTAAAATCGTCTGCTTGGTTTCGGCGTTCTTGACAAGCATAATCGTCGGGTCTTCGTCTTGCTGACGGGTAATCGCTCCGAAAACTTTATCTTCCTCGCCCTTCTTCTCGGAAGTGACAGCCATAGCCAACATCGGTTCGGGATATTTAATGCGCTCGTATTTAATCGGCGCGGCTTTGTCGCAGAGGGTGTCGCCGGTCTTTGCATTGGCAAGTTTGCTCGTGACGACGATATCGCCCGCGTGTGCAACGTCGACGGGAATTTGTTTCTTGCCTTGCATTGTGAAAAGTCCGCTCAAACGTTCCTGCCCTTCAGAATTTGCGCCGAAGAGTTGATAAGTCGCGTCGCCTTTCATGTCGCCGCTGAAGACTCGAACATAAGACATGCGCCCGACGAACGGGTCAACCATCGTCTTGAAAATTTGTCCGCTGAACGGTTCGGAAATTTTGCGTTCAACAAGCTCGTCTGTTTTGGGATTAATGCCGGTGTAGTTTTTGGAATCGGGCGCAGGGAAAAATTCGACGAGGCTGTTGAGGAATTTTTTGACGCCGATATTTTTAAGTGCGCTGCCGACGAACACGGGGAAGACTTTTGCCTCCGCGAAGCCCGCCGCCAATGCCTCCGAAATTTCTTTTTCGTCGAGGTCTTCAACGTCGCCTTCAAGATATTTTTCCATGAGGTCGTCGTTGAATTCGGCAACGGTATCCAACATCTCAAGGCGTTTGTCTTCGACTTCGTCCTCAACTTCCGCCGCGTCAATTTGTTCGTCATCGGCTTTGACTTTTGAAAAAACTTTCAGCAAATCGACGACGCCTTTGAAGCTGTCCTCTTTGCCGACGGGAACTTGAACGGGCACGACGCTGTTGCCGAATTTATTTCTGAGGTCGGTGAGAACTTTTTCAAAGTCTGCGTGTTCACGATCCATTTTTGTCACGAAGAAGGCGCGGGGCAAGTTGAGACTTTCGGCGAGAGCCCAAGCTTTTTCCGTTTCGACTTCGACGCCCGCACTTGCACTGACGACGATAACCGCAGAATCTGCCGCCGCCAAAGCACCGTGCATTTCCGCAACGAAATCGGGGAAGCCGGGAACGTCAAGCGCATTGATTTTGAAATTCTTCCATTCGACTGCCGCCAAAGACGCGCTGATTGACATCTTGCGTTTGGTTTCTTCGGGTTCGAAGTCGAGGACGCTTGTGCCGAGGTCGACGTTGCCGAGACGGGTCGTCGCGCCGCTGTTGAAGAGTGCCGCTTCGAGCAAAGTCGTCTTGCCCGAGCGGCCATGACCGCAGAATGCTACGTTTCTGATACTTTCGCTTTTGTAATCCTTCATATCTGAAATTTTCCCTCCGTAAAATTTTTTCGCAAGGCTTATTCTATCGTCGCCGCGATTTTTCCTGCCGCTTTTTGTTTTTAAGCTTTTGACTTCCGATAAAAAAAATCCCCGCTCCAAGTCGGGGATAAATTTTTTATGTACAGTTCACAAATTTTTTTCAAGCCATTTATGCGCAAGGTCAATTTGAATTTCCACTTGCCGATAAGAAGTTCCGCCTTGAGAGTTCCGAGCCGCCACGCAAGTTTCCGGCTTGATTGCTTCGTGAATGTCCTCTTCGAACAGCGGCGAAAATTTTTTGAATTCGTCAAGCGTCAAGTCTTTGAGATAAACTCCGCGCTCAATGCAAGCGTGAACAATTTTTCCGGCGACTTCGTGAGCTTGGCGGAAGGGCAGATTTTTTTTGACGAGGTAATCGGCGAGGTCGGTTGCGTTCGAAAAATCTTCCTCGACGGCGCGGCGCATGTTGTCCTTGCGAATTTTCATGCCGTTGATAATCTGCGCGAAGACCGCCAGAGAAAATTTCACCGTGTCGAGCGCGTCGAAGACACCTTCCTTATCTTCTTGCAAGTCTTTGTTGTAAGCGAGCGGCAAAGCTTTGACCGTCGTCAACAACGCCATCAAATGACCGAAAACTCTTCCGGCTTTCCCGCGAACCAATTCGGGCACGTCGGGATTTTTTTTCTGCGGCATCATCGAGGAGCCTGTACAATGCGCGTCGTCCAATTCGACAAAAGAAAATTCGCGGCTGCACCACAAAATTATTTCCTCGCTCAATCTTGACAAGTGAACCATCAAAATCGAGGCGGCGGATAAAAATTCAAGCAGATAATCTCTGTCGCTGACGGCGTCGAGGCTGTTGGAATAAATCGCGCTGAAGTTCAATTCACGGGCGACAAAATTTCTGTCAATCGGAAAAGTCGTGCCCGCCAATGCACCGGCTCCGAGCGGCATAATATCTGCGCGGGCGTGAACACCTTCAAAGCGGTCGAAGTCCCTCTGCAACATTGAGAAATAAGCCAAAAGATGATGCGCGAACAAAATCGGTTGAGCGCGTTGCAAGTGAGTGTAGCCGGGAAAAATCACGTCGGAATTTTTTTCGGCGGCTTTGACGAGTGCGGCTTGCAAGTCGAGAATCAACTTTTGAATTTCGCGAACTTGACGGCGCATGTAAAGATGAGTGTCGAGCGCGACTTGGTCGTTGCGGCTGCGTGCCGTGTGAAGTCTGCCGCCCGCCGCACCGATTGAATCAGTCAACGCCTTCTCAACGTTCATGTGAATATCTTCCAGCGCGACGGAAAATTCAAATTCGCCCGCGTCAATCTTCGCCAAAATTTTTTCCAAGCCCGCGCAGATTTTTTGAGCGTCGTCGTCCGAAATAATTTTTTGAGCCGCCAACATTTTTGCGTGCGCGATTGAGCCTTCGATGTCTTCGCGGTACATGCGCTTATCGAAATCAATCGAGGCTTGGAACGCGTTAATCATTTCGTCGGTTGACTTTTCAAAACGTCCGCCCCAAAGTTTTTTATTAGGAACTAGGAATTGGGAACTGGGAACTAGTTCCTTCCTCTCGTTCCTAGTTCCTACTTCCTCGTTCCTCATTTCTTATTCACCAAAGCGCGAACCTTGAGCGGCAAGCCGAACAGATTTATAAAGCCGGTTGCGTCCGCCTGATTGTAAACGTCGTCGTGTTCGAACGTCACGAACTCTTGATTGTAGAGGGAATAAGGAGACTTGCTGCCCGCCGAAATGATGTTGCCTTTGTAAAGTTTCAACTTGACAGTGCCCGTGACGGTCTTTTGAGTTTCGTCGACGAACGCCGCCAACGCCTCGCGCAAAGGAGCAAACCACATGCCGTCATAAACCAATTCGCCGTATTTAATCGCGACGTGTTGTTTGAAATGGAAAGTGGCACGGTCGAGGCAAAGATATTCAAGTTCACGGTGAGCGTAGTAAAGAATTGAGCCGGCAGGATTTTCGTAGACGCCGCGACTTTTCATGCCGACGAGACGATTTTCGCAAATGTCGACGATACCGACGCCGTTTCTTGCGCCGATTTCGTTGAGCTTGGTTACGAGTTCAACCGCACCGAGTTTTTCGCCGTTGACAGCAACGGGAATTCCCTGTTCAAAGTCGACGGAAATTTCTTCGGGCTTATCGGGAGCATCTTCGGGCGCGACACTTACCAAGAACATTTTATTTTGAGGAGCGTTCCACGGGTCTTCGAGGTCGGAGCCTTCGTGAGAGAGGTGCCAAATATTTCTGTCCATGCTGTAAGTTTTGTTGGCAGTGGCAATGGGTATGTCGTGAGCTTTGGCGTATTCGATTTCGGCTTCGCGGCTGTCGAGTTCCCATTCGCGCCAAGGAGCGATAATCTTCAGTTGAGGAGCGAGAGCCTTAACCGTCAACTCAAAACGAACTTGGTCATTGCCTTTGCCGGTTGCGCCGTGAGCCACAGCATCGCAGCCTTCGGCGAGTGCAACCTCAACGAGTTTCTTCGCGATAAGCGGGCGGGCAAAAGAAGTTCCGAGCAAATATTTTTCTTCGTAAGTTGCGCCGGCTTTGAGCGTCGGGAAAATGTAATTCTCAATAAAATCTTTTGTGAGGTCGGCGATAACGACTTTGACCGCGCCGGACTTCAAAGCTTTATCGTGAACGACGTTAAGTTCATCGCCTTGACCGACATCCGCGCAGACTGCCACGACTTCGCAAGCGTAATTCTCTTTGAGCCAAGGAATTATAACCGAAGTATCAAGCCCGCCGCTGTAAGCGAGTGCAACTTTTTTAACAGTATCTTTCATTGAAATATCTCCTCCAATTTAAATGATAAATCGTATTTTACCTTCGCGCTTGGTGCTTGTCAATTTTGCCCCTTATCGTTTGAAATGCCTCGCCGAAAAAAAACTTGAAAGACAAGGCGCAATGAAATAAAATTTAAAAATACCAAGCGTGAGGAAATTTTCTTTGGGAGATGATTTAAATGGCAACCGAAATTTTTGTAGAACAATACGACGACTACGAAATTATTGGAGGCGAAAAATTTATGGCACCGAGTCCGAACATGGGGCATGTTAATGTTACCGCAAATTTAGTTACAATTATTGGCGGCTACGCGAGGATAAACAAACTCGGAATCGCTTTTGCTGACAATTTTGACGTTCACTTTCCCGACGGCAGTCTTTTCAAGCCCGATTTTATTTTCGTCAGCGCGGCGAACGAAAAACTTTTTCTCGGCAATAAGCGCGGAACACTTCGCGGTGTGCCCGATATGGTTGCCGAAATTTTTTCCCGCTCCACGCTGAAACGCGACACGGGAATAAAAAAAGACACCTACGAGCGCAACGGCGTCAAGGAATATTGGATGATTGACCCTTGGCGCGAGACCGTTGAAGTTTATCTTCTTCGCGACGGCAAATATGAATTCGGCGGGCTGTATCAAAATTGGTCTGAAGATGAATTGGCAAGATTGACTGACGAGGAACGCGCACAAGTTGAATTTGAGGTGCCCGTCGGAGTTTTGGACGGCTTCAAAGTCAAAATCAAAAATATTTTCGGCTGGTATTTTGAACCTTAAGGAGATGATTGAATGAGTGATGAATATTGTTTTGCTTGCGGAGAAAAAAATCCGATAGGCTTGCACTTGACGTTTGATTTCGACGGAGAAAAGATTACGACGAAAAAAATTTTGCCGAAAGAATTTGAAGGCTACGAGGGCACGGCTCACGGCGGAATTTTATCAACCATGCTTGACGAAACGATGTGCAAATTTATCAGCGCGAAATATCACGAAAAATCTTTGACGGGACGGCTTGAAGTCCGATTCAAATTCCCGACGCCCGTTAATCAAGAGCTGAAAATCACGGCATGGGAAGAAAACCGGCGGAAAAATATAATTTCAATGCGTGCGACCGTCGAAACGCAAGACGGAACAATCACGGCGGAGGCGGCAGCAAAATTTGCGCTCGTAAATGCGTCATGAGGATGATTCAAGGCAAGTTAAGCGTCAATCTTAAAGGATTCGGATTCGTTTCGCCCGAAAACGGCGGCTCGGATATTTTTATCGCGCCCGAAAATCTTCGCGGGGCTCTCAACGGCGATAAAGTCAAAGTTAAAATTGTCGACGATTGGCGCGGGCGTCGTGAAGGAACAATCATTGAAATTTTGGAGCGCGCAAAAAATATTTTCGTAGGCACGCTCAACAAAAGCGGCAAAAAAATTTTCTTCACGCCCGACGATAAACGCATTGACCAAAAAATTATCCTGCCGAACTTCAAAGAAAAATTTCCCGCAAATACCAAAGTCGTCGTGAAAATTATTTCGTGGAAACCTCTGCGCGGCGAAGTCGTTGAAGTTTTGGGCAAGGAAAATGCGCCTGGCGTCGAGATTCGCGGAATTTTACGAAGTCACGGCGTCGAAGAAGATTTTCCTCCCGAAGTCCAATCCGCAGCCTCGCGAATCGAACTTGAGCCGAGCAAAAACGAAATTGCCAAACGAATCGACCGCCGAAATTTAAAAATCGTGACGATTGACGGCGAGGACGCAAAAGATTTGGACGACGGAGTTTACGCCGAAGAACGCAACGGCGAATTTTTTTTGGGTGTGTACATTGCCGACGTAAGTTTTTATGTTCGCCCGCACACCGCCCTTGACCGCGAGGCTTTTGAACGCGGAACCAGCATTTATCCCGTCGATAGGGTCGTTCCCATGTTGCCGACCGAACTTTCCAACGGCATTTGCAGTTTGAACGCGGGCGTCGACCGTTTGGCGATGGCTTGCGAAATGAAAATTAATTCGTTGGGAAAGGTCGTCGATTATAAAATTTTTCCGACGGTTATTCATGTCTTCAAGCGGCTGACTTACACGCAAGTCAATAAATTTCTTGACGGCGATAAAATTCTTGACGATTGCGCGGAAAATCTCAACGCTTTGAAGAAAATTCACGGCTTGAGGAAAAAAATTCGTCATGAACGCGGCGCGATTGACTTCGACCTCCCCGAAATGAAAATTATTTTGAACGCGGCGGGCGAACCGCTTGAAATTACAAAAAGAATTCAAACCGTTGCCGAGTCGATTATCGAAGAGTGCATGCTCCTCGCAAATGAAACCGTCGCCGAACACACAATTAAAAATAAAATTCCGAGTTTGTATCGCGTTCACGAAATTCCGAGCCCCGAAAAAGTTTTGACGTTCAATCAACTGCTTGCGCACTTCAATTTACACATAAACAAGGGAAAAGAGCCGTCCGATTTCCAAAAAATCCTGTCGAAGGTAAAAAATTTGCCGGCAGAGAAAGTTATCATGACTTATGCTTTGCGAACAATGCAACAAGCGCGATATTCGCCGGAAAATTTGGGACATTTCGGACTTGCGGCGAAATTTTACACGCATTTCACCTCGCCGATAAGACGTTATCCCGATTTAATCGTTCATCGGGCGTTGCGAGGCACTTTAATTAAAAACTTGGAAGAAATTTCAAAGCAAAGTTCGGAGCGGGAACGGCGAGCGATAGACATTGAGCGCGAAGCATTGGACTTGAAAGCAGTCGAGTACATGGAACAATTCGTCGGACAAAATTTCGACGGCGTGATAGAATCCGTGACGAATTTCGGATTTTTTGTTGAGTTGGATAACGGCGTTGACGGTTTGGTTCGTGCGGCGGATTTAAAAGATGATTATTATGGGTTCGTCGAAAAAGAATTTGCGTTAATCGGCACGCGGACGGGCAAAAGTTATCATATCGGGGACAATGTGCGTGTGAAATTGACTTCGGCGAACGTCAAGCTTCGGCAATTGACGTTTGAACTTGTCAGCGACGTTGCGAATCGTGACTTGATTGCGAAAATATAAAAAAAACTCTCAAGCGGAAGTTTGGGAGGTTTTTTCTTTGCCGTATAAAAATTTTTTTCGGAACGTGTAACAAAATCTTTTAATGTAAAAATCGGTAAACAAGCAGCAAAAAAACTTCGGCGGAGTGTCAGAGGGTTTTTTGTATTTTTGAAATCGGAATGATAAAATCGGCGTCGGGAGGTGATAAAAATGGATTCGGCACGAAAATTATTGGACGAAAACAAACCACGCGAGGCATTGGAACGCTTGGAAAAAATTTTGTCGACGGCGCAGGAGGAATGGCGGATTCATGAATTAATCGGAGCGTGTTTCCACGATTTGTGCGACGCGGAAGGAGCCGCTCAAGCTTATTTCAACGCGGCGATGACCGATAGATTTTTGCGAAGTCAGCGGGCACATTTCTCAAATTATTTGTTCGCATTGCATTACTTGCCGCAACTCGACGCGCCGACTTTGATTCACGAACTGAAAATTTACAATTCACTCTATCGCGACACAGTTGCAATTAGGAATGAGGAATTAGGAATTAGGAATGAAAAAAAATCTGTGGCGTTCATATCGCCGAACTTTTGTGATTCGTCAGCTGCGAGGTTTTACGAGGCGTTGTTGACCGATTACGACCGCGAAAAATTTTTCGTGACGGCGTGGAGTTTGTCGAAGGAAGAAGATTCTTTCACGAAAAAAATTCGGAGGAGCGTCGATAAGTATTTTGAAATTGCGGAAGTAAGTTTCGAGGAGGCGGCAGAAAAAATTCGCGACATCGGCACGGATTTTTTGATTGACTTGGGCGGGCACACCGAAGGCGGCTCGACTTTGCAAATTTTATCTTACAAACCTGCGCGGGTTCAAATGACGGGTATCGGCTACTTCGATTCGACGGGGCTTGAGGCTATTGATTATTTTATCGGCGACGAATTTTTGACGGCGCACGACGAAATTTTTTCCGAAAAGATTTTTGCGTTGAAGAAGGCTTTTGCCTTTCGCCCGAATGAAAAAATGATTCGCGAAAAAAATTCCCGCCGAGCATTTTCGCACAAAAATTTTACGTTCGGCAGCTTGAACAATTTCATGAAGCTTGGCGACGATTATTTAAACGCCGTGAAAAAAATTCTTGACGCCCTGCCCGAAGCAAAAATTATTTTCCGAGACACCACGCCGCTTGCAAGTCGTCAAGTTGCGTTGATTGAGCGGCTGAAAAATTTCGGGCTTAAAAATTTTGAAGTCAGGCGCGGAGAAAATAATTTCTTCACGGACTACAGCGAGATCGATTTGATTTTGGACGCCTTCCCTTATCCCGGCGGAATGATGACGGCTTTGGCGTTGTATATGGGCGTTCCGGTTTTGAATCTTTGCGGCGAACTTCCTCACACGAGGACGGGCGCAGACATTTTAAAAATTTCGGGCGTCGAAGAGTTGATTGTTTATGACGTTGACGCTTACACAAAAAAAGCCGTCGAGCTTGCAAACAATCGGGCGGAGCTTGCGGCGTTGACAGAAAAAATTTCCGTTGATAAACTTACCGACGCGAAAACTTTTGTCGAAGATTTTTATAAACTATTGGAGGCGATTTAAATGGAAATTCTCAACGAGCGTTTGCTTTATCCGTCTTACGAAATTATCGGAGGGAAAAAATTTATGGCACCTGCAGCGAATCTTGACCACAGTGGAATTATTATGCGACTCGGAATGATTATCGGAACACATTTATCGAACAACAAAAGCGGCTACGTTTATCCCGATGATGTTGACGTTCACTTTTCCGACGGCAGTCTTTATAAGCCGGATTTGGTCGTTGTATTGAAATCAAACGAAAAAATTCTCGCCGGGCAGAAAAATATTTTCGGTGCACCGGATATGGTCGTTGAAGTTCTTTCAAAATCCACGCGGCGCAATGACTTAACGATAAAAAAAGACACTTACGAGGTGCAAGGCGTGCGCGAATATTGGATTGTTGACCCGTGGGTGAAAAGCGTTGATGTTTATCTTCTTCGCGACGGAAAATATTTTTTGGAAGACGAATACATTTTATTTGACCAAGACGATTTGGAGGACTTGTCGGAAGAGGAAAAAGCTGCGGTTAAAAATGAGGTTCCCGTTCATATTGTTGACGGTTTGACGATACCATTAGAATTTATATTCAGTTGGGGATATTAAAATGACAAGCAATAACGATGAGCGGCGCGGGATTTTAAATTTCGTGCCGCCGAATTTTTTGCCGATAACGGTTTTGCTGATTGAGTCGCCTCAACTTTTGGAAGGCTTGCGAAAAATTTTGCCCGCCGCGCAGATTGCATTCCTTGCCAAAGAAATTTCGCCCGAGACAAAAAAAATTTGCAACGACTTCCGCGCAGATTTGATTTACGAATTGCCGACCGCGCCGAAAATTTTTGATTTGATAATCGCGCCGGAAGTCTTGACGAGCGGAGAAAATTTTTATTCGACACTGCTCACGTTCAATCACCTGCTCACGGATTCGGGCTTCCTGCTCACTCAATTTTATAACGTGCGATTCGTTGGAATTTTGGAGCGGTTGCGGCGAGGAAGATTTTCAAACAACGAGCAGAGGCTTTGGGCGAAGGCGGATGTTGTAAAACTTTTGGACGACGCGATTTACAAAGAGATACGGTTCATGCCCGGCGAACGCGAAACAATTAGGAATGAGGAATTAGGAATTAGGAATTGGATTGATTTCGGCTTTGAAAATTTCAACGACGACTTGACGACAAAAATTTGGTTGGTCAAGGCTTGCAAGTGCACCGCCGAAGTCGCCGCGCTGAAAGAAATTTTTACGCCTGAAGTCCGCGCAGAATTATCGAGGCTCCTTCACCGAATCGAATACGACCTCGACGCCGATGAAAATTTTCTGCGCTTGATTGAGCTTTGCGACCGCGAAGGAATTTTCGACGATTACTTGAGCGATTTTATTAATCAAGTCGTCGTGCACGAGGCGGCGAAAAATTTTATAAAAGCTCGCGCAGAAACTTTCGGACGAACTCTAACCACTAACCACTAATCACTAACCACTAATTGGCAGTGATTTGCCCGAATTTGTCGCCGTAAGCAAGCGCAAGATTTTGTCGAAGGTTCGCGAAGTAATTCAAATTCTCGTCGTCGGTTATGAACTTCTCGGCGGCGTCGCGTGCTTGAATCAAAATTTCCACGTCGCGGAAAACGTCGGCGATTTTTAAATCGGGCAAGCCGTGTTGAGCCTCGCCGAAGAATTGTCCGGGTCCGCGCAACTTCAAATCTTCTTCGGCAAGCTTGAAGCCGTCATTGGTCTTCTCCAAAATTTCAAGCCGCGCTTTGGCAACACCGGCAGTGCTGTCGGAAATTAATATGCAGTAAGATTTTTCGGAACCGCGCCCGACTCGCCCGCGCAGTTGATGAAGTTGAGCCAAGCCGAATCGCTCCGCGTGTTCGACGACCATGACGCTTGCATTGGGAACATCGACTCCGACCTCAATGACTGTCGTCGACACCAGCAATTTTATTTCGCCGCCGTGAAATTTTTCCATAATCTCTTCTTTGTCACGCGGTTTCATTCTGCCGTGAAGAAGAGCGCAGGGCACGTCACGGAAAATCCCGTTGCTCAATGTGTCGAAAATTTCTTCGGCGGATTCAATGTCGGCAAGGCGTTCCGATTCGCTGCGCCCGATAAGCGGACACACGACGTAAGCTTGACGACCCGCCATGATTTCTTCGCGGACAAACTCGTAAATTTTTTTCTTGTCGCTGATTCCTCTTCCGAAAGTTTTAATCGGCTTGCGCCCCGGCGGCAATTCTTTTATCAGCGAAACGTCCAAGTCACCGTAAACCGTCAGCGTCATTGTGCGCGGGATTGGCGTCGCCGTCATAACGAGCATATCGGGCAGCGCGTCCGATTTTTTTTCAAGCGTCAAGCGTTGCGTCACGCCGAAACGATGTTGTTCGTCAGTCACGACCAAGCCGAGTTTCGCGAACGTCACGCCTTCTTGAATCAGCGCATGTGTCCCGATTATTATATCCGATTCGTGCGAAGAAATTTTTTGATAAATTTCGTCGCGCATTTTTTTTGAGCGTGTGACTTTCGCGCTTAACAAGTCGACACGAATTCCCAAGCCCGTCAGCAACGCCGAAAATTTTTCGTAATGTTGATTCGCCAAAATTTCCGTCGGAGCCATGAACGCGCCTTGATAGCCGCTCTCGACCGTCTTGACCAGTGCCAACAATGCAACCGCCGTTTTGCCCGAACCCACGTCGCCTTGAATCAATCGGCGCATCGGCAATTTGTTTTCCATGTCCTTCGATACGGCGCGGAAAACTTTTTTTTGGTCGCCCGTCAATTCAAACGGCAACTTTGCAAGCGCGGCTTTGACCAGTGCGCCGTTTTTTTTGTGAGTTATGCCGAGTCGTTCGTCTTGATTCTGTCGCTTGATTAACATCAGCCCGCATTGAATCAAAAACAGTTCGTCGAATGCCAAACGCCGCCGCGCTTTGTCCAGTTCCAAAAAATCTTGCGGGAAATGAATCGTTCGCGCCGCCTCGTCGATTGAAATTAATTTTTGTGAGTTGAGAAGTTCTTGCGGCAAAATTTCTTTGAGCGGAGGCATCGTCGCCAAAAGATTTTTTATCGCCGTGCGCAAGACGCTTTGACTTATCGCGGCGGTCGAAGGATAAATCGGCATGATTCCCAATTCGGGCTCCTCATCCGGCTCAAGGATCGTGAAGCTTTGAATTTGACTCATCGACAATCGATTTGACCACGAATCAAATTTTGCCTTGCCGATAACCAAAAGCCGCATGCCGTGTCGCAATCTGTTCAGCAGCCAATTTTGATTGAACCACGTCAGCTGAATGTAACCCGTCGCGTCCTCAAGTATCGCGTTGATAATTTTCAAGCCGCGTGCCTCGCGTGCGGTTATGTTTGAAATTTTCCCGACAAGCAAAACGGTTTCGCCTTCCAAGATGTCAACGATTCGCGTCAAGTTGCTGTGGTTTTCGTAGGTGCGCGGGTAGTGCGTCAAGAGGTCGTACTTCGTGAAGATATTTAATTTCTCCAAAGCCGCCGCCCGTTTCGGACCGACGCCCTTAACGTACATGACATTATCGGTCAATTTGAATTCAAAGCCCACTGCTCGTCCTCCTTATCGGGAAAATAATTTCGTCGCCGGCTGCGTTCGTGAAAGTGTCCGCCTCGACGTTGAAGACTTCGGATAAAGTTTTCGCAGTCAAAATTTTTTTCGGGTCGCCCGCCGCGAAAATTTTTTTGTCCTTGAGAATCAAAACCTCGTCGCTGTAAAGTCGCGCGTGATTTATATCGTGCAAGACCATTATAATCGTCGTGGAAAATTTTTTGTTCACGTCGGCGATAATCTCCATGACTTCAAGTTGATGGGCGATGTCGAGGTAAGTCGTCGGCTCGTCAAGCAATAAAATCTTCGGGCGTTGTGCAAGTGTCATTGCCAGCCAAGCGCGTTGACGTTCGCCGCCCGATAAAGAAATTACCTGCCGATTTTCAAAGTCGGTGAGCTTCGTGAGTTCCAAAGCATTTTTAATCGCCGCCTCGTCTTGAGCCGAATGTCCGCCGAAAAATTTTCTGTGAGGGAATCTTCCGAACGAAACCAACTGCTTGACTGTCGTATCTTGAGGCGCGTCGCGTTCTTGAGGGAGGATTGCCATTATTCGCGATAAATTTTTTCTGCCGATTGTGCGAATGTCTTTTCCGTCGAGCGTCACACTTCCCGAAAATTTTTCATTGAGCAGGCAAAGAATTTTTAGGAGCGTCGATTTGCCCGCGCCGTTCGCGCCAATCAGTGCCGTCCGCTTGCCCGAAACAAAATTATAATTCACGTCGCGAAGAATTTCTTTACCGCCGATTGTCACGGAAATTTTTTCAGCTGTCAAGTTCATAATTCTCGCCTCAACAAAAACAAAAAGAAAGGCGCGCCGAGCATTGCCATTAAAATTCCTACGGGCAATTCTGTCGGGGCAAAGATTGTTCGTGCGAAGGTGTCGCTTATCGTGACGACCGCCGCTC
Source organism: Selenomonadaceae bacterium (assembly GCA_017535925.1). GTDB lineage: Bacteria > Bacillota > Negativicutes > Selenomonadales > Selenomonadaceae > Quinella. The sequence continues at coordinate 1,005 of JAFXTD010000046.1, read as the reverse complement.
CCAAAAACGCCGCGCCCGGCAATAAAATTCGATAGTCAGAGCCGAGAATCAATCGCGCCGTGTGAGGAACGATTAATCCTACGAAACCGAGCAAGCCGACGACACAGACCGCCGAAGCCGCCAAGAGTGCCGCTGTTGCCGTCAAGATTGTCCGCACGAGATTGACGCGCAAGCCCAGACCTTGTGCAACCTCGTCGCCCAACTGCAATACGTTCATGTGTCGCGCCGCCAAAAAAGTCGCGAAGGTTCCCGCGATTGAATACGGCAACAAAATTTCGACGTGTTGCCAAGAACGAGCCGATAAGCCGCCGACCATCCACATGAGCGCGCCGTGAACTTTATCGGAATAAAAAATCAGCAAGGCAGAAATTCCCGCGCCGAGAAATGCACTGACCGCCACGCCCGCCAAAATCACTCTGATTGGGCGAATGCCGTCCTTCCAAGCCAAAAGATAAATCAAAGCCGCCGCAAGCATTGCTCCGACGAAAGCTGCGGGCGTCACCAAAAGCGTATCGTTCGCAACCATCATGACGAAAATTCCGAACAAGCCCGCGCCCGAAGATATTCCGATTATGTGAGGGTCGGCAAGAGGATTTTTCATGACGGCTTGAAGAATTGCTCCCGACAACGACAAATTCACTCCGACGAGCAAGGCAACTATCGTTCGAGGCAGGCGGATGTTTTCCAAAATTTGTCGCTTCGTTTCATCGATAGTCACTTCGCCTCCGAGCAAGTCATTAAAAATTTGCGCGGAAGATATTTCAACCGAGCCTTGCGTCAAGCTCAAAAAAAATCCGGCAATCGCCGTCATGCCGATTAAAAAAATTTTTATCGTCTGCATGTGAAAAGCTCCTTTTATAGGAACTAGGGTGTGTTGAATAAATTAAAGAAGCCGGATAAGAATACAAGCAACATGTATAAAGGCAAGAAATCTTACGGCAAGTTTTTCGTAACGAGTGGCTATTCTCCTATAACGTTTAACGCAAGCGATTGCTCCTCAGGATT
>JAFXTD010000045.1 GCA_017535925.1 Selenomonadaceae bacterium | reverse complement strand
CTGGAAGGTTTTATAGCGGACAAACGCCCTTTTCTTTTGCTACTTTTCTTTTGGGCGTGGCAAAAGAAAAGTAGATTTAAAAATAAAATTCATTGAAACGTTTAATTGAAGCCGCCGATTTATTTTACCAACACGCTCTAAGTAAGGAGGATTTAGTTTATGAGTAAAATAGGATTTATCGGAGGCGGCGCGCTTGCCGAATCAATCGTTCGCGGAATCAGCGGCAAAATCTTTTCGCCGAACGATATTTTTATTTCCGAGATTCGTCCCGCCCGTTGTGAGGAACTTATCACGCGCTACGGAGTCAAAGCTTCGGTCGACATAAATTTTCTTGACGAGGTCGACTTGCTGATTATCGCCGTCAAGCCCAAAGACGCCGCGAAAACTTTTGCCGAACTTCAAAATAAAATTCCCGCCTCGACGATTATAACTTACACGGTTGCCGGGCTTAAGCTTGCCAACGTCGAAAAATTTTTCCCCGAAAATAAAATCGTGCGAATCATGCCCAACGTTGCGGTTTCTGTCGGCGAGAGCATGACGGCTTACACCTTGAATAAAAATGCCGCGCAGGTCGGCGAGACGATAAAAAATTTTTGGTCGACGCTGGGTCGTGCGGTTGAAGTCGAAGAAAAATTAATGGATGCGGTTACAGGCTTGAGCGGTTCGGGTCCGGCTTATGCGTTCCTGATGATTGACGCCCTCTCTGACGGCGGAGTTGCGGCGGGCTTGTCACGGGCACAGGCGATTGAACTTGCGGCACAAACTCTGCTCGGCGCGGCGAAGATGGTTTTGCAATCGGGCGAACACCCCGACGTTTTGCGCGATAAAGTCACAAGCCCTGCAGGCACGACGATTGAAGGCGTGAGAGTTTTGGAACGCGGCAGCTTGAGGTCTTCGCTGATTGAGGCGGTGCTTGCGGCGACGGAAAAATCCAAATCGCTTTGAAAAATTCGCGAGGGCAGTTTCATGAAAAATTTTTCCCGAAAAGGTCAAGGGCTTGTCGAGTACGCATTGCTTCTCGGATTCGTTGCCGCGATTGCATTGTTCGTCACGATTAACGGCGGCTTTGGTGCCACGATAAAAAATCTTTTCGGCACGGCGGGTGACAACGTCGAAACGGCAGGCAACAATATCTTGAACACGAACGAATCCGAATCGGAGGAAACTTCTTTCGATTATGAAACTCAAACCGAAGAGAGTGACGCCGCTCCAAGCTACAAGACTTTGAATTGGCAAATGGAAATAGTTCCTTTCGCCGATATGACTTACAACACGATTGTAAACAGCGACACCGTCGACAAGGCTCTAAGCTCGGAGATAGGATTTTTTAATACGTTGTTTTCGGCGATTGAAGGATATTTGGCGTCGACGAAAGCGGAGGACGGCACCAAAGATTGGGAAAGTTTTTTGACGATGATAGACAACACCAAAGCCAAAAATAATTTCAATTCGACCTATGTGCGCGACGAACAAAAAATTACAATCAAGAGAACCGGCAACGGTTTGCGCGTAACTTATTCCGATAAGGAAGGCTTATATTATTACACACTTTCGCCCGACGCCAACAACGTCATGCAGGTTGAGACGAACTCGAATAAATCTTACAGTCAATTTTTTTCGACGATCATCCGCAATGCTGACGGCGGCGGTTGGAAATATAGTGGTTAGTGGTTAGTGATTAGTGGTTAGAAACTAGTCCCTAGTTCCCAGTTCCTAGTTCCTAAAAATCGACCGAAGGGAGATTTTTTCATGTCGATGTTGAAAGAAATTTACGTTACGGAAGGTCGGCTCAATCGTCTGGCTTACCTCAAGTACATGATAATTTTGGCGTTGATTGCAGGGCTTTCGACGTTCGTGACTTCTTCAATGGCAACGTTCTTGACGGGCGACCCGAACGGATTTCTGGTCAAGGCGATAACTATGATTTGGGCAGTGGCTGCGGGCGCAGGAAATTTTATGCTGATGATTCGCCGCCTGCACGACTTGGGCAAGAGCGGTTGGTTTTCAATCCTCGCTGTCGTTCCCGTCGTCGGAATATTTTTCTCGATTTATCTTTTCTGCGCGGCGGGGCAAGTCGGCTACAATAAATACGGCGCAGACCCTCTGGAAAATTAAACTTGCCTGCAGAAAGTTTTTGGTTTAAAATAAGTTCACAGATTTAATTTGGGAGGTAAAAAAAATGATTCCTGCTTTGCTTGCAATAGGTGTCGTCGGCTATCTGGTCGTGACGAAATGGGACGAGATTGAAGGTTGGCTTAAAGAATTTCTGCCCAAGCTTCAAGACGCTCTCAAAGAAACCGGCATTGTCGATTACGCGGCGAAACTTTTCTCCAGCGTCGAAGGCAACATCTTGCGTCTCGTTCACCGCCTCTACTACAAAGAAAACGGCAAGTGGGTTGAAAAAACCACCGTCCGCGAAATTGACGAATCCGAAGTGCCCGCTTGGGCTAAGGAAGGCTTGACTGCCAAAGAGAGCGACGTTACCGCCCGTTACGAAAAAGAACTTGAGCTTACCGTTTGAGCGAGGTGAATTGCAATGGCATTGGAAAATAAAATCGAAAAGGTCGGCGAATTGGTCGAGGCTGTCAAAAATTTCTTCGTTGACTTGTTCCGCCCCGATATGACACTTGAAAAAATTTCCGACGTTGTTTCGCCGCGTCTCGACGATATGATAAAAAAATACGAGGAGCGCGGGCTCAAATACAGCGCAGGCAAATTTCATGTCAAGTACGCCGACGAAAAACACTTCCAACTTGAATTCGAAATGTATTTCCAAGACGACGAGGGCAAGTGGCATAAATGTGCCAACGAAAGCGAACTGCGCGACTCAACTCTTTTGGAAGCCGGCGCGTGGAAGACGATTAAGGCTTTGAAGATTATCACTTTCCCGATTGAGAAGCCGCAATCCCAAAATGACGAAGTCCTCCAAAAGGACAAGAACCTCGAAGCTTACAAGGAAGCCGAATTGGAAAAGGAAGTCGAAGCCCGCTTGGCAGAAAAACAAGAAATCGAACTCGAAAAAAAATAATCGCCCGATAAAATTTTTATCAAACTCAATCCCCCTCGCGGGGCTTATTTTTTTTTCGCGACCGATTTAAAATTCGCAACATGAAAAAATATTTTTTATCAAGACTGATTCAGCTCGTGCCGATTTTCTTCGGGATAACCTTTCTCACGTTCGGCATGATGCAATTCACCTCCGATGACGCCGTCGATATAATTTACGAACAAGCCGGCAGTGTCGCCGAAGAAATTAAAGCTGCCAAACGCGCCGAACTCGGACTCGACCAACCGTTTTTGATTCAATACGGCAGATGGCTCGGCGGTGTTTTGACGGGCGACATGGGGCGTTCGTTTATCAGCGGCAAATTGGTTTTTGAAACTTTCACGGAAAAATTGCCGGCGACGTTTGAATTAATGTTCGTTTCAATCTTGCTGACGATTTTTATCGCGACGCCGCTCGGAATTTTATCTGCCGTCAATCAAAATCGCCCGCTTGATTATCTGATTCGCGGCTTGAGTTTCGTCGGGAACTCAATGCCGAATTTTTTTTGCGGCTTGCTTTTGATTTACTTCCTCGCGCTGAAATTGAACCTCTTGCCGATAATCGGTCAAAGCGTCGTCATGCCCGCCTTGACTTTGACAATCGCAATGGGCGCGAAGTACACGAGGCAAATCCGCGCAGTCGTCTTGGAAGAACTTGACAAGCCGTATGTCACGGGCGCGAGAAGTCGCGGCGTCGACGAACTTACAATCTTGACAAAAAGTGTCCTGCGTTCGACGCTGATTGTAATTATCACGTTGCTTGCGTTGTCGATAGGTTCATTGCTCGGCGGCACGGCGATTGTAGAAACGATTTTCATGTGGGACGGCGTCGGCAAGATGGCAGTCGACGCAATTTTAATGCGCGATTATCCGCTGATTCAAGCTTACGTCGTGTGGATGGCAATAATTTATGTGCTGGTGAATCTCGCGGCGGACTTGCTTTATCATTGGCTCGACCCGCGTGTTCAATTAGGAATTAGGAATTAGGAATGAGGAATTTAATTGCGCATTTCGCATTACGCATTACGCATTAATTTTGCGGCGGCAGGAGCTTTAATTTTTATTGCGGTCTTCGCTGACTTCTTGACGCCCTTCGACCCTTACGTTCAAGATTTGGAAGGTGCACTAACTCCGCCGAATTCGACGAACTTACTCGGCACCGATCGCTACGGACGCGATGTTTTGTCACGGGTTATCGTCGGCTCTCAAACGACTTTGTGCGCCTCGCTGATTTTGTTGGCGGTCATTTCAAGCGTCGGCAGTTTAATCGGAGCGATATGCGGCTTTCGCGGCGGGCGGCTCGATATTTTTTTAATGCGGTTGTCGGACGTGTTCCTTGCCTTCCCGCAAATGGTTTTTGCAATCGCGGCGGCCGGAGCACTCGGCGGCGGTCTTCTCAACGCGGCGGCGGCTTTGGCGATAATCGGTTGGCCGAAGTACGCAAGAATTTCACGCAGCTTGGTCTTGTCGATACGTTCAATGCCTTACTTCGACGCGGCAAAGATGGCGGGCTCAAGTTCGACGACGATTTTATTTAAACACGTCTTGCCGAACATCGCGGGAACAATTTTCGTGACGGCGGCACTCGACATCGGAACAATCATAATGGAATTGGCGGGCTTATCTTTTCTCGGACTTGGCGCAATGCCTCCGACTGCCGAATGGGGCGCAATGATGAATAACGGTCGCTCAATGTTGCAAACCGCGCCTTGGGTAATCCTCGCGCCGGGCACAGCGATTTTTATCACGGTCGCAACGTTCAATCTTTTGGGTGATAAGTTGAGAGATTTTTTGAGTGGCGAAAAAGTTTAAACATTTTCTTGACAAAATCTATCTGCAAATATAAAATCCTTTTGAAGAAAATTTGTATCGTTAAAAATTTTTTTGGGAGGGATTTTTTATGAAAAAGTTTGCATGGTTGTTGTTGGCGATGTTCGCTGTAGTGACTTTCGTTTTGCCTGTCTCCGGCGTCGAAGCCCGCATGTGTTTCCGGTGCGACGGCAAAGGCTATATCGAAACTTACGAATACGATTCGGATACGCCCAATTACAGCGGCGGTCCGCGCAAGCCCGGCTACACCAAACGGGAAACTTGCCCCTCTTGCGGCGGAAGCGGTCAAAAGGATTGATTCGCCATGAAAAAATTTTTCGCGACGATTCTTTTAACGTTGGCAATTGCTCTTCCCGCGTTGACGGTCGAGGCGGCTTATGTAACCGTGCCGAATTTTTATAACATGGCTGTCAACAAATATCATGAACGTATTCGCTATGAAGGAACAGAGCACCTCTCTCTCAACGGCGTGAAGTACACGAGCTGGAATTATACCGTCTGCGACGGTGAGACGAGTAAATACGTCAACAAATATTTGAAACGGCTCAACTCGAAACACAACATAAATTTGGTCGGACAAGACGGTAACGATTTTTATTTTGCCTACAGCGGCGGACAAGCAAAATATCTTACGCCGTTTGGCGGCGGTTTCCACATTCACGTCGGCGTGTCGGGCAGCAGCGTCGTCGTAGATTTGGTTGCCGGAATGTATCCCGAATATTAAAATCAAAAAAGCCCCCAACTTTTTTTGAAGGGGGCATTTTTTTTTTGAGTTCAGCAATTTCCCGCGTAAACAAAATTCAAATGACGTTTGGCGACTTCGACAAGTTCATAAATTTTCTTGACGGGTGTCGGCGGAAGATTCGTGACTTTGTAGCGCGGGAAAAATCGGCTGATATGAAGCGGCATGTCTTTGGAAATGTTCGCGAGCCAAGCCGCCTCCCTGTCCATGTCCTCAATCGAATCGTTCATCGTCGGGACAATCAAAGTTGTAACTTCAACATGACAACTTTTCGAGGCAAGCTCAATCGTCTTGCGAACGGTCTCAAAATTTCCTCCGAGCAGCGAATAAATTTCTTGACTGAAACCTTTCAAGTCGATATTCATTGCGGCAATCAGCGGCAAAATTTTTTTCAAGGCGGCGGGCGCAACGGTTCCGTTCGTGACGAGGACAGATTTTAAGCCGCGACTTTTTAAAAGTTCGGAAGTATCTCGAACGAATTCATAACTGATAAACGGCTCGTTGTAGGTGAAAGCGACGCCGATATTTTTTTGCGGGACAAGTTCTTCGGCAAGCGCGGCAAGTTGAGCGGGTGTGATTTGACGTGTCGGGAAAGTCGAATCCGCCATAGAAATTTCAAAGTTTTGGCAGAAGGGACAGTTCAAATTGCAACCGTAGCTGCCGACCGACAAAATCCTGCTGCCGGGAAAAAATCTGTAGAGCGGTTTCTTTTCAATCGGGTCGAGGGCAATCGAAGTTATCGAGCCGTAATTGAGCGCGGTAATTTTTTCTCCGTCATTGATTCGCGCACGACACTTGCCGACCTCTCCGATTGCAAGCCGACAATGTTGCGGGCATATCTCACAAATTTTTTTTTCGCTCATGACATTACCTCCCAAAAATTATTTGACCAAGAAAAAAGTTTTGTTCAGGAAAATTTGCGGCACGCCTTCCGCCTGCAAAATAATCTGCAAATGCCCGCTGCCTTTTTCGGGCGAGGCAAGTTTTTTTCCGAGCGGAATATCCAAATCGAACGACTGACCGTTTTCAAGATTCGGCATGTCGAAATTTTTTTTATCGCGCCCGATGTTCACGGCGAGGTGCGGATTGATTAAATCTTTGCCGCTGTGATTTTCGATGTGAAGTTCGGCGTGCCAATCGTTCGGAAAAAGAATTTGCCCGTAATTGTCCCGCGACCAATTTTGCCAGCCGCGCAGATAAATCATATGCTCCTTGCCGGTCAGTTCGCCGTTCAAAAAAAGTTTCATTTCGACCTCGCCCGAAGATTTTTCTTCTTGCCGGGTTTGCGGAGGATTTACATTCGGCGGCGGCAAATTTATTTCGGGCAAAGTCGTTTGCGGCAGTGAGGGAATTTGAATTGACGACGCCTCGAAAATTTTTTCTTCGGGCTGAATTTTTTCGACGGGCGCGGAAATTTTTTCGGCTTGAGTTTCCTCGACGACGACGGAAATTTTTTCTTCGGGTGATGAATTCTCTTGAACGTTCATGCTTCGCGGAAAAAAAATTATCGCAAGCCCGACCGTTGCCGCGATTGAAATTCTTCGGGCGAATAAAAATTTTTTTCTGCGTATGACGGCGTTGGCAAGTTCCTCAACCGACTGAAAACGTTTGGAAGGCTCAAGCGAGGTGCACTTGTCCAAAATTTTTTTCAAGCGTCCGTCGTAATCGGAGCCGAGCAAATTTTTCAGCGTGACACCGAGCGCGTAAATATCGCTGCGCCTGTCCGTTTGCCCGAAGTCGAAAAGTCCGAATTGTTCGGGCGGCGCATATCCTCGCGTGCCCATAAGTTCGGTATCGGCTGTGCCGGTCTCTTTAAAAATCCTCGCGATACCGAAGTCAATCAGCTTGACGAAATTTTTTTCGGTGAGCATGATGTTTGACGGCTTGAGGTCACGATGAATAATATTTTTCGCGTGGAAGGCGGCGAGGCATTCGCAGAGCTGAAACAAAATTTTTTCCGCCAAATCCTCGTTGAGCTTTTCGGGTTGATAAATTAAAATTTCCTCCAACGTCTGCCCGTCGATGTGCTCCTCGATTACGATTAACTTTCCGTCACGTTCAAACAATCGAAAAATTTTCGGGACATGCGGGTCGTCAAGTTCCTTGAGCGTTTGATAAATCGGGCGGGAGTGCAAATCGCGCCGCTTGAGCACACAAAGCCGCCGCGCCCGCTTGTCGTAAACCGCCGCAACAAAACTCTGTTCGGAATCTTTCAGCGTGTCGACGAGTTCATAAGTGTCGCCCAAATATCGTTCAAGAAAATCCATGCCGCGCTCCTTGTAAAAATTTTTACGGCATTATATCATAAAAAAACCGCAAGTATTGTTACCTGCGGTGTGATAATTCGATTCGATTTATTTCAAGATGATTATCATAAAATTTATACTGTCTCCGACCCATTCTATCAAATATTCTTTGCCGTTGAGGGTAATGTCTTTTTGGTATCCGCCTTTGACGTTGTAATAATTCACATTATTTGAATTATACAAAATCCCCAAGGCTTTACCGACTTTTTCACAATCGTCGCCTACAGCCATAATTGCAGCGTCAATCATTCCAAATACTTCATCTGCAGAAAGATTTTCGGCGAATCGGAATATTAAAGTCAGTCTCGGTTCCTCGTAGCCGGTGAAGCTTGCGTTCACGCCATTAAAGCTCTTGGTGTATCCGTTGAGAGAACATTTTCTTGCAGCAGAATCTGCCGATTTTTCACTTGAGAAATGATTTTTCATAGCGTTTCTTATTTCGTTGTTGTAATTGGTAATAAAATTGTCGACGGTTCCGGGCGTCATGCTGCAACCTGTAATCACCGCGCTTAAGAGAAGCGATAAGCAAATCAGGATAAAAATTTTTCGCTTAGTCATTTCATTTGCCCTCCGAAGATGTCTTGATCATCTTTAAGTATACATAACCGTCGCTGTCCCTCGAAACGAGGTATTTTATTCCGTCCTCCGTATAATCGCGTGAAACTTTTTCTGCGGAATCGGAAACATATTCCAATAAACCAAACACACCGTGCTCGTTAATCAAATGCAAGCTGTTTTCTATCGCACGACTCTTCCCTTCAGCGACTGCCTCTATCGCCGCCGTGAAAGTTATCTCCGCGATGAGTCTTCTGATGTAGGAAAGAGCCGCTCTGCCCTCTATGTCATCACAAGTTGAAGGATTCAAGGAAAGTTTTATGCTTCTGTAATTTCCTGATTTGTTGACGTAGTGGCTTATCTCCATGTTTGGGAATTGCACCAACTTGGAACTGCCATCGGAAACAAAATCTTCTGCCAAAGTCAATTCGTCTACTTCACGAGTGTCATTTAAATCTATCATATTGCCGGGATTTTCGTGAGAAATGTGAAAAAGTATAGTGTCATCAAGATTGAGCTTTTTACTTAAATCAACGACATGTCGATTATAATTTTCGCGGAAAGTTTTCCTGTCGAAGGTGTCAGACGCAGAGAAAATCGCGAATATTACGTATACTACAACGCCTCCAATAAAAATATCACTGAAGCCAAAATTTAAACCGCGTCCAAAGTTCATAAAGGATTCCAGTATGTGAGCGGCAATGGCTGTAACAACGCCGGCGATGACAAAAGACCAAAGAAATTGTTCCCACCATGAGTGTATAAATCCCTTGAGCCCACTGTAGGAAACCGTCGTGACATGCGTCCAAATAAATTTGAACACGAAATAAAATGTCCCGATAAAAATTATCCACAAAAAAATTTCAGCCATGTTATCTCCTCCAATCCTTTTGTTGCTGTGAACTTCATTTAAATTTTAGCAAAATCATTTCGGGTTTTGGTGTCCTCGCAGGACAATGAAATTGCTACAGAAAAAATTTTATGTTATTGTAAAAAAAATTGTCGGAGGTGAGGCGTCTTGCTTAAATTCGGAAAAAGCACCGACGAACTTTTCACGGAGCTGAAGACGGAAAAAAATCCCGGCGATTGGCGCGAACGCAATCGTGAAGAATTTGTTTTGCCGCTTCATGAGTACTTAAAAAAATTATTGGAAGAAAAAAATTTGGAGCGGGCAAAAGTCATCGAAGAGTCGGGTTTGAATCGCGAATATGCCTATCACATTTTTTCCGGCAAAAAAAATAATCCGTCGCGACAAAAAGTTTTGGCATTGGCAATCGCGATGGGCTTGAATCTCGACGAGGTGCAATATTTGTTGCGATACGCGCAGCAGGGAATTTTATATCCGCGCAACAGTTGGGACGCATTGATAATTTCGGCAATCGAACAAAAATTATCCGTCATGCAGACAAATGAACTTCTGAACAGTCTCGGCGAAACGATTTTTTTGTCATGAAATTTTTTTGAGCCTCGACGGGCGCATTTGCCGTCATGACACGCTTTTTGACTTTGTGAAATATTTTTCTACCAAAAGACAAGTTTTTTTTAAAGGTCGCGCCACTAAGGGCTTGACAAGCATTTTTGGCAATGATAATATTACGCCGCTTTTAAACAGGCATGAGTTAGTGATTAGTGCTCAGCTGTTAGAAAAAATTCTAATCGCTAATCGCTAACAACTAAAAACTAAAAAAAGGAGGTGGGCGCATGCCAACCATAAATCAATTAGTCAGAAAAGGTCGTCAGATGTTGGAGGAAAAGTCAACGGCTCCTGCTCTGAAAGAGTGCCCGCAGAAACGCGGCGTTTGCACTCGCGTTTACACGACGACGCCCAAGAAACCGAATTCGGCACTTCGTAAGGTTGCGCGTGTCCGCTTGACCAACGCCATCGAAGTCACTGCATACATTCCCGGCATCGGGCACAACCTGCAGGAGCACAGCGTTGTTCTCATTCGCGGCGGGCGCGTCAAGGATTTGCCGGGTGTTCGCTATCATATCATTCGCGGCTCCCTCGATACCGCCGGCGTTCAAGACCGCAAGCAAGCGCGTTCCAAGTACGGCGCGAAAAAGGCTAAGGCGAAGAAGAAATAATCACTAAGGAGGAACGCAGTAATGCCGAGAAAAGGTGCTGTGCCCAAACGAGACGTTCTGCCGGATCCTGTCTATCATTCAAAGACGGTTGCGAAGTTTATAAATAAAGTCATGCTTTCGGGCAAAAAGAGCGTAGCTCAACGCGTGGTGTATGACGCCTTCGAGACCATTAAGGAAAAGACAGGCAAAGATCCGTTGGAAGTCTTCGAGACGGCATTGAAAAATGTTATGCCGGTTTTGGAAGTCAGAGCGCGTCGCGTCGGCGGTGCCAACTATCAAGTTCCCGTCGAAGTCCGCCCCGACCGTCGTCAAACGCTCGGAATTCGTTGGCTGGTCAATTATGCCAGACTGCGCGGCGAAAAAACTATGGACGCCAGACTTTCCGGCGAACTCATGGACGCCGCAAACAATACCGGTGCCTCAATCAAAAAGAAAGAAGACACCCACAAGATGGCGGAGGCGAACAAGGCTTTCGCGCACTACCGCTGGTAAGGAGCAAGTTAAGTGTCAAGAGAGTTTTCTTTAGAAAAAACTCGCAACATCGGTATCATGGCGCACATAGACGCCGGCAAGACGACTACGACCGAGAGAATTTTGTTTTATACGGGTGTCAATCACAAACTCGGCGAAGTACACGAAGGCGCGGCGACTATGGACTGGATGAAACAGGAGCAGGAACGCGGCATTACAATCACTTCTGCAGCAACGACCTGCTACTGGAAAGATACCAGAATCAACATTATCGACACACCCGGTCACGTTGACTTCACGGTCGAAGTCGAAAGATCTTTGAGAGTTTTGGACGGTGCCCTCGCGATTTTAACTGCTCGCGGCGGCGTCGAACCTCAGACGGAAACCGTTTGGCGGCAGGCGGAAAGATACAACGTCCCGCGCATGGCTTACGTCAACAAAATGGACATCACCGGCGCGGATTTCTATCACGTCATTCAAATGATGCGCGACCGCCTCCATACAAATGCCGTAGCAATTCAACTGCCAATCGGTGCGGAAGATAATTTTAAAGGAATTGTCGACCTCGTCAAAATGGAAGCGATTGTCTACGAAGACGATTTGGGCAAAGTTTCAAAGGAAGTTGAAATTCCCGACGACATGCTTGATATGGCAGAAGATTATCGCGACAAACTTTTGGAAGCCTGCGCGGAACTTGACGACGACTTCATGGAAAAATATCTCGGCGGCGAGGAAGTCACAATCGACGAGGTTAAAGCCGTGATTCGCAAGGCAACAATCGCTTGCGAAATGACGCCCGTAACCTGCGGCACATCCTATCGCAATCGCGGCGTTCAACCGCTTTTGGATGCGATAGTCGACTACATGCCCGCCCCGACCGATATTCCGCCTATTGAAGGCGTCAAACCCGACGGCACCGAAGATAATCGTCCCGCAAGTGACGATGAACCTTTTGCCGCGTTGGCGTTCAAGATTATGACGGATCCTTTCGTAGGCAAGCTCGCGTTCGTCAGAGTTTACAGCGGCGTCCTCAAATCGGGCTCCTACGTCTACAACTCGACCAAAGGCAAAAAGGAACGCATCGGACGAATCCTCCAAATGCACGCGAACAATCGCAAGGAAATTAATTTTCTTTACAGCGGTGACATAGCGGCGGTTGTCGGCTTGAGAGACACGACGACGGGCGACACTCTCTGCGACGAAAAATCTCCGATTATCCTTGAGTCAATGGAATTTCCCGACCCGGTCATATCGGTTGCCGTCGAACCTGCAACCAAAAACGACCAAGACAAAATGGGAATTGCGCTCCAGAAACTTGCCGAAGAAGATCCGACTTTCAAAGTCCGCACCGACCCCGAAACCGGTCAAGTCATCATTTCGGGCATGGGCGAACTTCATTTGCAGATTATCGTTGACCGCATGTTGGACGAATTCAAAGTTGATTGCAAAGTCGGTGAGCCGCAAGTTGCTTACCGCGAGACCATTCGCAATACTTCAAAGGGCGAAGGAAAATTCGTTCGTCAAACGGGCGGTCACGGTCAATACGGTCATTGTTGGATTGAAATTTCACCCAACGAGACCGGCGGCGGCTTCGTCTTTGAAAATAAAATTGTCGGCGGCGTCATTCCGAAAGAGTATATCAATCCGATTGAGGCGGGCGTCAGGCAGGCAATGGAAAACGGAATTTTGGCGGGCTATCCCATGGTTGACATCAAGGCGACGGTTTATGACGGCAGTTTCCACGAAGTCGACTCCAGCGAGGCGGCGTTCAAAATCGCAGGCTCTTTTGCCTTCAAGGCGGCGGCTGAAAAAGCCAAACCCGTTTTGCTTGAGCCTTACGTCAAAGTCGAAGTCACCGTTCCCGAAGATTACATGGGCGAAGTTATCGGCGATTTGAATTCCAGACGCGGGAAGATTGACGGCATAGAGCCGCGCAATAACCTGCAGATAATTCACGGCTTCGTTCCGCTTTCGGAAATGTTCGGCTACGCGACCGACTTACGTTCCAAAACTCAAGGGCGAGGCACTTACTCAATGGAAGTTGCCTATTACGACGAAGTACCGAAAAATATTTCCGACGAAATTGTTGCGAGAAATACCGGAGAATATCCCCAAGCGTAGATACGCTTTGATTTAGAAAAAATTTTTTAGAATTAAGGAGTGTTTATTTAAATGGCAAAGCAGAAATTTGACCGCAGTAAACCCCACGTAAACATCGGCACAATCGGTCACATCGACCACGGCAAAACCACGTTGACTGCCGCTATCACCAAGATTCTTTCGGAAAAGGGTTTCGCAAAATATGAATCCTATGAAAACATCGACAAGGCTCCGGAAGAACGCGAACGCGGCATTACAATCAACACTGCGCACGTTGAGTACGAGACCGAAAAACGTCACTATGCTCACGTCGACTGCCCCGGTCACGCCGACTATATCAAAAACATGATCACCGGCGCGGCGCAAATGGACGGCGCAATCCTCGTTGTTGCTGCTTCCGACGGCCCCATGCCGCAAACTCGTGAACATATCCTTCTTGCCCGCCAAGTCGGTGTTCCCGCTATCGTCGTTTTCCTCAACAAAGTTGACCAAGTCGACGACCCCGAATTGCTTGAACTCGTCGAAATGGAAGTTCGCGAACTTTTGAGCAAGTATGAATTCCCCGGCGACGACATTCCCGTTATCGCAGGTTCGGCTCTGTTGGCTCTCGAAGGCGACGAAGAGCAAAAGAAAAATATCCTCGCGTTGCTTGACGCTGTCGACGATTACATTCCGACTCCCGCACGCGACACCGATAAACCGTTCCTTATGCCGGTTGAAGACGTCTTCACAATCACGGGACGCGGCACGGTTGCCACAGGTCGTGTTGAGCGCGGCATGTTGAAACTCAACGAGCCTGTTGAGATTGTCGGTCTTCGTGACGAGCCTCGCAAGACTGTTGCGACGGGTATCGAAATGTTCCGCAAGCTCCTCGACAGCGCGGTTGCCGGCGATAACGTCGGTGTTCTTCTGCGCGGCGTTGACCGTAAAGAAATTGAACGCGGTCAAGTTATTGCAAAGCCCGGCACGATTCATCCGCACACGAAGTTCAAAGCTCAAGTTTATGTCCTTACCAAAGACGAGGGCGGCCGTCATACTCCGTTCTTTGCAAACTATCGCCCGCAATTCTACTTCCGCACAACCGACGTTACGGGCGTCGTCAGCGACCTCAAGGACACCAACGGCAACGCGGCTGAAATGTGCATGCCCGGCGACCACATTGAAATGACGGTCGAACTTATCACCCCGATTGCTATCGAAAAAGGCTTGCTCTTCGCTATCCGTGAAGGCGGTCATACGGTCGGTTCGGGTCGTGTTATCGAAATTCTCGAAGCGTAATTTAGTGATTAGTGATTAGAAACTAGTTCCTAGTTCCTAGTTCCTGGTTCCTATCAGCTAACAGCTAAAAATCGGTGAGGCGGTCGGTAGTCAGCCCAAAAACTGATTGCCGGCCGCCGTTGCTGATTAGATAAAAAATTTTTCTTGAAACCGAAGGCAACGCTTGCTATAATTTTTATTCGGCAACACGCTTGAGGTAAGAAGCTGTGACACGGCAGATGGCTCGGCAGAAATTCCAATCGGTCGAGGGAACTGCCGCGGAGCAATGTTGGAAGCTTTGACTTCCGACTAAGGAGGAATTGTTTTGGCAAAGCAACAAAAAATCAGGATTCGTCTCAAGGCCTACGATCACAAATCGTTAGACCAGAGCGCGGCGAAGATTGTGGAGACCGCCAAGAAAACCGGCGCGGGCGTTTCGGGTCCCATTCCCCTTCCGACCGAAAAGAACATCTACACAATTCTGCGTTCGCCGCACGTCAACAAGGATTCGCGTGAACAATTTGAAATGCGCACGCACAAACGCTTGATTGACATTCTCCAGCCGACGCACAAAACCGTTGATGCGCTCATGCGGTTGGATTTGCCTGCCGGTGTTGACATCGAGATTAAGGTCTGAGGAGGTGTAAACATTGGCAAAGACGATTTTAGGAATCAAGCTCGGCATGACGCAAATTTTCACGGAGGAAGGTCGCGTCATTCCCGTGACGGTCGTCGAGACGGGCAAGAACATTGTCATTCGCAACAAGACTGTCGACACTGACGGCTATTGCGCAGTTCAGCTCGGCTTCGGCGAAATCAAAGAGAACAAAGTCAACAAGCCCGATATGGGACAATTCAAAAAAGCTGAAGTCAAGCCCGTGAAATTTATCCGCGAGGTTCGTCTTGCGGCGGAGTCCGAATACAAAATCGGTGACGTTATCGGCGTAGACATTTTCGCGGCGGGTGAGTTGGTTGATGTTATCGGCACGTCGAAGGGCAAAGGCTTCGCGGGCACAATCAAACGTCACAACTTCGCACGCGGTCCCATGGGTCACGGCTCCAAATCTCATCGCGAACCCGGCTCGACAGGCGCAATGCTTTCCGGTCCCGGCGGTCGTGTTATCAAAGGCAAGAAACTTCCCGGACGCATGGGCGGCACCCGCACGACAATTCAGCGTTTGACGGTTGTTAAAGTCGACGCGGACAGAAATTTGCTCCTCATCAAAGGCGCGATTCCCGGTTCGAAGAAAGGTCTCGTTATCGTTCGCGAGACCGTCAAGCCGACCGGAAAACACAAATAATAATTGAAAGGAGGAAATGAGATAATGCCAACTGTAGCAGTTTACGATATGACGAATAACAAAGTCGGCGACCTCGAACTCAGCGAAGAAATTTTCGGCGTTGAGATTAACGAAGGGCTCGTGCATCAAGTGGTTGTCATGCAAATGGCGTCGTGGCGTTTGGGTACCCACTCGACAAAAACTCGTGCAGATGTTCGCGGCGGCGGCAAGAAACCTTGGCGGCAAAAAGGCACCGGCAGAGCCCGCGCAGGTTCCCGCAGAAGTCCTCTTTGGCGCGGCGGCGGTACAATCTTCGGACCGCATCCCCGCGATTATTCTTTCACCATGCCTCGCAAGCAACGTCGCCTCGCGTTGAAATGCGTCCTCACAGACAAAGTCAACGAAGGCAACTTGATTGTCCTCGACAAACTCAACTTCGACGAACCCAAGACCAAAAAATTTGTTGAGTTCCAAAAAACTTTCGGCGTCGACGGTTGCAAGTCGCTGTTCATTACCCGCGAACTTATCGAAAACGTGACGCGCTCCTCGAACAACTTGCAAAACGCAAAAACAATCGCCGCGCTTCAACTCAACGTCTATGACATTCTCAACAGCGATAAACTCTTCCTCACGAAAGACGCGGTCGCGAAAATTGAGGAGGTGTACGCTTAATGGAAGCCAGAGACATTTTGATTCGCCCGTTGCTCAGCGAACACTCAACCGACCTCATGCAGGAAGGCAAATTCGTGTTCGTCGTCGACAAGCGCGCAAATAAAATTCAAATCGCCGACGCCGTCGAAGAAATTTTCAAAGTCACGGTCGAGGCAGTCAACACGATTAACGTCAAGGGCAAGACCAAACGTCGCGGGCGCACGGTCGGCAAGACGGCAAGCTACAAAAAAGCTATCGTCAAGCTCGCGGCAGGCGAAACAATCGAACTCTTTGCACCTTGAAAAAATTTTTGATAAAGGAGGTAAAACGTAAGTGGGAATTAAATCTTTCAAGCCGTATACTCCCGGACGCCGCCATATGACGGTTTCGACTTTCGAGGAAATCACGACCGATAAGCCCGAAAAATCACTGCTTGCTCCGCTGAAAAAACACGGCGGCAGAAATCAGCAGGGACGTTTGACGGTTCGTCATCAAGGCGGCGGACATAAACGTCGTTATCGCATAATCGACTTCAAACGCAACAAGGACGGTATCCCGGCAACAGTCGCCACTATCGAATACGACCCCAACCGCAGCGCACGCATCGCCCTGCTCAATTACGCGGACGGTGAGAAACGCTACATTATCGCGCCGAACGGTTTAAAAGTCGGAGACAAAGTCGAATCGGGAGCCGAAGCAGACATCAAAACCGGCAACGCTCTTCCGTTGAAAAATATTCCCGTCGGCACGCTGATTCACAACATCGAAATGAAAATCGGCAAGGGCGGTCAACTCGTTCGCAGCGCGGGCGCAGCGGCTCAACTCATGGCTAAAGAGGGAATTTACGCAACAATTCGTATGCCGTCGGGTGAAGTTCGCAAACTTCACATCAACTGCCGCGCAACAATCGGTCAAGTAGGCAACCTCGACCACGAAAATATTACAATCGGTAAAGCCGGACGCAATCGCTGGCTCGGCAAGAGACCCGAAAATCGCGGCGTTGCAATGAACCCTGTAGACCATCCGCACGGCGGCGGTGAAGGTCGTTCGCCTGTCGGTCGCAAACACCCCGTCACCAAATGGGGCAAATGTGCTATGGGCGCGAAGACCCGCAAGAAGAAAGCTTCCGATAAGCTTATCGTTCGTCGTCGCAAGTAATCTCGGCGAAGGGAGGAAAAAATTTTGTCAAGGTCTGTTAAGAAAGGACCGTTTGTGCAGGAAAAACTTTTGGCGAAAGTCGAGGCTCTCAACGCCGCCAATGACAAAAAAGTTATCCGCACATGGTCGCGCAGCTCAACGATTCTTCCTGCGTTCGTCGGTCACACAATCGCCGTTCACGACGGTCGCAAGCATGTTCCGGTTTACATCACGGAAGATATGGTCGGGCACAAGCTCGGCGAATTCGCTCCGACTCGCACTTTCAAAGGTCACGCGGGCGAAGAACGCAAAATGTCTTTGAAATAATTTTTTAAAACTTCGCAGGAAGGAGGGGCTCACGTGGCAGAAGTCAAAGAAGCCAAAGCAATCGCCAAGTATGTGAGAATTGCGCCGCGCAAAGTTCGTATCGTCATGGATTTGATTCGCGGCAAAGATATTGCGGACGCCTTCGCGATTTTGAAGTTCACGCCCAAACGCGGTGCAACGCTCATTCAAAAAGTTCTTAAGTCCGCCGTCGCAAACGCCGAAAACAATTTCGACATGGACACCGATAAACTTTTCGTCTCGACTTGTTTCGTAGATCAAGGACCGACAATCAAGAGGTATCACCCGCGCTCGCGTGGTCAAGCGTTCAGCATTTTGAAACACACCTCGCATATCACGGTTGTCGTCAGCGAAAAAGAAGACGAAAGCAAAGAATAATTCACGAAGGAGGGAAACGGTTTGGGTCAGAAGGTACATCCGCACGGAATACGGCTCGGCATAGTCAAGACGTGGGACGCGAAGTGGTACGCCGATAAAGACTTCGCAACAAATCTTCACGAAGATATAAAAATTCGTAAGGCCATAAAAACCGATAAGCAACTGGCGTCGGCGGGCGTCTCGCGCATTGAGATTGAACGCTCCGAAAAACGCCTCAAGCTCACGATTCACACTGCAAAGCCCGGCATGGTTATCGGTCGCGGCGGCGCAGGCATTGAGGACATCAAAAACAAACTCAAGAAGCTCACCGACAAACGCGTCGATATTAACATCATGGAGATTCGTCAGCCCGATTTGGACGCTTTGCTCGTCGCCGAAAACATCGCCTCGCAGTTGGAACGCCGTATCGCTTTCCGCCGCGCAATGAAACAATCCGTCGGCAGGACAATGCGTCTCGGTGCAAAGGGAATCAAAATCGCCTGCAGCGGTCGTCTCGGCGGCGCGGAAATTGCTCGCAGTGAATCCTATCGCGAAGGCTCAATTCCTCTGCACACGCTCCGCGCAGATATCGATTACGGTTTCGCGGAAGCCAACACGACTTACGGGCGAATCGGCATCAAAGTTTGGATTTTCAAAGGCGAAATTCTCCCCGACAAAAAGGACAAGGGCGTCCGTCAAGCCGAAGGGAGTGACGCTTAATGTTAATTCCGAAGAGAACAAAATACCGCAAACAATTTCGCGGTCGCATGAAAGGCAAAGCCAATCGCGGCAACACAATCGCTCACGGTCAATACGGTCTCGTGGCATTGGAGCCGGCGTGGATAACCAATCGTCAAATTGAGGCAGCGCGTATCGCAATGACTCGTTACATTCGCCGCGGCGGTCAAGTCTGGATAAAAATTTTCCCCGACAAACCCGTCACTGCCAAGCCCGCCGAAACTCGCATGGGTTCAGGCAAAGGCTCGCCCGAATATTGGGTTGCAGTCGTCAAGCCCGGTCGTGTCTTGTTTGAAATGGCAGGCGTCCCGAAAGAAATCGCCGCAGAGGCTATGCGTCTTGCCGGTCACAAGCTCCCGATTAAAACGAAATTTATCGTCAGCGATCATCAAGGCGATGTGTATGTTCCCGTCGTGAATGAAACCCTCGCCGACGCAAAGAAGGCAGCTCACGCGGCTTACGAACAGGAACACGCAGCCGAGGCAACTCAAGCTGAAACCAAAGAAGGCGGTGAAGCTCATGAAGGTTAATGAAATTCGCGACATGTCCGCTTCCGAACAATCGGCAAAACTTCAATCGCTCAAGGAAGAACTTTTTAACCTCCGCTTTCAACACGCAACCGGTCAGCTTGAAAATCCCATGCGTATTCGCGAAGTCAAACGCTCAATCGCGCAAATCAAAACCATTCAGCGCGAAGCCGAACTCAAAATCAGACAGTAGGAGGCGATAACGTGAGCGAAGAAATTAAACGCAACGAGCGCAAGGTTCGTGTCGGCAAGGTCGTAAGCGACAAAATGGACAAGACGATTGTCGTGGCGATTGAAGAGCTCATTCAACACAAGCTCTATAAAAAATCCGTCAAGCGCACCGTCAAGTTCAAAGCACACGACGAAAACAACGAGGCTAAAGTCGGCGATAGAGTTTCAATCATGGAGACTCGCCCCCTTTCCAAAGAAAAACGTTGGCGGCTCGTTCAAATCGTCGAAAAAGCTAAGTAGGGAAGTAGCGAAGTAGGGAAGTAGGGAAGTAGTTTTTAATTCCTAATTCCTAATTCCTCATTCCTAATTGATAGAAAGGAGGATTTTTCTTGATTCAGCAACAAAGCAGATTGAACGTCGGCGACAACACCGGCGCGAAAGAAATCATGTGTATTCGCGTGCTCGGCGGCTCCTTCCGTCGCTATGCAAACATCGGCGATATTATCGTTGCGTCGGTTAAGTCGGCAACACCCGGCGGGCAAGTCAAGAAAGGCGATGTCGTCAAGGCGGTTGTCGTTCGCAGCAAGAAAGGTTTGCGCCGCCCCGACGGTTCATATATTCGTTTCGACGAAAATGCGGCAGTCATCATAAAAGAGGACAAGACGCCTCGCGGCACCCGTATCTTCGGACCCGTCGCCCGCGAACTTCGCGAAAAAGATTTCATGAAAATTATTTCTCTTGCACCCGAAGTTTTGTAAAGGAAAGGAGGTGCCGAATTGTCACTGATTAAACTTCACGTCAAAAAGGGCGATACGGTCGTCGTCCTTTCCGGCAAGGACAAGGGCAAGCAGGGCAAAATCATTACCGCAATGCCCAAAGCCGGCAAGGTTATCGTCGAAGGCATCAACAAGGTCAAGCGTCACAGCAAACCGAGCCTCAAGGTTCCGCAGGGCGGCATCATCACGAAGGAAATGCCTCTTCACGTTTGCAAAGTTCAACTCATTTGCCCCGCGTGCAACAAGCCCACTCGTATCGGTCACAAAGAAGTAAACGGCAAAAATTCTCGCGTTTGCAAAAAATGCGGCGAGGTCATCGAATAAAAATTTTCGTAAGGAGGTGGAATTGTGAGCAGACTTTTGGAGAAGTACAAGACTGAGGTTATCGGCGCAATGACGAAGAAATTTTCCTACAAAAACGTCATGCAGGTACCCAAGCTTGAAAAAATCGTCATCAACATGGCGGTCGGCGATGCCGTCGGCAATGCCAAAGTTTTAGAATCGGCTATCGCTGACTTGACGACAATCGCAGGACAAAAGCCCGTTGTCACTCGTGCAAGAAAATCTTTGGCGGCGTGGAAACTTCGTAAAGGCATGGCTATCGGTTGCAAAGTCACTCTGCGCGGTCGCCGCATGTATGAGTTCCTCGACAAGTTCATGAACATTGCATTGCCTCGTGTTCGCGACTTTCGCGGCGTGAGCAGGAACGCCTTCGACGGCAGAGGCAACTACGCTGTCGGCGTCAAAGAGCAACTCATCTTTCCCGAAATCGAATACGACAAGATTGACAAGATTCGCGGCATGGATATTATCGTCGTGACCACTGCCAAGACCGACGAAGAAGCTCGCGAATTCCTCGCGCTCATGGGCATGCCCTTCGCGAACCCTTAAGGATGTGATTATCAAATGGCGAAGAAAGCTTTAATCGAAAAGTGGAGCAAAGAGCCGAAGTTCTCGACTCGCAAGTACAATCGTTGCAAAATCTGCGGCAGACCGCACGGCTATATCCGCAAGTTTGAAATGTGCCGTATCTGCTTCCGTGTTCAGAGCTACGCCGGCGCAATTCCCGGCATCACCAAATCCAGCTGGTAAAATTTTTAACAATCGAAAGGAGGATATCGGTTCCCTATGGCAATGACTGATCCTATTGCGGATATGCTCACGCGCATTCGCAATGCCAATTCTGTCTATCACGAAAAGGTAGAAATTCCCGGCTCGAAAATCAAAATCGCTATCGCGGACGTTCTCAAGCGGGAAGGCTACATCAAAGATTATTCTTTCGCAGAGGACAACAAGCAGGGCGTCTTGACCGTCAAGCTTAAATACGGTTCCGAACGCGAAAAAGTTATAACGGGCATTAAGCGCATCTCCAGACCGGGTCTGCGTCAATACACCAAACGGAAAGATCTTCCCCGCGTGCTCGGCGGACTCGGTATCGCGATTATCTCCACCTCGCAAGGCATTATGAGCGACAAGCAGGCTCGTAAGGCAGGGCTCGGCGGCGAGGTTATCGCTTACGTCTGGTAAAGCAATGCGTAATTGGCAATGCGCAATGCGCAATTAAAATCGAATTCATTACGCATTACGCATTTCGCATTACTCATTGAATTTTGGAGGTGCTATAAATGTCACGAATTGGAAGAGCACCGATACACATTCCCGCCGGCGTCACCGTAAGTGTCGGCGAAGATAATCTGGTGCACGTCAAAGGTCCCAAGGGCGAATTGTCCCGCAAGATCTCCACGGAAATGAAAATAAGCATAGAGGACGGCGTCTTGACGGTGACGCGCCCCTCGGACGATAAAACGCACAGAAGTCTTCACGGACTTTCACGCACGCTGATTAACAATATGGTCGTCGGCGTGACTCAAGGCTTCACGAAAAATTTGGAAATCGCCGGCGTCGGCTATCGTGCAGCAAAGCAGGGCAAGAATTTAAATCTCTCGCTCGGCTACTCTCATCCCGTTATCATTGAGCCGCCCAAAGGCATTACGCTTGACGCACCCACCGCAACGACAATCACGGTTCACGGCATCGATAAGGAACTCGTCGGCGCAATCGCTGCTGATATTCGCAAATGGCGTGAACCCGAACCCTACAAGGGCAAAGGCATCAAGTACGCGGGCGAACATATCCGCCGCAAGGAAGGTAAAGCCGGCGCGAAAGGCAAGAAATAATTCGGAGGCATAATCATGAACATTGAACATGTTGCCATCTACGTAAACAACTTGGAAGTCGAAAAAGAATTCTTCGTAAAATATTTCGGCGCAAAGGCCAGCGAAAAGTATAAAAACTTCCGCAACGACTTCACCAGTTATTTCCTCGTATTCGACAACGGCTCGCGTTTTGAAATTATGCACCGCACCGGTATGTTTGACCCAAAGAAAGAAAAATATCGTTCCGGTTATCATCACATTGCGTTTAACGTCGGCGATAAAAAAGATGTCGACGCGCTCACAAGCAGGATTGAAGATGACGGAATGGTTATCGTGGCTGCTCCGAGAAAAACGGGCGACGGTTATTACGCAAGCATAGTGACCGACCCCGAAGGCAACGAAATTGAAATTCTCGCGGGCAATATCATTTCTAATTGACTGAACGGAGGTCACATCATGAAAATCGACCACATTGCTATGTACGTTAATGACTTGGAAGCGGAGAAAGATTTCTTCGTCAAGTACTTCAACGCGAAAGCGGGTTCCAAGTACACCAACTTCCGCAATGACTTCAGCAATTACTTCTTGAGCTTCACCGACGGCTCGCGCCTCGAAATTATGACGCGCAACAGCTCCGCCGACCCGAAGAAAGATCGTTATCGCACTGGCTACCACCACCTTGCAATTTGCGTCGGCGACCGCAAGGACGTTGACGACATGATGAAAAAATTCGACGCGGAAGGCGTTATCGTTGTCAGCGGCGCACGCACGACCGGTGACGGCTATTACGAGGCTGTTGTCGTCGACCCCGAAGGCAACGAAATTGAAGTTATCGCGGAACATGACGATTTCCGTGACTGAAAAATTTTTGACTTGAAATTCTACGGCGAAGGAGGAAGACGTAGTGCTTCTGAAGGCAGATAAAAATAAAACTCGCCAAAAGAGACATCTGCGCGTTCGCAATCACGTTGCGGGCACGGCAGAACGTCCGCGCTTGAATGTGTTTCGCAGTCTCAAGCACATTTATGCGCAGGTTATCGACGACGAAAAGGGCATGACGCTCGCGGCAGCAAGCTCACTCGATAAAGACTTCGACGGCACCGGCGGCAACATTGCGGCGGCAAAAGCTGTCGGCAAGGCTATCGCGAAAAAAGCTCTCGAAAAAGGTATCAGCGAAGTCGTCTTTGATCGCGGCGGCTATATCTATCACGGACGAGTTGCGGCGTTGGCTCAGGCAGCTCGCGAGGGCGGACTTAAATTTTAATTGGGAATGGGGAATGGGGAATTAGGAATGAAAAAAATAATTCCCAATTCTCAATTCCTGATTGACAGAAGGAGGTTTACTAATGCCCCGAAATGAAACTGAAACTCCCGAATTCGAGGAGAAGGTTGTTTTTATAAATCGTGTCGCCAAAGTCGTTAAAGGCGGTCGCAGATTTTCTTTCAGCGCACTGGTCGTCGTCGGCAATCGCAACGGCAAAGTCGGCGTCGGTCTCGGAAAGGCAGCTGAAGTTCCCGAAGCGATTCGCAAAGGCGTCGACGATGCAAAGAAAAATCTTATCGAGGTCGCGCTCAAAGATCGTTCGATACCTCACGGCGTTGTCGGCGTCTTCGGCGCGGGCAGAGTCATGTTGCGCCCCGCCTCCAAAGGTACCGGCGTTATCGCGGGCGGTCCTGCTCGTGCAGTCTTGGAGCTTGCGGGCGTTCACGACATCTTGACGAAATCTCTCGGCTCGTCCAACCCCAACAACATGGTGCGTGCGACGCTTGAGGGTTTGAAAATGTTGAAGCGTGCGGAAGTCGTCGCCGAAATGCGCGGCAAAACCGTTGCTGAACTTTTTAATTGAGGAGGGTCGACATGGCTAAGCTTAAAATAACATTGGTCAGAAGTCTTATCGGTCGCCCCGAAACTCAACGCAGAACAGTTCGTTCGCTGGGCTTGCGCAAGTTGAATTCCTTTTCGATACTGCCCGATGAACCGACGATTCGCGGACAAATTTTCAAAGTAAAACATCTCGTGAAGGTCGAGGAAGTCGAAGACGCGGCAGAAAAAGTTTCCATTGAGAAATAATCGGAGAGGAGGTTTGGCTTATGAAATTAAGTGAATTGAAACCTGCAGACGGTGCTCGCAAAGACAAAGTTCGTGTCGGACGCGGCACGGGTTCGGGTTGCGGCAAAACATCCGGTCGCGGGCACAAAGGACAAAAATCACGCAGCGGCGGCGGAGTTCGTCCCGGCTTTGAAGGCGGACAGATGCCGATTTATCGTCGCTTGCCCAAACGCGGTTTCAAAAATATTTGGCGCAAGGAATATGCCGAAGTCAACGTCTCGACTCTCAATATTTTTGATGACGATATGACGGTTGACGCGGTCGCGCTCGTCGAAACGGGTATCCTCAAAAATGTCCTCGACGGCGTGAGAATTCTCGGCGACGGCGAATTGACAAAGAAGTTGAACGTTAAGGCACAAGGTTTCACGAAGACTGCCATTCAAAAAATTGAGGCGGTCGGCGGCACGACTGAGGTGATTTAAAGTGCTGTCGGCTCTTTCAAATATCTTCAAGATACCTGAGCTTAGGCAGCGCATAATTTTTACGCTGATAATGTTTGCGGTGTTCCGCGCCGGAACGCATATACCGGTGCCGGGAGTTGATCCGACGGCTATCGAACAGCTCTTCAACAACGGGTCTTTGTTCGGGCTGTTGGATCTCTTTTCCGGCGGTGCGTTCAGCAAGTTCTCAATTTTTGCAATGAGCATCACGCCCTACATCAACGCGGCGATTATCATGCAGCTTTTAACGGTCGTTGTTCCGACGCTTGAGCAATGGTCGAAAGAAGGCGCGGAAGGTCACAAGAAGACGACACGCGTCACGCGCAAGCTTACTGTCGTGCTGGCGTTCTTCCAAGCGGTCGGCATGTCAATCGGTTTGAAAGCGGCGGTCTTGAATCCAAACCCCGTGAACATTTTGATAATCGCGATAACCTTGACGGCGGGCACAACCCTCCTCATGTGGATAGGCGAGCAGATAACCGCGCAGGGTGTCGGCAACGGAATATCGTTGATAATCTTCGCGGGTATCGTTGCGGCACTGCCCAAGAACCTCGCGACGATTTATCAATACGTTCAAGCGGGCACGATAAATTATTTCAGCGTCGTGCTCTTCGCGCTTATCGCAATCGCAATGATCGTGTTCGTCATCTACGTCGAGGCGGCTTTGAGAAGAATCCCGATAACTTATGCCAAACGAGTTGTCGGAGCACGAGCTTACGGCGGACATCAAAGCCACTTGCCGCTGAAAGTCAATCCCGCCGGCGTCATCCCGATTATCTTCGCGTCAAGCGTGCTCATGTTCCCGATAACCGTCGTGCAATTCATTGACAACCCGACGATTCAAAAGCTGGCGGTGCACTTGCAATGGGGCACGCCGCTTCAAACTTTCCTGTACGTCGTGCTTATAATCTTCTTCACGTATTTTTATACGGCGGTCACGGTAAAAATACCCGACATGGCTGACAACCTCAAAAAATACGGCGCGTTCATTCCGGGCATAAGACCGGGACAACCGACGGCGGATTATGTTGACTACGTGTTGACAAGATTGGTGACGGCGGGCTCGTTGTATCTGGCTTTTATCGCGGTGTTGCCGAACTTAATCGGCGGAGCAACTCACATTCAAGGCGTATATTTCGGCGGGACGGCGTTGTTGATTGTCGTAAGCGTCGCCCTGCACACAATGAAACAAATCGAAGCAATGGTCGTTATGCGGCACTACGAAGGCTTCATGAAATAAATTGGAGGAATACCAATGCAACTGTTGATGATGGGGCCTCCCGGTGCCGGCAAAGGTACGCAGGCGGCCAAACTCGTAAAAAAATTTTCAATCCCGCAAATCTCGACGGGTGACATGTTCCGCGTAGCCGTCAAAGAAGGTACAGAGCTCGGCAAACAAGCAAAGGCTTGCATGGACGCCGGCAAACTTGTTCCCGACGAAGTGACAATCGGTATCGTTCGCGAACGTTTGGCTAAAGACGATTGCAAGAACGGTTTTATCCTCGACGGCTTTCCGCGCACGGTCGAACAGGCAGATGCCCTTGAAAAAATTCTCGACGAACTCGGCAAGAAACTCACGCGGGTTTTGAATATTCATGTTCCTGCCGAAGATTTGATTGAACGGGCGGTCGGGCGTCGTATTTGCAAAAAATGCGGAGCGACTTACCACGTGAAATTCAATCCGCCCAAAGCCGACGTTTGTGATTCTTGCGGCGGAGAACTTTATCAACGCGCCGACGACAACGAGGCAACCATGAAAAATCGTCTCGCAGTCTATGAGGCTTCCACTCGTCCGCTTGTCGAATATTACAAAAAGGCGGGCGTCTACACCGAAATTGACGGCAGGCAACCGATAGACAAAGTCACCGAAGACCTCGCGCAAGTCCTCGCCTCATTGAAAGATTAAATCGGAGGCGACAATCATGTCAAAGCAAGACGTTATCGAAGTCGAAGGCAAAGTTTTGGAGGCACTGCCGAACGCGATGTTCCAAGTCGAGTTGCCGAACGGTCATAAGGTGTTGGCGCACGTGTCCGGAAAAATCCGCATGAACTTTATCAGAATTTTGCCCGGCGACAAAGTCACGATTGAGCTCACGCCCTATGACTTGTCCCGCGGCAGAATCACTTACCGTTTCAAATAACTCTGGACATTAATCAAGAAACGTGATACATTATCAAATCGTTTAGGAGGCGGGCATTATGAAAGTCAGACCGTCAGTCAAAAAAATGTGTGACAAATGCAAAATCATCAAGCGCAAAGGGCGCGTTATGGTTATATGCGAAAACCCCAAGCACAAACAGCGTCAAGGTTAAGGAGGTGAAAAATTTATGGCACGTATAGCCGGTGTAGATTTGCCCCGTGACAAGAGAATCGAATACGCATTGACGTATATTTTCGGAATCGGGTTGCCCACGTCGCAGAAAATCCTCGCAATGACGGGCGTCAATCCCGACACTCGCACGAAAGATCTCACGGATGACGAGGTTGTCAAACTTCGTGATGCCATCGACCACAACTTTGTAGTGGAGGGCGACCTCCGCCGCGATGTTCAGATGGACATCAAGCGACTCATTGATATTGGCTGTTATCGCGGACGCCGTCACCGTCTCGGCTTGCCTGTACGCGGACAGAACACCAAGAACAACGCAAGGACTCGCAAAGGTCCCAAGAAGCTCGTACAAGGCGGCAAGAAGAAAGATTAATCCCTAAAGGAGGTTAAGACAGGTGGCAACTAAAAGAACAGTCCGCGCCAAAAAGAAAGTTCGCAAGAATATAGAATACGGCGTGGCGCATATCAGCTCCACGTTTAACAATACGATTGTCACGCTCACCGACAAAAGCGGCAACGCAATCTCTTGGGCTTCAGCGGGCGGTCTCGGTTTCAGAGGCTCGCGCAAGTCAACTCCCTTCGCTGCACAAATGGCGGCAGAGACTGCGGCTAAGGCGGCTATGGAACACGGCTTGAAACAAATCGAGGTTTACGTCAAAGGACCCGGCGCGGGTCGTGAGGCGGCTATCCGTTCTCTTCAAGCTACGGGTCTTGAAGTCAACATGATTAAAGACGTGACACCCATTCCCCACAACGGCTGCCGTCCGCCCAAACGCAGAAGAGTGTAAAAGCAATGCGTAATTAGAAATGCGCAATGCGCAATTAAAACCAAAATCATTACGCATTTCGCATTAATTTGGAGGTGCAAATATGGCAATCGATAGAACTCCCGCTTTAAAACGCTGCCGCGCACTCGGAATTGAACAGGCGGTTATCGGTCGTTCGCGCAAGGTGAGTGAAAAGAAACATCAGCAACAACGCATGAACCGCAAAGTCAGTGAGTACGGCTTGCAGCTCAAAGAAAAACAAAAAGCAAAATTTATCTATGGCGTCCTCGAACGTCAATTCCGCAACTACTACGAGAAGGCAAAGAAAATGCCCGGCGTCACCGGCGAAAATCTTTTGATACTCCTCGAACGCCGCATCGATAACGTCGTCTTCCGTCTCGGCTTTGCAAACACCCGCCGTCAAGCTCGGCAATTCGTTCGTCACGGTCATATCACCGTAAACGGCAAGCGCGTCGACATCCCGTCGGCTCTCGTCAAAGTCGGCGACGTTGTGGAAGTTTGCGAGAAAAGTCAATCCAAAGAAGTCTTCAAGGCAATTAAAGAAATCAACAACGCCTTGAGTGCTCCGCCTTGGCTTGACTCAAATCAAGCGAACCTCAAAGGCTCCGTGACTCGTTTCCCGACTCGCGAAGACATAAGCGATATTCCCGTCAACGAGCAGTCCATCATCGAGTTGTACTCCAGATAATTCGAGAGTTCCGGCATAGAAAATTTTTTCTGTGAAAGGAGCGCATTTCTTGAATGATTGACAACGACAAAAACGAAAACCAAAAGCCGCCGAAGATTGAAATGGTTGAAGTCAGCGAGGACGGTTGCTACGGAAAATTTGTCTGCGAACCGCTCGGGCGCGGCTACGGCATTACAATCGGCAACAGCTTGCGTCGGATGCTCCTGTCGTCTTTGGAAGGCGCGGCAGTCACCTCGATTAGGATTGACGGCGTACTCCATGAGTTTTCGACGATACCGGGCGTTCGCGAAGACGTTACCAATATCGTGCTGAACATGAAGCAACTTTACTTGAAGATTGACGAGGAAAAAAATCAACCGCCGCAACCTTTCCCGCAAATCGCCTCCACTCCGCCGCGAACTTATACGCTTCGGATTGATGTCGACGTTGAAGAGGAAATGAAGAGCGGCAAGCATTCGGGCGGACGCAGGGAAGTTACTGCAGAGGACATTGAGTGCGACCCCAGCATTGAAATTTTAAATCCCGATTTGCATATCGCGTGGCTCAACGAGACCGGCAAACTCAAAATGGAAATGACGGCTCGCAGCGGGCGCGGCTATGACCAAGCAGAGAAAAATAAAAATCCCGACGACATTATCGGCACAATTCCGATTGATTCGATTTTTTCTCCGGTGTTGCGCGTCAATTACGACGTGACCGATACCCGCGTCGGCAACGAAATGGACTTCGACAAGTTGACACTGGAAGTTTGGACGAACGGAACACTTCGCCCCGAAGAAGCCGTTGCAAAGGCGGCGGCAATTCTAATCGCCCACATGAAACTTTTCCAGAGCATGGACAGCGTTGTGCTTGAGGAAGTCGAAGAAACGACGGAGCCTGTCTTGAAAGAACCCGACGACGAAGTTGCTGTTGCAATGGACAAAGCTCTCGCCAAGCCTATCGAAGAATTGGAGTTGTCCGTTCGTTCGACGAATTGCTTGAAGCGGGCGGGCATTCACATTGTGGCGGATTTGGTCGACAAGACCGAGGAGGAAATGATGAAGTTCCGCAATCTCGGTCGCAAGTCCTTTGAAGAAATTAAGCAAACGATGGATCAGCTCGGCGTTTCGTTTAAGCAGTCGCCGAATACCAACACGAACTCGATTGACGAATAAATTTCGCGGGAAGGAGGAAATTTAATGAGCTACAGAAAACTCGGCAGAAACAGCGGCGCACGCAAAGCCATGTTCAAAAGCCTGTTGAGCGCATTTTTCAAATATGAACGCATTGAAACGACGGAGACTCGCGCCAAAGAACTTCGCAAGTTCGCGGAAAAAGTTATCACGCTTGCCAAGCGCGGCGAATTGAGCGATCGTCGTCAAGCCATAAATCTCGTCGCGGATGTCGACGTTGTCCACAAAATTTTCGAGGAGATGCCCGAAAAATACAAAGAACGCACGGGCGGCTATACCAGAATTTTGAAACTTGCGCCTCGTCGCGGAGACGCCGCGCCCATGGTTTTGATTGAATTGGTTTAAAATATTTTGGCAATAAAAGGTGCTGTCCGATTCGTCGGAGAGCATTTTTTTGCGCTGTCGAAGGAGGCGGACAAATTGAAGCCGGCAAATGCGATAATCGGGCGTCTTACAAATTTTTTTCAACGACGCGGCGAAGTCGAGCCGAACGAATTGATAAAGGCACTTGAGCGCGAAGTTGCCAAGCAGAAAAATAAAGAGAGCCTCGTCCCGAATTCCTACACGATTTATCTTTGCGAGGAGGATTGCCACCGATTGAGCGCGGCGCGATTGATTAAAGCTTTGCACGAGGCGGTTGAACGCAAAGTCATTCGCGAAGAGTGTTTCATGGACGGCACGCTCTCAATCAAAATCAAAAAGATGACCGCCGAAGAAAATTCGATTGTCATTGTCTCCGGCTACGTCGAAGAAGTCGCGCAAGACGAGAACACGATTAATCTTGAAAACGAAGTGTTGAGCCAAACGCTGATTCAAGACGAGGATTCGACCGACGAAGATAAAACGATTGTCGCCGACAAGGTAAAAATTATTTCGACAATGCGAACCGCCTCGCCGCGAAAAGTCGAATACAATTTGGCTTGCCTCACCGACTACAAGACGGCTGAAATTGTCTTCGGCGAACGGCAAATTTATATCGGGCGCAAGGAGACAAATGATTTCGTTCTCGACGACGTAAGTGCCTCGCGGATTCACGCTTACATTGCCTATGAACGCCACAGGCATATTCTCTACGACGCGGGCAGCTTGAACGGAACCTTCGTAAACAAAAAGCCTGTGAGTCGTCGCGAACTCAAAGACGGCGATAAAATTTTAATCGGGCGCACGACTCTGACCTACAAAGTTCTGTAAAAAAAATTCCCCCTCCGTTTTCGGAAGGGGATAATTTTTTTCAGCTCGCAATATTTTGTTTTTGTTTGCGAAGTCGCGCCGGTTTAAATTTAGAAAGTTCTTCCTTTGTAAGTTTGGGAATGTCACTGAAATCAATTTCGTCATCACTCATTTTTCCCAATTCATCAAGTCTGCGGATTTGTTCTTC
Source organism: Selenomonadaceae bacterium (assembly GCA_017535925.1). Classification (GTDB taxonomy): domain Bacteria; phylum Bacillota; class Negativicutes; order Selenomonadales; family Selenomonadaceae; genus Quinella. The sequence goes on along the minus strand of JAFXTD010000045.1, from coordinate 55,868 downwards.
GGTGAGCGGCGGCATTCCCTTATAAATTCGGATACTGCCCATAATATTCATCCTCCTCTTTCTTTTCTGCCTTTCGAGCCGATATCAGACGCAAAATTTCTCCGCGTTCGGTATAAATAACCACTAAAACATTTCTGACTCTGCCGATAACTTTCCAACGCTCCTCGTCATCGCTGTGATTTTCGTCAAGATAATCAATTCGGTTTTCATCAAGAAAAACACGCGCTGCGTCTTCAAAATAAATCTTGTGCTTTCTGAAATTTTTTTCGTTCTTGGCGTCGTCCCACTCAACCACATACTCGCCAATGTCAATTTCGCCCATAAAATCATCTCCGCAGGAACTTTATCAAAAAAATCTTTCTCCGTCAATGAAAAAGCCCCTCCGTTTTCGGAAGGGGATAATTTTTTTCAGCTCGCAATATTTTGTTTTTGTTTGCGAAGTCGCGCCGGTTTAAATTTAGAAAGTTCTTCCTTTGTCATTCGCGGAATATCGCTGAAATCAATTTCGTCATCGGACTTTGGTTTGTTTCTTCTAATCTCTGCTCGTTCTTCTTCTGTCAATGGAGGCATTCCCTCATAAATTCGGATACTGCCCATAATATTCATCCTCCTCTTCTTTGGTTGCATATCGCGCCGAAATTAAACGATATTTTTCTCCGCGTTCGGTATAAATTACGGACAAAACTTCGTCAACCAGCCCGATAACTTTGATTCTGTCTTCGTAATCACTGTGAAGTTCATCATAATAATCAATTCGATTTTCGTCTAGAAAAACGCGCGCTGCAAATTTAAATCTGATTCCGTGCTTCTTGTAATTAATTTCGGCTTTGTTGTCGTCCCACTCAACCACATACTCGCCAATGTCAATTTCGCCCATAAAATCATCTCCGCAGGAACTTTATCAAAAAAATTTTTTTCCGTCAATGAAAAAGCCCCTCCGTTTTCGGAAGGGGATAATTTTTTCGGACAAAATTTATTTCACGACGATGTTAATCAGCTTGTTCGGGACGGCGATAATTTTTACAACCTTCTTACCCGCCGTCAACTCCTCGACACGCGGCAAGGTCGGTGCAAGTTTTTCCAAGTCGCTCTTGCTCAAGTCGACGGGAACTTTCACATGCTCGCGGACTTTGCCGTTAATCTGAATGACGATTTCAATTTCCTCCTCGACGATAGCCTCTGCGTCGAAGGTCGGGAAATTTTGTTTGTGAACGTCGCCCTCGAAAAATTTGCTCCAAAGCTCGGCGGCAATGTGCGGCACGAACGGCGCAAGCATCAACAACAAATCTCTTGCAAGCTCGCGGGCAAGGGCAGGATTAATCGGCTTGTCTTGGAAGGCGTGCATGGCGTTGACCAGTTCCATGAGCGCGCTGATTGCCGTGTTGAATGCAAAACGGTCGCGGACATCCTCCGTGACTTTTTTTATCGTCTTGTGCAACATGCGCCGCAAATTCAATTCGGAATGCGTAAGGCGTAATGCGTAATTAAAATCGTCATCATTGCGCATTTCGCATTTCGCATTACGCATTAAAATATTTACAATTCTCCACACGCGATTTAAAAATCTGAACGAACCTTGAACGCCCTCGTCGCTCCAATCAAGGTCACGTTCGACGGGCGCGGCGAACAAGATAAACAATCTGGCAGTGTCCGCGCCGTACTTTGAAATGATTTCTTCGGGCGAAACGACGTTGCCCAGAGACTTCGACATCTTCGCGCCGTCTTTGATAACCATGCCTTGCGTCAACAAATTTGCAAACGGCTCGTCATAATCCAAAAGCTCGGCGTCGCGCAAAACCTTCGTGAAAAATCTGGAGTAAAGCAAATGCAAAATCGCGTGTTCAATGCCGCCGATATATTGGTCGACGGGATTCCAGTAATTCACTTTGTCGCGGGCGAAGGGCTTTTTATCGTTGTGCGGGTCGGCGTAGCGCATGTAATACCAGCTCGAACAAATAAACGTGTCCATCGTGTCGGTCTCGCGGTGAGCATGACCGCCGCATTTCGGGCAAGTGCAGTCGTTAAATTTTTTGCTCGTCGACAGAGGACTCAATGCGCCCTGCTTAAATTCAACGTCGTCGGGAAGGAGGACAGGCAAATCTTCTTCGGGCACAAGGACTTCGCCGCATTTGTCGCAGTAGATGACGGGAATCGGTGCGCCCCAATATCTTTGACGACTTATCAGCCAATCGCGCAGACGATAATTGACTTTGCGTTTGCCGAAGCCTTGAGCCTCCGCCTCGTCCATAATCGCCTTAAAGCCCGTGTCAAAATCCATGCCCGTGAACTTTCCGGAATTAATCATAACGCCTTCGTGTTCGGTGTAAGCCGCGTCCATTTCCTCAAGCTTGAGTTCTTTGTCTTTCGGTTGAAGCGTCAAGATAATGTCAAGCCCGTATTTTTTTGCGAACATCCAATCGCGTTGGTCGCCCGAAGGCACACCCATGACCGCGCCCGTTCCGTATTCAAACACGACGTAATTTGTGACCCAAATTTGAACCTCGCGCCCGTTGAAAGGATTGATGCAAGTCACGCCGGTGAAAATGCCTTCCTTTTCCGATTCGGAACTCGTGCGTTCAATGTCGCTTTGACTGCGGGCGCGTTCGCAAAATTTTTTAATCTCGTCGGATTTGTCGCTGACCGCGCAGATTTTTTCAACCAGAGGATGTTCGGGCGCAAGTGCAAGAAAAGTTATGCCGAACGACGTATCGGGGCGCGTGGTGTAGACGGAAATTTTTTCACCGAGCGCGGGAACATCCAAAGAAATTTCCAAGCCTTCAGAGCGACCGATCCAATTTTCTTGCATGACTTTGACGCGATTAGGCCAGCCCGTCAATTTATCCAAGTCGGCTAAAAGTTCGTCGGCATAAGCGGTGATTTTGAAGAACCATTGCGCCAAATTTTTTTTGTGAACTTCGGAATCGCAACGCCAACATTTTCCTTCGACGACCTGCTCATTTGCAAGAACCGTGCCGCATTTGTCGCACCAGTTGACGGAAGCCTCCTTCTTGTAAGCAAGCCCGCGCTTGTAAAAAAGTTCAAAGAGCCACTGCGTCCAACGATAATAATCCTCGCGGCAAGTCTCGACTTCCCTGTCCCAATCGTAAGCCAAACCCATTGCCTTTTGTTGAGCCGTCATGTTTTTGATATTGGCGAACGTCCAATCACCGGGCTTGACTCCGTGAGCAATCGCGGCGTTTTCGGCGGGCATACCAAAAGCGTCGAAGCCCATCGGGTGCAAGACGTTGTAACCTGCCATCATTCGATAGCGGGCAACCACATCGCCGATTGAATAGTTCCGAACGTGACCCATGTGCAAATTTCCCGAAGGATAAGGGAACATTTCCAGCGCGTAATATTTCGGGCGCGAGCTGTCTTCCGTCGTGCGATAATAATCGGGCGCGTTCCAAACCTCTTGCCACTTCTTCTCAACTTCTTGCGGATTGTATTTCTCCATAAGTTTCGCCTCCTGTTAAACGCGGCATATTATATCAGTCTGCGCGGGAAATTAAAAGTTTGCTACAAAAGATTTTTCTGCTATAATCTTTTCAAAATGGATAATGGTGGTGAATTTGTTTGCAGATAAAAGTTTTTAAAGCGGGCAATATGAAAGACGCAATGGCGGCAATGAAAGCCGAACTCGGCGACGACGCTGTCATATTGCACAGCAAAAAATATAAAGAAGGCGGACTCTTGGGTATCGGCAGCCGTGAGGTCGTGGAGATAACTGCAGCGGTCGAAGAAGCTTCTCTGCCGAAAAAAAATGAGACGATACGCCTCAAGCACCCGACCGTTACGCCGAATTCCCTTTTGACACGATATAAAACCGACGGCACGCCTCAAGCAATCGCGGAGGCGGAACAATCGGTCGAGAAACTCACCGAAAAAATTTCCGAACAAAAAATTCAGTCTCAAGAATCCGAGCCGCAAGATTTTGAAAACGTACTTGAAAAAGCGCAGGAAGATGAATCGCCGCCCGAACAATTAATCGTTGAGAATCAACAGCTCGAAATTCCTCAACCCGTCGAAGAAAAACCTCAACCCGTTGAAGAAAAACCTCAACCCGAAGAAAAACCTCAAGCCGCCGAAGAAAATCCTCAACCTGTCGAAGAAAAATCTCAAGCCGTCGAAGAAAAACCTCAAGCCGCCGAAGAAAAACCTCAAGCCGCCGAAGAAAAACCTCAACCTGTCGAAGAAAAACCTCAACCTGTCGAAGAAAAACCTCAACCTGTCGAAGAAAAACCTCAACCTGTCGAAGAAAAACCTCAAGCCGTCGAAGAAAAACCTCAAGCCGCCGAAGAAAAACCTCAAGCCGAAGAAAATCCTCAAGCTTCGGAAGAGCAATCGCCTCAACAAGGCGCGGTCTTCACGCAAGAGCAAATGGCACAGACGCAAGCGATGATTATGGCGCAGTTCAATCAAATGCAAATGATTCAACAGGCGGCAATCGCTCAAGCACAAGCGCAGGCAGCCGAACAACTCCGCTTGCAACAACAAGGTCAACAAAGCGTAATCGTTCAGCCCGCAACCGGCTCTCAAAACGAGGCAAAGATTCAGCGGCTTGAGGCGGAAATCGCACAGATGAAAGCGTTGCTGGCGGAAGTCTTGGGTCGCGGCGCGAATCAAGGAACAATCTCTTTGCACGAGGCTTTGAAGCGGCAAGAGGTCGACGAGGAAATTTTAAACGAGATGGCGGCTCAAGCAAATGCCGGCGAAACTTTGGTTGACGTTCACACGCCCGCCGCAAAGACCACGTTGATTAATTATCTGAACGAACACATAAAATTTTCCGACGGCGTCAAACTCAATCGGCACGGCGTGAGGATTGTCGCGCTCTTGGGAACGACGGGTGTCGGAAAAACCACGACGCTTGCAAAAATCGCCGCGAAGTTTGTCTTGGAACAGAGGACGAACGTCGCATTGATAACCGCCGACACTTACAGAATTTCCGCCGTCGAACAGCTCAAGACCTATTCCGACATTTTGGAATTGCCGCTGGAAATCGTCTACAATCCTCAAGAGCTTGCCTCTGCCCTCGAACGCCACCGCGATAAAGAATTGATTTTAATCGACACGGCGGGGCGCAGTCAGCACAACGAATATCAAATGCGCGAGCTTGAAGATTTTTTGAGAATCAATCCGCGAATCGAAAAGCATTTGGTAATCAGCGCGACGACCAAATTTACCGACGCCCGCCAAATCATGAATAAGTTTTCGCAAATCGAACCGGACAAAATAATTTTCACGAAGATAGACGAAACGGCAAGCCTCGGCATGATTATAAATCTTCTGCGCGACAAAAAATATTCGCTGTCATATATAACGACGGGGCAGAGCGTCCCCGATGATATTGAGCGAGCCGGTGCCGAAGTTCTTGCAACGCTCCTCTTTAAGAAAGTCGACGAGCTGTGACGAGGTAAAGAAAATGTCTGACCAAGCATCCAAGCTTAGAAATTTGCTTGAGGAACGCGCAGAGACGGAAGCTTTGGCGCGGCAGATAGGCGAACTTTATTTCGACGTGCCGGAGGACACACGGGTTATCGCAATCACTTCCGGCAAGGGCGGCGTCGGCAAAACCAATCTTGCAGTGAATTTGGCAGTCGGTTTGCAGTTGGCGGGGCAGAAAGTCATGCTGATTGATGCGGATATCGGCATGGCGAATGTGAATCTTTTAATGGGTTCCGTCACGAATCGCAGCTTGATTGACCTTTTGGAAGACGGCGTCGAATTGGAAGACGTTGTCGAAGAAGGTGCGGCGGGCGTAAAATATATTTCCGGCGTGGCGGGCGTCGAGGCAGCTTTGAATTTGAATCGCCTCGAACAGAAAAGACTTCACAGGAAATTGAGTCGTTGTGCAGAGATGGCGAACATTATCATAATCGACACGGGCGCGGGCTTAAATCGAAACGTGATTGAATTTGTCCTCGCGGCGGAAGAAGTCTTGCTTATCACGACGCCCGAACCGACTGCCCTTGCCGATGCCTACGCCGTCGTAAAAGCCTACAGCACCTACACCGACAGGCGCAACATCAAACTCGTCGTCAATCGAATTCGCGAGGAAGAAGAGTGCTACGAGGTTGCCGAAAAAATTAATCAGACGACGAAAAAATTTCTCGGCGTGACGGTCGGTTGTCTCGGCTACATTTACGAGGATAAAGCCGTTCTTAAAGCGGTGCATAAGCAAGAGCCTTTCCTTATCGCCAAGCCCGATTCGCTTGCTTCGCGTTGCATTTCGGAACTTGTCAAAAGTCTTTTGAGCGGCGAAAAGATGGCTTCGGTTTCCGGAGGTTGGCGCGTTTTTTTGGACAGGTTGTTCGGTTATTAAGAGGCGAAAGAAATTTGACAGCGTTACAGTATCGAATTTATAAAATCTACGTAAGGATTGCAGCTTTTGCCGTGATTTTAAGTTTGCCGCTGGCGTTCGTGTTGCCCGTTGAGTGGAGTTTCGAAAACGGATTCCTCGAAAATTTTCAGGTCATCATCTTGATTTTTGAGGCGGCTTTGATATTATGCCTCCGCTTAAATGCAAAATGGCTTCAAAGATTTTTTGCGGCGGGTTTCATATTGATTGCCCTGCGCGAATTGAGTTGGGGTCGTGTTTTTTTTCCGACAGGCATGGAAGAATTCGGAGCCGTCTTTGTCAGCATGGCGGATTATGAATATCGCCTCCACGTTTACGTTTTCCTCACGATTTATATCGCGGCAATGTTGTTTGTGCTGATTCGTTTCGTGCCCGTGAAAAAAATTCTCTTCGGTCGTCAACCGCTTGCCGCCTTCGCTGTAATTCTCATTGCGCACCTGCTAAATTACATCGGCGATCACGGATTGATTATCGGCAAAGCTTACGGTCAAGTTTTGGAAGAGCTCAACGAATTGATTTTGTATATGACGTTGCCGGCGATCGCGCTCTATTGGCTTTGGCAACTGAAAGAAAACCCGTCGAAATAATCGGCGGGCAAAAATTTTTTGAGGTGATTGTTTTGAAGTATGAAATTCTTTATCCCGAAGCGTTCCCCGTCGTCGAATGTCATCTTGAACGCGGCGAAAGTATCAAAGCCGAATCCGATGCAATGATTGCCATGTCTCCGACGATTGACGTTGAAGGCAAAATGGACGGCGGGATTTTGGGCGGCTTGGCGAGGAAAATTCTTTCGGGTGAAAGTATGTTCTTTCAAGAGTTGACTGCTCGACGCGGCGCGGGAAAAATTTTGTTCGGACACGCTTTGCCCGGCGGAATTATGGACGTTGAACTTGACGGCTCCTACGGCTTGACGATTCAAAAGGACGGCTTCCTCGCCGCCACTCAAGGTATCAACATTGAGACGAAAGCGCAAAATCTTACACGCGGGCTTTTCAGCGGCGAAGGTTTCTTCGTGCTCAATGCCAGAGGTCGCGGCACGATTTTTATTTCAAGCTACGGAGTGATTCACCCGATTAATCTTGACGACCGCGAGGAAGTCATTATCGATAACGGGCACCTCGTTGCTTGGCCCGATTACATGGATTACAAAATCGAAAGAGCCTCAAGCGGTTGGATTTCAAGCCTTACGTCGGGCGAAGGGCTCGTTTGTCGTTTCAGAGGTCCCGGCGTCGTCTTAATTCAAACACGCAACCCCGACAGTTTCGAGGGCTGGATTCGTTCAATCGTTCCTTCCTCAAATTAATTCTTACAAACTTCGTCATAAAACATTTGAACCCCGAGTTCGCCGCTCGGGGTTCTTTTTGGTCTCATACTGTGGCTACACTGTAGTTATCTTAATAACCACGCAAAGTTTATCACAGCACGATACTTTTTGCAAGCCGCTTGCCCCGCCAAAATTTTTCCGCTAAAATAATTTCGGTGTAACCTACTTCTCCTTTGAGAAAGGAGGTGACCACAATGTTCACGTATTTCGTCACGACCGTCGCAGCGGATGTTGTAGCGGGCGTTTCCCTGTACTTCATCTGCAAGTGGCTGGACAGGCATTTTAAATAACAGACAGCCCGTGGTTATCGCTAATCCTTAAAACGAATAAACTTCCATGAAACGTTTAAACCCCGAGCGGCAACTCGGGGTTCTTTTTTTGGGTAACCTCACATGTTCACGTATTGTAGTCTTCAATCTACGCACAAAGTTTATCACAGCACGTAACTTTTTGCAAGCCGCTTGCCCCGCCAAAATTTTTCCGCTAAAATAATTTTGTCGTTGAGTCCCTTCTTGTTTTTCGAAAGGAGGTGAATTCAGTGGTTACGTTATTCTTCGTTACAGTCGGAGCAACCGTCGTCGGGAACGTCATCTCGCACTTCGTTTGCAAGTGGCTCGACAAATAAGAGACAGAGCACAGTGGTTATCATTACCCTACAAAATGAACAGCGTTGAAAAACATTTGAACCCCGAGCTGCAACTCGGGGTTCTTTTTGCCGTTGATTCAGTGATCACGTTATGTAGTTCTTCAAGCTACACGCGCAGTTTATCACAGCACGTAACTTTTTGCAAGCCGCTTGCCCCGCCAAAATTTTTCCGCTAAATTCGTGACAGTCGGAGCAACCGTCGTCGGGAACGTCATCTCGCACTTCGTTTGCAAGTGGCTCGACAGATAAGAGACAGAGCACAGTGGTTATCATTAACCTACAAAATGAACAGCGTTGAAAACGTTTGAACCCCGCGTCGCTAGCTCGGGGTTCTTTTTGTGCACGTCGTTCATCTTGTGGCTACACTGTAGTTATCTTAATAACCATGTGCAATTTATCACAGCTCATAAATTTTTGCAAGGCTCATTCCATCGCGCGGACTTTCTCCTCGATAAATTTTATTTCTGCCTCGCTCAAGTTGTATTTGCTGTAAAGGCGGGCGTCGATTTCTTTTATCGGGAGGCTCCAATCGATTTCACTCGTCGAGGTAAAATCTTGCAGCGGAACCTTCGACCACGTCGACCTTGTATTGACTTGCGTAGCTTTCAATATTCCAAGCAGACAACGCGCAAATTTACTCTTAACATATTTCAAACAAGCCTGCGCCTCTGCCTCACTGTCGAACGCTCCGACGACTAAAAATGTATCTGTGCAAATTTCAAAGGGTTTGCCGATAACGGGCTTGCTAATAATTCTTGCTGCCTCTTCTCCAAGTTTACCCGATGCTCCATTGGCTTGCGGCAAAAAAATTTTCCATTTGCCAATGTATTCATCAACGCGCCCGCGAACGTATTCACGCTTAATCCAACAATATGCACGGTCGTTATTTAATCGCCCCAAAACTCGAAGACAATCACTGTTCGGCTCTTCGGTGGAAAAAATTTCGGGCAACGCGGCAAATGCATTGGATGAAATATCGTATGAATGACCCTTGCTTAACTTATTCTTCACATCGGGATTTTCTTCATGAAGTTTATCCGTGAAAAGATACGGCGTCCTGCCTGAAATAATTTTTCCAAATTCGACAAAATCGGGACGAGCAGTAATTTTTTCGCAAGCACTTCGCAGTTCGTCAAACGGAATGAAAATTTCAATCGGCTCAAAAATTTTCGTCGCGTCGAATTCGGTAATGGCAATGCCGCCTTCAATGAAGGAGGACGGAAAAAGTTCTTGGCTCTTCGGAAAATATTTAACAATCCTAACGTGTTTATCTTTAAGAAATTTTTCCGCGAAGTCGCCGGGCGTGGCACCCGCATTGAAAAGAAATCTTGCAGGATGAATCAAGCTTGCGTGTTTGGTGAGGTTTCTGTTGTAAGAAATTTTAATGAACTCGTGATAAACGGGCGCGGCAAAATTTTGATTATCGCCGCTACCGACGATTTGATAGGGCGGGTTGCCGACAACGCCGTCGAAAAACATTTCGCCGCCTCCTTTATTCCAAAAATTTTTTTCGGTGATACGCTTGATAAAACGCGAGGGAAGATTCTTAAGCTCAACGAGAAGTTCGGAATAAAATTTTGCATTGACGCTGCTTTGACGATAGCCGACGAGAGTGCGTTTGGTAATTGCTTCAGCCATCGGGGTCTTGCAAATGACAAAGATATTTTCGTCGACGGTCTTATCCCAAGTTCTTTGGAGGGCGTCAAGATTGAAGTCATCCTCTTCAAATTCGCCGAGCCGGGCGCGATAAATTTTCAAGGCGACGTAAAGCGGATACAAGCCGGTCTTTGAATTAATTTCGAGGATTTTTTTATCGGGGCTGAAAAATTTATCGTCGAAGGCGGAATCGATATGAAGATTTACGACGCGCCAAGGAGTGAGCACGGTTTCCTTATCGGGATTTTTGAAAGTGGCAAAGAGTTTGGCGATTTTTTCGACGCGGTCGGTCGGCTTGAGTTTGTCGGCAGCCTTCGTGCGTTCGCGGATAGTGTTCCCCGCCTCAATGAAAACGTCTCTGTCGTAGTATTGAATGAAGTTGGCGAAAAATTCTTTCGTGACGCCTTTGGGCATGAATTCTTCCCAACTTTCCTTGTCAACAATTTTATCGTCGAGGAACATTTCAAGAGTAAAATCTTTGTTGAGTTTAACATCCGCGCCGTAAATGAGCAGAGGCATTCGAATTGAAATTCCTCGCAAAATCGAAATGGCGTTTCTTCTGATAAGCCGTTGCCTGCGCGCCTCAATTTCTTCGGGCGTCGGTTCGCGATTTAGTTCTTTGGAAAGTTTTTTCTTTTCCGAAGCGGTCAAACCATTTTTGTTGATTGTAATATCGGAGGTTTTGTCTTGCGCTTTTGACTTGCCGATAATCCCGCGCAGTTCATCAAAGATTGTGATATCGAGTTCGGTGAGGAGCAAAAGTTTATCGTTGTCGTAAAGATACCTGTCCTCGAAACCGTTTCGAACGACGCGTTCGGCATAAGCACGTTTGAGTTGGCGGAAGAGTTCATCTGACTTGAGCTCTTTCATTTCGGAGCCGCGCAGAGAAATTACGGGACAAAATTGCAAAAAATCTTTGAGAGCTTCTAAGTCGTCACGCGAAGACTTTCCGGCACGAACGGAGACGGCAACGGATTCGGCAACCATCTTTAAAGTTCGGTCGGGCGCGAAATCGAAGACGTAACAATTTTCTTTGACAAAGCCGCCTTTCCTGCAAGGACTTTGCACGCGGAAAATCGTTTGAAGATAATTCATTGCGGAAGTTGAATAGGAGCCTGCCAACATTAACACGGCAGACCATTCGGGGACGGTGACACCCGCCGTGAGCTTGCCGCAGGAAATCGTTATCGTGTAGTCGTTTTCGGCAATGGCGTCTTGAACTGCTTTAAGTGCGTCGCCGTTTTTATCTTCGGGGTCGCCGTCGCCGGCAACGTTTACAATTTCAAATTGCCCGAAGACTTTATGACGTTTCAACATGATGCTCAAGGCGCGCCCTGCCTCGACGCCGGGCACAATCCAAAACGTATGACGGAACATATCGCGCCACTCTTCGCAGCTGAAAGGATAATTGTTGTCGTCGCGTTTGACAAGCAGGTCAAGAAAATTTTTAACGTCCGCCGCGTGAACAAATTTATCCTCGTCCGTGCGGAAGAATTCGCGGAAATTGAAAGTCTTGTTCTCAACGTAGTCGGGCTTATTCAAAAGCTTGCCCAAGTCGTAGGCGTAAATGTTCATCTTGGGCAGTTCGGCGTAGGGATTGTGTTCAAGCGGAAAATTTTTTTCGAAGTCGGCTTTGGCTCTTTGCTCCATAATGTAATCCCAAGTGTAAACGCTTTCCTCGTCGAAGTCGTCAAGTAGATTAAAAGGCGTGCCGCTCAACGCGAGGAACTTTGTCTTTTCCTTGACAAGTTCTTTAATGACGGCGTCGCCCAGAGGAGTTTGAGTGCCTTCGTGAGCCTCGTCGACGATAACGCAATCCCAATCCGCCTCGAACGCTTCGGAATTTTTATCGTGTTTTCCGCCGACGGTATCGGAGCCGCGCAAGTCTTGAATCGAGGCGAAGTAGACGAAATTTTTTTTGCCGCCGAGCAAATTTTCAAGAGACGCGCCTCTATCTTTTGAGCCGAAAAAAATTTTTTCATTGCCGCCGAAAATTTTTTGATAGTCTTCAAACCAACCGGCATTCACAACGGGGCGGTGCGTTATGATAATTGTCTTGGCGAAATTTTTTCGGCGAACGACCTCAAGCGCGCAGAGGGTTTTTCCGAAACGCATTTTTGCATTCCAGAGAAATTTATTGTTGCCCTTCTGCTTGAAGAAATTGACGGTGCGATTGATTGCGTCAAGTTGTTCGTCGCGAAAATTTATCTTCGGGCGTTGTTCAGTCTTCGGATGAATTTTTTTGAGGCGGATAAATTTTTCGCCGCGCTTGACGGCTTTAATCGCGGCAATGGCATCGGGCAACGAGACTTTGAACCATTCGCGAGCGGCGGTGCCTTTGATAGTTTCTTTCTTAATGCCCGAACGATTCAAAACGTGATGAACGTCGCGGTCGCTGAAAGTTTCGCCGCTGTCGGTGAGGGCAAGCTCGGTGTGCAGAAGATTGTATTTAATGCCCGCCGTCCTCGTGTAAGCGTCGATTCTTTTTTTCGCGGCGGCTTTCAAGTCTTTGCCGTCAAAAGTTGTCTCGCCGATTTTCAACAAGTCGCGGTGCGTATCCGATCCCGGTATCTCGAAAACATAAATCAATTTCTGTTGAGCGACCTGATAACTCATCTTCAACCTCCTCCCAAAAGACTTTTGAACGTTTTCGGCTGTTTATTCTTCCAATCCATTATCTTACAAAAAATTTCTCCTTGCGGTTCTGTTTTTTCACCATAAAAGTTAAATGAGCTTTGAAGGTTTGTATTTGCGTAAGGGATTTTATTTGTCCTGCCGTCCATTTGCCAAAGGTTCCACGAAATAATTTCTGCAACCTCCGACAAAAAATTTTTCAGTTCTTTAGCAGGAGCTTTATCGTACACAAATTCTGCGACCGTATCGAAAATATTTCGCCGTGCCAAAAAAAGATTGTCGCCTTGAAATTCGTAGCCGTAGATGCTTTGCACTGCGCGGCGTGTGCAATCGATAATCGGCTTGAGTTTTTGTTCCTTTATAAATTTCAATTTCCTGTCCAAAAGTCCGTGGCGGTCATCAAACGGAATCGGCTCACCCGTGACGGCATTGTAACGGCTGACGAGGTAAGGAGCCTCGCCGCAAGTTATTTCCAAATATTTTGCGTCGATGTAATCTTGCCAAGATTTTTTATCGGCTTCAATCAAATTATTTTGTTTGGCGCAAATATCGGGCGGCGTGAAAATTTCTGCGCGGACTTTCGTTCGGAGCTTTTGAAGTTCACGATTTTTTTCCCGGCGCGGCTCAATCGAATAAATATCTTCAACCGTAATTTCTTCTTTTTCGTGCTCGGTGTTGTTCGCCCAAATAATATTTTTTCCGGTCGTTTGGTCTTTCAAAAGAATTTCAATCAATGCGGCACCTCCCGCGTCAAGTATAGATTTACAAGCTGATAAATTTCTGATAGACTTGCGCGGTTAGGAGGAATTCAAAATGAAAGTTATCTTGCAAACAGACGTGAAAAAAGTCGGCGCAAAAGGAGATGTCGTTGAAGTTTCCGACGGCTACGGGCGCAATTATCTTTTGCCTCGCAAGTTGGCGATTGAGGCAAACGCGGCGAATTTGAAGACTGCAAAAGTCAACGCGGAAAATAAAGCTCGCAGACTTCAACAAGAGGCTGACGAGGCAAAACTTCTCGGCGCGCAACTTGAAAAAATTTCCGTCAAAGTGCCCGTGCGTATCGGCAAGGACGGAAAACTTTTCGGGTCGGTCGGCGGCTCTGACGTTGCCAAAGCTCTCAAGGAAACTCATTCGCTGAACGTCGACAAGCGGAAAATTTCCATTGCGGGCGAAGTAACCGGCGCGGGCATTTACGAGGCGATTATCAAACTTCATCCCGAAGTCGTCACGAAAATCAAAGTGGAAGTCGTCGCGGGTTAATTATGTTCAGAAAATTTTTCGGCAAAAAAAATACTCCCGACCCTCGACAGGAAACAGACCTCGACAGAGAAATTTCCGCGCTCTACGGAATTCTCGTCGACATCATGGGCTCGGACAGATTGGTTTTGCAGGCGGGCAAGATGGATGCGCTCCGCTACATGCGCTCGCATGACCCGGCGGAACGTGTCCTCGCCCTGCGAAGAATCCTCGAAGAAAATCCGACGCTCTCACCGCCGCCGAAGAAATCGGAAATTCAAGGGCAAGTCTTGTTGCTTTCCGAAATGATAGCCGACATCATGGCGCGTCGACAAATCGAGGACAAAATCGAACGCAAAATCAACGAGAAAATGGAAAAGGATCATCAAGATTACGTCAAGGATATTCGAATGCAAATTCTGCGCGAGGAAGAACCGAAGGCAGAATCGCCTCACGACCAAAAGAAACGCGAGGAACTTCAGGAGCTGGAAGAAATTCACTTGACGCAATCGGTAATGGAATTGTTGCGACCTCAATCGCTTGAAGAAATCGTCGGGCAGGAGCGGGCAGTCAAATCGTTGCGTTCAAAATTGGCGTCGCCTTATCCTCAACATTTAATCCTTTACGGACCGCCGGGCGTCGGCAAAACTACTGCGGCACGTTTGGTCTTGGAAGCAGTCAGCGGCACGGAGTTGAGTCCCTTCGCAGAAAACGCACCCTTCGTCGAAACGGACGGCACAACTTTACGCTGGGACCCTCGTGACGTGACAAATCCTCTGATAGGCTCGGTGCACGACCCGATTTATCAAGGCGCGCAACGTCAACTTGCCGACAGCGGTATCCCCGAACCGAAGCCCGGTCTTGTCACGGATGCTCACGGCGGCATTTTGTTTATCGACGAAATTGGCGAAATGGATATCATGTTGCAGAATAAGTTGCTGAAAGTTTTGGAGGACAAGCGCGCCTTCTTTGAGTCAAGTTATTACGACCCGACCGATGAAAAAATTCCGCCGTATGTCAAAATGCTTTTCGAGAACGGTGCGCCCGCCGATTTCGTTTTAATCGGTGCAACGACTCGTGACGCTTCTTCAATCAATCCGGCTTTGCGTTCGCGTTGTGCAGAAATTTATTTTGAGCCGTTGACGCCCGCGCATATCGTTGAAATTGTCTTGAACGCCGCGAAGAAACTCAACGTCGAACTTGAGGACGGGCTTGCCGAAATTATCAGCGAATACACGATTGAAGGGCGCAAGGCGATTAACATTCTTGCCGACGCCTACAGCCTCGCCCTCGACCGCGCAGAAGATAAAATTTTGCATATCGACCGCCCGATTAAAATTGAGAAGCGCGACGTTTACGAGGTTGTGCAAGTCAGCCGGCTCTATCAATTCGTCACGAAAAAAGCTTCCGCAAAATCTGTTGTCGGACACATTTTCGGTTTGGGAGTCAGCGGCTTCGTCGGTTCGGTCATCGAAATTGAGGCGGTCGTCTTTCCTGCCGAAAAAGGCAAGGGCACGATTCGCTTCAACGAGACGGCAGGCTCAATGGCGAAAGATTCCGTGTTCAATGCGGCGAGTGTCTTGCGGCGCGTGACGGGCAAGGATATTCACGATTTCGACGTTCACATTAACGTTATCGGCGGCGGCAACATCGACGGACCCAGCGCGGGCACGGCGATTCTTGCGGCTTTGGTAAGTGCTGTCACGGGCAAGAAGATTCGCCAAGACGTGGCAGTCACCGGCGAAATTTCTCTGCAAGGAAAAGTTCGACCTGTCGGCGGCGTTTTCGAAAAAGCTTACGGCGCGAAGCAGGCAGGCATCAAAACTTTAATCATCCCGAAGGAAAACGCCAAAGACATTCCCAAAGGACACTTGGGCTTGAAAATTTTCGCAGTCGAAACGGCTGAAGAGGCTTTCAAAAAAATATTCGCCGAGCCGATTGAATTTGTCGACGAAAAAAAATCTGCCGCGCCCGAAGAAAAAATTTCTTTGACCAAAGAAGAACAGATAAAAAAAATTTCCTCGACGACCGTGACGGCAGAGGAACTTAAACAATTAGGAATTAGGAATTAGGAATTAAAAAGCTGACAGCTGACAGTTGCCGATTCCTGCAAGTTTCCGAATTTAAATTTTTAAGACGAGTTTATTATGAAGGTTAAGGTTTCGGATTCATTTTTGAATGTCACACTCGCGGCTTTGGCGGCGGGAATTATTTTTATGGAATATTTTTCGCGCACACCGAAATTTTTAATCGGAGCCTGCGCGGCGGCAAGTATAATCGGATTGTTGATTACATGGCGGCGAAAAAATTTGACGGCATGGATAATCTGTCCGATAATTTTTTTTGCGCTCGGAGGCTTGAGATTTTTTGCAGTCGATAACCTTCCGCCCGATGACGTTTCAAAATTCGCGGGGCAAGCCGTTCAAATTTCGGGCGTCGTTCGTGAGGAGTCGCAAGTAAAAATTTTGCCGAACGGTTTAACTCAAGTGCGCTTTGTCGTCGACGCGAAGATAATCAAGCTCAAGGATACCTCTCAAAAAATTTGCGGCGGATTGATTTTGACTTGCTACCCGAAGGACGGCGAACCTTTACCGGCGGCTCGAATCGGCGATAAAATTTTTTTCGGCGGCAACCTCAAGCTCTTGCACAACTACAACAATCCCGGACAAATCGACGGCGTCACTCGCATGAAGGCTGACGGAATTACCGCGCGGCTTTCGGCGAATAAGCAAGGCATTTCGATTGAGGAAGTCGACGGCGGGCTTTGGATAAAATTTTTGAGAATCGTTGCGGCAATTCGTGAACACTATCGCGAATCAATGGCAAGCGTCATGTCGAGGGAAGATGCGGCGGCGATTTTTGCAATGCTCTTCGGCGGCTACGCAGGACTTAATCCCGAACTCGTCGAAGACTTTCAAACGACGGGCATTGTCCACATTTTATCGGTCAGCGGCTCGCACATGAGCATGTTGGCAATGGCAACGGCTTGGCTTTGCTTGATGTTGAGGTTGCCGAAAGGTTTGCAGTTCGCAATCGGCTTTTTCGTTATCGGAACCTACGCGATATTGAGCGGGCTTTTGCCGCAAGTCTTGCGTTCGGCGACGATGGGCATTTTAATTTTTTTGGCAAAGACACTCGACGCGGAGGCTGAAGGAGCGCGCCTCTTGACTTTAACCGCGCTTGCCATGCTGATTAATCAGCCGTTGCTTTTGTTCGACGTGAGTTTCCAGTTGAGCTTCACTTCGACAGCGGGGCTGATGTATTTATCTGAAGACTTGCGAAAGTCAATTAGTAATGAGGAATTAGGAATTAGGAATGATTACGTTGCGAAATTAATTCCTCATTCCTCATTCCTAATTCCTAATTGGTTTGCGGAGGCTGCCTCAATGACGATAGCCGCGCAGTTGGCGAGCCTGCCGGTGGTCGTGTGGTACTTCAATCGAATTTCGTTGAGTTCGGTCTTGGCAAATGCGTTCGTCATGCCTGTGCTTGAGATTGTAATTGTCGGAGGACTTTTGGGCGGAATAATCGCGGCGGTCGTTCCAATCGTCGGAAAAATTTTTTTCACGGCGGAAGCTTTAATCTTCGGGCTCGGCGCGGAAATAAATCGCATTTTCGTAAAGTTGCCGTTGAGTGCGGTGCAAGTGCCTACTCTCGGATTGGCGGCAGGCTTTTTTTATTACGCCGCACTGATTCTTCGACGCCCGATAATTTTGTTGCCGATAATTTTTTTGCTTGCGGTAAATATTTTCAAGACGGGCGAGGTTGAAGTCAGCTTCGTCGATGTCGGTCAAGGCGATTGCGCGGTTGTCGTCACGCCGAATAAAAAATGTTTAATCTTCGACACGGGCGGCGTTCGCGAAAAAATGTTTGACGTTGGCGGGCGCGTCGTCGTTCCGTATCTCAAGCACGAAAATATTCGCGCTGTCGAAAAAATTTTTTTGACGCACGTTCATGAAGACCATGCAGGCGGCGCAGGTTCCGTGATAAAAAAATTTCCCGTCGGTGAGGTTATCACTGCGGGAGAAAATAAATCGGAATATGCTTCTGTCTTCGGTATCGCGGAAGAATATTTGCCGCCCCTTCGAGCCGGTCACGCCGGAGAAAAATTTTTAATCGACGGTGTTCAAGTTGAAATTTTATTCGCGCCGCGTGTCGGAACGGGCAACGAAATTTCCAACGTCTATCGAATTCGTTACGGCGGAGTGAGTTTTCTAATCACGGGCGACCTCGTCACGGATATGGAGGCGCAGATTCTTCGCGAGGGCGTCGACGTTCAGAGCACCATCCTGAAAGTTGCGCATCACGGCAGCAAGACGAGTTCAAGTGAAGAATTTTTGCGAGCCGTCAAACCGAAATGTTCCGTGATTTGTGTCGGCTACGGAAATTCTTTCGGACATCCCCGCCCGGAAATTTTGGAGCGTTTGGAAAATCTTCCGACGAAAATTTATCGCACAGACCGCGACGGCTTGATTAAATTCAAAACGGACGGAAAAACTTTAAGCGTCGAGACTTTCAACAAAAATTAGCTTGCCGCCTTCTTCGGACGAGGATTTACGCGCTTGAATTGCTTAAGCTGTTCTTCGGTTTGTGGCGGGCAGTCTTCGTCGAAAACAATATCATCGTCGGTCATATTTTCCAAAAGTTTCAGGCGTTCGATTTGTTCGGGCGTAAGCGGTGCTCCGACATCAATCCATTTGTATACCATCATAATAATCCCTCCTTTCCTGTTTGGTAGCTCTTCTTGCCGAGATTAATCGTGTGACATTAATACTGTCGGCATTTATGCGTTCGGTATAAACAACAAACAAAATTTCTCTGACACGCCCGATTGTTATGTATCTGTCTTCTTCATCCGAATGCAAAGAATCGAAACGTTCAATTCGATTTTCATCTGCAAAGACTTGCGCTGCGTCCTCAAAACTTATGGTATGTTTACTCCAATTCAATTCTGCCTTTTCGTTATCCCAGCCAAAAAGCTGATAATTTATAACTCTTTCAACGTCACTCATGCCAGAGCGTCACCGCCGCCGACGTAATCTTGAATCGCCAGCGAATAGACAAGCCTTCTGTCTCGCATGAAAGTTAAAACGCGCATAACTTCCCAAGCCGTGTCGAGACTGGTGAGGCAGGGAACGCCCAGCTCAACCGTCGCACGACGAATGCGGAAACCGTCTTTGGCAATGTGTTTACCGGGAGCTTGAGTGTTCACGACCATGTGAATCTTTCCGAGCTTAATCATTTGGATAATATCGGTGCTGCGCTGATGAACTTTGCCGACAATTTCCGCGTCGATTCCGATTGATTGCAAAGCTTTGGCGGTGCCTTCCGTTGCAACAATCTTAAAGCCGAGTTCGGAAAAAGCTTTGGCGAGCTGTTTCATTTCTTCCTTGTCCTTATCGGCGACCGTGAACAAAATGCAACCGTTCTTGGGAATGTTCATGCCTGCGCCGGTTATAGCCTTGTAAAGAGCGCGGGCGTAGTGATAATCAATGCCCATGACTTCGCCCGTCGATTTCATTTCGGGTCCGAGAGAAATATCAACGTCTTGCATCTTCGCGAAGGAAAACACGGGAGCTTTGACGGCAACATAAGGCTTGGGTTCGACGAGTCCCGAATAGTAGCCCATTTCCTTGAGCGTCTTGCCCAGAGCCGCCCGCGTTGCCACGTTGACCATTTTAATATTCGTGACTTTGCTCAAGAAAGGAACCGTGCGGCTTGAGCGAGGATTGACTTCGATAACATAAACCTTGCCGTCCGCCACGACGTATTGAATATTCAGCAAGCCTTTGACTTTGAGCGCGAGAGCCATGCGTTTGGTGTAGTCGGTTATCGTGTAAATGACTTTCGACGGAAGAGTTTGCGGAGGATAAACGGCGATTGAATCTCCGCTGTGAACGCCCGCTCTTTCAACGTGTTCCATAATGCCGGGAATAACCACGTCGATTCCGTCAGAGATAGCGTCAACCTCAACCTCCGTGCCCTGCATGTATCTGTCAACCAAAACAGGATGGTCGGGAGTGACTTTGACGGCGCGGCTCATGTAATCGCGAAGTTCTTCCTCGTTGTAGACGATTTCCATCGCGCGCCCGCCCAAAACGTAACTTGGACGAACCATGACGGGGTAGCCGATATTTTCCGCACCGGTTATCGCGTCGTCGAGGTTTGTAACGCTGATTCCTTTCGGGCGAGGAATATTTAATTCGGTCAACATTTCGTCGAATCGTTCACGGTCTTCTGCGCGGTCGATGTCGTCGACGCTTGTCCCGAAAATTTTAACGCCTGCCTCCGCCAAAGAAGCCGCAAGATTAATCGCAGTCTGTCCGCCGAATTGAACGATAACGCCGTCGGGTCTTTCCTTGTCGACGATATTCAAAACGTCTTCGGTCGTGAGCGGCTCGAAATAAAGTTTGTCGGAAATGTCGAAGTCGGTCGAAACGGTTTCGGGGTTGTTGTTTATGATAATCGCCTCGATACCTGCCTCGCGCAGAGCCCAAACGCTGTGCACGGAGCAATAATCGAATTCGACGCCTTGACCAATCCTAATCGGTCCGGAACCCAAGACGATAATTTTTTTCTTGTTGCTGACTTCCACCTCGTCAACTTCGCCGTGATAAGTCGAATAGTAGTAGGGCGTCGCTGCCTCGAATTCCGCTGCGCAGGTGTCAACCATTTTGTACACTGGAAGAATTTTAAATTGCTTGCGCATGTCGCGAATCTCTTTGATACCGGTGCCGGTCAATTCGGAAATGGATTTGTCCGCCAAGCCCAAAAGTTTTGCCTCGCGCAGAGCCTTTGCATTGAGTTCGCCCTTTTGCAAACGAACTTCCATATCGGCGATATTTTTAATCTTGTCGATAAACCAGCGGTCAATCTTCGTGATTTCGGAAATTTCTTCGGGCGTGGCGATGCCTCTGCGCAGAGCTTCGGCGATAAGGAAAAGCCGCTCGTCGTCGACGCGACTTAGACGCTTTTTAATTTTTGCATTGTCCCAATCGTCCATCTTGTCCATGTGCAAGCGATTGACTCCGATTTCCAAACTGCGGACGGCTTTCAAAATCGCGCCCTCAAAAGTTCGGTCGAGGCTCATGACTTCGCCCGTTGCTTTCATTTGCGTGCCAAGGGTTGTGTCGGCATAAACAAATTTATCGAACGGCCAACGCGGGAACTTCACAACGATATAATCTACGCTCGGTTCGAAGCAAGCTTTGGTTGTCTTGGTGACGGCGTTGACAATTTCGTCAAGCGTGTAGCCGATTGCAATCTTGACGCTGACTTTCGCAATCGGATAGCCCGTTGCCTTCGACGCAAGCGCGGAACTTCGACTGACGCGGGGATTGACTTCGATAACGTAATAATTGTCGCTCTTCGGGTCAAGCGCAAATTGAATATTACAGCCGCCCTCAATTTCAAGTGCGCGGATGATTTTCAAACTTGCCGAACGCAAAAGCTGATACTCGTGGTCGTTGAGCGTTTGAGTAGGGGCAACAACGATTGAATCGCCCGTATGAACTCCGACGGGGTCGAAATTTTCCATTGAGCAAATCGTTATGCAGTTGTCGTTGCCGTCGCGCATGACCTCGTACTCAATTTCTTTCCAGCCCGCGATTGAACGTTCAATCAAAACTTGACCAATCATTGAGTACTTGAGTCCGCGCAGAGTAATTTCGATAAGTTCTTCCTCGTTGTTGGCAATGCCGCCGCCCGTGCCGCCGAGTGTGTAAGCGGGACGAACAATCAGCGGGTAGCCGATTTGGTTTGCGAAGTCAATCGCGCCGTGAATGTCCTCGACGATTACGGATTCGGGAATCGGTTCGCCGATTCGTTCCATTGTCTCTTTAAACATTTCGCGGTCTTCGGCTTTCTTAATCGCCTCAATCGACGTGCCCAAAAGTTCGACGTTGTATTTTTCAAGCGCGCCGCTCTCCGCCAACTGAACTGCCAAATTCAAGCCCGCCTGTCCGCCGAGAGTCGCAAGCAATCCGTCCGGGCGTTCCTTTTCAATTATCGCCGTCAAAAAGTCTACGGTCAGCGGCTCGATATAAACGCGGTCGGCAATGTTTGCGTCGGTCATTATCGTTGCGGGATTTGAATTGACGAGAACGACTTCCAAGCCTTCCTCTTTGAGCGAACGACAAGCTTGCGAGCCGGCGTAGTCGAATTCCGCTGCCTGCCCTATGATTATCGGCCCCGAACCGATGACGATTATTTTATTGAGATTTTTTTTCTTAGGCAAAGCTTTGTGCCTCCTTAGAAATGCGTAATGCGCAATGCGTAATGCGCAATGAAAAAAGTTGCGTCGTCACGAATTGCTTACGGTTTTTGTAATTGCAATCAAAATCTTTATGAGTTCCACACAGTCAGGGAGTAGACTTTCAGCTTGGTCTTCGGTTATGTATTTCGTCTTGAAATCTGCCTTTGATTGAGCACGAGTAGCTTCTTTGACATTGGCACCTATACTTGTGCCGCTGCGTAACACTTGTTTTGAAAGAACGTATTTCGAATGTTTATCTTTAAGATATTTATAAAGATTTACAATCCTGACAGCAAACGCCATGCTTTTATCAACTATCAAATTAGGCTCTCTCATTTTTCATTTCCGATTAATTGCGCATTGCGCATTACGAATTACGCATTGCAGCCAAGAATTCGTCGAAGAGGCGGACACTGTCGTTGGGACCGGGCGCGGCTTCGGGATGATATTGCACGGAACTTATCGGCAAAGACGTATGACGGAAGCCCTCGACCGTGCCGTCGTTCAACGAGACGTGAGTAATTTTTACCGGCAGACCTTGCAAAGATTTTGCGTCGATTGCGTAGCCGTGATTCTGCGCGGTGATTGCAACCTTGCCCGTCTCCAAATTTTTCACGGGCTGATTGGAGCCGCGATGTCCGAATTTCAATTTGTAAGTGTTCGCGCCCATTGCCAAAGCCAAAATCTGATGTCCCAAGCAAATGCCGAACATGGGTCGCTGCCCGATAAGTTTTCTTACCTCGCGGATAATTTCGGGAACGTCTTTGGGGTCGCCGGGTCCGTTTGATAAAAAAATTCCGTCGGGCTTGAGCGCAAGAATTGCTTCGGCGGGTGTTTTGGCAGGGACAACCGTAACTTTACAACCCAATTTGCGCAAGGCGTTGAGGATATTTTTCTTGATACCAAAATCCATTGTCACTACATACGGCGCGCCTTCTCTTGCGTCGAGCGTGTAGCTTACGGGCGTCGTCACCTGTTCGACGACATTTTTCCTAATAGGCAACGACATCATTTCGTTTATCGTGCTCTGCGAGGTGTATTCGCTGACAATCACGCCTTTCATTGTGCCCGCCGAACGAATTTTCCTCGTCAAGGCGCGAGTGTCCACGTCATAGAGGCAAGGGATTTTCTCCGCCGTGAGGAATTCGGGCAAAGTCTTTTCCATTGAGCTGCTTGAAGGTTTTTCGCATATTTCGCCAACGACCAAACCGCCTACAAAACTTTTCCGGCTTTGATTAAATTGTTTTGCCGTGCCGTAATTGCCAATCAGCGGATATGTCAGCGTGACGATTTGTCGACAATACGACGGGTCGGTCAAAATTTCTTGATAGCCGGTCATGCCCGTGTTAAAGACGACTTCGCCCTCCGTCGTGGCGTTCGAGCCGCCGAACAGTTGCCCGCGAAATGTCGTGCCGTCCTCCAGTATCAATTTCCCTTTCAAAGTCTTCACCTACTAAATCTCAAATTATTTTGTTATACTTGTGCGAAAGTTTATCACACGCCTTGCCGCATTGCAAATCCTTTGTCTTAAGTATACAAGGAGTGGTCAGTGGTCAGTGGTCAGAATTTTTTTCAGCTGAATAGAGGTGGTCTCATGAATTTCTTTCGCGAAGTGTGGGAGGCGGTGAATTTTTTTATTTTCCCGCCGCGCTGTCCGAATTGCAAAAAGATTGTCGACGAGCCGCATCAATTTTGCGAGGCTTGTCATGAAAAAATTTTCCGCGTAGATTTTTATGACAGACCACCCGCTCCGATTGAAAAAGTTTTGCGCGTGACAAAGTATCGTGACGGCTCCCGCGAACTTCTTCGCAATCTCAAATTCGATAACAATCTTAACGTCGTGCCCGTCCTCAAAAAAATCCTCGACGACGTTTCCAAGCGCGAGGAAGTTTTAAATTTGCTGCGCGGCGTCGATTTCGCGGTGGTCGTCCCGCTTCATGAAGATCGTTTCAAGGAGCGCGGCTTCAATCAGACAGAAAAAATCTTCGAGGATTTTTTGGCGATGAATAATCTTCCCGTCAAAAATATTTTGAAGAGGATTCGTTCGACGCCCAAGCTTTACAAACTCGGTAAGGCTGACCGTGAAAAAATTTTGAGCGGCGTCTTCGAGGCAACAGAACCCCTCGACTTGAGCGGAAAGAAAATTTTAATCGTCGACGATATTTTTACGACCGGCACCACTTGCAAGGAATGCGCCAAAGTTTTGGAATCACTCGGCGCGGAAAAAATTTTTGTGCTTGCCTTTGCCGCTGACTTCGGCGATAATCTCAATCATTAAACTTGAGGAGGAATTTGCCTTGCCGACTTTGGATTGGAACGGAAAATCTGACGCGCTCAAAATTGCCAAGCTCACGCCCTATCGTATCCTTCAATTTGATTCGGCTTTGAGCTGCGGCGTTAAAAATTCCGGCAACTTGATTGTGCAGGGTGATAACCTCGACGCCCTCAAGTCCCTTTTGCCTTTCTATCGTCAACGTGTCAAATGCATTTACATTGACCCGCCGTACAATACTCATTCGGCTTTCGAACACTACGACGATAATTTTGAGCACTCCGCTTGGCTTTCCATGATGTATCCGCGCCTCGAACTCCTTCGCGATTTTTTATCAGACGACGGCGCAATTTTTATTTCTATCGACGACGAAGAGGCTCATTATCTCAAAGTCATTTGCGATGAAATTTTCGGCAGAAAAAATTTTGTCGCGCAATGTTCCGTTAAACGTTCCGGCGGTCGGCAAGACAGCAAATTTTTCGCGGTTGTCAACGAATATTTGATTTGCTACGCGAAAAGCACAACGACGTTCACAGCGGGCAAAGAAATTAAAATCAACGAAACTTATCCGAAGTTCGACGCCGAACGCGGTAGAAATTATAAGACGCAACTCCTTCGCAAGTGGGGTGCGAACAGCCGCCGCGCAGACCGTCCGAATTTGTTTTATTCGATACCCGCTCCCGACGGCTCCGAGCTTTACCCGATGCTTTCAAAGACTGCAGAAGGTTGTTGGCGTTGGGGCAAAAATAAAATGCAACAGGCACTTGACGACGGCTTGATTGAATTCGTTAAGAAGAACGATGAATGGGTTGCTTACGAAAAAATTTATGAACCAATAGACGGCGAGGCGCGAACGAAAAAATTCACAACATGGATTGACGATTCGGGAACGGGAGCCGACACGGTAAAAAAAATTTTTGGCACGAATGTTTTCGATTATCCAAAATCTGTCGAGCTTATCGAGCGCGTTTTGAAAATGGGCAACGTTGATAAAAATTCTATTGTACTTGACGCCTTCGCGGGGAGCGGGACGACGGCACATGCGGTTATCAACTTGAACAACAGCGACGGCGGCGAGCGCAAATTCATATTGATAGAGGAAAAAGAATATTGCAAGACGATAACAGCCGAGCGCGTCAAGAGAGTTGGCGGGAGTTTTGACTATTGCAGCTTGGGCGAGCGATTCTTCGACGAGACGGGCGCGATAAATTCTGCCGTGACCTTCGAACAGCTTGCGGCTTACATTTGGCACAAGTGCACGGGCAAGCCTTACACCTTCGACGAAAAAAATTTGCCGCTGCTTGGGACAGACAACGGCACGGCATATTACCTCTTGGAAGGCGAGCTGACGAAAAAAATTTTGGAGACGTTGCCTGCCCACGACGGCGCGAAAATAATTTTCGGGAACTCATGCAAGATAAGCACGGAGAATTTAAAATCGCAAGGGATAACATTCCGACAGACGCCGACAAAAATAAAAGCTTGAAAAAATTTTCTGCGTCAATTATAATTTGCTTGAAATGAAAATGCCCCGTCATGAACGGAGCGCGGGCGAGTCGATGTTTGGGAGCGTCGACCCTCTCCAAGAATATAGAAACGTTTTAGAGAATCTGGACGCGACGGCTTACTTCCGGGTGGGGAATTACTTCAGGTACGAAAGCAGAGACACGATGAACGAGCCTGCGGAGAGCAAAATGCTAATCCATTCGAACTTCGTCACAGTGCGTCACCTCCCCTCTTTGAGGAGAGAGCCGACCATCTATCGCTTGGCAACGATTATAGCAGAAAGTCGATCGTTGTAAAGCGATTATTTTTTTTGCTTGCGCAGGAAAAAAATTTGTTCAATCGAAAACTGATTCGAGGAGGCGAAGAAATATGCAACTGAAAAATTATCAGGAAGAGACGTTGAAGACGCTTGGAAAATTTTTATCGGAGGCAAAGATAATCGGCAATGCGGAGGCGTTTAAAGAAAATCAAAACGCGATGAGTTATTCGCCGGAATATTTTTCGTTGAAAGGCTTGGAAGATGCGCCGTACATTTGCTTGCGACTTCCGACGGGCGGCGGCAAAACATTATTGGGCGCGTGTTCGATAAAATTGGCGGCGGAAAATTTTTTGGAGCGTGAATATCCTTTGGTGCTTTGGCTTGTGCCGACGGACGTGATACGACAACAGACCTTGAAAGTTTTGCGCGACGTGAAAAGTTTTTATCGGCAAGTGTTGGACGAGGCATTCAAGTCTGTAAAAATTTTTGACGTGACGGAGTTCAGACAACTGCGCCCGCAAGACTTGACGCAATCGCTGAATATTTTTGTTGCAACGTTTCAATCCTTCCGCGTGACGAATAAAGAAGGACGAAAAGTTTATCAAGCCAACGAGGATTTGGAGCCGTGTTTCCGAGCAATTCCTCAAGAAAAATATTTTGAAATCGGAGAGAACGGCGGGTGGAAGTCGTTCGGGAATTTGATAGCGTATCTTCGCCCGCTGATTATAATCGACGAGGCGCACAATTATTCGAGCCCGTTGAGTTTGGAGATAATGCAAAAGTTGCGACCGGCAGCAGTTATCGAATTGACGGCGACGCCCGCGAATCAATCGAACGTATTATTTCAAGTCAGCGCGTCCGAATTGAAAGCGGAAGAAATGATAAAGTTGCCGATAGAGCTCACGGAAAATCAATCATGGGAAATGACAATCGACAGCGCGGTGCAAAGGCGGACGGCTTTGGAAAAATTGGCGGCACGGGAAGCAGAATACATTCGACCGATAGCACTTTTCCAAGCGGAGAACAAAGACAAGGAAGTTACCGTCGACGTTGTGAAAAAATATTTGACGGAAGGCGCGAAGGTTCCCGAAGAACAAATAGCGATTGCGACGGGCGAGCGGCACGAATTGGACGGCGTGAATTTATTTTCGAGAGATTGTCAAATTCGCTACGTGATAACGGTTCAAGCACTCAAGGAAGGCTGGGACTGTCCGTTTGCTTATGTGTTTTGTTCGGTTGCAAAAATTCATTCGCCCAAAGACGCCGAGCAACTTTTGGGCAGAGTTTTGCGCATGCCCTACGCCTCCCGACGAAATGCCTCCGAACTCAACAGAGCTTATGCGTTCGTTGCGGTCAAGGATTGGATGACGGCAGCGGCAAATATTCGCGACGACCTGTTGAATATGGGCTTCGAAGACGCGGAGACAAAGACTGCGTTAAAAGTTCAGAATCTTTTCGACACACCGAAGACGATAAAAATTTTGACGGACGAACGCCCGCAGTTGGGCACGCTGAATTTATTTTTGCAAGGCGCGGCAATCGTCGAAAAAACTTCGGAAGGCTATGAACTTGTCTTGGAAAATCTTTCGGCGGAAGATTTAACGGAGCTCAAGATCAATGCGAACAAAATTTTTAAAGGAGAGGACGCCCGCGAAAAATTTTTGAAAGCGATTCATCACGAGGACTTTCAACCGCCTAAAGATTCGCCTGCCGCACGCGGAGTGAAATTTGAAATTCCGATGCTCTGTTTGAATCTTGAAGACGAAATAAAAATTGCCGAGCCGGAAGAAGATTTTTTGCCCGATACTTGGAAACTGACGGGCAATCACGATACCGACCTGCCGAATTTTCAAAAGGACGTTGAGGCGCAGATTTATGAATTCGACGTGGCGGGGCACAAGGTTACCGAAAAATATTTGGGCGACGACACGGAAAATTTATTTCACGGCGAAACGAATTGGACGCTTAACGAGCTTGTAGGTTGGTTCACGGAAAAAATTTTGACGACGGATTTAATTTTTGAAGACCTCGCGGAATTCATACGCCGAATTTTAAATCGCTTGTCGGCGGAGAAAAATCTTTCGCTTGCGGAAACGGTTCGCTTGAGATTTACTTTGCTGAAACTGTTGACGGAAAAAGTTAAAGCTTGTCGAGCGGAGGCGTATGAAAAAGGTTGGCAACAAGCACTTTTCGGCGCGGAGAGTGTCGCCTGTGTGAGCCCGAGCATCACGAAAATTTTCGAGCCGGAAAATTATCCCGCGAAAAGTTTTTATCGAGGGCGCGTTCAATTCGAAAAACATTTTTATTCGACAATCGGCGACATGAATTCCGAAGAAATTGTTTGCGCGCAACTGATTGACACGAACAAAAAAGTTGAGACGTGGATAAGAAATGTTGAAAGCGAGCCGCTGTATTCTTTTTGGTTGCCGAAACATGACGGCAAATTTTATCCCGACTTTGTGATTAAGTTGACTGACGGAACTTATGCGGCGATTGAATACAAAGGCGAGCAACTTAAAACAAACGACGATTCAAAAGAAAAAAATTTGGTCGGCGAACTTTGGGAGCGACGCAACGGCGGAAAATTTTTGATGGCGACAAAGCGCGACGACAGAGGGCGCGACCTTTCGACACAGATAAAAGAATTTTTCAGATAAGGAGGCAAAGCTTATGGCACTTAAAGAAATGTATGAAACTTTCGGCAATGCGTTGCTCGGCGACAAGATGAAAAACTTGGAACGAATGAAAGAAATGCGCGACGAATTTCGGACTTACGATAACGAAAAATTAATTGACCTCTACAAAAACGGCAACGACCTTCAAAAAAGAATTGCGGCGGCTGTTTTGAAAGAGCGGAATCATAAGTGATAAAAGAATTTTTTCAATGACGAGCAGTCGAAGTAATTTTTTTTACATTGACAAAGTTGCGGGCTTGTGATAAATTTTTCAACGTTAGTAAGGCTAACTGCTGCTGTAAGGATCGCAGTATAGAACATAATCTTTACCGAAACGAAAACCCCGCCGGAGTGATGACCCGTGCGGGGGTTCGTTTGCCGTAACCGATTGATGAGACCGATTAGCGGGCGGTTGAGTGTGACGATCTGCCGGGTCAGAACCACTTCTTGACGATATAGCTTACAATCAGCCCGCCAATAACAGTTCCGACAACGTTCGTTGCGATCGCTGTAAGGATCTCGAACATAATCTCACCTCCCTCCTCAAGCGTAAAGTTACCGCCTTAGAGGTACGGCATTGGCGAGATTATATCAGAAAGATTTTATCCGCTCAAAAATTTTGGGCGGGTGTTTTTTTATTGGCAAAGGGCGGCGTTCGTTGTATAATCGCTTAAAAATTTTGGGAGGTAAAAAATTTTGAAGATGAACGGAGCGCGGGCTCTTCTTGAGAGTCTGAAAAATGAAGGCGTCGAATTGGTCTTCGGCTATCCCGGCGGCGTCGTGCTGAAACTTTATGACGAAGTTTATAAAATGAAGTTCCCGAACATTTTGACGGGACATGAGCAAGGCGCGGTTCATGCGGCTGACGGCTACGCGAGGGCAAGCGGCAAAGTCGGTGTGGTCTTCGCGACGAGCGGACCCGGCGCGGCGAATTTAATTACGGGCATTGCAACTGCCAACATGGATTCGGTTCCAATCGTCTGCATCACGGGACAGGTTGCCAATCCCGCTATCGGCAAAGATTCTTTCCAAGAGGTTGACGTCTGCGGAATCACCACACCGATAACAAAACACAATTATCTTGTCAAAGACGTGAACGATTTGCCTCGCGTCGTCAAGGAGGCATTCTTCATTGCAAAGACAGGTCGTCCCGGTCCGGTGTCGATTGACATTGCCGCCGACGTGTTCAATGCCGAAATCGATTTTGAATATCCTGAAGAAATAAATTTGCGCGGCTACAGCGGAAAAAATCCCGTCGAAAAATCTGCGGTTGAGGAAGTTGTCAAAGCTGTTGAAGTTTGCGAACGCCCTCTGATTTTTGCAGGAGGCGGCGTGACAAGTTCGGAGACTTCAGACGACTTGAGAAAAATTTTGTCGAGGCTCGGTTGCCCCTCGACTTCAACTTTAATGGGCTTGGGTTGCATCGACGCTGACACCGACGGATTTTTGGGCTTCGCGGGCATGCACGGCTCTTACGGCGCGAACATGGCGATTCAATCTTGCGACTTGCTGTTGTGTATCGGAATGCGTTTCAGCGACAGAGTGACGGGGCGCGTCAAAGATTTTGCTCCCAACGCAAAGATTGTCCACTTTGAACTTGACCCCGCCGAAATCAATAAAAATGTTCAAGCCGATTTGAAAGTTCTCGGTGACTTGCGTCAATCGCTTCCGCTGTTCAGAGAAAAGCTTGACGAATCACTTACGAACTTCGCCGAAAAATTTTCCGCGTGGAAAGCTCAAGCCGTCGAAAAAGGTTTGGAACATCCCTTCGGCTGGACGGAGGAGGACAATGAAATTAAACCCGGCGCGCTTATCAGCAAAATCAGCAGCATTTGCGACGAAAATACAATCGCCGTCACTGACGTCGGTCAACATCAAATGTGGGCGGCTCAATTCTTCAAAGCACGCAAGCCTCGCCAATTTTTGACAAGCGGCGGGCTCGGAACAATGGGCTTCGGACTTCCTGCGGCGATGGGCGCGAAACTTGCTTGCCCCGAAAAAAATGTTGTGCTGTTCACGGGCGACGGCTCGATTATGATGAACATCCAAGAACTTGCCACGCTTGCCGATAACAACATTGACGTTAAGATTGTTATCGTTCACAATTTTATTCTCGGCATGGTCGGGCAGTGGCAAAGACTTTTCTACAATCATCACTACTCCGCCTCCGAACTCAAATATAAGCGTGACTTCGTGAAAATCGCTCAAGCAATGGGTGTTCGCGGCTATCGATTGACTAAGGCGGAAGAGTTGGAAGATGATTTGGTTGAGATTATGTTTTCGAAGGGCGCGACGGTTATCGACGTTTTTGTTCCCGAAGAGGAAAATGTTATCCCGATGGTTCCCGGCGGCAGGCGTCTCGACCAAATGGTTTTGGGAAATTCTTGAGGTGAGTTTATGGAAAATCAAAGTGTCGACTTCGCGATAATCGGAGGTTCCGGCACGCTCGGCAGTGACTTCCCGAAAAATTTTGCCGGCGTTGAAATTTTGGCGGAGAATTTATTTTTCGACACGCCTTACGGTCAAAGCCCCGCCTTTCGTTTATGCAATGTCGACGGAAAAATTTTTATGACTTGCAAAATGCACGGCTGGCGCAGCGGAGTCACTCGCGCCGATTCTTCACGACAAATTTTTTGGACGTTTCGTGAGGCGGGCGTCAAGAGGATTTTTTCCGAAGGCGGAGTCGGCACGATTAATCACCTGCTCAATCCTCGTGACTTGATGATTCCCGATGATTATCTTGACCTCTCGACGCGAAAAGATGTTCAGCTTGACGGAAAATATCTTTTGATTATGCGTGAGGCTCTTTGTCCCGAATTGCGCGAAAAACTTTTGACTTCGGCAAAAAAATTTTTCAACGGCAGAATTTTTGAGCGCGGGATTTACGCCGTGACTGACGGTCGTCACTTTGAAAGCCCCGCCGAAATTTCCATGCTCAAAGGTCACGCCGATATTGTCGGACAGAGCCTCGCGCCCGAAGTTTATCTTGCGAGGGAAATCGGCGCGTGCTATGCAAATCTTTCGTTCGTCGTCAACTACGGCGAGGGAATTAAAGTTTGGTCGCACGAGGTCATGAAAGAAATTTTCTTCGACGACGCGCAACTTATCGGAAACATTTTGCTTGACGCGATAAAAAATACTTCCGCCGAAAAATCTTGCCGATGCCTCGAACTTCGCAAAGAAACTCTGCTGAAAGAAATTTACGACGCGGAATAAAAATTTAGCGACGAACTCGATTGAGTCCGCCGCTTTTTTTTTTATTAGGAACTAGGAACTAGGAACTAGTTTCTAACAGCTAACAGCTAACAGCTAAGCCGTGATTGCTCCCGCCGTGTAGCCCGCCTTGTTAATCGCCTCGCGCAACACGTCGTCTGAAACGTCTTTGCTCAAGCCGACCTTCGCAGAAAATTTTTCGAGGCTCGCCGCCGCAATCGTCACGCCGTCGACTTTTTCGAGGGCACGCACGACTTTGTAAATGCATTTCTCACAAGTCATGCCGTCAACGTCAATCGTTCGGTGAATCGGAAAGCGTTCAATCTTTTCGACGCGGGCACGATAGCCGTCGTCCAAAAGTTTTTGCTTATTGCAACCGCCGCTGCAACTGCTGCAACCGTCTTCCGAACAACAAGCCGCCTCACCTTTGAAGAAAGCACGATAAGCTGTCCTTAATCCGAAGACGAAAGCCGCCGCGATTAAAAGTCCGAGTACAATCGTTGCTGCCATGAAAAGTCATCTCCGTTATTCAAAGCCCAAAAGTTTTCCGCCTTGATAGACGATAAGCGAGGCGACCCACGCGACCGCCGTCGTGTAGAAAAATACGAACGCCATCCATTTGAAACCTTGCGCTTCTTTCTTGACGGTGCCGAGCGCAGTCATGCACGGCGAATACAGCAAGCTGAAAACCATGAAAGCCAAAGCCGATAACGGAGTGAACGCGCCGCCCATTGAAGTTGCATTTAAAACTTCTGCAGTGCCTTCCGCATCGTCCGTGTCAACAGAATCTTCGTCCGCGCCGTAGAGAATACCCATTGTCGAGACGACTGCTTCCTTAGCCAAAACGCCCGTCACGATCGCCGCGCCCGATTCCCAAGTGTCAAAACCTTGCGGGGCGAAAATTACCGAAGTCGCCGAGCCGATACTTGCAAGATAGCTGTTGTCCATGTCTTCGGTCATGCCGTCGGAATTGAAACTGCTAAGGAACCAAATTATAACGCTCATTGCAAAAATAATCGTGCCGGCTTTAATCAAGTAGCCCTTGCCTTTGTCCCAAGCCTCAAGCAAAACGGTTTTGGGGTCGGGCAGACGATACGGCGGCAACTCAAGCAGGAAGGTTGATTGTTGTTCTTTAAACATCGTCGTACTTAAAACTTTCGCCATGACAATCGCCGTGATTATTCCGAGAAAATACATTGCGAAGACGACATTGGCGACGTTATCGGGGAAGAACATTGCCGCGAAGAGTGCGATAATCGGAACTTTCGCGTTGCAGGTGATAAACGGCGTCACGAAAATTGAAATCATTCTGTCCTTGTGAGTGTCGAGTGCACGGTTCGCCATAATCGCCGGGACTGCACAACCGAAGCCCATCATCAGCGGCATAATCGATTTACCCGAAAGACCTGCACGGCGCATAATCGGATCCATTATGAACGCGACGCGAGCCATATAACCTGTGCCGTCGAGGAAACTCAAAATGATAAACAGCGTGAAAATCAGCGGGACGAAATTTATAACCGCACCGACGCCCGCGATAATTCCGTCCGAAACAAGCGACTGCATCCAACCTTCAACGCCCGCCGCCTCCATTGTCTCCGCTGCCCAAGGTACAAGTGTTTCGTCAAAAAATTCTCCGACCAAATCTGCGAGCGGCTGACCTATCCAGTTGAAAGAAATTTGGAACATCAAATAGAATATCGCAATCATCAAAATTATTGAGGTGACACCGTTGGCAAGATATGAATCAAGTTTTTCGGTCAAGGTCTTGCCCGCCGCGCTGACAGTCACCGCTTGCGACATAATCTTATCAATTAAATCATAGCGCGCAGAAATAATTTCTTCCTCAATCTTCGAAGGAGCCAAGCCGCTACGTTCGATATTGTGAACGCGTTCGATATGGTCGTTGATAAGTTTGGAAGGCGTGTAGTTCGTCATGACGGCATTTGTAAAAACGTCCAAGAGTTTTCTGACGCTCTTGTTGCTCCTGCCGACGGTGTTCGTCACGGGCATTCCGAAGGCGTCTTCCAACTTCTTCATGTCGATTTTAATTCCGTGACGCTCTGCCTCGTCCATCATGTTCAAATTTAAAATAAGCGGGATTCCGTTTTCCATGAGCTGAATCGTCAAGAATAAGTTGCGCGAAATGTTGGAGGCGTCGATAATGTTTACGACTATATCGGGCTTGTTTGTCTTGAAAAAATCGCTGACGACCTGCTCTTCCTGTGAACGTGCGTTGATTGAATAAGTGCCTGGCAAATCTATGACGGAAATTTTTCTGCCGTTGTGTTCAATGACGCCGACTTTCTTGTCGACGGTGACGCCCGGCCAATTTCCGATTTTCTGCCTCGCGCCGGTCAATTCGTTAAAGATTGTCGACTTGCCTGTATTTGGATTGCCCGTCAAGGCTACGGATAACGCTGACATTTAATCACCTTCCCAAGTTAATGAGGAATTAGGAATGAGGAATTAGGAATGATTGCGGCGAGAATTTAATTCCTCATTCCTAATTTCTAATTCCTAATTGATTTTTGTTTAACCTACTTCGGAAACTTCGATTTGCGCGGCGTCGTCTCGTCTCATTGCCAAGTTATATGAACGCAGACGCAATGCTATCGGGTCGCCGAGCGGTGCCGAGTTCAAAACTTCGACTCGCGTGCCCGGTATCAAGCCCATTGTCATCAATCGTTGCTTGAGGTTCGATTCACCGACCGAATCAATCCTCACGACCATGCCCGGTTTTGTATCTTTAAGCGTCAAGCTTATCATCTCCTTGAAAATCTTTTTCGTTTATGCGCGCAGTTTATCACACATGAAAATAAGTATCAACACCTCTTGAAAAAATTTTTCATTCCCAATTTAGCTGTTAGCGGTTAGAAAAAATAATTCCCCATTCCCCATTCCCAATTGAATAACCTCTCGCCGAGCATAAAGCTATTGATAAGGAAATAATAATTTGGTAAATTATATCGGACAACGGCATTTGCATTGATGAAGAGAAAATTTTCAAGAGCAATCGACTTCCTCTTCAGCTTATGACAATAAAAACAAAAGGAGACTGTCTTAATGAAAGCAACACAACTTTACGCACCGACTCTTCGCGAGTCACCGGCAGAAGCAGAACTTATCAGCCACAAATTAATGTTTCGCGCAGGTTTCATTCGCAAGGCGGCGGGCGGAATTTATTCTTACTTGCCGCTCGGTTGGCGCACGATGAAAAAAATTATGCAAATCATTCGCGAGGAAATGGACGCCAAAGGCGGACAAGAAATTATGATGCCGATTGTTCAGCCCGCCGAAATGTGGCAAGAGTCGGGACGCTGGGCAGTCTACGGCGACGAAATGATGCGCCTCAAAGACAGACACGGCAGAGAATTTGCGCTCGGTCCCACGCACGAGGAAATGATTACAACTTTGATTCGCGACGAGGTTCGTTCCTACAAGCAACTGCCCGTCATGCTCTATCAAATTCAAAATAAATATCGCGATGAAATTCGCCCGCGCTTCGGCTTGATGAGGAGCCGCGAATTTGTCATGAAAGATTTGTATTCCTTCGACCGCGACGTTGAGGGCATGAACATTTCCTACGAAAAAATGTACGACGCCTACAGCAGAATTTTCACGCGCTGCGGTTTGAAGTTCCGCGCTGTCGAGGCTGACAACGGAGCAATCGGCGGCGGTCACTCTCACGAGTTCACGGTTCTTGCCCCGAGCGGCGAATCCTCAATCGCTTACTGCGAGGCTTGCGATTATGCGGCGAGCGACGAAAAAGCCGAGCTTAAAATCATTCAAGCCGAGCCCGAAGAACTTAAACCGCTTGAAAAAGTTTCGACGCCCGCCTGTCACACGATTGAACTTGTCAAAAATTTTTTGAACGTGCCGATTGAAAAGACGATTAAAGCGGTTGCGTTCATGGACGACGAGGAGCGATTGATTCTTACATTTGTTCGCGGCGACCACGAAGTCAACGAGATAAAAGTTTTGAACGCCGTCGAGGGCGCGAATCATCTTTACATGGCGGGCGACAAATTGATTGAGGCGGCGAATTCCTGCGCGGGCTTCATGAGTCCGATTGGAATTTCAAACGCGATTATCGTCGTCGACCAAAGTGTTATGCTCATGTCAAATGCCGTTGCCGGGGCAAACGAGGTTGACGCGCATTTTATCAACGTCACGCCGCGCAGAGACTTCGACACAGAAAAAATTATCGTTGCGGATATTCGCATGGTGCAAGCCGGCGACCCGTGCCCTCATTGCGGCGCGCCTCTCAAAATGACACGCGGCATTGAAGTCGGGCAAGTCTTCACGCTCGGAAAAAAATATTCCGAAGCACTCAACGCAACTTTCCTCGACGAAGACGGCTCGACAAAAACTTTTGAAATGGGTTGTTACGGTATCGGCGTCGGGCGAACTATGGCGGCGGCTATCGAACAAAACAACGACAAGGACGGAATCATTTGGAACAGAGCCATTGCACCGTTTGAAGTTGTCGTCGTGCCCGTCAATGCCAAAGACGACAAGCAGCTTGACTTCGCGAAAAAAATTTATGCCGACCTCATATCGGCGGGCGTCGATGTTTTGCTTGACGACAGAAAAGAACGCGCCGGCGTCAAGTTCAAAGACTGCGATTTGATTGGTTATCCTCTGCGCGTGACGATAAGCCCGAAGACTTTGGAAAGCGGCAACGTAGAAATAAAAATTCGTCGTACAGGAGAATTCATGAACTTTGCTCGCGGCGAAGTCGTCGAAAAAATTTTGGAGCTGTTAAATACGTTGTGACAAAAAATCGGGAACCGGGCATCTGCGGCTTTAAATTGGTGCACGGTTTCTAAAATTTTGTTCGAGCGTGAGGACTCAAAACAGTGGAAGATTTAATTTCAAAATGGGGTCTGACTGCAATTTGTGTAATCGCAATGCTTGTGTGGTTTTTGCGAGCGAACACAAAATTTAAACGCTCCGTTGAAAAAAATCCCTTCGGCGATTACGAACAACCGAATACGGCATCTGTTCTTGGCGTCTTGGGAACTTTTATAGGAATTGCGTGGGGGCTTTTTAATTTTGATCCTTCGCCGGAGGCAATGCACGACAGCGTTACAAATCTTTTGGGAGGAATGACTACAGCCTTTTTCTCTTCGATTTTAGGCATGGGAATTTCTCTTTACTTTAAAAATTACCAAGCAAACGCGCAGAAAAATTTTTCAAAAAATAATTCTGTCAAGCAGGATTCAAATATCGCCGACTTAATTCAATACCTGCAACAAGCCGACGCAGAAAAGTCCGCTCAAATTAAACATTTGGAAAAAATTCTGCAAGACAATAACGAAAATGTTATTCGCGAGTTTAGAGACTTCGGAAAAACTTTGGCGGAAAGTAATTCAAAGGCTTTTATCGCGGCATTAAACGAAACAATGAAAGATCTCAATCAAAAGCTCACGGAACAATTCGGCGAAAACTTCAAACAACTCAATATTGCCGTCGGGCGTCTTTTGGTTTGGCAAGAAAATTATAAGTCGACGATTGAACGCGTTACGAAAAATTTGCAAGTGACTGTTGAAGGAATTGATGCCGTAAAAAATTCTGTTGTCAAAATTGAAAAATCCGCCGCCTCGATTACCGAAAGCAGCGAACAAATTTTAAATCTTATCGTCACAGCCAACATATATGAGCAAAAGCTCCGCCAAGTTTTAAGCGAAATTCAATCTGTCAGCAAAAATACCGCAGAATCCGTCGAAGATTTAACCGCGAGTATGCAAAACGTCACATATAATGCAAATAATATGACACGAGGAATTTCTGCGACTGCAAACACGGCTTTAAATAAAATTACCGATACAACCAATCAAACGATAACCTCAATGCAAAAAATGTCTCAAGAACTTCGTAATGAATCTTTTAAGATAACGTCTGAAACCGTCTCAAAAATGGAAAAGATGATGGAGGCGAACGATAAGAACTTCAGAGAATCACTCGAAACGCTCGGAAGGGCAATGTTGCAGATTTCAAAAAAATTCGCAGAGGATTACACACCTTTGGCAGAAAGATTGAGGGAAATTGTTCAGATAGCGGAACAAGTCAGACCTTCGGGCAAGGGAGGTCGCTCGTTTTGAAAAATCGTGACGACCATTGGATGTCAATATCGGATATTATGTCCGGTCTCATGATTGTTTTTATGTTTATCGCTATCGCCTTTATGATGCAGGTACAAAACGAACAGCGGCAGAAAAACGAGCTGATTCGTAACTACGTCGACATCAAACACAAAATTTATTCGTCATTGCTTGAGGAATTTAAGGACGATTTGCCGAAATGGAACGCGGAACTTGACGAAAAAACTTTGACGGTAAGATTTAAAGAGCCTGATATTTTATTCGATGTCGGTTCGGATTTTTTGACGCCAAAATTCCAAGAAATACTTAACGACTTCCTTCCGCGATACATTTCCGTAATTTCTCAAGACGAATTCAAAGATTATATCGAAGAAATACGAATCGAAGGGCACACAGACCCGTTTTGGGCAGGAGCCGAGACACGTCAGCAAGAATATCTGAACAATATGGAACTTTCGCAATCGAGAACGCGCGCCGTTTTGGTTTACGCGATAAATATGCCCGCCTTGCAAGAAAACTTGGAATGGATTATTCGCAGAATCACCGCCAACGGCTTATCCTCAAGTCAACCCGTGACTTTCGACGGAAAAATTGATGCAAAACTTTCAAGACGAGTTGATTTCAGAATCCGCACGAAAGCCGATGAAAAAATGAATGAACTTGCTGAAGGAATTACTCACAATGGAGAAAATTGACTTTTTAAACTGCGACGAGTTTAAATTGATTAAAGAGCTCATGGGAATATCCGATAACGACAAAACGGAATTCACCATTGTTATTTCTGCAGACGATACTAATCTTGAAGGCACGCCAAGAGGATTTTTTTACAAAGGTCGCAGAGTAATTTTATATATTCGTGACCAGGCTCAATACGGCGACAAAATTAGAGAGTATAAATTTCATTTGGTCGACTGTCTGACGTTAAAAGCCATGCGGAATCAGAATCGATACGGCAAATATGTTGTTTCGACTTCGACAAGCGGAAAATTTAAGGTTAATCGAATCATAAATAATCGTTCGGTAGAAAGAGAAGAAACATTACATGTTTGCAAGCATTGTCTGCGGCGATTGAATCAGCAAGGATATAATTTTACTTACGAGAATTTTTCTATCGAAGAATTTTTCAGGATTATGAATGACGACAACAGCGGAAATTTTTCGGATTTGCCGAGCAGAAATGATTTAACCGACCCGCTTAATGTTTATCAGGAGAATTGGATCGAAATATCTCGTCGTTTGAAGGCAAAACATAATTACACTTGCCAAGAATGTCACAGAAATTTTTCCGATTGTAAATCTCTGTTGCACGTTCATCATAAAAACGGGCGTAAAAATGATAACAGGGAATCGAATTTGGAAGTTTTATGTTATGATTGTCATCAAGCAAAGCATAATCACAAAATAACGAGGAAGTGAACTGATGAAAATTGCATTGACGATTGCGGGCTCCGATTCGTCGGGCGGCGCGGGTATTCAAGCCGACTTGAAAACTTTTTTGGCGAACGGCGTCTACTGCATGAGCGCGATAACCGCTTTGACTGCGCAGAATACTTGCGGCGTGCGTTCCGTCATGAACTCGACGCCCGAATTTTTATGCGACCAACTCGACGCGATTTTTGAGGACATTGAACCCGACGCAATTAAAATCGGGATGGTTTCTTCCGCCGAGCTGATTGACGTTACCGCCGCGAAGTTGAAGTTTCGTAAAGCAAAAAATATCGTCGTCGACCCGGTGATGATTGCAACTTCCGGCGCGAGGCTGATTGAAGAGGACGCCGTTAAAACTTTGCAAGAAAAACTTTTCCCGCTTGCGAAGATTATCACGCCGAACTTGCCCGAACTCGAAAAAATTTCCGCCGAAAAAATTTCTTCGCCGAACGACATGGAACACGCCGCGCAGAAAATTTTTGAGCAATACGGTTGTGCGGTCTTGGCAAAGGGCGGGCACGGTCAAAACGACGCCAACGATTATCTTTTCGACGGCACAGGCAGTTGGTTTTACGGTCGGCGAATCGACACGCAAAACACTCACGGCACGGGCTGCACGCTAAGCTCCGCGATTGCCGCAAACCTCGCCAAAGGTTACGACTTGAAAAATTCTGTCGGACGTGCTAAAAGTTATTTGACGGGCGCGTTATCGACGGATTTAAATTTGGGCAAGGGCTGCGGTCCTTTGAATCACGGCTTCAATCTGCGCGACGCAGACTTCAACGATTGAGGAGGCGATTGACTTGAAGACAGCTTATGTGCAAATGAAAGTTTCGGCGGGTCACCCCGACATCAACACGAAAAAAATTTTGCACTTCATCGACGAGGCACGGACTCAAGGCGCGGACATGATAATTTTTCCGCCCGAATCAATTTCGGGAAAATTTTTGGGCGGCGCGTCGTTGGAAAAATCTTTTCAACGCGACCGAGAACTTTGCAAAGAAAAAATTATCGCGGCGGCGAAAAATATTGTCGTTATCCTTGACGGCAAAAACAAATTTGAGAGTTTCGACGTGAAATTTCTTTCCGAACCGTTCAGCCTCAATAAAAAATTCCCCGACAAAATTTCGCGTCCTACAATTCAAATCGGTTGCGTCGGCATTCAAAACACCGGCAAGACGATTTACACTTTCGACGGCGGGAGCGCAGTTTTCAATTCACGCGGCGAAATCGTTCAATACGCCGAACCTTTCACGGAGTGTTTGAACTTTGTCGAGCTTGAAGAGATTGACAAAATGCCCGCGCTTGAAATTCCCGAAGTCGAAGAGACGGAAAAAATTTATCGTGTAATTCATTACGGCGTGAAAAATTTCCTTGAGCAAATCGGCATGAAAAAAGTTGTTATCGGCGTGAGCGGCGGGATTGATTCTGCGGTTGCCGCCGCGCTTTATGTTCAAGTTGTCGGCGCGGAAAATGTTTACCTCGTCAACATGCCGAGCAAATTTAATTCGGACACGACAAAAAATTTAAGCGAACAACTTGCAAAAAATCTTGGCTGTAAATATTTCGTCGTGCCGATTCAAGAATCCGTCAATTGGACTGTCAAGCAACTTGAAGAGCGCGGCATTGAAGTTTCCGATTTTGTCAAAGAAAACATTCAAGCCCGCGACCGTTCGTCGAGGATTTTGGCGGCGATTGCGGCTTCAATCGGAGGAGTTTTTACTTGCAACGCGAACAAAGCCGAATCAACCGTCGGCTACGCAACTTTGTACGGCGACGAGGCAGGATTTTTATCCGCGCTTGCCGACCTGTGGAAATATCAAGTCTACGACCTCGCCCGCTACATGAACGAAAAAATTTACGGCTTTGAAGTCATTCCGCAGGGCATTATCGACATTGTGCCCAGTGCCGAGCTTTCAAATGCGCAGAATGTCGACGAGGGCAAAGGCGACCCGCTCCGCTATCCTTATCACGATTATCTGTTGCGCGCCTTCGTCGAAGAATATTTGACGCCCGAAGAAATTTTAATTTGGTACGCAGAAGGCAAGCTTGAAGAAAATATCGGTTGCGAAATCGGATTGGTTGAAAAATATTTCCCGACCGCGAAAGATTTTATCAATGACTTGGAGCGTTGGTGGAAGGCTTACAAAGGCATGGGCGTTGCCAAAAGAATTCAATCGCCGCCGCTTTTGGTCGTCACCGATAAACCTTTCGGCGCGAACACGGAATCTCAAAACGGAGTTCACTTCACGAAAAAATATCTTGAGCTTAAAGACAAATTGCTTGCCCGTTAAAAAAATTTAAACGTCGTCTCAAATTCGAGGCGGCGTTTTTTTTTGCGGCAGGAAAATGAATTGCAAAGCCGAAAAAAATTTTCGACGTAAAAATGTTTGAAGACGGAGGAGAAGCAATGAAACTCAAGCAAAAATTTATGACGTTGTCTTGGCTGATTATCGCCTCGATAGCGATTGTGTGTGCGATAAGCTATTGGTTTGCAAGCGACGAACTTTACGGTAGCGTGGAGAGCGAACTCAAGGTGACCGTAGAGAAAGAGGCGATGCAACTCAACGGCTGGCTTGAAACGAAGAAGGCATTCGGCGAGAGTACCTCAAATGTTTTGACGAGCTTGAACGGCAACATGAATTTGTTGAAGACGAAAGAAATTTTGGGAACCGTCACGAGCGACAAAGAAATTTTGGAAATGACGGTCGGGCTTGACGATAAATATTGTTATTGCTACTACGCGGGCGACATAACCGGCAAACTCGACCCGACGACGCGTTCTTGGTTTCAAAATGCCCGCGACCTCGACAAAGCGTTTTTCACTGCGCCCTACGTCGACGTGAACACGAACGCTTACATTGTTTCAATCGGCGTGCCCGTCAAAGCTGACGGAAAATTTATCGGCGCGACCTGTTTGGATTTATCGCTTGACACTTTGACGGAGCAGGCGTCGAAGATGAAATATCACGGCGAAGGTTCCGGCATTATCATGGAGGCTGACGGAAATATTTTGGCGACCGCGAAATTCGGCGAGCCCACAAAAAATTTCAGAGAGATTAACGGTATCGGCGACCACTTAAATGAAATGGTTAAGCAGGGTAACGGCTACTTTGAAGTGACAATCGACGACGAGGAAATGATTTTTGCTTATTCGACGTTGCCCGAAACAGGTTGGCTTATCGGAATAATCGTTCCCGTTGCCGAAGTCTTTGCGCCGCTCAAAAATATGCGTCTCCTGTTCGCGGCGTTAATCATCCTCAGTCTTATCTCAATGACTGCAATTTTTATGTTCTTCGCAGGGAAAATCACAAAGCCCGTCGCGCGGCTTGAAGAATATTCGATTCAGTTGGCGAAAGGCGATTTGACAATGCAAAATCTGCCGATAACTTCCGACGACGAAATAGGTTCGCTTACCCGCGACTTCAACGCAATGAAAGAAAATTTGCACACGCTTATAGCCAAGATGTCGACGAATTCCGAACAAGTAGCCGCGTCGAGTCAGCAATTGACGGCAAGCTCTCAACAATCGGCGGAGGCTTCGGCTCATGTGGCGGAGACCGTCAGCGAAGTTTCGTCTGCCGTAACCAAACAAATGCGCGATATTGATTCCGCAAAAGAAAATGTGGATACCGTCTTCACGGACATAAAGGCGGTCGAGGAAAAATCGCGTATTGTTTCAGACACTTCCGATAAAACCGCTCAAGCCGCGCAGAAAGGTTCCGAACTCATGAAGACTGCCGTCGAAAGCATGAATCGGATTGAGCGGAGCGTCATGGCTTCGGCTCAAGTCGTTCGCAAGCTCGGAGAGAACAGTCGGCAAATCGAACAAATCGTCGAGGCCATCGCCGCCATTTCAGGTCAGACAAACCTCCTCGCGCTCAATGCGGCAATCGAGGCAGCGCGTGCCGGCGAACACGGAAAAGGTTTTGCGGTTGTCGCGGAAGAAGTCAGAAAACTTGCAGCACAATCGCAGGAATCGGCAGAGCAAATAAAAATTCGTATCGATTCAATTCAACACGACACGGAGGAAGCCGTCGAGTCAATGCAATCGGGCACGAACGAAGTTAAATCGGGCACGGGAGCCATTCACGAAGTCGGCGAACAATTCGGGCATATCCTCTCAATGGTCAAAGACATTCAAGCGCAGATGAACGAAATTAATTCTTCGGTGCAGACTGTTTCAAAGGAGACGGAGGCTATTGTCAAGATGGTTGATTCAATCGACGAGATAAGCAAGAATACTTCCGACCACATGAAATCAATTTCCGCCGCCGCCGAAGAGCAATCCGCCTCGAACGAAGAAATTGCCGCCGCCAGTCAAG
The DNA here is from genome assembly GCA_017535925.1 of Selenomonadaceae bacterium. Lineage (GTDB taxonomy): Bacteria > Bacillota > Negativicutes > Selenomonadales > Selenomonadaceae > Quinella. The sequence continues at coordinate 11,972 of JAFXTD010000045.1, read as the reverse complement.
CACTTGCAAAAATGTCCGAAGATATGCAAGACGCTGTCGGCAAGTTCAAAGTTTAAAGTTCGAGTATATTGAAGCCCCGAAGAAAATCGGCAGACCGTATAAAAACGTGCGTAGCAAGAACAAGGATTGTTTGAAAAAATTTTTGAGGAATTAGGGGCTGTTGGTAAATTAAACCGGGGCTCCAATTAAGCGTTTCAATGATTTTTATATTTTAAATCTACTTTTCTTTTGTTCGCCCAAAAGAAAAGTAGCAAAAGAAAAGGGCGTTGACCGCTATAAAACCTTCCAGGTTTTAAGTCGCGGCGGCCGCACGTCCATGTGCGGCCGGGTTTTCACCAACCGCTATTGTCGATTTTACCAACAGACCCTAGCAGGCAACAGAATGTGTCGGTAAATTCGAAAAGCAACGGTGAGAAAAAAAAACCGCATAATTTAGCGGTTAGCTGTTAGAATTCCAGAGCGTGTTGATAAATTAAAAAGCAGCGGTTGGCGAGTGTCCGGCTGTCAGCGACGCCGCGACCTGCGTGGGATTCTTCGCCAAGAATCATCTTCGACGGGCGCGGGCTTAGGTTTGGGCTTTTTGTTGAGAAGATAAATTGCGCCGATAAGAACGACATCCAAAACGATAAGCACATAAGTTGAAGTTTGGCTGTCGGATTCGGCGCGTGCTCTGTCCTCGTAAGTGCCGGAACCTTTCGAGCCGCCAATGTATTTTGTCCAAAAACTTTCAAGCTGACCGACGCCCGTGCGCTGATTAATTCCCGCGTCGTAAGCGGCAATCGACATCGTGTTGGAATTGACGCGATAAAGCAGATAAATATTCGTTACAATCATAAGTGCCAAAAGAATTCTTGAAACAATTTTTTTATCCATGAGCAGCTCCTTTCTAAATGTCCGGGATTTGCCAATCGATTGGTTTTTCGCCGATTGATTCGAGGAATTTGTTGACGCGAGAGAACGGGCGGCTTCCGAAAAAACCTTTCCTTGCAGATAACGGACTGGGGTGCGGCGATTCAATGATAAGGTGGCGAGGATTCGTTATCATATTTTTTTTGTTCCGCGCGGGAGTGCCCCACAAGATAAAAGCAATCGGGCGTTCGTGTTCGTTGAGGATTTTTATGATTCGGTCGGTGAAAATTTCCCAGCCGTGTCCGCGGTGCGAATTTGCCTCGTGCGCCCTGACCGTCAAGACCGTGTTCAAAAGCAAGACACCTTGGTCTGCCCAAGGCTTGAGGAACCCGTTGTTCGGAAGGTAGCAATCGAGGTCGTCGCGCAATTCATTGAAAATATTAAACAACGACGGCGGAGGCATGACATTCGGCAAAACAGAAAAGCTCAAGCCGTGCGCCTGCCCCGGCTCGTGGTACGGGTCTTGTCCCAGAATCACAACTTTTGTATCGGCATAGCTCGTGAAGTGCAGGGCGTTGAAAATGTCGTACATGTTCGGGAAAATTTTTCGCGTGCTGTATTCCTTGATTAAAAATTGACGCAGCTCCAGATAATACGGCTTCTGAATTTCATCATTCAAGAATTGAGCCCAATCGTTCTTAAAAATTTTTCTCATCGCGCATATCTCCTAAATTCGAAACCGTCAAATTTTTTCACGTCGCGCAAATTAAATTCGTCAAGCTTCGGGAAGAAAACATCGGCTTGAGCTTCGGCGTCGACGACCGTCAAAAAAATTTCCGCAGCATACGGAATGAGTTCAGCAAAAATTTCCGCGCCGCCGATAACGAAATTTTCTTCCGCCGCGTCAAGCACATTGAAAAGTTCTTCGACACTGCCGACGACTTCCGCGCCCGAAAAATTTTTCAACGAACGACTCAAAATTATATTTCTGCGTTCGTCAAGCGGCTGTCGATTCGGGAAAGTTTCAAGCGTTCGTCTTCCGAAAATTATCGTGTGATTGAGCGTGAGGCGTCGAAAATTTTTCAAGTCTTCGGGAATGCGGAAGAGTAATTCGCCGTTGCAACCCAGCCCGAAATTTTTATCGACGCAAGCGACGAGTTTAAATTTAAAATCCGCCGACGAACCGTTTACGCGAAAAACTTTGTCTCCGTGAAGTTTGAACTCAAGCGCGGGGAAAATTTCTGCCAGCGGTATCAGCGCGAAGTCACGCTCAAATAAAAATTTATGCGGCACGGTCAGGCGTTCGTGTGAAATTTCCGCGCCGAATAAAATATCAATGTCAATCGTTCGAGCTCCCCAATGTTCGCGGCGAATTCTTCCAAGCTCAAGTTCAATCCGCTGCAATTCGTCGAGCAGGTCAAGCGGCTCAAGCATCGTGAAAATTTTTATCGCGGCGTTGAGGTAATTCGGTTGACCTTCGACGCCCCACGGCTCCGATTCGTAAAACGACGACACCCGCAACAATTTCACGGCGGGAATTTTTTTTATGCGCTCAATCGCCTGCCGCAAAGTCCGTTCGCGTTCGCCGAGATTCGCGCCCAATCCGAGATAATAAATCATCTTGAGCGGAAGCGGGTAATTTCGACAGCCGAGCCTCCGAATTTTTCTTTGACGGGCGGTTCGGGTTTGTGGATTGTGATTTTCAAACCTTCAAGCAAAAAATATTTCCGCAACAAAATTTCGCAAATGTCATTGGCAACGGTCTCAATCAAGTTGCGGGGAGTTCCGCCGACGATTTTTTTTATGTCGTCGAGAACGGACGCATAGTCAATCGTGTCGCCGAGGTCATCGGTCTTGGCGGCGTGCAACAAGTCGAGATAGAGTTCGGCGTCGACGATAAAGCGTTGCGGGTGATTGCGTTCCTCTTCCGAACAGCCGTGCCGCCCTTTAATTTCAAGTCCCTTCAAAATAATTTTGTCTGCCATAAAATCAAATCCCCTTGAGTAATTTATCTGTCACGAGACACATGCGGGAAATCATTTTGACGTTGTGAGCGCGGACAATATCGACGCCTTTTGTAATCGCGTGAACACAAAGGGCACCCGTTGCTTCGTCGCGTTCGCCGATTTTGAGCCCCGTCATCTTTCCGATAAAACTCTTGCGGCTTACACCAATCATCAAAGTAATTTCTCTGCCGTCCAAATTTTTCAGCTCGTCGAGGCGGCGCAAGATTGTCAAATCGTCCGTCAACGTTTTGCCAAAGCCGATGCCGGGGTCTAAAATTAATTGCGTCGTGTCGAAGCCGTGAGCCTCGCATTTTGCCAAAGTCAATCGGAAAAATTTTTTCACGTCGCCGATAATGTCATCCTCCAAACATTTTTCATTGTGCATGGCAATGACGGGTGCGTTGAATTTTTTCGCAACGTCAATCATGCGCGAATCTTCCAAGCCGCGAACGTCGTTAATGATGTCCGCGCCGAGTTCGAGTGCCCGCTCCGCTACTTCCGGCTTATACGTGTCGATTGAAACGGGCGCGCCGAGATTTATTATCGCGGGCAAAATTTTTTCAAGGCGTGCAAATTCTTCTTCAGCCTCAAGGGGCGTTGCACCCGGTCGCGTCGATTCGGCACCGACATCAATCATATCTGCGCCGTGTTCGATTAAATGCACCGCGTGAACCGTCGCCGAATCGGGATTAAAAAATTTTCCTCCGTCGGAAAAGGAATCGGGCGTGAAATTCAAAATACCTGCGATTAAAGTTTTGCTGCCGACTTCGAGCTTGCGACCGCCGCGCAAATTTAAAAATTTTTTCAAAAGCCTCAACCTCCCGTTGCATTATAGCGCATTGTCCTTTCAAGTTCAAATTGACATTTCGCCGCCCAAACCTTAAAATTTAATTGGGAATTTGGAATTGGGAATGGGGAATGAAAAACAATTCCTAATTCCTAATTTCTAATTCCTAATTGTTTTTTCGGGAGGGGTCGAAGTGGTTTTATCGAAAGCCAAATTGATAACACTTGCGGCAGCTTTAGCCGCGTCTTCGATAGTGTTCGGCGGGTGCGGCGACGATAACCAACAGCAACAGGCGCAAGTTCAGAAAGCGCAAGTCAAAGCAATGAAAGTTATTCAGCGCAACACGCCTCTTGCCAGCGAATACGCGGGGCACTTGGTCGGCACGGACGAAGTAAAAATTCAATCGAAGGTATCGGGCAACGTCGTCGAAAAATATATCGTCGGCGGGCAATACGTCGAGGCAGGTCAGCTCCTGTATCGAATCGATTCGCGCCAATACAATTCCGCCGTACTTCGGGCGCAGGCGGATCTTGCTCAAGCAGAGGCAGTTCTTCAACAGTCGATAGCAACTTACAACAACTCTTTGACAGACCTCCGCCGCGACCAACAGCTCTTCGAAGAGGCAGCAATCGCCGAACAAGTCGTTGCAACTCAAGCGGCAAAAGTTCGTGCGGACGAGGCAACTTGCGCGGCAAACGAGGCGGCAATTTACGCTTGTCAAGCTGCTTTGAGGACGGCGCAAGAAAATTTGGACGACACGAAAATTTATTCTCCGATGAACGGTCAAGTCGGTGTCGACGATGTGGCAGTAGGAACTTTCGTTTCGGCAGGGCAAACAACTTTGGTGACGCTCGGCTCACCCGATCCGATTTTTGTGCAGTTTTCAATCAGCGAGGCAGATTACCTCAAGTTCATGACGGTGCAAGCAATGCAATCCGACCACAATCCAATCAACGTGACGATAACTCTTGCAGACGGCAAAGAATATCCTTTCGAAGGACGTATCGTTGAAGTTGACCGCGAACTTGCCAACAGCACCGGCTCACTTATCATGAAAGCACTTTTCCCGAATCCCAGCGGGCTCCTTATGCCGGGCATGTTCGCTCGCGTCAAGCTCACCGGCGAAGTCGTTCCCAATGCAATTTTGGTTCCGCAACGTGCCGTTCAACAACTTTTGGGCAAGTCGTTTGTCATGGTCGTCGGCAAAGAAAATAAATCGGAAGCGCGAACAATCGAACTCGGAGACCAAGTCGGCAGCTATTTCATTGTCAACAGCGGAATCAACACGAATGATACCGTCGTCGTCGAGGGCTTAACGAATCTGCGCGAGGGCGTCGACCTTGATGTTAAGACCGTCACGCCGGGCGAAATGGGCTTCACGCTTGCAAATGTCGTAAGCACTTACAATGCGGACGCCGGGCTTGACGCGCCCAATAAAAATCCGAACGCCCCCGACAATCTTCGCGGCAAATGATTTTAGTGATTAGTGGTTAGTGGTTAGTGGTTAGTGGTTAGTGGTTAGGGTAATGAAAAGCTTTTACTTAAACGCGGAAAATTTTTCCGAAATGCACGACCGACTTGAATCGCAACTTTCGCAATTAAAAATCGAGCAGAAAGATATTTTGCGGGCGGAGCTTTTGGTTGAAGAAATTTTTTGGCGCATGATTAAATTCGGGCACGCCGCACAGGTTAAAGTTCAAGTCGTGAAAAATTTTTTCGGCAAAGTTCAAATTCGATTGACGGCAGAAGGCGCACCTTACAATCCGCTTGTCGAAGTTTCGGACTGGGAGGAAGACGGCGAGGACGAAGATTATTTCCGCATGATGATTCTTAAAGCGAATCGACAAAAGCTGAATCGGTCGTATAAAAATAATTGCAACGTCGTGACGGTAGACGTGCGCGGCGAAACAAACAACCGTTTGCGATTGACGGTGGCGTGTATCGTTATCGGTATTGTCTGCGGCGTCTTAATGAAAGAATTTCTTTCACCCGAAACAATCGCGTTCGTCAACGAAAACGTAATCACACCGATAAGGACAATGTTTCTTAACGCCTTGAAAATGGTAATCGCTCCGATGATTTTTTTCAGCATAATCAGCGGGATAACAAGCATGGGCACGGGCGCGGGCGTCGGCAAAGTCGGTTCAAAGCTTATGGGGCTCTACCTTGTCACGTCGGCTGTTGCTTCGCTCATCGGTTTGTTGACCGCAATGATTCTTTTCAGCGGCGAGGTGCCTCAAATCGGAACGATACCCTCAAGCGGCGAAGTCGGCAGCTACGAATTTTCCATGATTCAATTTATCGTCGGCATTATCCCAAACAACTTGGTCAAACCCGTTGCGGACGGAAACATGTTGCAGATAGTTTTCCTTGCGGTGCTGTTCGGCTCGTGCCTGAACGCGCTCGGCGACAAAGCTCAATTCCTGCAAGAGACCGTAATCAACTGCAACGAATTCTTCATGAAAGTTGTCGGCATGATAATTAAATTCGTGCCGCTTATCGTCTTCTTCGCAATGATAACTTTGGTCGTCGATATGGGCGTTGATACCGTGCTGATGATGGGCAAGCTGATAGTCGGACAGTTACTCGGTTGCGGAATAATGCTCGGCGTCTATGCCTTGCTGATTAACTTTGTCGGAAAAATATCGCCGTTGCCCTTCCTGAAAAAAATCCCGGAGATATGGGCGGTTCCTTTCGCGACAAGCAGCAGTGCAGTTACCATGCCGCTGACAATGAAATTATGCACGGACAAATTGGGCGTCTCGCCGAAGATAACGTCGTTTTCCATTCCTATCGGCACAACCGTCAACATGGACGGCGGCGGTATTTATTTTCCCACTGCCATTATTATGTTCCTTAAAATGTACGGCGTCGAAGTTGATATGCACGCGATTATAATTGTTTTCGCAATGACCGTTTCGCTTTCGGTCGGCGCGCCCGCCGTGCCCAATGCGGCTGTAATTTGTATCTTGACTGTTACCGCTCTGTTCGGCGTGCCTGCGGAAATTGCCGGCTTATTGTTTTGTATCGGTACCGTTGGTGAAAGAGTTGTAACTTGCTTAAACGTAACGGGCGACGTGGCAGCAAGTACGGTTCTGGCGCGCACGGAAAATCTTTTGGACGAGAAAATTTATTTCAAAAGTTGAGGAGGCGATTTTATGAGCGGGTTCCGATTAAAATTTTCAAGCGTTTTAATTTTATCGGCTGTCGTGACTTTAATAATTTTCTCGTCGACGGAAGTCACGGCAAAAGATTTTTCAAAGCCGCAGGTCACGAATTCGCGTTGGTATCCGAGCTATCACATTGCCGCGCCGTCAGGTTGGATAAACGACCCGAACGGCTTTTCGTGTTTCAACGGCGAGTATCATTTTTTCTATCAGCATTATCCTTACGACGTGAAATGGGGTTCCATGCATTGGGGGCACGTCGTCAGCAAAGATTTGGTTCATTGGAAGCATTTGCCGATAGCGATTGCGCCCGATAAACTTTACGACGCGAGCGGCGGTTGCTTTTCGGGCAGTGCGCTTGAAAAAGACGGCAAGCTTTACCTCATGTACACGGGTCATGTTGATTTGCCCGTTCCGAACAAAGACGGCACCAATCGAATTGAGACGCAAAACATTGCCGTCAGCGACGACGGAATTAACTTTGAAAAAATTTCTGCAAACCCCGTGATTTACGTTCCGGCGGACAAAGGCGACATCAGTGCAAATGATTTTCGCGACCCGAAAATTTGGGCTCACGGCGAAAAATTTTATTGCGTCGTCGGCTCACGCAACAAGGCGGAGACTATCGGGCAAGTCTTGCTTTTCGAATCACCCGACTTGGAAAAATGGACGTTCAAAAATATCGCGGCTCGTTCTGAAGGAAATCAGGGCGACATGTGGGAATGCCCGAACTTTGCCGAAATTGACGGGCGCGACGTTTTGATTCTCTCACCGATGAATATCAAGGCGGAAGGAAAAAAATTTTTGAACCTGCAACAATCGGGTTACATGCTCGGCGATTTGAATTACGACACGGGAATTTTCACGCACGAAGAATTTGAAATGCTCGACTGCGGTTTTGATTTTTATGCTCCGCAAATTTTGCAGGCACCCGACGGCAGATGCATTTTAATCGCTTGGCTTGACATGTGGGGAACGCCCATGCCCGAACAAGCTGACGGTTGGGCGGGGCAAATGACTGTTCCGCGTGAACTTCACATTAAGGACGGCAAAATTTTTTCCATGCCCGTCAAAGAGCTTGAACTTCTGCGCGGCGAAAAAATTTCTTATGAAAATCTTTCGTTGAGCAAGGCGACGAAACTTGACGGCGTGCGCGGCGAGGTCGGCGAACTTTTGATGACCGTCGACTTGACGAAGAGCAAAAATTTTTCTGTTGAACTTCGCAGCTTCGGCAATGAGAAAACCGTTTTGAGCTACGACAAGGCAACGGGGATTATCAAACTCAATCGCGACAAGTCCGGAAAAATTTTGACGGGCGAACGCGAAGTAAAAATTTCCTCCGCCGCCGAAATGAAGTTGCAAATTTTTATCGACCGCTCCTCACTCGAAATTTTTGTCAATGACGGCGAGGCAGTTTTCTCGACGCGACTCTACCCGAAAGAAAATTCGAAAGATATAATTTTCGTTCCGACTCAAGGCGCATTGCATTTGAAGTCAGTGACTTTTTATAATTTACACGAAGGAATTCCTCAACCAAAATTTTAGTCCCCGCTTCCTAAAAGGAGACATTGCTTATGGCAAAATTTTTTATCCACCGACCGATATTCGCGATAGTCATTGCCTTGATAATTACGCTCGTCGGAATCCTCGCGGCGTTGCAACTTCCAATCGCGCAATATCCTCAAATTTCTCCGCCGACAATTTCCGTCAGCACAACTTACACGGGCGCAAATGCCGGCGTCGTCAATGAGACAATCGCGCAGGTCATTGAACAGCAAGTCAACGGCACCGACGGCATGGACTACATGAGCTCCAATTCGGACGACACGGGGCGTTACAGCTTAAGCGTCGTCTTTGAAGTCGGCACCGACGGCGATATGGACTCCGTCAAAGTTCAAAACAACGTCGCCATTGCAAACGCCAGCTTGCCCACCGATGTTCAGCGTCAAGGCGTCACGACTCGTAAGGCTTCAAACGAAATGGCTCTGTTCTTGTCAATGTATTCGCCCACCGGTGAATACGACCGCGCCTTCATGAAAAACTACGCCGATATTTATTTGATGGATGAGATTAAGCGCGTCGACGGCGTCGGTGACGTTCAAATTTTCGGCTCCGATTATTCAATGCGCATTTGGCTCAATCCCGATAAGCTTGCCGAATACAATTTGACTGTCGCGGAAGTTTCAGCCGCAATCAATGAACAAAACTTGCAAGCGGCAGCCGGCACAATCGGTTCAATGCCGCTCGCTCAAGGTCAAGAGAAACAATACACCGGCAAAGTTCAGGGGCGTCTTTCCGAAATGGAAGAATTCGGCAACATAATCCTCAAGGCAAACGGTGACGGAACTTTTGTCTACATGAAAGACGTTGCGCGAATCGAATCGGGTCAACGCGCCAACAACATCGTCGCGAAATACAACGGCTATCCTGCTGTCGGCTTCGGCATTCAGCTCACAAGCGATGCAAATGCCATGACGACCGTGCGCGGCGTGCAAGACATTATCGAACGTCAACGCCCGAATCTTCCTCCCAATCTTTTTATCAGCGAAATTTTCGACAGCACAGATTATATCCGCGCCTCGATTGAGGAAGTTGCTCACACTTTCGTTGAGGCATTGCTCCTCGTCGTGTTCGTCATTTTTATCTTCCTGCAAAGTTGGCGCGCAACATTAATTCCGCTTCTTGCAGTGCCTGTATCATTAATCGGAACGTTCGCGGCGTTCATAGTCCTCGACTTCTCGATTAACACGTTGACACTTTTCGCAATGGTTTTGGCTATCGGCTTGGTCGTCGACGACGCGATTGTCGTTATCGAAAACGTCGAACACCACATGGAAAGCGGCTTGACTCCCGTTGACGCAACCGAACGCGCAATGGATGAAGTTCAAGGACCTGTCGTGGCGATTGCATTTGTCCTCGCGGCGGTGTTCGTGCCCGTAGCATTTCTCGGCGGCATGATGGGCGTTTTGTATCGGCAGTTCGCTTTGACAATTGCAATTTCAATGGGCTTGTCGGCATTCGTCGCGCTGACTTTGACGCCCGCCCTCTGCGCCATGATTCTCAAGCCCAAAGACCCGAATAAAAAGCAAGGGATCTTTGACAAATTCTTCAACGGCTTTAATAACTGGTTCGACCGCACGAAAAATTCTTACGTCGGAATCGTCGCGGCGTTTATAAAAACCTCGAAGCTCGCGATAATTTTCCTGCTGATTGTCGGCGGCGTGACTTGGACAATTTATCAGCGGCTCCCGTCGACTTTCGTGCCCGAAGAGGATCAAGGTTACTTCTTCACGTCGATAAGCTTGCCCGAAGGAACTTCAATGAATCACACGGTCGAAACGATTGACAAACTCGGCGGCGCGGTCATGAAGGAAATGCCCGGCTTGAAAAACTGCATGATGATAACCGGCTTTGATATTCTTTCGTTCGGCGCGAAACCCAGCGCGGGCATTATTGTTTGCGGCTTGGAAGAATGGAGCAAGCGCGGAGAAGGTGCGTCGGTTAATGATTGTATCAGGACAATGTTCAGGCTCGGAGCAATGACTGTTCCCGAAGCGCAGGTTATCGCCTTCAACCCGCCCGCACTTCCCGGCTTGGGCAACGTCGGCGGCTGGTCAATGCAGTTGCAAGACATGGCAGGGCACACTGACGTTGAACTTGACGACTTGACAAAAAGAATCGTCGCCAAAGCCAATCAACGCCCCGAAATGCAAGGCGTCCGCACAACTTTTAACATTGCCTCGCCGACCGTCGAATACGAAATCGACCGCGAAAAAGTCAAACTTTTGGGCGTGAATCTTGCTGACGTTTTCACCGCTCTGCAAGTCAACTTCGGCGGCATGCAAGTCAATGACTTTAACAAATTCGGCAGAACGTATAAAGTCATGCTTCAATCTGACGTGCTTTATCGAACGGAAGCCGATTGCGCAAAATTTATTTTCGTCAAAGGTTCGGACGACCAAATGGTTCCGCTGGCAACTTTGGTTACGCCTCACTACTCGACGGGACCAACTCAAATTTCCAGATTCAACGCCGCCCGCGCAGTCACAATTCAAGGCAATGCAGGCGCGGGATATTCTTCCGGTCAAGCAATGAATGCGATTGAGGAAATCGTCAACGAGGAGGCAGGCGTCGGCTTCAACATCGAATGGTCGGGGCAGTCTCGCGAAGAAAAGAAAGCGTCAAGCTCAACGGGACAAGTTTTGGCATTGGCGTTGGTCTTCGTATTCTTGATGCTCGCCGCGCTGTATGAAAGTTGGTCGGTGCCGTTCGCTGTGCTTTTGAGCGTGCCTACCGGTCTTTTCGGCGCAGTCTTCTCGGAATATTTTATGGCGTGGTTTGAGGCTTTTCTTAATAACGGTCAACAAAACGCGGGACTTCAAGATTCGGTTTATTTCCAAATTGGCGTTATCACAATTATCGGACTCGCTGCGAAAAACGGCATCTTGATTGTTGAGTTTGCAAAAGTTCGTGTCGACAGAGGCATGGAACCTGTCAAAGCAGCCATTGAAGCGGCGGGCTTGCGACTTCGCCCGATACTCATGACTTCCTTCGCGTTCATAATCGGTTGCTTGCCTTTGGCTATGGCAACCGGCGCGGGTTCCGCTGCTCGTAACGGCATGGGCGTTTGTGTGGTCGGCGGCTTGCTTTTCGCGACAATGCTCGGCGTCTTTGTTATCCCGGTGCTCTTCGTCATTACCGAATACGTAGCGAAGAAACTCGGCTTCATGAAACAAGACAGACATAAAAGCTCCGTTGACTACATGTAGCTTGCAAAAAAAAATTTTAACCGTCGGGCAAAACGCTCGGCGGTTTTTTAGGGTGTGTTGGTAAATTAAAACGGCGGCTTCGATTGAACGTTTCAATGACTTTTATATTTTAAATCTACTTTTCTTTTGTTGCGCCCGTTTTAGCTGTTAGAGCGTGTTGGTAAATTCAATCGGCGGCTTCGATTGAGCGTTTCAATGACTTTTATTTTTTAAATCTACTTTTCTTTTGCGGCGCCCAAAAGAAATTAGGAACTTAGGGGCTGTTGGTAAATTGATTTTAAAGGTTTCAGGTGTCAGGGGTCAGAATTTTTCTAACAGTTAGGGTGTGTTGGTAAATTCAAAAGCAGCGGTTAGTGAGTGCCCGGCCGTCATGGATGACGGCCGCCGGCGATAT
>JAFXTD010000044.1 GCA_017535925.1 Selenomonadaceae bacterium | reverse complement strand
AGTCGGTAATTTTCAATTAGGAATAAGGAAGTAGGAATTAGGATTTTTTTTGATTCCTGATCCCCGACCCCAGACCCCTTATCTTGTGCGATTGATAATGAAGTCGGCAATTTTCAATTAGGAATTTGGAATTAGGAATTAGGAATTTTTTTGATTCCTGATCCCCGACCCCTGACCCCTTATCTTGTGCGATTGATAATGAAGTCCGCGATTTGTTCGAGGGCAAGCGTGACGGAAGTTTTCAACGTGAGCGGAAGATTGACACGCGCCGAATCGATGTGAGCCTCTGCTCGCGTCCTGCAGTAGTCAACCGCGTCCGTGTCACGAATAATTTTTATCGCGGCGTCAACGTCTTTGCCGCTTGTGACAAGTTTTTTCAGCTCCGAAGATTTATCGCTGACTTCAAGGGCACGAATCACGGGAAGAGTTATCACGCCGCTTTTGAGGTCGCCGCCGTGAGGTTTGCCCGTAATTTTTTCGTCGCCAAAGAAGTCCAAGAGGTCGTCGATAATCTGAAAGGCGAGCCCCAAGCCCGCTCCGTAAGCCGTGAGGTTTTCGACTTCGCGTTTATCCGTTTCCGTGACAATCGCGCCGAGCCTGCAACAGCTTGAAAGGAAAATCGCTGTCTTGAGATTTATGCGGGTGTAGTATTCTTCGAGGGTCGGCACCTCGTAAAGCGAGCGGTCTTGCATAATTTCACCGACGCAAAGATTTTTGACGAGCTTGGATAAAATTGTCGAGACTTCCGCGCCGTAATCATTTTCCGCGACGAGCTGAAAGGCTTTGGCGAAAAGATAATCGCCGACGAGCACCGCGATTTGTGAACTGTATTTGGAGTTGGCAGTTTCGACACCGCGCCTCTTCTTTGCCATGTCGATAATGTCATCGTGAACCAAGCTTGCCGTGTGAATCAATTCCAGCGCGACGGCAAGAGGCATTGTTTTTTCGGGCGGGCAAGATACTTTTGAATTGGCGCAAAGCAGAAAAAGCATCGGGCGCAATCTTTTGCCGCCTTTGAACAGCGGAGCGCAAGCCTCGAAGATAAACGAATCTTCCGCTATTGCCTGCCGGATTTGCTCTTCCAATACTTGCAAATTTTTTGCCGCCGAGTCGTTCAATGCCGCCACGAAATTCAAAATCCATCAGTCCCAAAAAATTTTTTGTAATTCTATCACAGCATGCAAGAAAAAACAATTCCTAATTCCTATTTCCTAATTCCTAATTAATTCATAGCCTGCCTCGTCGATAACTTTTGCGAAGTCGTCAAGAGAAATTTTTTCGTCGCTGGTTACGGTCGCCGAATTGTTTTCCAAGCTGACTTCGACAGCCGTGACGCCCGCCATTTTCGCAAGAGCGTCGTGAACGTGTTTTTGGCAATGCTTGCACATCATGCCCTCGACTTTGAAAGTTGTCTGCATTTGAGTTGCCTCCTTTGTAGGAACTAGGAACCGGGAACTAGGAACTAGACTTTTCCCTAATAACTCCCTAGTTCCTAGTTCCTCGTTCCTATTAACTATTTTAAAATATCGCAAGCGCAAGGCATTCAGCACGACGCAAACACTTGACATGCTCATTGCCGCCGCGCCAATCATCGGCGAAAGTTTTATTCCGAACATCGGATAAAAAATTCCGGCGGCGAGCGGTATGCAAATGACGTTGTAGAAAAAAGCCCAGAAAAGATTTTGCTTTATGTTCGTCATGACTGCGCGGCTCAATCGAATCGCGCTTACGGCGTCGAGCAAATCATTTCGAACGAGAACCGCACCCGCGCTCTCAATGGCAACGTCTGTGCCCGCACCAATCGCAATGCCCAAATCGGCTTTGGCGAGGGCAGGCGCGTCGTTTATTCCGTCACCAATCATGGCGACCTTGTGTCCTGCCGATTGAAGCTTTTCAATTTCTTGAGCTTTGTTTTCGGGAAGAACGCCCGCAATAATTTTTTCCACGCCGATTTTTTTTGCAACTGCTTGAGCCGTGCGGAAGTTGTCGCCCGTCAACATGATAACATTAACGCCGAGATTTTGAAACTCTTTGACGGCTTGCGCGGAAGTTTTTTTCTCAACGTCAGCCGCCGCGATAATGCCGAGAATTTTTTTCCTGCGTGCAAAGATTAAAGGCGTCTTGCCCTCGTCTGCGAAGGAGGAAATTTTTTCGCGAAGACTTTCCAAATTAAATCCGAGCTCCGTCAAAAATTTTTCATTGCCCGCGAAACATTCTGCGCCGTCAATTTTTGCACGAACACCCTTGCCGAAAACCGCTTGAAAAGAATTGGGAATTGGGAATTGGGAATTGGGAATTGTTTTGTTTGTAAATTCTGTTACTGCTTTGGCAAGAGGATGTTCGCTTCCATGTTCGAGGGCGGCGGCGATTTTTAAAAGTTCTTCTTCGGAAGTCGCGCAGGTTACAATGTCCGTGACGAAAGGTTTGCCTTCGGTGAGCGTGCCCGTCTTGTCGAGGACAACCGTATCGATATTGTGAGCCGTCTCCAAAGCCTCGCCCGACTTGATTAAAATGCCGTGTTCCGCGCCTTTGCCCGTGCCGACCATGATTGCAACGGGCGTCGCCAAACCGAGTGCACACGGACAACTTATAACCAAAATCGATACGGCGATTGAAAAAGCAAATTCGACACCTGCTCCTCCGATTAACCAAGCCGCGCCGGCAATCAAGGCAATCACAATCACGGCAGGAACAAAAATTCCCGCAACCTTATCTGCAACTTTGGCAATGGGGGCTTTGCTTGAGCTTGCCTCTTCAACCAGCGAAATTATTTTGCTGATGGTCGTTTCGTCGCCGACTTTGACCGCCCGAAATTTCACGAAGCCGCTCTGATTGATTGTGCCGCTCGTGACGTTGTCGCCGATATTTTTTTCGACGGGCAAACTTTCGCCGGTTATCGCGCTCTCGTCGACGGTCGTCGCTCCGTCAAGGATAATTCCGTCCGCCGCAAAACTTTCGCCGGGCTTAACCAAAATTTCATCGCCGATAATCAATTCTTCAACGGGAATTGTAACTTCCTCTTCGCCGCGCAAAACGGTTGCAGTCTTCGGCGCGAGGTTCATGAGCTTTTCGACGGCTTGGGAAGTTTTGCCTTTGGCGCGTGCCTCGAAAAATTTTCCGACAGTTATCAAAGTCACAATCATGCCCGCCGATTCGAAATATAAATTTCTGCCGTATTCGTCGACAAGTTGAAAGTCTCCCGCGCCGAGACCCTGACCGATTCTGAACAAAGCAAACGCTCCGAACGCCGCCGCCGCCATTGAACCGAGCCCGACCAAGCTGTCCATGTTCGGTGCGCCCGCCGCCAAAGTCTTGAAGCCGTTGATGTAATATTTTCGATTGAGATACATAATCGGCAGGATTAATAAAAATTGTGCAAAGGCGAACGTCACGGCATTTGCCCGCCCGTCAAAGAGCTCCGAAATTATTTGCGGCACCGGCAACGGCAACATCGAATGCATTGCGATATAAACCGTCGGCAACAAAAAAATTATCGACCACTTGAGCCGAAACTTCATCGCGGAAATTTCTTTGTCGATTGTTCGGGTAGGATTTTCATTACGCATTACGCCTTGCGCATTACGCATTAGCGAAGCACCGTAGCCCGCATTGACGACCGCCTCGACGATTGCCTCGACAGAAATTTTTGCCTCGTCGAATTTGACTTGCATTGAGTTCGTTAAGAGATTGACGCTGACATTTTCCTCGCCAACGATTTTTCCGACCGCTTTTTCCACACGCGCCGAGCAAGCCGAACAACTCATGCCCGTCACGTCAAAATTTTCCTTAGTCATAATCATTCAACCTGCATGATTTTCAATTCTTTGATTCGCAAACGATTTTTCCAAAGCCAAGTGGTCATCATCCTTTCGGAAAAATATCCCATGATTCGCCGCCGACTGTCCTTGAATTTATCAAGTTCTGCCGTTCGCAAAAGTTCTTCCGTCGCGTCGAGGTAAAAAGAGAAAAGCCACCTGCAATAAGCCTCGAAAATATTTTTGCGCGTCACGAACATGTTGCACTTGTAAAGCGTCGTGGAGTTCATCACATATTCGAAGGCGTCGAGGTAATCGGGCTGAACTTGCAGGATATATTTTTTTAAAATCGCCTCGCCCAAAGTTGCCAAAGCATTTCCGCAATCGTTCACGATAAATTCTCTTTGCGTCAAGCCTCCGTAATAAGGTTCGGAAACGATTATGTCGTATCGATTCAAAATCCTCAACGCGGCTTCTTTCGTCAAAATTTTTTCGGAGGAAAAAGTCGCGTTGTCGTCTTCGGTGAAAAATCTGCGGTAGTGACAAAAACCAATCGTCGTGTGATTCGTGTTCTTCCAAAGCCAATAGAGCGCAGTTATTTCGTTCAGATAAAGATTGAGGCGGCTGATATTTTCGCCGGTGTCGTCGCCGGGATAACCCAAATCCTCTCCGAGAGTTTTTCCCGCGTGAATGATTTTATAACCTTCGGGCAAGCCGTCAAGTTCAAATGCCTTGTGCGTAACGACGTAGTTGCAAAAATTTTCGGGAGGGGTGCGTCGCTTTAAGCAGTACCAATTACCGCCCGCGCCTCCTCGCAAGCCGTACACTTCCGAAAATTTATCCGCGTTGCCGAAAATGTATCGTTCAAGTTCGGAGCCGGCTTGCGCATAAGTTATAATCCTGTCGGAAAAATTTTCCAAGAGGATAATCTCGCTTTCAAAATCGGCGGGCTCGCGTTCGAGGATAAGGCAGGCGTCGTAGTGTTTCAAACCGACTTCGGCAAGATTTTTGTAAACGTGCGTGTAAATGTTTTCGAGTATCGGCGGCAACGGCTTATCGGTCACGGCATCAATTTCCGTGAAGTCATTTTCAAGCTTGGCGAAAATTTTTCCCTTTGAAAAGTAGCCGTCAACGTCAAGCAAAGTTTTAATCGCAACGTCTTTCAAATGCGGCAAGAGGTAGAAGTCGGCATTCACGTCGTAGAAAAAATCAATCGGCGAAACTTTGAACTGCTCAATCGTGACGACTTGAGAAGAGAGGAAGCCGCGATTATAGGCGTTGTTTCGGAAGACGGCGTATTCGCTCATGTTCGTGAAAAGAAAATAATCTGCCGCGCCGCTTTGAAGAAAATTTGCAAGCGCGGGCAAGTCTTGAAGTTCGTCGTTGAAAAAAATTTTGTTGTCCTGCACGAAGTTAAAACTTTGTCCGTTGACCTCGCCTGAAATGTAAGCATGACCGATGATTTTAAACGGGCGATTGCCGACCCGCGAAAAAAATTCCGGCTCATCGCCGCAAAGCAAAATCTTCGGCACGAAAGACAACTGCATAAAATCTCCTCCTCTCAAAATAAAAACGGCTGTAAAAACTTTACAACCGCTCAAAAAATTTTTCAAGTGTCAAATCACATATCAATCAGTTGAGTTTTCTTTCCGTAGAGGAGCATGTCGAACACGTCGTAATAAAATGGAGGATTCGTACCGAATTGATTAACAACATTCCAAAACTCCAAGTCCTTTTGAGGTGTGATGTACCACGCCGAATCCAAATTTGACTTGAAAGGCACGAAACAAACTTTTTTGCTGTAGGGAAGGTCGTCGAACTCTTGCAAAATTTCTTCGCTCTCGGTGTAGGCTGTCACGAAAAGATTATACCAGTTGATTCGGGCTTTGCGCCGTTTCCAAATCTTAACTGCCTCGTCGAAGTCGCTGTAGTGATTCATGTGAATATCGATATTGCCGAGCGTAACGATAGGATAATCAAAATGCAAAGCTTCTTGCCACGCCGTTTCCTTGAGGACAAGTCGCTCTTCCATGTAAACACGCGCCGCCCGAAGAAATCGAACAAATTCTTTATCACTCGTGTACATGTTGATGAACGGCGTTAAAAACGGCAAGCCCAAAGTGTGACTTATGAGACCGCCGAAACAATTCATTGAGAAAATCGACAGGCGCGAGCGTTGCAATTGACGATACTTTTTCAGCGTGAAGCCGGGTATGCAAACAATCCAATCGCCCAAAAGTTTTTCTTCGGGCAGGCGGAACTGACGGGCGGCTTGCGTGATTTTGTTCATGCCGATTTGTCTTGCGCCGACGACAAGGATTAAATCATAATCCCCCCCCCCGTCAACCTCTGCGAGCGGAATGAAGGTAACCTTTTTGCCGTCCTTGACAATCGGAACGTTCGCAGTAACTCCGACGACTTCAACGCCGTTGTGTTGACGTTCCAAAATGTTCATCGCGCCGTTGAAAAATCTGCTGTCATTTGATACGACCCAAGTCAAAATTTTAAGCATGTCAAATCCTTTCTACGGCGAGGGAAATTTTTTCTCCGTTGATGTCCCAATCTTTGGCGGCGTCGTGAGCCGTAAAGATAATTTCGTTCGCGAGCGTGACGGCTTGAATTTCTGCGGCGTTGCGTTTGATAATTTCGGCGAGCTTGTCGTTGCCCGAAGCGAAAATTTTTATCCTGTCCGTGACTTCGAAATCACTTTCGCGGCGCATGACTTGCACCTTGCTGATAACTTCGCGGACAAAACCTTCCTCGATAAGTTCGGGCGTCAACGTCGTGGAAAGTGCAATCGAAACTTCGCCTTCGCTTTGGCAGTTGAAGCCCTCGCTCTGCGTGATAACAATTTCAATGTCTTCCGTCGTCAAAGTTATGTCGCCGAGTTTAAGTTCGCCCGTCTTGTCGAGTTCGAGCTTAGCCGAGTGCCCGTCGAGTTTTTCGAGTGCGGCTTTGACTTCACCCATGCGCTTGCCGACTTTTTTGCCGAGCACGCGGAAATTCGGCTTGAAATTGTATTTAATGAATTCGCCCATGTCCGAGCGAAATTCGACGCGCTTAACGTTCAATTCGTCTTCGATAATCTCAACGAAAAATTTCGGAAGAGCTTCGGCTTTGACAAACATATTTGCAACGGGCTGACGATTCTTGATATTGGAGGCATTGCGAGCCGCACGACCGAGCACGACGATTTTTAAAACGGAATCCATGTTGCGTTCAAGTTCGGCGTCGATAAATTTTTCGTCGGCTTGAGGATAATCGCAAAGGTGAACACTTTCCGGCGCAGTCTTATCGATTGAGCAAACGAGGTTGCGATAAATATTTTCTGTGATAAAAGGAACCATCGGAGCCGCCGCCTTCGCCAAAGTGACAAGCGCGGTGTACAGCGTCATGTAAGCGTTAATCTTGTCCTGCTCCATGCCCTTCACCCAGAAACGCGCACGACTTCTGCGAACGTACCAATTCGACAGCTCGTCAACAAAATCTTGCAACGCCCGCGCAGATTCGGGAACTTTGTAATTCGTCAAAGCGTCGTCGACGGTCTTAACCATCGTGTTCAATCTGGACAAAAGCCACTTATCCATGACGGAAAGTTTTTCGTAGTCGAGCTGATATTTCGTGGCGTCGAAGTCGTCAATGTTTGCATAAAGCACGAAGAAGGCGTAAGTGTTCCAGAGCGTGCCGAGGAATTTTCTTTGACCTTCGGTGACCGCGCCGTCATGAAAACGATTCGGGAGCCAAGGCGCGGAATTTTCGTAGAAGTACCAGCGAATTGCGTCCGCGCCGTGTTTTGCAAGAGTTTCCATCGGGGCGACGGCGTTGCCTTTGGACTTCGACATTTTCTGTCCGTCTTTGTCCAAAACCAAACCGAGCACGATACAATTTTTAAAAGCGGTGTCGTCAAAAATCAAAGTGGAAATCGCCATGAGCGAATAGAACCAGCCGCGTGTTTGGTCGACGGCTTCACTGATAAAATCGGCGGGGAAGTGCGATTCAAAAATTTCTTTGTTCTCGAAAGGATAATGCCACTGCGCGAAAGGCATTGCTCCCGAATCAAACCAGCAATCGATAACTTCGGGGACACGATGCATTTCGCCGCCGCACTTCGGACACGGAAAAGTTACGGCGTCGATATACGGGCGGTGCAATTCAATATCGTCGGGACAATTCGTCGACAAGGATTTTAATTCCTCGATTGAGCCGATTGAATGTTGGTGACCGCATTTGCATTCCCAAATGTTGAGCGGCGTGCCCCAATAGCGGTTGCGACTTATGCCCCAGTCTTGAACATGTTCGAGCCAATCGCCGAAGCGTCCCTTGCCGATTGTCGGAGGAATCCAATTAACCTTCGCATTGTTTTTCAGCAAGTCGTCTTTGACCGCCGTCATTTTGATGAACCAAGATTCACGAGCGTAGTAAATCAGCGGGGTATCGCAACGCCAACAATGAGGATAGCTGTGTTCGAACGGAGGAGCTTTGAAAAGTTTGCCCGATTCTTTCAAGTCTTTGAGAATCAGCGGGTCGGCGTCCTTAACGAAAGTTCCCGCCCAATAAGTTTCGGCAGTCATGTTGCCTTTGCCGTCGACGAACTGCACGAACGGAATATCATATTTTTTGCAAACGCGGTTATCGTCTTCGCCGAAAGCCGGTGCGCAGTGGACAATGCCTGTGCCGTCTTCGGTCGTGACATAATCGTCGCAGGTGACGTAGTGAGCCGGCTTGCCCGAACGTTTGACAATTTCGTCGGCGAAAGGATACAGCGGCTCGTATTTTTTATATTCAAGTTCTTTTCCTTTGCAGCGTGCCAAAATTTTTCTTTCGCCTTCGACGCCTTCAAAGACTTTATCGACCAAAGCTTCTGCCAAAATGTAAACGGTATCGCCGACTTGAATTTTTACGTAATCGACTTTGGGATTGACGCATAGGCAGAGGTTTGAAGGCAAAGTCCAAGGCGTCGTCGTCCACGCGAGGAAATAAGCATCTTCGCCCTCGACTTTGAACTTGACAACAGCCGAACGCTCCTTAACGTCTTTGTAGCCGAGCGCGACCTCGTGACTGGAAAGAGGCGTTCCGCAACGAGGACAATACGGCACGACTTTATGACCTTTGTACAGCAAACCTCTGTCCCAAATTTTTTTGAGAGCCCACCACTCCGACTCGATGTAATAATTTTCGTAAGTGATGTAGGGATTTTCCATGTCCGCCCAAAAACCGACGACGCCCGAAAATTCTTCCCACATGGTTTTGTACTTCCAAACCGATTCGCGGCATTTTTTTATGAAGGGCTCCATGCCGTAAGCCTCGATTTGTTCCTTGCCGTTAATGCCGATGAGTTTTTCGACCTCAAGCTCGACGGGCAAGCCGTGAGTGTCCCAGCCGGCTTTGCGCAAAACTTTATGACCTTTCATTGAGTGATAGCGCGGGAACAAATCTTTAATGACGCGTGTCAAGACGTGGCCGATATGCGGCTGACCGTTTGCAGTCGGCGGTCCGTCATAGAAAGTATAACCTTCGCAACCCTCGCGATTGTCGATTGCCTTCTGTTGGATGTTATTATCCGCCCAAAACTTTTCGACTTCCTTCTCGCGGCTCGCGAAGTTCAAATTTGTATCAACCTTGCGATATAACAAAATCTTTTCCTCCTTGTTGAAGCTTTCAGCTAACCATAGGAACTAGGGGCTGTTGGTAAATTAAAAGTGAATAACACAAGCAGCGAGTAAAACGAAATTCTCAAAACAAAAAGCCAATTTGTCATAACGAGTAGAGATGTGACGGTAATTCTTGATTCGCTGAAAAAATCTCTCGACAATGTT
>JAFXTD010000043.1 GCA_017535925.1 Selenomonadaceae bacterium | reverse complement strand
CATTCAGCTGACCGATACTAATATGTCGTTTGCTTTTCTTTACCAACCCTATGTGTTATATCCTGTGCGATTTTCAGGGAACTTCTTCCCTAAGCGGTGAAGACAGCTGAGTGGTTCCACCCGTTCCCATTCCGAACACGGCAGTTAAGCACTCACACGCCGATGGTACTTGGGTGGCGACGCCTTGGAAGAGTAGGTATTTGCCGCTAAAATCAGCCTTGGGTCTGAAAAGATTCAAGGCTTAATTTGAAAACGGCGGCTCTGGTGAAGTGGTTAACACGTCGGATTGTGGCTCCGATATGCGTGGGTTCGATTCCCACGAGTCGCCCCACAGGGGTATAGCTCAATTGGTAGAGCAACGGTCTCCAAAACCGTAGGCTGAGGGTTCAAGTCCTTCTGCCCCTGCCACATGAAATTTCAAAGTCGTGTCGAAAGGCGCGGCTTTTTTCGTGCAAAAAAATCGCCCCGCATATCGAGGCGAAATGTTTTTTAAAGTTGAATTGTCTGTTGAATTCGGGCGGCAACTTTTTTCATTGTGTCGGCGGTCTGCACAAGTGCCATCCGCACAAAGCCCTCCCCACTTTTGCCGAACGCACTGCCCGGCGTCACCAATACGTTTGATTTTTCCAGCAGAGTCTTTACAAATTCTTCCGACGTGCCGAAATTTTTCGGGACGGGTGCCCAAACGAACATCGTTGCTTTCGGTTTGTCCATTTGCCAACCTGCCGCGTTCAGACCGTCAATCAAAGCATTGATTCGTTCAATGTAAGCCGCTCGTGTCTTGTCGATAACTTCTTGCGGACTGCGCAAAGCCGCGATTGCCGCCTTTTGAATCGGCAGGAACAATCCGTAGTCAACGTTGCTCTTGAGAAGTTTGAGGTACTTGACGACTTCCCTGTTGCCCAAACAAAAGCCGACTCGCGCACCTGCAATGCCGTAAGTTTTCGACAGAGAATTGAACTCGACGCCGACTTCCTTTGCGCCTTTGAAGCTTAAAAAACTCAAGCCGCGTGTGCCGTCGAAAATCAGCTCGCTGTAGGCGTTGTCGTGCAGGACTATGATTTCATTTTTCTTGGCGAAGTGAATCAGCCGCTCGTAAAAATCGGCGGGCGCAACGGCAGTCGTCGGATTGTTCGGGTAGGAGACGACCATAAATTTTGCGCGGGCGGCAATGTCGGCGGGAATTTTATCAAGCTGAATAATGTACTTGTGCTCGCGAAGTTGCGGCATGAAAAAAATTTTTGAGCCGGCTAATTTTGCACCGTCGGCAAAAATCGGATAGCAAGGGTCGGGCACCAAAGTCAAATCGCCGTCGTCAATTAAAGTCAACGCGATATGCGACAAGCCTTCCTGTGAACCCCACAACGAACAAACTTCGGACGCAGGGTCAATCTCCACGCCGTAGCGTCGACAATACCAATCGCTTGCTTCTTGCAAAAGTTCTTGCGTGTCGGTTATCGCGTAGACGTAATTCTCCGGCTTGAGTGCTTCCTCCGCCAAAACTTTCATGACGTGCGGGGGCGGCGGGATGTTCGGTGCGCCGATTGATAAATCGATAATCTCCTCGCCTGCCGAAATTTTTTCACGCTTCATGGCGGCAAGCCTCGCGAATACTCCCTCGCCGAAATTTTCCATGCGCTTTGCAAATTTCAAAGTCTCAACCTCCAAAAATTTTTTGCCATTATACAAAAAAAAAACCGCTCAAGCAAATTGCCTGAACGATTCGAGATTCAAAACTCAATCGTCATTTCTTGACTTTGACACAAGCGGCGAACTTTTCGTAATTCTCTTTGACAACGGGATTGCTCGTGCTTTGGTCGGCGGCCTTCTGAATATTTTTCCAAGCGTCCTCGTATTTTTTCTGCTTGAAGTAAGCAACGGCAATGTTGTTGTAAGCGTCGGCGTTAATCGTTTCAATCGCCAGCGACGCCTCGAAATCACTTATCGCGCCTTTGAAGTCGTCTTTGGCAAGCTTTAGGCATCCGCGATTGTGCCAAGCGTCAACAAAATTTTCGTCAATGCTTAAGAGCTTGTTGTAAGTTTTAATCGCGTCGTCGGGCTTGTTGATTTTTTCTTGAGCAAGCGCGAGGTCGAAGAGAGCCTCTTTGAGTTCGGGTTCCGAGTCGAGGGCAATTTCAAAATCGTCAATCGCGCTGTAAAAATTTTCGCGTTCCATGTTGACCAGCCCGCGATAGACATAAGCCGCCGCCTTGTCGTCCTCAAGCAAAACTTTCAAATCGGCTGCTTCCATAGAGGCGTCGGAGGCATCGGGCATTTGCGCCTGCATCCACAAATTCAAAATGTCTTCGCCGTAGTGATTGCCTGGCACCGCCCAAACGCCGTTGAGTTCCGTCCACTTCGTGAGCTTGCCGAAAATCTGCGGGCGGAATTTTTGTATCAATTCGTAACGCGGGTCGACAATTTCAATTTTCGGCGGACGCTTCGACGTGTAAGCAAGCAAGTGTTGAATGTGAGCGCGAACTCCGAGTTGAGGCGTATCGAAGAAAGCACCTTTGACGCCGCCGCCCGTCGTGCCGAGTCCGCAGAAATTATTTTGTTCGGGGATAACGTCTCCGCCGTAAGCCCAAGTGCCCGTTTCCTTAATCGCTTGACACATTGCAATATCGGGGCGAATACCCTCGCGGTCAGCTTCAAGATAATAAAGGTGAACGAGCTGCTTGACTGTGCAGTTGAGCTTCGGGCTTTTGTTGCGTTTGTTTATGAAGTTGACCATTTGCTCCGGTGTGGCGACCGCCTGTCCGAAAATCGGAACGTCCGAATATTTTTCGCGCAGGACAATCATCGGCAAACCGTGAGCGGGCGATTCGACAAGCTCAAGCTTTTTGAGTTGCTTCTTGTCGAATTTAATCTTTTCTTTTTTTGCGGCGTCTGCGCAAGCCGTCAAAGTCAAAATCAACATCAAGACCAGCGCGAGGCTTAAAAATTTTTTCATAAGCTCAATCTCCTTACACGTTAAAATAATCAATCTTCATGGCGCGCTTGACACGATTCAAAACCTGCGAGGCTTTGGCGCGAGCTTTCTTGGTGCCTTCTTTGAGAATGTCCATGACTTCATCGGGGCGCGCCTCGTATTCGGCATGACGACGACGAATCGGCTCCAAAGTCTCTTCCAAGACTTCGCGCAAATATTTTTTGACGGCAACATCGCCAAGCCCGCCGCGTTGATAATGCTCCTTGAGTTCGGCAACTTTTTCCGTGTCGGTCGCGAAGGCGTCGAGGTAAGTGAAAACGACGTTGCCTTCAATGTGCCCGGGGTCGGAAATTTTTATGTGAGTCGGGTCGGTGTACATGTCCTTAATCTTCGCGGCAACGGTCGCGCTGTCGTCGTTGAGGTAAATGGCATTGCCTAAAGTCTTGCTCATCTTTGCCTTGCCGTCGATACCGGGCAACCTCCTGCAAGCTTGAGCGGGCGGCAAAAAAATTTCCGGCTCAATCAAAATTCCTTCGCCGTAAAGTTCATGCATCTTGCGAACGATTTCGCGGGTCTGTTCAAGCATGGGAGCTTGGTCTTCGCCGACGGGCACAACATTTGCATCGAAGGCGGTAATGTCTGCGGCTTGGCTGACGGGATAGCACAGGAAGCCGGCGGGAATGCTCGTCTCGAAATTTTTCTGCGCGATTTCGGTTTTGACGGTCGGATTTCTTTCAAGCCTCGAAACCGTTACGATATTCATGTAGTAAGCCGTGAGCTCGAAAAGCTGCGGGATTTGCGATTGAATAAAAATCGTGGACTTGGCAGGGTCAAGACCGACGGCAAGATAATCCAGCGCGACGTTCAAAATATTTTCGTGAACTTTGGCGGGAGTGCCCGCGTGGTCGGTCAAAGCCTGCGCGTCTGCAATCATGATATAAATCTCGTCGAAGTCGCCCGAATTCTGAAGCCTCACTCGTTCGCGAAGAGAGCCGACGTAATGTCCCAAATGAAGTTTGCCTGTGGGTCTGTCGCCCGTCAAAATTATTTTCATAATGATTTTCTCCTCCGTAAAAAATTTCGTCGATTATAACACACTACATGAAATTTTCATACACGGCGCAAAAAAAAACTGCCGCTTTCAAAACGACAGAATTTCGTCGGCAATGTCAATCAATCGCTCGTCGTGAGAAATTATTATCGTGATTCTTTTTTCCTTGTCGAGGAAAATTTTTTTTGTCAATGCGTCGACGGCTTGCGCATCCAAATTGTTATCGGGCTCGTCCATAATCAACACGTCGGCAAATTTTTCAAAGGCAGTCGCGATTGATACCTTTCGTCGCTCGCCGCCCGATGCCGTGTCGTTTTTGATAAAGTCTTTTTGCTCGACAGCCGCGATTAATTTTTTCCTCGCGTGAATCATATCGACTTCGGAAATCCTCGCGCCGTCAAAAAAAATTTCGCCGCTCGTCGGAGGAATTATCCCGCAGATTAAATTCATAAGCGTAGACTTGCCCGCGCCGTTCGCACCGACCAAGCAATAAATTTTTCCTCGAACAAAATTTCCAGAAAGGTTCTTCAAAATTTTTCGCCCGTCAATCTCGTAAGTCAAGCCGCGCAATTTTATTTCAGTGATTCGTTTCAAAATTTTCGTGCCGTTTATATCGGGCGGCGCGGCAAAAATTTCTTCGATTCGACGGAACGCCGCCAAAGCATTTTGATAACCTTGACCCAACGTCATGAAATATGAAACGCTCTGCATTGCAAAGACAAAGTAGCCGTTGAGCGCAACGAAATTTCCGACCGTCAAGCCTCCGTCCAAAACGTCAAGACCGCCGAGCAAAAATATCAGCACCGTGAAAATTTTGGCGGTGTTGGCATTGCCGTATGAAAACCAAAAACGAATCTTCGCCTCGCTCACGCCGGCAGAAAAAAATTTTTCAAACGCACTCTTGAACGCCGATAAAAATTCTTCTTGCAAGCTGTGCAATTTGATTCTGCAGACGAAGAAAAAATTATCCGAGAGGCTCGCGAAATATTTTGATTCGGTCTCGCGCAATGCCGTCGACAGCTTTAAAAGTTTTGCACGCAACGCGAAATAAATCGTCGCGTGAATTGCTGCCACCGCCGCGAAAATTATCAGCCACTTTGCGCCGATTGTCCACAAGAAAAATATCGCCATGAAAAGCAACACGCTCTGAATCGAAATATCAATCACGCTGCCGAGAACAAATGACGTTAAATCATCCGAGTCTCTTTCGACGCGCTTGGCGAGGTAAATCATATCCGTTTTGAATTGTCTTCGGCTGTCAGTCTTCCAAACTTTCAACGTCAAGTCTTCAATCAAGCTGTTGGTGATTCGCGCACGCATCTTCGTCGAAAAAATTACATAAAGCCAATTCGCCGCGAGGGTGGTTACGTTCAGCAACAACATTCCTTCGACAAAAAAATAAAGCCGCCCGATTTCACGAGAGCTCAAAATTTCGTCAATGAATTTCGCCGACAAATACGGCATGAGCAAATCGGCGGCGGCAGTCACGATTGCACACAGCAAGACGAGGAAAAATTTCAGCTTGAAGTTTCCGAGATAGTGCAGAATAAATTTTATCATTTTAAATCGTCCGCGCTGTCATAATTTCCTTTGAGACTTTTTCTTTCGGGAGGCTTCCATGCACCTGCGCCAATATTCTTTGAGTCGCCGTTCACGTTCCATTTCATAAAAAGTTTTTACGGGCTCGCCGAAATTTTTTCTGTAACGCGCATGTTGAGCTTTTTCGGCGCATTTGTCCGAACAATATTTATATCGTCCGTCCGAAAGATAATACGGCTCGTGACACCATCGGCATTCCCGCACTTTAACGACGCTGTACATTGCAAACCCTCCTCAAATAGTTTTCAATTCGGCGGAGGCGATAAGTCCGTCGATAATCGCCTCGCGTTCGTATTCGCAAAAGTCGCCGGCTTTGTCCAAGCTGCCCGTCTCGCTGAAATGCCGCGCTTGACAGGAGCCGCCGCATAAATATCTCAAGTCGCAAGTTCTACATCTTCCGATTTGTTCGACGGTGTGAATTTTAAATTTTTCTGCGCGGGCTGAAGTGTAAATTTCCTCGAAAGAAGATTCTTTCAAGTTGCCGAGTTTGAATTTGTCATTGTGGAGAAGTTGGCAAGGATAAACATCGCCCGAACATGAAATGCTGACTTCGGCGTCGCCCAATGCGCACTTGAAAATTTTTTTGCGGGAATTGATAAGATTGTGCAAATCCATGAACGGCACGACGCCCGCCGATTTGAGCGCGTCGAAATATTCTTTGCCGGTCAAAAATAAATTTTCATCGCGTTTGGCATTGCCCAGAGGAAAGAGCGGTTGGAAAGTCAATCGCCCGCCCCAACGTTCGGCGGCTTTGGAAACATCATCGAGATTTTTTTTCGTGACGACCATTGCAAGTTTCACGTCGGCAGAAAATTTTTCAAGCAACTCAATCGCTTTAATCGTCCGCGAAAAATTTCCTGCGCCGCGATAAAAATCATGTTGCTTCGCGTCGGAACCGTCCACGCTGATTTTGAACGAATCAAACGCCGCAATCAAAGACTCAACGTTATCCGCATTAATGAGCGTCGCATTTGTCATGAGCTTTCGTGAAAAGCCAAGCGATTCGGCATAACGGGCAACGGGCAAAGTCAAAGACGACATGAGCGGCTCTCCACCCGTAAAAATTATCTCGGCGCGAGGATTGTATTTCCAAACTGCATCGAGAATTTTTTTGTAGTCGTCGAAGGTCAACCGCGCAGAATTTTCCTTGCGTTCCGCCGCGAAACAGTAAATGCAATTTAAGTTGCAACGGTCGGTCATGTTCAAATAGACGGCTCGCAGTTGAGACTTTTGATAATCGAAAGCAGGAGGAACTTCAAAAAGCCCCTCCCGCTTTGCCGCGTCCAAAAATTTTAAAACATGTCGGGCGGAAAAATTTGCGCGCTTCAAAACTTCATGCAAAGTTTCTTCCGTCGAAAGCGTCTCGGAAAAAATTTTTATCAGCAAGACGCCGTTCAAGTTCGTGACGACCCAAGACGGCATCAGAGGATTCAACACGAGGAATTTTTCCCCGCGCCGATAAACTTTCAGCAACTCGTCAACACGCATGATTATCCCGCCTCAAAATTTTTCAACCGCCTGCACATCTTAAACCATAACCGCATTGACCGCCGCCGCCTGCACAGCCTATACCATAACCGCAAGCACCGTGAGCTTTGGACTGCGCGGCGTCGTTCGTATCGGTTTTACATTCGCCGAGCATTAAGCCGGTCTTCGAGTCGAAGTCGATTTTAAAATCTTTTATCGACATAAAAATCACCTCCGGAAAAAATTTTATCAAATTCCGGAGGCGAGGTGGTCTCTTTCAAAGCGACAATTTTAAATTTATTTGGCGTGCATTATTTCAGATTCGTTGGTTGCCTCCTCTGATTTTGGTTGCCAACTTTTCGCTCAAAAGTTTTTTCAATTCGTCCGCGCCCGCTTGAAATTTAACTTCGACGCAGATAACGTAAATGGGAATGTTCCAATTTTCTTTGGCAACCTCGTCGGGGATTTTGACGGCGTCTTTTTCCGTGACGATAATCATTTCCGCCGCGAACGAATCGGCTCGCCGCAAAATGTCTTCCATTTCCATAATCGTGTAGTCGTGGTGGTCGGGATAACGCAAGCTTGAAATAATTTCCGCGCCCAAATCTTTGAGCGTCCTCTCGAACGAGGCGGGATTGCCGATAGCCGAAACCGCCATGACTTTGCGCTTTGAAATGATATCGACGCTGACACCTTCGCCGGACAAATCGACTGACCAATCAGCAAGCGGTATCAGGCAACGCGGCTCGTGAATGCTCTCGACAAGGAGCGCGGAGGAATTGTATTGGCGGACGGTTTCGCGGATAAATTCGCAGGAACCCTCGCGGGCTTGGTCAACCTTCGTCATCAAACAAACATCTGCGCGGCTGATATGAGACAACGACTCACGCAAAATCCCTCGCGGAAGCAAATGCCCGTTGCCGAAAACAGACACCGCATCAATCAGCAAAATATCCAAGTCGCGAATCACTTGCCAATGTTGATAGCCGTCGTCGAGAATCACAACTTCCGCGCCGAAATTTTCAATGGCGTATTGTCCCGTGACGGCTCGTCGTGCACCAATCAAAACGGGAACGTTCGGCAGGTGTTTGGCAAGCATGTAAGCCTCGTCGCCCGCCTCCGTTGCGTTCATGTTAAGATTTTTTCCGTCAGAGACAATGCCGACCTCGCCGTAAAATTTTCCTCGATAGCCGCGATTCAAAATCACGACACGATAGCCCATGTCACGAATCTCTTTGGCAAGCCGTTGAGCAGTGGGCGTCTTGCCCGTGCCGCCGACCGTTATGTTTCCGAGACTTATTACAAAACAATTCAAACGCTCCTTGCCCGAAAAGCCAAGCTCATAACTCAACAGCCGCAAGTTGACTGCCGTCTTGTAGGCCTGCGCGGCGAGGCGCAAGAGAAAAATTATTATCGGCGTGAATTCTCCGTGGTCTTCCTCGTCGTGAATCATCTTCAAAAAAAATGTTTGGACGTTCTCCATTTTTTTTGTCGTGTGAAGTCTTCGGGCATGTTCTTTGGTTTCGTATTCCGTGAGCATTTGGCGAAGGAGCACAGCCGATTTGCGAGAGGCACCGCGATTTTCATGAACGATTTTAATTGTCTCTTCCTCAAGGCGGCGGCGTTCTTCGGGTTCGTCGAAAAGTTTTTTTGCTTGAGCGGCAAGAGCCTTGTCGTCGTTGACGGTTATGCAGGCGTTGCGATTTTTGAAGAGCGCGTGCAAGTCTTTGAAGTTTTCCATGTGGTGCCCGACGATAATCGCTTTGCCGTGAGCTGCCGGTTCGAGGATATTGTGTCCGCCGTGAGCGACAAGACTTCCGCCGACATAAATCACGTTGCCGACGCTGTAGACTTGTCCGAGTTCGCCGATTGTGTCGAGGATGATTATATCTTCATTGGCGGGAGGACGCTTTTGCAATTCGGTTCGCGTGCCGACCGTGAAACCTGCCGCCTTGCACAACGCAACGACCTCACGAGTTCTCAACAGTTCACGAGGAGCAATGACGAGCCGGGCTTTGGGATGATTTTCGCGAATCGCTTTGAAAGCCTTGAGCACAAAATTTTCCTCGCCGCGATGAGTGCTGCCTGCCAAAAAAATTTCTTCAGCGTCAGTCAAGCCCATGTCCGCCAAAATTTTTTCGCGCTGTTCGTTCGTCACGTCGGTGTAAGTCTGGTCAAACTTGGTGTTGCCCGTGACGGTTATAAGCTCTTCGGGCGCGCCAAGCTCTTTGATATAGCCGGCGTCGACGGGCGAGGCCATTGCAAAAAGTTTGACGGTTCCAATCATGTCACGAAGAATCGAAAACATGTACTTGTAACGCTTGACGCTCTTTTCCGAAATGCGCCCGTTGACCATCATGACGGGCACGTGATTTTCCCTCGCCGCTTTTAAAAAGTTTGGCCAAAGTTCCGTCTCGACGTTGAGGAAAACTCGCGGGAAAATTTTTTTGAAGACGTGCGCCGAAATGAACGGCAAATCCAGCGGGAAATAAATTATGCTGTCGGCGTCTTTGATAATTCGATTCGCCATTTCGTAGCCGCTCGTCGTCACGACCGAAACGAGGATTGGTGACTTGGGAAATTCGCGGCGGAATTCTTTTATCAGCGGACTGGTTGCAACAATTTCACCGACGGACGCCGCGTGCACCCAGATACAATTTTTTTTCGCGACGGGGTCAAGTGCGCCCTTCGGGAAGAAGCCGAAGCTCTGTCTGATTCGTTCGACGAAACCGCGTTCACGTATCGAACGAATCATGAACACGGGAATAATTAAAATCACGACGAGAATCGCCGCGAGGTTGTAAAGTACTTGCACCGGGCGCGCTCCTTCATGCATAAAAATTTCAGCCATTATAACACACGAGGAAAAAAAAATCTGCCGCCCGCAAGCAACAGATAAAATTTTTATCGACAAGAAAATTTAACGCCACAAATAATTTTCTGCAATGTATTGGCTCATGTTCCATTCAATCGGCGTGCCTTCGGGTGTTGCCTCGCCCGAATAGCCTTCCGAATTTTCAAACATGATGCCCGAAGTGCCGATGTCCAATTCGTAACCGAGATATTGAACTGTTCTGCCGACCATCTTCAAACGCGCCGCGAATCGTCCTCCGTCAGAATAGCGTTGAAGCTCCGTTATCGATTCGGTTATCAGGTAACATTTCATGCCCGTTGCCGGCGACGTGCCTACGTAAAAATCCATTGCTTGTGCCGTCGGCAGTTGAGCAAAGACAATTTCGAAAAGAATCGTGACCGCGATAAGCAACCGTTTCATTGACTCACGCCTCCAAAAATTTTTCCACGATTATAACATAAGCCGAAAAAAATTTCTGCCGCGTGTGATATAATCGGAAAAAATTTTTGATAAAGGAAGCGCGTTAAGTGTTCGGCGAAAAAGTTATTCTCGTTTGCATTGTCGGATTGATTTTAAATTTGTTCGGTGCCGGCGTTGCGGAACTTTCCGGCTTGCCCGTCTATCTCGATACACCCGGAACGATTTTTATTGCAGCACTCGGCGGCTACATGCCGGGCATCGCCGTCGGGTTCTTCACTAACCTTTTAAGAGCCGGCTTCGACCCGCAACAAATGTATTTCTCTTCGATAAGCATACTCGTTGCAATTTTTACGGCGTTCTTCGCGAAGAAAGGATTCTTCGACAGTTTCGGCAAGATGATTTTTTTTATTCCCGTCTTGGCTCTTTCGACGGGAACTTTGGATTTGATAATCGAAAGCTTTTTAAAAACGGCGAGCGTCGAATCCCTCACGGAAGTTAAGATTGACTGCGCGGGAATTTTTTCTAAGGAACTTATCGACAAAATTTTTTCAAGTTTGTTGGCGTTTGCACTCTTGCAGTTGACTCCGCCGCAGATAAAAAAAAGTTTCAAAACGTTCGGGCGAAGACAAGCCTCACTGTCTGACGAAACGGATTACGGTAAAAAAAATTTGAAGTCTTTGCGCACGAAATTGCTTTTGCTTTTGATTTTAAGTTCGTTCTTTGTTTCCTTTTCAATCGCGCTGATAAGTTACCTGCTCTTCAAAGACGCCGCGACCGAAGACAGGATAAAGACCGTTGACGGGATAGTTGCCGTTGTCTTGAATGAAATAAATCCGAATCACGTCGACGATTATATCAGGCTCGGTCGTGCCTCCAAAGAGTACAGGCAGATCGAGGAAGAACTCTACACCATAAAGAACAGCAACTCCAACATAAAATATATTTACATTTACAAAATCGCGGCGGACGGCTGTCATGTCATTTTCGATTTGGACACGTCGAATTTGGAAGGCGACAAGCCCGGCGACATTGTTCCGTTTGAAGCAGGCATTGTGCCCTATGCAGATGATTTAATCGCGGGCAAGCCGATTCCTCCGATAATTTCCGACGACGAATTCGGCTACCTGCTCACGCTCTACAAACCGCTTTACGACATCAACGGCAAATGTCAATGTTATGCGGCGGTCGATTATTCAATGGATATTCTTTTCGAATACGTCAGGGCTTTTATCATCAAGTTGATTGCGTTGTTTATCGGCTGTTTCATTTTCATTTCGGCAATGAGTTTGACGTTCGTCGAAAATCATATCATCTTGCCGATTAATACAATGGCTCATTATGCGTGGAATTTTTCCTTCGACAGCGAGGCGGCTCGTCAAAAAAATATTAAGCAAATGCGGAGCTTGAAAATCACGACGGGAGACGAGATAGAAAATCTTTATTACGCGCTGTTGAGGACGACGGAAAATGTTTTGAAATATCTTGAGACGCTTCAGCGGGCGCGCAGTCAAGTTTCCGACATGATATTTAAAGTTTTCGAAATGGACAAGATTGCTCACAAAGATTCTTTGACCGGAATAAAAAATAAAACCGCTTACGTCGAGGAAATTGCCAAGCTTGACAAAAAAATTTCCGAGGGCGCAGCGGAATTTTGTATCATAATGGTCGACGTGAATTACCTCAAAAAAATCAATGACGCCTACGGTCACGAGCGCGGCAACGAATATTTAATCAACGCCTGCAAATTGGTCTGCGCGGTCTTCGGCGAGGAAAATGTTTATCGCGTCGGCGGCGATGAATTCGTCGTGATAATCGAAGGCGAAAAAGTTCCCTTGTGCAAATATTTCGCGGCGCAATTCAAAATGGAAATGGATCGCAAAAATTCCAACAGGTCGCTCAAGCCTTGGGAAAAAGTTTCGGCGGCAGTGGGCGTTGCGTATTATCAATCGGGCGTCGATAATTTGGCTGATGATGTTTTCAAGCGTGCGGATAAAGAAATGTACGCGAACAAATTGGCAATGAAAGCCGCGAGGACTGATTGACATGGAAAAAAATTACAAGCCGGCTCCGATTTTGATATGCCTCGCCGCAATCGCTCTGAACTTGTGCGGAATGTTCATTGCAAGAAATTTTGAGTTGCCGCTGTACTTCGATACAATCGGGACAATTTTTGTTGCAATGTTGAGCGGTTACGTGCCGGCTATCGTCGTCGGGTTCGCCACGCATCTTTTTGCATCGTTCGTCGACGAGGCGGAAATGTATTATTGCTCGGTGAGTATCTTCGTTGCGATTTACGTCACGTTCCTTGCGAGGCGCGGCTTCTTCCAAAAATTTTTCAAGACGCTCACGGCTATCCCCGCGCTTGCTTTGGTGTCAACCGTCTTGAGCGAATTCATCGGGAAATTTTTATTTTGCACGGGCGTCGTCGAGGCATTGAGCGAAATTCAAATTCACTTCGCGATAAATTTTTTGCAAGAGTTCGCTGACAAAGGTTTGAGCTTGATTGCGGCGTTCGTGCTGATAAAATTTCTTCCGCCGCAAACAAAAAATTTTTTTCGAGGGCTCGGACAAAAGCAGGCACCCTTAACCGCCGAAATGAAAAGCGCAGTCTACAAAAGCAAATGCCCGAAGTCTTCTTTGCGCGTGAAAATCCTCTTGATTTTGAGTTTGACTTCGCTTTTTATCGCGGCGTCGATTGCCTCAATCAGCTACAGGATTTTTGAACAGGCAGCCACTGCCGCGCAAATGAAAATCGGCGAGGGCTTGGCGACGATTGCCGCGCGCGAAATTGATACCGCGAAAGATTTTGCCGCCCTTGAAAAAAATCTTGACAACAT
This sequence comes from Selenomonadaceae bacterium, assembly GCA_017535925.1. GTDB lineage: Bacteria > Bacillota > Negativicutes > Selenomonadales > Selenomonadaceae > Quinella. Next base: position 71,518 of record JAFXTD010000043.1, on the reverse strand, counting down.
AAAAGCTTCCAACTCCGACATAAAAAGTTTGCGCGTCGAAAAATTTTCTGCCTGCGAATCGCTTGAGCCGATAATCTTCGACGACGGCAACGACCGCCTCTTGAAAATTTTCAAGCCCGTTCATGACGCGGCAGGCAATGTTCAATCTTGCGTTGTGGTTGAGTTGTCTCTGAATTTGATTTCGGATTACGGCAGAACTTTCACGGCTAAAGTTTTGGCTTTGTTTTCGGGCTGCTTCGTGTTCGTATTCGTTATCGGCTTGCGTTTCGTCGAAAACAATATCGTCCTGCCCGTCAACACAATGGACTATTGCGCGAGGAATTTTGCTTACGACAACGACAAGCACTGCGAAGATAATGTCGAGCAACTTCGAAAGCTGGAAATACATACGGGCGACGAGATAGAAAATTTGTATCACGCGCTGTTGAAGACGACGCAAGACGTTGTGGATTATTTTGAAAAGTTGCGGCGGGCGAGGCGGCAGGTTGCAGAGATGGATGAATTGGCTCACAAAGATTCTTTGACGGGCATAAAAAATAAAGCGGCTTACGACGAGGAAATTGCCAAGCTTGACGAAAAAATTTCTTCGGGCGAGGCGGAATTTTATATTGCGATGGTCGACGTGAATTATCTCAAAAAAATTAATGACACCTACGGTCACGAGCGCGGCAACATTTATCTGCTCAACGCCTCCAAATTAATTTGCTCGGTCTTCGGCGAGGAACATGTTTATCGAATCGGCGGCGACGAATTTGTCGTGATAATCGAGGGCGAAAAAATTTCCTTGTTCAAATATTTTGTGCGGCAGTTCAAAGCCGAAATGGCTCGTAAAAATTCCAACAGGTCGTTGCAGGCTTGGGAAAAAGTTTCGGCGGCGGTCGGCGTTGCGTATTATAAATCGGGCGTCGACAAATCTGCTGACGAAGTTTTCAAGCGTGCGGATAAGGAAATGTACAAAAACAAATTGGCAATGAAGGCGGCAAGAACCGATTGAGGAGGATGCATATGATTAATCGAATTTTTTTAATCGTGTTGGACAGCGTCGGAATCGGCGGCGCGTCTGATGCAAAAAATTTCGGCGACGACAATCCTAACACTTTGAAGACAATCGCCGCCTCGAAAAATTTTCACACGCCGAATCTTTTGCGGCTCGGCTTATTCAATATCGATGGCATAAATTTTTATCGTCAAGAAAAAAATCCTCGCGGCTCTTTCGCAAGGATTATCGAGGCTTCGCAAGGCAAGGACACGACGATTGGTCATTGGGAAATCGCGGGGATTATTTCCGAACGACCTCTTCCGACTTATCCCGAAGGTTTCCCGCCGGAAGTCATTGCAGAACTTGAAAAAAATTTTGGCAGAAAAATTTTATGCAACAAGCCGTATTCGGGCACGCAAGTCATTCACGATTTCGGGCAGGCTCATGAGGCAACGGGCGATTTAATTGTTTACACCTCCGCCGACAGCGTCTTGCAAATCGCCGCGCATGAAAAGATTGTTCCCGTCGAAGAGCTTTATAATTTTTGTCGAATTGCGCGAAAGATTATGCAGGGCGTTCACGGCGTCGGGAGGATTATCGCCCGCCCGTTCGTCGGCAGCTTCCCGAATTATGAACGCACGCCTCGCCGTCACGATTTTTCTTTGAAGCCGCCCGCCGAAACGATTCTTGACGCGCTTAACAAAAAAAATCTTGCGACAATCGGCGTCGGCAAGATTCAAGACATTTTCGCGGGGCAAGGGATAAGTCGTTCGCTCGGAATTAACGAAAACAATTCTGACGGCATGAAGAAAACTTTGCAACTCCTCGACGAAAATTTTCATGGGCTGTGCTTTGTCAATCTGGTTGACTTCGATATGAAGTTCGGGCACCGCCGTGACGTTGACGGTTACGCGCAGGCAATGACGATTTTTGACGAAGAGCTCGGCGAATTTTTAAATAAGATGCGCGAAGACGATTTGTTGATGATAACTGCCGATCACGGTTGCGACCCCGCCGCCGCAGGTACCGACCACACTCGTGAAAATGTTCCGCTGATAATTTTCGGCAAGCAAGTCCGCGCAGGCGTCAATCTCGGCACGCGAAAAACTTTTGCAGACATTGCCGCTACCGTTGCCGAAATTTTCAACGTCGAATTGAAAACACGCGGCGAAAGTTTTTTCAGTAAGCTCCTTTGCCCGTGAAAACCGCCTTAACCGTTTTGAAAAGATACATCAAGTCAATCCAAACAGACCAGTTGCGAACGTACCAAGCGTCCATTGCCACGCGTTCGGGGTAAGTCGTGTCGCTGCGTCCGCTGACTTGCCACATGCCCGTTATGCCCGGCAGAACCATGTAATACTCGCGAATATTTTTTCCGTAGCGCACAACTTCGGCTTGAACAATCGGGCGCGGACCGACCAAACTCATTTCGCCGCGAATCACATTCCAAAGTTGAGGCAATTCGTCCAAGCTCGTCCGCCGCAAAAAATTTCCCAATTTTGTGACTCGCGGGTCGTTCGTCAGCTTGAAAGATTCTTCCCACTCGCGTTTGGCTTCGGGATTTTCAGCCAAATATTTTTTCAACTTCTCTTCGGCGTCGGGCACCATCGTTTGAAATTTGTAGCACGAAAATTTTTTCCCTGCCGCGCCCACTCTCCTGTGAGCAAAAATCACGTGTCCGCGATTGTCAATCGCTACGGCAAGCGCAATCGCCAACAGGAAAGGCGAAATCATCAGCCCGCCGACAATCGTCAACGTCAAGTCGAAAATTCTTTTGAGGATTCGATTATACGGGCGCGAAAGATTATTCCGCAGGTTGAGCATCAAAATTTTTTCGCTGAACAGAAGAGACAACTCGACACTCGACATCGGCGTTCCGATTAAATCCGGCACGAACGAAATATTTTTGACGTGCGGTTGAATTTTTGTTATCAGCTCTTGCAATTTTTCTTTGCCGAGTCCCGGCGCAGCTATCACGACCGTTTTGACGTTCGCCGCACGAATGATTCTGCGCGCCTCGTTGAAGCCGCCGAGTATCGGGAAATTTTTCGGGAGCTGCGCGGAAATCGGGTGGTCGTCAATCAGCCCGACAATCTTATATCGGTAGCCCAAATCTTCCCGCCAAAATTTTATAAGCTTTTCCGCCGTGAGCCCCGCGCCGATTAAAATTATCGGCTCGTAAAAAATATTTTGCCGCTTGAGAAATTTCAGCACGCAATAGCGAATCAGGCAGACGTTCACGAGGACGAACAGCCCGAACAAAATTATGAACAGCCGCGAAGACAAATTGCTTGCCTTGAGAAAATAGATGATGATTATCGACGAAATCCAGCCGGCGAAGACCGATTTAAAAATGTCGCGCATGGTGTCGACGACGGGTTTCATTTGCCGATAGGTTCGCGATTGCCCCAAGAAAATCAGAAACAACAGCGGCACCCAACCGTAAATGTAAGTATCGCCGTAAAGATAGGTGACGTTATTCCAATAATCCAATTTATCGCGCATGAGGAAGGCAAGGTGTTCGCTCAAGACGACCCCGACATAATCGAACAACAGAAATAAAATCGGCGGCGCAAACGAACTCAAGGTCGTCGGATTTTTTTTTGCAGACATAATTTTTCCTCGTAAAAAATTTTTGCCTATTCTATCACAACGCCTGCCGAAAAGAAATTTTTCATTGGGAAGAATTTTTAAGGGCAGAAAAATTTAAAGCGGCTCCAAGATTTTTGGAACCGCTTTTGGTTTATCTAATCACTAATCACTAACAACTAATCACTAAGTTGGTGTGCTCGGCGGGAATCGAACCCACATTGCCGGCTCCGGAGGCCGGTGTCTTATCCGTTGGACTACGAGCACAATTTTATAATTTCGCCAAAAGGTCTTTGGTGTGTTGAGCGACTTCTTCGGGCGTGATTGTCATGTTGCGAGCGACGCCCGAATCTTGAGCAGCTTTGGCAACGGCAGCCGCGACAGTCGGAGCAACGCGCTTATCGAAAGGCGTCGTGATAACATGATCCTCGTTGAGTTCGTCTTCGCTGACAAGTGAGGCAATCGCATAAGCCGCCGCGATTTTCATTTCCTCGTTTACGTCGGTTGCGCGAACGTCAAGAGCACCTCTGAAAATGCCGGGGAAGGCAAGCAGATTGTTGACTTGATTGGGGAAGTCACTGCGCCCGGTAGCCACGACACGAGCCCCTGCCTCTTTCGCGAGGTCGGGCATAATTTCGGGAACGGGATTTGCCATTGCCAAAATAATTGCGTCTTTGTTCATCATCTTAACCATATCTTGCGTCAAGAGATTCGCCTTCGACACGCCGATAAAAACATCCGCGCCGTGAATCACGTCGACGAGCTGTCCCGCCTCTTTATCAAAATTCGTGACGGCAGCGATTTGGTCTTTGTAGGGATTCATGCCCTTGCCGCGTCCTTCGTAAATCGCGCCGGTTGAATCGCAGAGCAAAACGTCTCTTGCGCCCATCTTTTGAATCAGATAAGTAATCGCCATGCCCGCTGCGCCCGCGCCGTTGACGACAACTTTTATATCTTCAAACTTTTTGTCGACAAGACGCAAGGCATTAATCAGAGCCGCCGCAACGACAATCGCTGTGCCGTGTTGGTCGTCGTGGAAGACGGGAATATCGACGGAATCTTTCAAAGCGTGTTCAATGTCGAAGCATTCGGGAGCCTTAATGTCCTCAAGATTTATGCCGCCGAAGCTCGGAGCCATGAGTTGAATCGTCTTGATAATTTCGGGAACGCTCTTTGTGTCGAGGCAAATGGGAATTGCGTCGACGCCGGCGAACCCTTTAAACAAAATCGCCTTGCCTTCCATGACGGGAAGACCTGCACCCGCGCCGATATCGCCCAAGCCGAGAACAGCCGTGCCGTTCGTGACGACCGCGACGAGGTTGCCGCGATTGGTGTAGTCGTAAATTTTATCGAAGTCGGCATTAATCTCAAGACAGGGAGCCGCGACGCCCGGCGTATATGCAAGCGTCAAATCCTTATTCGTCTTCAGCGGAACTTTGCTCCGAATTTCGAGTTTGCCGCGATTAGCCTTGTGCAAAGCCAGTGCTTCCTTGTCGACGTTTGCCAATTCAAATTCATCCTTTCAAGTCTTGCTGTTGATAACTGCGGCTTATTATATTAGCCGTAAAAAATAATTTCAAGCCCGCGCCCCTTTGAATACAATATTTTTTGTCGGCATGAAAAATTTTTTACTTGTGACTTGCAAAGGAAAGTGTTTTCTGCTACAGTTATGCAACGGGAGGAACGAGAATTTTCACAGGGAAATTAATCTTGTTCTATCAATCCTCTAATCATCTTCAAATACAATTCCCGTTAATCCCAATTAAAAACATAAACGCCACAGAGCCGAAGAGATGTCCCCGCATCTTGGTCGGCGGCAAATAACCTGCGATGACCACCAAACGTCGCAATCGGGAGGTGAGATATGAATTTATAAAATCAATGTTCGATAGCAAACCAAGACGGAGGCGTGAGCTTCCGCCTTTTTTGTTAGAAAGAATTCAAGACGCCGTTCAAACCCTCGCGCCGATAAATTTCTTTGCAGCGTTGCAAATTCTGCTGAATAAAATTATCCAAAGCCCGCATGCTCAAAATTTCAACGGCAGCTCTGTCGTCAGTCAAAATGTTTTCGCCAAGCGCGGGCGTCGTCCATGTGTCGGCAATGTGAATCATCAGCCGTGAAAAATTTTCGTCGGAAAGATTTTCTGCGCGGGCGTGAAGTTCGTTTAAAATTTTGTCGTCCTCCGCCGCAAATAAAATTCTGTTCGTGACGCCGCTCGCGTCAACAATCCTCAACGCCGAAAAATTTTTTCCAATCGTATCAATCAAATATTCGTTGATATTTCCCGCGCCGCTTGCCCGCATGTTCATGTTGACGACCATCACGCCGCCTTGCTTTAAATGACTTTTGACCAGCGAAAAAAATTCCGTCGAACTCATTTGGAACGGCGGAGAAATATCTTGGAAGGCGTCAACCAAAATCACGTCGTAAAAATTTTCGTCGGCTTGCAGGAAGGCGCGACCGTCATAAGTCACGACCTCGACCTCTTCGGGCAAGGCGAAATATTTTTTTGCAAGCGAGGTGATTTTTTCGTCAATCTCAACGCCGACAATCTGCGACTTCGGAAAATATTTTCGGCATTGTTCGGCGAAGGTGCCCATGCCCATTCCAAGAATCAAAATTTTTTTGCCGTCGGTGAGGAGCGGAGCAGCCAGCGCGTAATCGTAATACATGCCGGTTAAGCCGCCGCCTTTGACCTTGAGCGATTGCACGCCGAACAAAACATTCGTCGAGAAAATAATTTTATCGGGCGTCTCTTTCACTTGCAGGTAGTTGTAAATCGATTCGCCCTCGTACAAAAGATTTTTTTCCCAAAATGCAAAGCCGTTTGAATTGCCGAGCACGCCGCACAAAATGAAAATCGCAACGGCGACCGCGCAGAAAAATTTTTTCACGCCGAGACTGATAAAATAAATTAAGCCGATAAGCAGGAGGACGCCCGAAAATATCAAAAACGTTACGGCGGTGCCGACGGCGGGTATCGTCACGAAAGTTGGGAGGAACGTCCCGATAATGTTGCCGATTGTGTTGAAGGCGTTGAGATTGCCGACGATTTGCCCGTTGTGTTCGAGGTTGTCGGTTGAATATTTCACGAGCGAAGGCGTCACGGTTCCGAGCAAGAACAATGGCAAAACGAAAATCGCCATGCAAGAGAGGAACGCCGCCCAAATTAAAAGGTTCGTGTCGATTGCGACGATTAAAATTCCTGCGAGCGCGAGGATTAAATATTTTCCGAGCACGGGAATTGCTCCAATCCACAGCGCGGCGAAAATCAAACGTCGATAAAGTTTTGCGGGGTTGGCGTCGAGGTCAGCGCGGCGACCTCCCCAAACATTTCCGAGTGCCAACGCAATCATTATGGTGCCGATTATGATTGTCCAGACGATTTGCGACGAGCTGAAGTAGGGCGCGAGCAATCGGGCGGCTCCGAGTTCGACTGCCATTATCGACATGCCCGAAAAAAATTCCGTAGCGTAAAGAAAATTTTTATTTTCCAAAAGCGGCGAGGTTCTTTCCATTCAATTAACTCCTTTGAAAAATTTTTTCCTAACAACTAACAGCTAATCGCTAACAGCTAAAATGGAGGTGCAGTGATGATAGTTCTGATTGATTACGGCGTGGGAAATTTGTACAGCGTGGAAAAGGCGGCGGCTTCTGTCGGCGGCGATGTGAAAATTTCGAGTGAGGCTGAAGATATTCGCCGCGCAGAAAAAATTATTTTGCCGGGCGTGGGTGCCTTCGGTGACTGCATGAAAAATCTTGAGGCGACAGGTTTGATTCCGACGATTAAGGCTGAAATTTTTGCGGGCAAACCGATTTTGGGAATATGCGTCGGAATGCAGATTTTATTCGCGGGCAGTGAAGAAAGCCCTTGCGTCGACGGCTTGAAAATTTTCGGCGGGCAAGTCAAAAAAATTCTTGCAGGCGATTTGAAAATCCCTCACATGGGCTGGAACTCTGTTTCAATGCGTAATGCGCAAGGCGCAATGCGTAATTTGTTCAAAGGAATAAAAAATGATTCGTATTTCTACTTCGTGCACAGCTATCACGCCCTCCCTGACGACAAAAAAATTATCGCGGCGACGACCAACTACGGCGAGGAAGTCACTGCGGCGATTGAGTTTGAAAATATTTTCGCGACGCAATTCCACCCCGAAAAATCCGGCGATGTCGGCTTGCATGTCTTGAAAAATTTCGTTGAGCTTTGAGGAGGCGAGCGCGTGACTTATCATGCCTTTTTTCCGCCTGTACAAGGTCAATTCATATTTGATGAAGTTGATATTCCCAAACCGGAATTATCGTCCGCTGTTGAAGCACCGAAAAAAATTTTCCCGCTCAATCAAATTCTCTACGGCGTGCCCGGTACCGTAAAAACTTTTTTGACGACTTCCTACGCCGCGATTACAACGAGATTAAGCGCGAATACAATCAACTCCGCGACGACGGCAGAATAAAATTCGTGACGTTTCATCAAAGCTACGGCTACGAGGATTTTATCGAGGGTATCAAGCCGACGGTCACGAACGGAAATATTTTCTACGAGGTGGCGAGCGGCGTCTTCAAAAAATTTTGCGAAACCGCAATGATGAATCCCGCGAGCAATTTCGTTTTCATAATCGACGAGATAAATCGCGGGAACATCTCAAAAATTTTCGCGAGCTGATAACTTTGATTGAAGACGACAAGCGCGAGGAACTTTCCGTGACGTTGCCCTGTTCGCAGGAAGAATTCACTGTCCCGAAAAATATTTACATAATCGGCACAATGAACACCGCCAACCGCTCAATCGCTCTGCTTGATACCGCTCTGCGCCGCCGATTTGATTTTATTGAAATGATGCCGCGCCCCGAACTTTTGCAGACGATTGACGGCGTGAACTTGCAGGAAAAGCTTGCGACGCTCAACGGCAACCTTGAAACACTCATCGACCGCGAACACACAATCGGGCACGCATATTTTATCAAGTGCAAAAGCCGCGCCGAAATCGATAAAGTTTTCCGGAACAAAATCATTCCGTTGCTTAGAGAATATTTTTTCGAGGACAGCGAGAAAATTAATAAAGTCTTGCCCGAAGGTTACAAGTTATGCTGACCGTTCGGGAGTATCAAAAAATTTCTGCCGCCGACTGCGAATTTTTCGACGAACTTGTAAAATTTTCAAAGGTCGGCGAATTCATGAGCTTGGGTTGGGATTTTGTTCAGGCGAAAAATTATATCGGAGTGATTCGCTTGCCGAGCGGCTTTCAAATTGAAATTCTGCCGAAGTTAAATGCGCCCGAAGAAAAACTGCGCGAGCTTGTCGTTGAAATGTTGAGGACGTTGAAAGATTTTTCGGGGAAAGAATTTCGCAACGCCTCGCTTGACACGGCACGCCTCCCGCTTTACGAAATTTTTATTCGCATTTATCTTGAAATGATTTCGGATTTGGTCAAGCGCGGGCTGAAGTCGTCATACGTCTTGCGCGAGGACAATTTGAATTTTTTCAAGGGCAAGTTGCTTGTCGGTCAACACGTCAGAAAAATTTTTTTTCGTCAAGGCAGGAAAAACCGCGCCCGTATCGAATTTTATATCAGATAATCAGGATATAGTTTCGGTGTATACTCGCGACACAGAGGAACTGAGAACGAAATGAGGCTCTGTGGTTGAAAAGATGAACGGGTGTGAATGCAACCGGGGAGGAGCCATAAGGTTGTAATTGCCCGCGATAGCTCGTATGCTACAAGGATGTTTGTCGTGTCCCTGTCAGGGGAGCCCGAGTTTCACGAGACTGAAATATTTATATCGGTTATCTCGCGATATGCGCAGACAGGAAGTCTGAAGTGTCGACACAATCTTTGAAAACAGATAATAATGATAATTTAAAGTAGGCTAACCTTCGGGTGACGCCCATTTAGTGTGCGAAAAGCACATATATTGAAAACTGCATATAAAACGCGCGTTGGCTATGGCGGTAGTTTCCTTCCCCTTTGAGGGGGAAGAAAACACCAGCCAAGCCCGCACAAGCCGACGAAAAATTTCAACGGCTCAGCTTAAAGTTTGAGTTTTTTTCGTCGACTTCTTCAATATGAACTTAAGCACAAAAAAACTCCTCGCCGAAGTGACGGGAGTTTAGTGGTTAGGGTTTGTTGGTAAATTAAATCGTCAGCATCGATTGAGCGTTATAATAACTTTTATTTTTTCTTCTACTTTTCTTTTGCAGCGTCATCCATGACGACCGGGCTTTCGCCAACCGTTGCTTTTGAATTTACCAACATGCCCTAATAACTAACTTGCCAAAGTAAAACCTCTATGCTATAATTCACACAAGCGTATGAAAAAATTATATGGAGGTTTTAATTATGGCTAAGTATGTTTGCAACGTTTGCGGTTACGTCTACGAAGGCGACGAGCCGCCGATTGAATGCCCCGTCTGCAAAGCCCCCGCCGAAAAATTCACCAAACAAGAAGGCGAATTGACTTGGGCAGCCGAACACGTCGTCGGCGTGGCGAAAGGTGCACCCGAGGATATTATCAGAGACCTGCGCGCAAACTTCACCGGCGAATGCACCGAAGTCGGCATGTATCTTGCAATGGCACGCGTCGCCTATCGTGAAGGCTATCCCGAAATCGGAGAGTATTGGCGTCGCGCTGCTTTGGAAGAAGCCGAACACGCTGCCAAGTTCGCCGAGCTGTTGGGCGAAGTCCTCACTGACAGCACCGAGAAAAATTTGAAAATGCGTGTGGAAGCAGAGAACGGAGCAACCGCAGGCAAAACCGACCTTGCCAAACGCGCCAAAGCTCTCAACCTCGACGCAATTCACGACACCGTCCACGAAATGGCTCGCGATGAAGCTCGTCACGGAAAAGCTTTTGCGGGTCTGCTGAAACGTTACTTCAAGTAAAAATTTTTTGTAATCACATATGCAAAAAGACCGCGTTGAAATCTGCGCGGTCTTTTTTGCTGTCTTTGATTTAACGACAAATGATAAAAAAATTTTCTGCAAATTCGAAAGGAAATTTTTCGCCCGAATAGAATAGCAAAGTTAAATTGAAAGAAAAAATTATCACAAGGAGCGCGTGCAACATGGCAATAAACACTTCCGGCTTCGGAGCCTATGACATTCGCGGCATTTATCCCGAAAGCATAAACCAAGAACTTGCTTATCGTGTCGGCAGAGTTTTTCCCGAAATTTTCAACGCAAAAAAAGTTGCCGTCGGACATGATATTCGACTTTCGGGCTTGACGCTTTTTGACGCGCTCACTCGCGGGCTTACAGAGGCGGGTTGTGAAGTTTATGACATCGGGCAATGCGGCACCGAAATGATTTACTTCACGACGGGTTTTCATTCATTCGACGGCGGCATTATGATTACCGCCTCCCACAATCCGAAGGAATATAACGGCATGAAGTTTGTCGGCAAAGGCGTGCGCCCCGTTGCTCCCAAGAGCGGTTTGCTTGCCGTCAAAGCGGCGGTCGAGGATGAAAATCGCGATTGGTCTTTCCGCAAAGCAACCGGCACCGTTCACAGGATTGACATCTTGTCCGATTATATCAAATGCATTTTGTCTTACGTCGACGTGAAAAATCTTAAACCGTTTAAAGTCGTCATAAACACCGGCAACGGCTCGGCAGGTCCGATTATCAACGAGCTGGAAAAATTTTTGCCTTTCGATATTGTCAAAGTTCATAACAACTCCAACGGCTTCTTCCCCAACGGCGTACCCAATCCCCTGCTCCAAGACGCCCGCGCAGAAACTTCGGCGGCTGTCAAACAAAGCGGTGCGGATTGCGGCATTGCCTTTGACGGCGATTTTGACCGTTGCTTTTTATTTGACGAAACAGGCGGCTTTATCGAAGGCTATTATATGGTCGGGCTTTTGGCGGAAGCTTTCTGCAAAAAAAATCGCGGCGAAAAAATCATCTACGACCCTCGCGCCATTTGGAATACGATTGACATTGTCGAAAACCTCGGCGGCAAACCGATTATGTGTCGTTCGGGACACGTCTACATAAAAGAGCTCATGCGTGCGGAAAATGCGATTTACGGCGGCGAAATGTCGGCGCATCACTATTTCCGCGATTTTTATTACTGCGACAGCGGAATGATTCCTTGGCTTTTGATTTTGGAACTGCTCGGCAAGACGGATAAAACTTTATCGCAGCTCATGGCGGACAGGATTGCCAAATATCCCGTCAGCGGCGAAATCAATACGAAAGTTTCCGGCGTCGAAAAAGTCAAAGAGATTATGTCAAAGATTGAGGAACTCTACGGCACAAGCGGCACCGTCAGTCACATTGACGGCTTGAGCGTCGATTATCCCGATTGGCGATTCAATCTGCGCGGCTCACAGACCGAACCTTTTATCCGCCTCAATGTCGAGGCTCGCGGCGATAAAATTTTAATGGAAACCAAACGCGATGAGTTGCTTGCGATTATTCGCGGCTGAAAGTTGATAATTGCAGTGGACGTAATTGTTACTTTTTTATTGTGCGTTGTCGGATTCCTCGCATATCTGTTGCATAAAAAGCGCGAAGAAATTGCCGCCTTAAAGAACGAACTTCACAGACTGCAAAGCCAAAAATCTGCCGCTGTTCAATCGTCGCCCACTCAAACACCGCCGCCGCTTTTGAGTGACGAGAATACTTTCGTTCGTGTCATTTTTAAAAAGAACGACAAGAAATATTATGACTACTTATTGGGCAAAGTTGACGGAGTGCAAATTGGCGATTTTGTTGAAGTCTATTTTAATAATAAACTTTCCGGTAAACCTGAACGCCGTATTGCGAAAGTTATTTATATCAGCAAGCCCGGCGAAATTTCAGAATATGCACGGTCTGCCATTAAACGAAAAGTCAATTATTCCAAGTGGTAATACGTTAGCCTAAATCGCTCTATTGAGCATGTGATAAAAATTTTTCAACCAAAGGAGGACTCATTATGAGTAAAACCGTTGTCAACCTTCCGTCCTTGATTAGCGATTACTACACCCTCGCGCCCGACCCGGAGAATAAAACTCAAGGCGTCGCGTTCGGCACATCGGGGCACAGGGGCAGTTCCAAGCTTCACAGCTTCAACGAAGAACACATCCTCGCCATCGCGCAGGCGGTCTATGAATATCGCACCGCCGAAAAGATTCAAGGTCCGTTGTTTATCGGCGCGGACACTCACGCACTTTCCGAGCCGGCACTTCGCTCCTGCGTAGAAGTCTTGGCGGCTAACGGCGTTGAAATTGTTTTGCAAGAGGATTTCAAACCCGTCCCGACTCCCGTCGTAAGCAGAATCATTCTTGAGCACAACTACGAGAAAAAAGAGGCAAAGCAGGCTGACGGTATCGTTATCACGCCGAGCCACAATCCTCCGACTGACGGCGGCATTAAGTACGACCCGACAACAGGCGGCCCCGCTTCTGCAGAAACGACCAAGATAATTCAAAACCGCGCCAACGAAATTATCAAAGAGGGCGTCGCAAAAGTCGTCAAACGTATTCCCTTCGAACGCGCAATCAAACTCGACAACGTGCACTTCATGGATTACATGATGCCTTACGTCAAAGCTCTCGGCAGAGTTATCGACATGGACGCCGTTGTCAATTCGGGACTCAACGTCGGCGCAGACCCGCTCGGCGGCTCCGGCATTTTCTACTGGGATTTGATTAACGAAGTCTACGGAATTAAAAAGCCGATTAACGTCGTCAATCCCAACATCGATTACACGTTCAGCTTCATGCCTCCCGACCACGACGGCAAAATCCGTATGGACTGCTCGTCGCCGTTCGCTATGGCAAATCTTATCGCGCTCAAAGACAAATACGATATTGCTTTCGGCAACGACACCGACTATGACCGTCACGGCATTGTCACTCCGCAAGGCTTGATGAATCCGAATCATTATCTTGCAGTCGCGATTAAATATCTCTTCACGAATCGCCCCGGCTGGAGCAAAGACGCTATGGTCGGCAAAACGCTCGTTTCAAGCTCGCTGATTGACAAGGTCGCTGCTGATATCGGCAGAAAACTTTGTGAAGTTCCCGTCGGCTTTAAGTGGTTCGTTGACGGCTTGTTTGACGGCTCAATGGGCTTCGGCGGCGAAGAATCTGCGGGCGCGTCCTTCCTCTGCAAAGACGCTTCCGTTTGGACAACCGATAAAGACGGTATCATTATGGACTTGCTCGCCGTCGAAATCACTGCCAAGACCGGCAAGAATCCTTCCGAACATCACAAGGAACTCACCGACAAATTCGGCACGTTCTACTATGCTCGCAAAGACACGCCCGCCACTCCCGACCAAAAAGCGGCTCTCGGCAAATTGGCTCCCGAAAACCTCAAGGCTGATACTCTTGCAGGCGCGAAGATTACCGGCAAGTTCACGAAGGCTCCCGGCAACGGCGCATCTATCGGCGGCTTGAAAGTCGTCACCGATAAAGGCTGGTTCGCGGCTCGTCCCTCCGGCACAGAAGATATGTGCAAAGTCTACGCGGAAAGTTTTGTCAGCGCGGAACACCTCGCTCAAATTCAAAAAGAAGCGGGCGAAATCGTCGCCTCCGTTGTGTGATTCGAATCACTTTAACAGGTAAGGTTTAACGGTTTTGGAAATGGAAAGGAAGAATTTTTGATGGCTCTTACTTTAAAATCAGGTTTCAGCTTCGACTATGATAACCTCTTCGGCGAAGGCAAAGTCACTCAAGCCGACCTCGACGAATGCAAAGACGCACTCAAAGCCGCTCACGAGGCAATGAAGGTCATGCGCAAGGACGGCTTTATCAAAGCTCACCTCTCCAAAGACGGCAACCCCGAAAAAGTTTACTTCTCCAAGCTGCCCTACATCACCGAAGAAAACGGCAAACTCAATCTCAATTCGCCCGCCTCGATTCAACGCCTCCACGACTTCACGGAAAGAATCCGCAACAATGTCGACGCGGTTGTTTCACTCGGTATCGGCGGCTCGTTCCTCGGCAATAAAGTTCTCTTCGATATTTTCTGCGGCGAATTTTGGAACACTTGGACAACCGAACAACGCAAAGGCTTGCCCAAAGTTTACTTCAGCGGACAGAATATCGACCCGCGCAGAACCAGCGACATTATCAATCACCTCAAGGCTATGGCGGCGAACAAGGGCGGCAAATACAAAGTCATGTTGATTTGCATTTCCAAGAGCGGCGGCACCCTCGACACAATGAGCAACTTCATGGTTATCCTCGACGCGCTCAAGAAAGATGCCAACATTGAGGTTGAATGCGTTGCAGTCACCGACCCGAACATGGAAAAGAAAACTCTCCTCAAGCAAATCGCGGTCGACAACGGCTGGGAAACTTTTGCTGTGCCCGATGGCGTTGGCGGACGTTTCACCGTTTTCTGTGAAGTCGGTCTTTCGACGGCTGCGGTTATCGGCATGAACATTGAAAAATTCCTCGAAGGCGCACGCGATATGGACGAAGCTTGCAAGAACGAGGACATTTGGCAAAACCCCGCAATGCTCAATGCCGCGCTCAAAGTTATCGCTTACAAAAAATACGGACGCAATATCGAAGTCATGATGCCCTACGGCGATTATCTCAAGTCGCTGTCCGAATGGTATATCCAACTCCTCGCCGAATCACTCGGCAAGCAATTCGACAAGGAAGGCAAAGAAGTTTGTGAAGGACGCACGCCGCTCGTTGCAGTCGGCACCACCGATATGCACTCTCAAACGCAACAGCACCAAGAAGGCACGCTCGATAAAGTCGTTCAGTTCATCAAGGTTGAGAAATGGGCGAACGATTTGACAATCCCGAACATTTTCCCGAACGTCAAGAAACTTGCTGACATTTCGGGCGTGACAATGGGCGATGCTCTCGAAGTTGCTCGTCAATCGAACGCGGACGCTCTTAAATCAAACAAGCGTTTCAATGCCTGCTTCACGCTCCCCGAAATCAACGAATATCATCTCGGCGAGTTGATGTATCTGTTGGCAATGTCGGTTGCTTACGAAGGCGAATTGCTCAACGTCGACGCTTTCAATCAGCCCGGCGTCGAGGCTTACAAGAGAATCATGGGACCGAAACTCCAAGAACTCAAAGCTAAAGGATAATTAGTGGTTAGTGATTAGTTGTTAGTGGTTAGTTGTTGGTGGTTGGTGATTGGATTTTTCTAATCACTAATCACTAACCACTAATCACTTTTTTTTGCCTTACGGAATTCACGCAGTGTTGAGTATTTAAATTAAATCGGCGTCTCCGATTAAGCTTTAAGCTTTGAGGATTTTCTAATCGCTAGAGCGTGTTGGTAAATTCAAAAGTAGCTGTTAGCGATTAGCTGAAAGCTGAATTCTGCCGCCGATTGAATTTACCAACACACCCTAACACCCGGCGCAACAAAAGAAAGTATGAAAGACTGCAAAGCAAAAGTGCCGCCCGAAGACGACACTTGTGATTTCAATATGGTGGGCAGGGATGGATTCGAACCATCGTACCCAAGGGGAGCGGATTTACAGTCCGCCGCGTTTAGCCACTTCGCTACCTACCCGACTGGTGACCTTGGAGGGACTTGAACCCCCGACCCTTTGATTCGTAGTCAAATACTCTAATCCAGCTGAGCTACAAGGCCTTTATGTTGGTGGACCCACCAGGACTTGAACCTGGGACCGACCGGTTATGAGCCGGTTGCTCTAACCAACTGAGCTACGGGTCCAACCGGTAACCAACTTGTTGTCAAAAAAAATTGGAGCGGAAAACGAGGCTCGAACTCGCGACCCCAACCTTGGCAAGGTTGTGCTCTACCACTGAGCTACTTCCGCTTGTTCTGGAGCGGACAACGAGGCTCGAACTCGCTACCTCAACCTTGGCAAGGTTGCGCTCTACCGGATGAGCTATGTCCGCTTGCATCAGTCACTTGACTAACACAAGGCGCATTATAAAAGTTTTATCTGATTTTGTCAAGAAAAATTTTGCAACATCGCGCCGACCGAATCAAAGACAGCCGAGGCCTCGCGCTTGACAAAATCTTTCGCCGTAGAGACCGTGCAACCGCCGAATTTTTTTATCATCGGCAAATCGTTTGATTCGTCGCCGATAACGTAAACCTCACCGCGCCAATCGTAAAAGTTCAAAAGATTTTCAACGCCGCGAGCTTTATTCATACCCGCAATCACAATGTCGAGGCTGCGGGTATTTTTTTGAGCAAAAATTTTTTCGCCGTAATTGCGATTCAAAAAATCTGCTGCTTCTTGTGCTTCTTCCGAACTTCCAAAACCTAAGGCAAACTGATTTATTTTTTTCGACAGCGACTTTACCTGCGCGGCGTCAATGAACGTCAAAAAAAATTCCCAGCGCGGTCTTTCCGTAACGACCCAAGAATTTTCTTTTACGTTGACGCAAAAAACTTCGTCCGCCGCCTCGAACAGAAAATGCAAACTCTTTTTCAAAAAAGGCTCGTTGAAAAGTTCAAGCAGGGTTTCTTTCGGAATTTCCGTTTCAAATATGATTTTCTGCGCGCCGTCGAAAATTATCGCTCCGTTGTCGCAAATCGCGAAGTCAATTTTCAAATCGGCGGCTTGCAAGTGAGGTATAAGCATCGGGTAGCAACGACCTGTCACTAGTCCGAATTTATTTCCCGCAGCCCGCCAATTTTTTATCGCCGCCAAATCTTCCGAAGAAAATTTTTGTTCCCTGAAAAGTGTTCCGTCGAAGTCGCTCGCCACAACCTTAAAGCTCATAGATTACCGCCTCCGTCGCTCGCAAATAATTTTTTTCGTCAGAGTAGTTGCCCGAAATTTTCTTCGCGCCGTCGAAAATCTTCGCGGGCAATTTTACATCGTGCGTCGTGAAGTTCACCGCGATTATAAATTTTTTCAAGCCCAAAGTTCTCGTGTAAACAAAAATTTCCTCGTTGTTCGGATAAAGTTCCTCGTAGTCGCCGTTGAGCAAAACCTCGCTCGAATTTCTCAAGCGGCTCATCTTCCGATAAAAATTCAAAACGGAATCGGCGTCGCGCTCCTCGACTTCGACATTGCAAGTTTTAAAATCGTCGTGAACGGGCAACCAAGCCTTGCCGCCGGTGAAGCCCGCATTAATTGAGGTGTTCCATTGCATCGGAGTGCGCGCGTTGTCCCGACTGAACTTCCAAACGAATTTCAAAGCCTCTTTGTCGCTCAAGCCGTCCGCCCGTGCCAAATTGTATGCGCCGCGTGAGGAAATGTCGTCGTAGTCGTCGATTGAATCAAATTTCGTGTTCGTGAAGCCGAGTTCCTCACCTTGATAGACAAAAGGCGTGCCGCGCAGCGTGAAAAGAATCGTCGCCATTGCCTTCGCCGCCAAAATTTTATCGGTGCCGTGCGGGAAGAAATTATCCACCGAACGAGGCTTGTCGTGATTCTCAAAATAAATCGGATACCAACTGCCTCGCGTCGCCCGCTGACTGTCGCTCAATGCCTTTTTGAATTCGCTCAACTTAATCGGCTTTGAACGGTGCCAAACATCGTCGCCGTTGGTGAACATGATATTGACGTGGCTGAATTCGAAAAGCATATTGAAGACGCCGCGCTCACCGACCCAAGCGGGTAATTCTTCGGGCTTGACGCTGTTCGCCTCGCCGACCGTAAAAATATCGTGCCCGTCGAAAACTTCGCGCTTGAGCTCGTGCAGAAAATCCAAAATGCCGGGCGTGTTCGCCGTCATGTTGTGAACGCTGCAAGTGCCGTCGGCGTCGGGCGTGCCGTCCAAAAATTTTTCGGGCTTCTTTATGTAAACAATCGCGTCGATTCTGAAACCGCCTACTCCTTTTTTCAACCAGAAATTTGCCGCGTCGAAGAGGGCTCGCCGAACGTCGGGATTTTCCCAATTCAAATCGGGCTGTTCCTTCGCGAAGGTGTGCAGATAATATTGTTGACGCTCCTCGCACCACTGCCAAGCACTGCCGCCGAAAATCGAACGCCAATTAGTTTTTTCGTCGCGCCAAATGTACCAATCGGCTTTGGGATTGTCGCGGCTCGATTTCGATTCGATAAACCAAGAGTGCTTGTCGGAGCTGTGATTGAAAACCAAATCCATGACGATTTTTATATCGCGCGCCTTCGCCTCGGCAATGAGTTCGTCGAAGTCCTCCATTGTGCCGAAGAGGGGATTAATGCCGGTGTAGTCCGAAATGTCGTAGCCGTTGTCGATCATCGGCGAAGGATAAATCGGCGTCAACCAAATCGCGCCGACGTTCAAACTTTTTATGTAGTCGAGCTTGCGAATGATGCCGCGCAGGTCGCCGGTGCCCTTGCCGGTCGTGTCGAGAAAACTCTTCGGATAAATTTGGTAGACGGGCTTTTTCTGCCACCACTTTAAATTTTCGGCGGCGAAAATGAAATTCGGATTTATCATTGCAACTGCCATCAACGCCACGCTCCCTTTGACAAATTCTCTTCGATTCATGAAAGACCCTCCTTTGCGAAGATTTTACTTCAATCAAAAACTCTTGACAATAATTTTCGTTCCGAGCGGAAATTTTTTATAGAGTTCGTGTTCGCGACCGTTGACGATAATTTTAAGTTGAGTGCCTTTGCCCGTCCGCAGTTCCAAATTTTTAAAGCGGCGATTCATTTCGTCGAAGATAAACCAATCGCCGTCGCGATAAAATTTTCCGTCCGCCTCGTCGAAGGGAAGACCGACGCCTTGAGATTTATATTTCGTTCGCAGCAAAATAAATTCGCCGTCCTTGAAAATCAATTCCTCGACGACGGGCGTCTTCTGCACCGAATGAATAAAATTTATCGTGAGGGAAAAATTTTCATCGACGTCGACGACGGCAACCGTTTCCTCTTCCGTCCCGATAAAAATTTTCGGCGGGCTCGTGACAAAAAATAAAATCGTCAAGGCAATGACGACAAGTAAAAATTTTTTCATGGCGATTAAAATTCCTCCTCTGCTTGAAAAGATTTTCAAAGCTGTTACAATCTGCGCGGTGATTATATTGTTTGAATATGAATTTATGCGCAACGCATTAATCGCGGTGATTTTGGTGACGCCGCTTTTCGGTTTGTTGTCGACGATGGTCGTTTCGAATCGCATGGCGTTTTTCTCTGACTCTTTGGGTCACGGAGCTTTCACGGGAATAGCGATAGGAGCTTTAATCGGAGTCGGCTCGGAAATTTTCGGACTGCTCGGCTTTTCGATAGGCTTCGCGCTTTTGATAACTTACATAAAAAATAAATCGCACGCGGGAGCGGATACGGTTATCGGCGTGTTCAGCTCGACGGCGATTGCGCTCGGCTTAATGATAATGTCGGCGGGCGGGCAGTTCAATAAATTTTCGCGCTTCCTGATAGGTGACCTGTTGAGTATCACGCGGGAAGATTTAATTTCGTTGGCGGCGATATTTTTAATCGTCGTCGTGAGCTGGGCTGTCTTATTCAATCGGCTTTTGATTTTGTCGGTGAATCAAACGCTTGCACGGAGTCGCGGAATAAAAACTCAACTCGTCGAATCAATCTTCGCGGTGCTTTTGGCAATCGTCGTGGCGTTGAGCATACAATGGGTCGGCATTTTGATAATCAATGCGCTTTTGGTTTTGCCGGCTGCTGCTGCCCGCAACGTCACCAACTCGGTAAAAAGCTATCACGTGTTGAGTGTGTTAATCGCATTGAGTTCGGGCTTGGTCGGATTGATTTTGGCGTATGAAATAAATTCGGCGGCGGGCGCAACGATTGTAACCTGCGCGGCGGTCGTGTACTTCGTGACGTTGATTCTTAAGCCGCGATTTATAAAATAGCTGTCAGCGGTTAGCTTTCAGCTGTCAGACCAAGTTTCTGAAAGCTGAAAGCTGATACCTGAAAGCTAAAAGCAGGTGGAATTTTTGAGCAAAAGTTTAGCATTAATCTTCGTGGCAATGGCGGGAATTTTTTGGGCATCTTCGGGCGTCGCGGTACAAGATTTTTTTTCGCACTCGTCGAAGTCGGCAATGGAGCTTACAAATATCCGCATGTGTTTGGCGGGCGCGATTTTGATTTTAATTTCCTCGCGGCGAAAAAATTTTTGGCTGTCACTCGGCTTGTTAAAACGTCACCCGAAACTTTGGCTCGACGTTGTGATTTACGGGATTATCGGCGTGATGTTCATGCAGTTCACATACTTTCAAGGAATCGCAATCGGAGGCGCGGCTGCCACGACGGTAATTTGTTATGCTTGCCCCGCGATGGTCGTCATATGGGAATCGTTTTATCATAAGCGGCTGCCCAAGCGCGGCGAAGTCATTGCGGTCGTCTTGGCAATGAGCGGCGTCTTCCTCCTCGTGACGGGCGGCAATCCTACAAAATTACTCGTGCCGCTCGGTTGTGTCGTGTGGTCTTTGCTAAGTGGAGCGGCTTTTGCTTTCAGCGCAATCTTCCCGAAACATTTATTTGCAAAAAAAATTGACCCGTACTTTTTGACGGGCGTCGGAATGTTTATCGGCGGGCTGTCGACTTTTGCACTGATTGACGATTGGAATTGGTTGCCTTTCTTTGAAGCGGAAGTTTTGTTTGACGTGAGCTGGATAATAATTTTCGGAACAATCGCGGCGTTTTTGAGTTTCAACGCGGGCTTGAGATTTTTGACACCGGAGGAAGCGTCGATAACCGCAACGACAGAGCCCGCCGCCTCCGTGATAATCAGTCGGGCGATTTTCGGGACGGCGTTCGGACTCGTCGAATCGTTCGGGATAATTTTAGTCTTGCTGGCTATCGTCATGCCCTCGATTGTCAAGCGGTAGCCGACTTTCCATCTCGTCACGCAAATTTATAAATGCCGATATGTATTTACCAAATATCAAATCAATAAGTTCATCCGCAATTTCCGCGTCGTAAATGTGAATCGTTTGATTGCGTCGCTTGAGCATGTCAAGCCAAGTTTCTTCGTCTGAAAGAAAATGAAATTCGTAGCCTGCTTTTATAATTTCTCGCGGCGAACCTGTTCCCGCCTTACTCACGCCGTGAATCAAGAGGACTTCGCGCAACGCTTTCCAAGACAGCTCAAAAGTCAGATTGAATTGCCCGATAATTCCCATACGATAAATTTCGTTGCCTTGTTCTTCATCAGCCTCAAGCAATACTGAAAGACATTTAACAAAATTATCATACTTCCTCACGACGTCAGAAACCTCCTCATATAAAATAATTCCGTCGCGATTAATTTCGGCTTTGAAGTCATCGGCAAGCGTGTCGTCAAGATTGACAACGTCGAACGAAAGCAAAGTGGCAAGTTCCTCGACTGCCTCTGCGAATTTAAAAAAATCGCCGCCCGAAGTCGCAAGGTCAATGTCGCTCCGTTCGCGATTGGTGCCGCGAGCCCGCGAACCGAAAAGAATTAATTTTTTTACGCCGAATTTTTTTGCAAGAGAAATAATCTCACGCTCAAGGCGTCTGTTTAAATTATAATTCATTTTTCCCACAACAAGGCAACCGTCACGCCTTTGAAAGAGGTCTTCGGCAAGGCAAAACGCGCTCCTTCCACGCAACAAAGAGCCGCCGCCTCACAGACATTGCCGACGCCGACCGACCGCGTAACAAATTTTGATTCTTCAAGTTTGTACTCGTCGATTTTCTTTTGAAGTTCGCTTGCAGAAAAAAATTTCAGTTCAAGCCCCATGACTTCCGCCAATGCCAAAAGTCCCGGTTCATCTTTTTTTGCATCGGCACTCGCCAAAATCTTCACGCGCTCAATCGGTTGATGAATCATTGCACAAGCCCGTTGAATTGCCTCGAAAATTTTCAGCGAAGAAGTTCCTCGCCTGCAACCGACACCCGCAATCAAATTTTGCGGAATTAAATTCAAGCGCACGTCGCCCGCCGTCACGAAAACCTCTTCGCCGCGCAGAATCGCAGAGTTAATCGCCTTAATCGCTTCTTTCGGTTCGGGGATAAGTCCGAATCGGGAGGCAACGGCGTCGACAGAAAATTTTCCTTCAACGTCTGTCGCCGTAGTTATCACGGGGTTGGCTTCGAGGGCTTTGGCGATTTCCAAAGTCAATTCATTGGCTCGCCCGACATGCCCGCTCAAAAGACTGATAACATTTCGCCCGCGTTCGTCGATAATTAAAACCGCCGGGTCGCTCAACTTGTCGACGAGGTGAGGAGCTATCATGCGCACGACAATTCCCGCCGCGCAAATAAAAATAAGTCCGTCGAACTTGCCGAAAATCTCTGCAACCAAATCGGCAAGCTTGGTAAAATTTCTTCCTTTGGCAAAAGTCTGCCCGCCGACCTTCGACGAAATTTTTTCGGCAAGCCGGTTGCCGTTTGTCGTTAATGAAATAATTGCTGTTCTCAATTTAAAATCTCGCCTGCCTGAACATGTGACTGAATGTCGGAGAATAAAGTTTGGATTGTTGACGATTGGTTGAACTTAGACAATGCCCGATAATTATCATTGCCGTGCGATCGATTTTTGCTTCTTTGACTTGCTGAACGATTGTATCAAGCCGCCCTTTGATAATTTTTTCTTCGCCCGGCCAAGAGGCTTTATAAACTACGGCAACGGGTGTGGAAGATTTAAAGCCCGCACTCATGAGGTCGCGTTTGATGTCGTCGAGAAGATTCACGGATAAAAATATGCAAAGCGTCGTTTGATGTTGCGCAAGTTTTTTGAGCGATTCGGTATCGGGCACGGGAGTTCTTCCGCCGCGCCGAGTGATTATGACGGTTTGAGTTATACCGGGCACCGTGTACTCTTGCTTAAGAGCCGCCGCCGCCGCCAAAAACGAACTTACACCCGGCGTCACGTCGAATTCAATGCCGCGCTCTCGCATTGCATCCATTTGTTCTTGAGTCGCGCCGTAAATCGACGGGTCGCCCGTGTGAAGTCGGACTGTCGTCTTGCCTGCCTTTTCCGCCAAAGCCATGACGTGAAGAATTTCTTCGAACATCATCTGCGCGGAATTGTAAATTTCAGCTTCGGGCTTGCAAAATTTTAAAATGTCTTCGTTGACAAGAGAGCCGGCATAAATGACAACGTCCGCCTCGCTCAAAAGCCGTTGCCCTTTGACGGTGATTAAATCGGGGTCGCCCGGTCCCGCTCCGACTATATGAACCATTGCTCCTGCCTCCTTAAAAAATTTTATGGATTAATTTTAACACGCAGAAATTTTTCACGCAACGATAATCACTGCCGCGAAAAAATTTTTCTTGACAAACCGGAAGCCTCCGAAAAAAAATCTTTGCTTTCAGGAAAAACTTCTTGTATCACAAAAAATTTTATGCTATTATTCACAAAAGACTTAGGCGGATTTTTTTTCTGTTCACGGAAGAGGAAAGGGTGAAACAAGATGGCTATGACAGTGAGCGGCGTTAATCCTTCGGTGAGCATTTATAATGGGATAAACAGTGTCGCACAAAAGACGGTTCAAAGAATAACGACCGGCTCCAATCATCCGACTGCGTCGGCGGGTGCCTCAGAATACGCGATAAACGCACGCCTTGCAAGCAACATAGGCGCGTCGTCTCAATCAGTTCAAAATACGCAGAATATCTCTTCGGCGATAAAAATTTCTGAGAGCGCGGCAAAACGAACCATTGATGCACTGACAGAGATTAGAGAAAAAATTATTCAAGCGGCGGACGACGCAAATGCTTATGTCGACCGCCAAGCAATTCAAAAAAATATCAACCAAAGCATTGCACAAATCGACGCCAATGCCTACGTTCAATACAACGGCATGAACATGCTCGACGGCTCGCGAAACAGCTTGGTGCTCGCGGGCATTGACGGCTATGAAAATTTTGAAGCAGGCGACCTTCGTGCTCAAACACTCGGTTTGACTGACGAACAGGGCAATGTTAAAATCGACGTGTCGACAGTGGAAGCGGCAAAAAAATCTTTGATATTCGTCGACGCCGCCGCCACAAGAGCCGGAAGTATTCTCGACTCAATGCACATCTTGGGCGACTACGTCATTGACGGCGTGTCAGTCGATTCAATCCTCGAAGACCTTTCAGCCGACGGAAATCTTTTCGACGAGGTAACCACTCAAGGCGCGCAACTTCAGCGTTTGGAATTCCAAGAGGCAAATTACAGGACAATGGAAGAAAACCAAATCGCAGCCTCTTCAATCGGTGACGACGCCGACATTGCAAAGCAAGCAACGAAACTCCACAGCGAACAGCTTCAACAACAATTTGCACTCTTCGGAATGAAAATGTTCAATCAAAATCGCGCAAGCATTTCGCAATTATTACCATAAAAAATCAGCGGGCATAGTTCATCGGTAGAACGAGAGCTTCCCAAGCTTTAGAGGTGGGTTCGATTCCCATTGCCCGCTCCAAATGAAAATTCAGAGGCATGCCACGCGGCGTGCCTCTTTTAACTTGCTTTTTTTCTAAAGCGTGATATAATTCCCGCGTATTGTTTCGAGGTGAATGTCACGTCGAACAAGAAGAATTTTTATGTGTTGTAAGGAGATTTTTTTAATGGCTTTTGAAGACAAAACACTCGTGTGCAAGGACTGTGGGAAAGAATTCATCTTCAGCGCAGGCGAACAGGAATTCTATCAAGAGCGCGGCTTCGAAAATGAGCCCGTGCGTTGCCGTGACTGCCGCGATAAACGCAAACGCTCTCGCGAAGGCGGCGAACAACGGCAAATGTTTACCGTGACCTGCGCGGATTGCGGCAAAGAAACGGAAGTTCCGTTCGAGCCGAAGAATGATCGTCCCGTCTATTGCAGAGATTGCTTCAGCAAACATCGTCCTGCGCGGCGAGCACAGTTCCAATAAAATTTACACACGACCTCACAAGCCCGAAGATTTTTTCGGGCTTTATTTTTTTTCGGCGGTATGATAAAATTTTCAAAATATTTTTAAGGAGGAGTTCCCATGAAAATTGCAATGGCGAACGACCACGCCGGCACCCAACTCAAAAATCAAATCAAGGCTTACCTCGAAGAACAAGGACACGAGGTTAAAGACTTCGGCACCTACGACGAGGGAGCTTGCGACCTTTCCGACTTCGTTTATCCTGCGGCTTTGGCGGTTGCGAAAGGCGAATGCGATCGCGGAATTTTCGTTGACGGCGTCGGCTACGGCTCTGCTCTTATCGCCAACAAAATTTATGGCATTTACGCGGCGGTTTGTCAAGACCCGTTCTGCGCTCAACTTTCACGCGAACACACCGACTCCAACGTCCTTTGCATCGGCGGCAAGATTATCGGCTCCGCCATCGCTATGGAAATCGTAAAGACATGGCTCAAGACCGAACCTTTGACTGCCGAAAAATATCGTCGCCGCGTCCAAAAAGTCGCCGACATCAACAACAAACATTGCGTCCCCGTAAAATAAATTCGTAGCAAAAATTTTTTAAGCTCGCTGATTATTGGCGGGCGATTTTTTTGTTGTCGTTATTGCAAACACTTAACAAAAATGTTATTATTCAAAAAATTGTTGTTCATTTTGTTTTTCAGGGGAGGAGTGCGGTTACTGTGGCGGAAGTAAAATATGTTAAGCCGTGGTGCTATTATCTTCGTATCGAAGAAAGCGATAGTAATCATTACAATAATGGTTATTACATAATTAATGGAAATGGTGTATACTACGCTTATGGTGAACCCTTTGCTTATTCTCCATACGATGATTATGATGACTATAGTTGGAATTATCGTAAGGAAAAATATAACGATTTCGATTCTGGGATAAATTATGGCAATATTATTTATGGGGATTATTGGGATTTTCCTAAGAAAAAGAAACGTACCAGTTCTGGTTTATATTATTGGGAATATGTTCTTGATGCTAATGGAAAATATCCTACAGTTTCCGGCAATGGTGCCGTTATTTCCGGTAGCGAATTAAATGATATGATTGATAACTATTATGCAGAAAACGTAAAAATCACGAGCAGAGCGGGAAATGATGAAATTGATAACAGCGGTGATAAAGTGACAATTTCAGGCGGCGACGGCGACGATATCATTCACAACACCGGCACAGACGTGATGATTTCCGGCGGCGATGACAATGATCGTATTCACAATTACGGCGACAACGCAAACAATGTCACAATCGACGGCGGCAAGGGCAATGATTACATTTCCAACAGCTACGCCTCTAACGTCACGATAAACGGCGGCACGGGCGACGATTCCATTTACAACGACGACGGCGACAATGTTACGATAAGTAGCGGCGCAGGCAACGATTCTATCTACAATAATTCGGAGAGCGACTCAGTAACAATCGACGGTGGCATAGGTAATGATACAATTGAAAACAGAGGCTCAAATGTTTTAATCAAGTACACCGGCGGCAATGATTCAATCTACTGCTTAAATGAGACGAGCACCCTTCAAATCGCGTCGGGAAAAGTCAGTTCCATTATGAAATTTTTGGACAGTAACGATTTTTGCGTGGCTGTCGGCAATGATACAATCACGCTTGCCGGCGTAAGTGATGACACCATTAATATTGTCGACGCCAAAGGCAAAGCAATAAATTACACGCTCCATATTATCGGGACGGAGGAAGACAATTACATTTACAGCGGCTACGGTGCAAAGAAAATAATTCACGGCGAGGCGGGCAACGATTCGATTGAAAACTTCTACTCTTACGTCTCAATCGAAAGCGGCAAAGGAAATGACAGCATTGAAAACAGCGGCGATAAAGTTTCGATATTCAGCGGCGAAGATGACGATTATATTTGGAACGGGCAATCGGACTACTATCCGACTAAAGGCGATAAAACTTCAATCGACGCGGGCGAGGGAAATGATTCTGTCGTAAATTACGGCGCGAGTCTTTCAATCGACGGCGGCGCGGACAATGACAGCATTACAAATTTCGGCAATAAAGTCACGATAATTGGCGGCACGGGCAACAACACTTTGCGCAACGGAAACCTTGAATTGCACACTGAAGAAGTAGTGAGCGGATATGTTCACGGCGTCCCCATGTATAAAAATATTCTCGTTGCAGACGAATCCGTACTCGGCGGCTCTAACGTTACGATAACTGCGGACGAAGGCAATGACGTAATTCAAAATTTCGGCGGCTCTAAAGTCAAAATTGAGGCGGGCGACGGAAACAATCAAGTCAGTCTCATCGGCGCGGGCAAAAATATTTCAGTCACGACGGGCGAAGACAACGATTCAATTTTTGCTCCATCGTTCACGGAAAATATTCATTTCAATCAGGAGTCGTACAACGTCGGGAGCGGCTCGAATATTTCAATCGATGCGGGCGGCGGAAAAAATTTGGTAAGCGTGGACAGCGGTTGGAGCAAAGTCACGATAAACGGCGGCGACGACCCAAAAGGTATCGATGCCATTTTCAGCGCGACGAACAAATCAATTATCAAAGGAAATGCCGGTAACGATTCAATCATCAACAGCGGTGACTACGCAAGTGTTATCGGCGGCGACGACGGCGACATCATTGAAAACTACGGTAACCATGCAAGTATCATTGGAGATGACGGAAAAAGCAGTCGTGCGGTCGGAGATTTTATTTATACCGACAAAGGCAGTAATGTTACGATTGGTGCGGGTAAAGACGCCGATACAATCTTGGCTTATCATGACGTGCGAGCTTCCATTTCAGGCGGCACGGGTAACGATTACATTTCTTTGCAAAGAGTTTCGGCAGATGACTCCAATACACTTACTTTGGGGGCTCTTGCCGCAGTTTCTGCCAAAATCCTTATCACGGAATATGTAAATGATTTAATGGGAATTCCGTTGTCTGCTGACATAAAAGATTGGTTGATTTGGTCAGGTAAAAACATCACGAAAAAAAATCCTGTGGGATTTGGAATTTTTACCCTTCTGGCAAGCGGCAAATCCATTTATGCGGGAAGCAAAGATGTTGAGAAATACAGCAAGCAATTTAAAAATTATTTTGCCGACGCGTCGGAGAGCACGATAAACGGCGGCAAGGGCAACGATACTATTGTTGCGGACGGTTTTGCTCCTCGTGTCTTTGAATATAAGACGGGAGACGGCAAAGACGTTTACTATCATTTTAACGATAACGAACTCAATTTGGATTCTCACCTGTCGACACTTCACATTAAAGAAGGCGCGATAAAAAAGATTACTCTCGACGACGTGAAAATCGACAGCTCGGACGTGATGATTAATGTCGGCGACGGTTCAATCAGACTCGTTGAAGGCGACGACAAAAAATTTAAGATACGCGAATCCGACGGCTCAACAACGACGCTGGCTTATAAATGCGACCTCGATCAAGGCGATACAATCTGTTCAATCTTCGGCGGTAAAAAGAGCGAAACAATCAAGGACACGATAAGCGGTGCGGCCTATCGAAATGTTCTTTATGGCGAGGGCGGAAATGATTGCCTCGTCGGTTCCGTCAAAAATGATACGCTTTATGGCGGCGACGGCTCGGATACTCTTGAAGGCGGCAAGGGGCACGACGTTTTATACAGCGGCGGCGGCAAAAAAAATATCCTCACAGGCGGCGCGGGCAATGATTCGATTTATTCTAAGTTGACGGTGAAAAATTATTCAGAGGCTAAAGGTGGACACGATACCATTGACGGCGGCGCAAATGATGATTATATCGTCGTAGAAGGTTATCAATACAATGCAAAAGGCGGCGGGAATATCGACGTTTCTTATTCAAACAGTTATGTCTCAATCAACGCAGGCACCGGCAACGACACTATCACGAACATAAGCTCAAATTCTACAATTCTCGGCGGCACGGGCAACGACAGCATTTACACGAGCGGAAGCAAAAATCTTTTCCTATACGCGGACGGCGACGGCAATGATTCAATAAAAGGCATTGGCGAAAACGATACTCTCGAAGTTACCAAAGGCTTGATAAGCTCGGCGAAAATCAGCGGCAAAAAAATTATCCTCACAATCGGCGAAGGCTCGATAACTCTTGTCGACGGCTTGAACAAAAAATTTAAATTGCGCGAGGCGGACGGCACCTTGACCACGCGGGCTTACGGCAAAGATTCAAGCGGCGAGGTCGTTTGCTCACTCTTCGGCTCGGCAAAGGCTGACACTTTACAAGATAACGTCGGCATTAAGCGGCAATCATATATCACTTCGCCCGGTTCCCCCGCTCCTAAAGATCCGATAATCGGCGCGATAAATAAAAACGTTCTCTACGGCTACGGCGGCAAGGATAAACTCTACGCCAACGATAAGGACACCACGCTTTACGGCGGGGCAAGTAATGATATTCTCGTCGGCGGTGAAGGCAACGATAAAATTTACGGCGAATCGGGCAAAGATACATTGGTCGGCGGTAATAATGACGATAAACTTTTCGGCGGCGATGGCAATGATTCACTCGTCGGCGGTGAAGGTCACGATACCTTGTCGGGCGACAAGAACGACGACAAACTTTTTGGCAACGCAGGAAATGATTCGCTTTCCGGCGGTGAAGGTCACGATACTTTATCGGGCGGCGATGATAACGATACTCTCTTAGGCGGCGACGGAAAAGATTCACTGGTCGGCGGCGACGACAATGACCTTCTCGAAGGCGGCAAAGGCAATGATTCGCTTTGGGGTGATAAAAATGATGATAAACTCTTCGGCGGCGATAATGATGATTGGTTGGACGGCGGCACCGGCAAAGACACTCTAAGCGGCGGGTCGGGCAAAGATATGCTCGTCGGCGGTTCCGGAAATGATTCCCTCTCCGGCGGCACGGGTAAAGATACTTTGGTCGGCGGCAAGAATGACGATAAACTTTTGGGCGGCACAGATAATGATGTGCTTTACGGCGGCGCGGGTAATGATTCGCTGTGGGGCGGCGCAGGCAACGATAAACTTTACGGCGACGAAGGTGCAGATAAATTCATTTACAACAGCGGCGACGGCTCCGATATTATTTACGGCTTTGAAAATGACGACCTGCTAAAAATTACGGGAAGTTTCACCGCCTCCTACAAAAAGAACGCAATCACTTTTGCAATCGGTGACGGCTCTATCATGCTGAAAAATTTCACGGCAACAACCTTCCATGTCAATAAAGCTGTTTATCAAATCGTCGCCGGCAACTTTACAAAAAAATAAATCTGCGCAGAGAAAATTCGCTCTTCGATAGAATTTATCGAAGGGCGTTTTTTTATAAGCGGCATTCAACGGCGGGCAGGATTTAAATAAACTTTGGCGAAAGTTGCTTGTGTATCATTGACGGCGGATTAATTGTGTTAAAATTTTTTTGGGACTCATTCATTGCGTATCAATCATCAAACCTGAGGAGGGGCGAAAATTGGAAAAAAGGGAGAGTTTATGGGAGGCATATCTTAGGCGCGGCTTTTCTCGTCGGAGCTTTTTAAAAGGCTGCGTCGCGTTGACCTCGTTAATGGGCTTGAGCACGGATATGTTCTCGAAAGTCGTGGAGGCAGCGGAAACAAAACCTCTGCCTGTGGTAGTTTGGATTCACGGACACGAGTGCACGGGTTGCGACGAATCGTTTATTCGTTCGGGAGCACCGCTTGCCTCTGACGTCGTGCTTTCGTCAATCGCGTTGGAGTATGACCATTTGTTGAGCGCGGCTTGCGGCGCACCGTTCGAAGCTCACCTCGACGAAACTATTGCCAAATACAACGGGCAATATATCCTCTGCGTCGAAGGAGCGGTTGCCACAAAAGACAGCGGCGTTTATTGCATGAGCGGCGGTCACACTTTTACACATTTGCTTGAGAAGGCTGCCAAAGGTGCGGCGGCGATTATCGCTTACGGAAGTTGTGCGGCTTACGGAGGCATTCAAGCTGCAAAACCGAATCCGACGGGCTCGGCGGGCATTGAACATTTCGTCGGCGGAAAACCCGTCGTCAAAGTTCCCGGCTGTCCTCCGATTCCCGAAGTCATGACGGGCGTTGTCATGCATGTTGCTTTGTTCGGAAGCTTGCCGCCCTGCGACGCTGACGGTCGTCCGAAACAATTTTTCGGCAACAGAATTCATGACACGTGCTATCGTCGTCCGTTCTTCGACGCGGGCATGTTCGCCGAAACTTTTGACGACGCAGGTGCAAAGGCGGGCTGGTGTCTTTACAAACTCGGTTGTCGCGGTCCGGAAACTTACAACTCTTGCGGCAATTTGCGTTGGTGGCAGGGCATGAGCTATCCTATTCAATCGGGCGCGCCGTGTATCGGTTGTTCCAATGCAAAATTCTGGGACGAAGACCCGTTTACAAGTCGCCTCCCGCAATACGGCAAGCTCGGTGACGTTGACAAAATCGGTGCGGCTTTGGGTGTCTTGACGGCGGCGGGCGTGGCAGGTCATGCTGTGGCAAGTATCGTTCAGCGCAACCAACGCGAAAATCTTATTGACGAAGAACATCATGAATAGGAACTAGGAACTAGGGGCTGTTGGTAAATTAAATCGACGGCTCCGATTGAGCGTTTCAATGACTTTTGTTTATTGAATTTACTTTTTCTTTGTCGGCGTCAAAGAAAAAGTAGCAAAAAGAAAGACGCTTAAACCGGCGGATGAACATCCTGTTCATATCGCCGGCGGCCGTCATCCGTGACGGCCGGGCACTCGCCAACCGCTACTTTTTAATTTACCAACATGCCCTAGGAACTAGAAAACTAATCCCTACTAGTTCCTTGTTCCTAATTACCAGTTCCTAAAAATCGACCGAAGGGAGATTTTTCTATGCAACACGTTGTAGTTGACCCGATAACAAGAATTGAAGGGCACTTGCGCGTTGAAGTTACCGTAGACGAGACAACCGGCACAGTCACCGACGCAATTTCAAGCGGCACTGCTTGGCGCGGACTTGAACTCGTCATGAAGGATCGCGACCCTCGCGACGCTTGGGCTTACATTCAACGCATTTGCGGCGTCTGCACGACGGCTCATGCGCTTGCCTCTGTCCGCTCTGTCGAGGACGCTCTCGGTATCGCAATCCCGCTCAACGCAAATTATATCCGCAATATCATGGCGGCGACTTTGACCGTTCAAGATCATTTGATTCATTTCTATCATCTTCACGCGCTCGATTGGGTAAGTCCCGTTGAAGCTTTGAATGCCGACCCTGCCAAGACTGCCGAACTTCAAGTTGCCGTGCTCAATGCTTATCGGCTTGATTTGAAAGTTCCGGAAGAAGTCAACACCGAAGCTTATCCGCACGACTTCCCCGCTGCCACTCCTCAATACTTCGCGGGCATCAAGGCCAAAGTTCAAGCTATCGTTGCAAGCGGTCAGCTCGGAATTTTCTCGGCGCATTGGTGGGATCATCCCGATTACAAACTTTTGCCGCCCGAAGTTCATTTGATGGCAGTCGCTCATTATCTTGAAATGCTCGATAAGCAACGCGAAATTATCACACCGCATGTCGTCTTCGGCGGAAAGAATCCTCACCCGCATTACGTCGTGGGCGGTGTTCCCTGCGCAATCAGCTTGACAGACGGCAATGCTCCGATTAACACGGCACGCCTCGCGATTGTCGACAGGGCTGTCAATATGGCTCGTGACCTCGTCAACAATTATTATCTGCCCGACCTCGTTGCTATCGGCGCGATTTATGCTAAGGCAGGGCGCGTTGACGGCGGCGGCTTGGCTCGCGAACGTGTCATGGCTTTCGGCGATTATCCTCTCAACGGCTACAACGGCACCTCAAGCGGCGGCTACTTTGAAAATCTTTTGGTTCGTTCAAACGGCGTCGTCGAGAATTTTGCTCAAGGTGTCGAGAAGGCTGTTTTCACTCCGATTACGGCGGAAGATTTGAAGTCGCCCGACATCATTTCCGAAGGCGTCGAACATGCTTGGTACGAATATCCCGAAAGTGCTCCGAAAGATTTGCATCCTTGGAAAGGAATTACCAAAGACAAATTCACCGGACCGAAGACAGGCACTCCGACCATGTGGGAAACGCTCAACGAGGGCGGAAAATATTCTTGGCTCAAAACTCCCAAATGGAAAGGCAAGCTCTGCGAAGTGGGGCCGCTCGCGCATTACATTGTTATCTACACCAAAGCCGCCAAAGGTCAACTGCCCGACCCGACTTGGGCGGAACAAATGATGCTCAAGCAGATTGAAGTTGTTTCGACGGTTTTGGGTGTGCCTGCTCATGTTTGGATGCCGACAATGCTCGGAAGGACTGCCTGCCGTTGCCTCGACGCACAACTTGCCGCAGAGGTTAATAAATTTTTCTTCGACAAGCTCATTGCAAACCTCAAGACGGGCGATACCACGACCATGAACAATGAGAAATGGACGCCCGATACTTGGGCACCCGAATGCATGGGCGTCGGACTTTACGAGGCTCCTCGCGGCGGCTTGAGCCATTGGGTTTGCATTAAGGACGGCAAGATTGACAACTATCAGTGCATTGTCCCGACGACTTGGAATGCTTGCCCTCGTGACGATAAAGCCGGTCACGGTGCCTACGAACTTGCAATGATGACGACGCATGTTGCCGACCCGACCAAGCCGCTTGAAATTCCAAAAGTCATTCGCTCGTTCGACCCGTGCCTCGCCTGCGCTACCCACATGTACAACGCCAAGGGGGAGGAGATTCATATTATTTCGACCGACCCCTACGGGAGGTGAGCGGCTATGGCGATTAAATCTGTCAAAGACGTTAAGCGCAAGGAGTATTATCTTTTCAGCCCGTTCCTCAGAATTTTTCACTGGCTTATGGTCGTGGCGATTCTTGTCCTCTTCGGCACGGGACTTATTATCACCAAGCCTCTCAACGTCGGCGGAACCGAACCTGTTTTTGCGGGCATGTATGTTGACATTGTGCGCGATATTCATTTCCTCGCGGCGTTCATTCTCTGCGCGGGTTTGATTATGAGAGTTTACGGCTTCATTATCAACAAAGGCGACAGACTTTTCCCGCGCTTTTGGGAAGGGCACTTCTACAGCGAAACCGTCGAGGTTGCTCTCCACTACATGCTTGTAAAACCTCATCACGCACCGTTCTTGAGAAATCCTTTGGCTCGCGGCTCCTATGCAATGCTTTACGTCTTGCTTGCGATTGAAATTCTTACCGGCTTTGCAATGTATCTCATGGCGAATCCCTCTTCGACGTTCGGTTATCTCTTCGGCTGGGTAAATACCCTCGTCGGCAGCGAAATGATGAGCCATTACATTCATCACTACGTCGCTTGGTTCATAATCCTCTTCGCTATCGGGCATTTCTACATGGTCGTTCGCGCAGAGTTCATGGAAGGCGAAAGCGAAGTCTCCAGCATGTTCTCCGGCAAAAAAGTTTTGGCTCACACCCCGAAGGACGCCAACGAACTCGATTAAAATTTTTCGACGCAAAAAAATTTCCCCGTCAAGCGGCGGGGATTTTTTTTTGAAAAATTTTTGGAGGTATATCGATGAAAAATTTTGTTAATCATTGGGCAACGGTCTCTTTGTTTCTCGCTGCGATTGTCGCGCTGACCATGAACTTTGCCTCGTTCAATTTTACTCAAAATATTTTGCTTGCGCTTATCGTCTGCATGCTTTTGCATTTCTTCGAGGAATTCGGATTTCCCGGCGGCTTCCCTTATATCGGCATGAAAGTTTTGATGAACAGCAAAGAAAAAAATCCTGCGCGCCGGGGAGCAAATAATTTGAATTCGCTGTTCGGCAACCGGGGCTTCCTTTTTTTGGTGTACGTTTTGCCGCTCATGATTCCGAGCATAAGATTTCTCACGCTTGCCGCGATTTTGTTTTCGTTCTTGGAATTTTTTATGCACGCGATATTTTTCAACCGCAAGCTCAAAACTTTTTACAATCCGGGATTAATCACCGCCGTATTCGGAATGACGCCGATAGCGATTTACTATTTGATAAGCACACACGGACAAAATTTATACGCTTGGCATGATTATATCGTTGCGTTCGTTTGGTGCATTGCGGTCTTCATGTTTTGTTTCAGGTCGCCGATTTATTGGAGTCTCGGCAAGAAAAGCGGCTATCCTTTTACAAAAAGAGCTGCCTTCGGCTTTGCGCAATGAACTTGACAAAAAATTTTCCCCGTCAAGCGCGGGGATTTTTTTATTTGACGTAGGGCTCGCCGTTGTAAATTCGCGGTCGCGCTTCAAAACTTTTGTTGACAATGCTCTTGCTCTCGTCGAAGGAAGTCGTGCGAATGTCCATAAGGTCAAGGATTGTGTGAATCAAATAATCCGTGCGATACGGTCGGTCGACAGCTGCCTCGATTGCGGAAATTTTTTCGGGATAACGTTCGCGAAATTCTTTCGACGCCCAAACAAGCGCGGGAATTTCAATCATGTGAACGTTGCCTTTTTCTTCCGAAGAATGTCCTGTGAAATTACGACCATCAAAAACTTCCATGCCGTGGTCGGAAATGTAAATCAAGACGGCGTTTTTGTCTTCGAAGCGGCGGATAATTTCGTCGACGATAAAATCATTGTACAAGACGGCGTTGTCGTATTCGGCAGTCACTTGCCGCCAAGACTCTTCGGGCTTGTCAATGTCTTTTGCGGAAAATTTTTCAAAGTCGGAAGGATAACGTTCTTTGTAAATTACATGCGTGCCGTAAAGATGAATCAGCCAAAAATTTTTCTCCCGCGCATGAGTGAGGTATTCGTCAAGCACGGGAAGCAACACGCCGTCGATTTGTCTTTGCCTCGCGATTTTGTCTTCCGCCTCGATAAAAAATTTTTCATCGCAACGAACCGAAAAATATTTATCAAAATTTCCCCACAAGCCGAGCGGACTCTGATTCGACAGCCACACCGTATGATAATCCGTTCGGCGCAGGATATCGAAAAGATTTGCTTTGAGATACCAATCGCTTTGAGGCTCCTCTTTTTCCGCGAAAGTAAAAATTTTCGCCATGGCGGGCGAGGTGTTGTTGGCGCAAGCGATTGTGTCGTTGAAGCGAAAAATTTCTCCGCGTTCAAAGCGGGCACTCAAGTGAGGTGTCGTCGGCAGGTGGTAGCCGTAAAGTTGCATGTGATTGCGATCGGTTGATTCGCCCAAGACAAAGACGACGTTCGGAATATTTGATTCGTCGGAAAGAATTTTTTCGGTCTCAAGCTGCTTGTCCATCTCCGCGAAAATTTTTTCTTCGTTGCTTATCGGATAATCGCTTAATAAAAGATGGAGGTCATTTACGGTGCGCCAAGCCGTCGTGTTGAAAAAAAGGGCATTCGTCAAGCCGAGCAAAAGGTAAAATGCATTGTAAGCATAAACCATCAGCGGCGGGAACAAAATTATCAGCAAGTCAATCGTCAACCGCTTGAGTCTTTCCTCCGAGCGCGTCGCCAAAAATTTTTTCAAGCCGAGAATCAAAGCCGCCGTCAAGATTATGAACGCCGTGATTGCCGCGAGGATTTTAAAATTCAAAACGTATTCTTGCAGGAAAGCTTGTGCCGTCAGAGGATTTGTTCCGAGCAAAATTTGCAAAGTGTCTGTGTTCAGCGGCACGCCGAAATTTTTAATCAAGAAAATGTCTGCAACGAACCGGAGCGCGAAAAAAATTATCAGCACGGTTTGAATCACGCGGCGAAGTTTCGGAAATAAAAAATGACTCGCCGCCGTGACGAAAAATATCGCCAACGCACCGAACCAAAAATTTATCGCGCCCGCCGAAATATTTTTATCAGCCAAGATTATCGACGAGTTTAAAATTGTGAGGACGACGAAAAAAAATCCGTCCTCTTTAAGAATAATCACCCCCCCCCGAACGATTGATTCGAAGAAAAATTTCAGTCTGCCGAGCATAAACGTACCTCTTGATTCAAATTAAAAGTTCTTCGACGAGAGCCAAAATATTTTCGTGAATGTCTGTTGAGCTTCGCGCAAAACTTCTGTCGGCGCATTTGACGACCTTCCAACCGAATTTCTGCGCGATTTTTTTATAGACGTTGTAAATTTTGTTCATGTATTCGGCGTCGCTTTCGTGAATGTCCTCGTCGCGTCCGCGTTCCTTGCGGAGGAGGGCACAGATTGCGGGCGGCATGTCGAGGAAAATCGTCATGTCGGGTCGCGGCAAGCCGAAACGATCGTATTCCAAATCATTGAGCCAAGCCAAAAATTTTGTGCGTTCTCTTTCGCTGTCAAACTTTGCAGCTTGATAGGCCATGTTCGAGCCGACGTAGCGGTCGCTCAAGATAAGCCCGCCGCTCTCGTAAAAATCTTTCCAGCTGAAAAAATTTGCGAATCTGTCAACGGCGTAGAAGGTTGCCGCAGCATAGGGGTTGACAGCCTCCGCCGTGCCGCCGAATTCTCCGCGCAAGTACATTTGTATCAACGCGGAAGATTCGGATTCGTAGTTGGGAAAACTCACACGCCTGACCTTTACTTCCAAATCGCGCAAACGTTCGTAAAGTTTTTTCGTCTGCAACGCCTTGCCTGAACCGTCCGAGCCTTCAATAACAACCAATTTCCCCATACCGGCCACCTCCTGTTTAATGATTAATTTTTGATAATTAGACAGGGTGCGGATATTTCCTGCAAAAAAATTTTTCGGGCGGAGGCAAAAAAAATCCTCGTCACTCGTTGAGCGGCGGGGATTTTAATTTACAGCGGCTCTTTGCAAAAATCTATGAACGCTTGCGCCGCCTTCGAGACGTATTTTTCTTTCTTCCAAGCAAGCCCGATGTCGACAAATATCGGTTCGTAAAACGGAACGGCTTTTATGTCCGCCGCGTTTTCGCAAATGAAGTCCAACAGAAATGCTATTCCGACTTTGTGCGCGACGAGCCCTTTTATCGTGACGATTTGGCTTGACTCAAGCACGGTGCGCGGCGAAATTTTCAGCGCGGACAATTTTCCTTGAACGACCTCGCGAAGATAGGCTCCTTCCTTCATCATGATTAAATCGGCTTTTGCAATGTCCTTGGGCGTTATCTTCGTTTTTTCGGCAAGCGGACTGTCATGCGCCACGCAAACCATCAGTTGGTTGCGGCTCATTTCCAATACGTTGAGATTCGGGGCGGATTCGGGGATAATTATAATTCCAAAGTCGAGTTCATCGCTTTCCAATTTTTCGCGAATGGTCAGCGAGCCTTCCTCGAACAACAACACGTCCAGTTTCGGATGAATTCTTCGGAAGCCGGAAAAAACTTTCGGGAAAAGATACGCGCCCATCATCGGCGGGATTCCGATTTTGATTGTGCCCTTTTGCAGTTGCTTGTAGTCGTTGACTTCCAGCACGGCGTCCTCGATATTTCTAAGCGCGAGTTCGATTCGCTTGAGAAAAACTGTTCCTTCGGGCGTCAAGGTGAGTTGCTTTTGGCTTCTGTCGAAGAGCTGAACGCCCAGTTCCGCCTCAAGTTTTTTTATCGCAACGGTTATGTTCGGCTGTGAAACTCGGAGTCTTTGCGCGGCGCGAGTGATATTTTTCAGGCGGCTTGCCATCTGAAAATATTCAAGTTGTCTCAGCTCCATTTTGAATCACTTCCTTTGATTGCGGAATAAATAATCGGTTATAATTGCGATTTATATTTTACACTGTTACAATTTGCCTTGCAACGAAAAATTTTCGGAGGGCGGTGGCAAATGTGATTAAACTCGTCGACTTGGAAAAAGTTTTCGGGCAAGTGCGGGCGGTCGATAAGTTGAGCTTTGAAATTTTTCGCGGCGAGGTCTTCGGGCTTTTGGGCAAGAACGGTGCCGGCAAAACCACAACGATAAAAATGCTGACGTTGCAACTCAAGCCGACGGCGGGCGAAATTTTTTTCGAAGGGCAATCTGTCGACAGCAACGAAATTTTTATAAAGAGTTTGCTCGGACTCGTGCCGCAACATTTGAACTTCGACCAAGATTTGACGGTTGAGGAAAATTTGGAACTGCATGCGCGACTTCATCACTTGAAAAAATTTGAACGCCGCGAGCGCATTGACGAGCTTTTGAAATTCGTGGAGCTTGAAAGAGTTCGCAAGTCTTTCGTGAGAGAATTATCGGGAGGCATGAAACGGCGTTTGTTAATCGTCCGCGCACTGATTCATCGCCCGAAGATTTTATTCCTTGACGAGCCGACCGTCGCGCTTGACCCGCAAGTCCGCCGAAAAATTTGGGAGCTGATAAAAAATTTAAAGGCACAGGGAATCACAATCGTCTTGACGACGCATTACATTGAGGAGGCGGAGGCTCTTTGCGACCGCGTGGCAATTTTAAATCGCGGAAAGTTGGCGGCATTGGACACGACGAAAAATTTATGCGCGGAAAAATCTTTGGAAGAAAAATTTATCGAGCTGACCAAATAATATTTGTGTATTCTTTGAAATTATGTTAAAATTTTTTTAGAAGTGATTAAATTGTTTGTCTACACTTTCTGGGAGCCGAGAGAAAATATTCCGTACTACTTGCGGTTGTGCATGGAAACTTGGAAAAAATTTTTACCGAATGCGACAATCGTAGTTCTTGATTACAAAAATATTAATGAGTTTTTGGACGTGCGTGAGCTGGGCTTGAACTTATTTTCGGGAAAATTATCACTTCCGCAAATTTCTGATGCCATAAGAATTGCTCTCCTCGCCAAGCACGGTGGCGTTTGGCTTGACATCGACACAATTATTTTGAGCTCCAATGTCGAAAAATATTTTCTTCCCGAAGAAAAGCATCGCACGATTTTATTTTATTATTCCGGTGATAATTTTTGCCAAATGTGTTTTATCAATACTCCGCCAAATGCAATGTGTATGAATCTTTGGCGTGAGTTTGTACGCGAGCGAATTTGGAATTTGAAACACTCGGTCATCACCGATTGGAGTTTTGTCGGCAACGATTTTATTGACGAATATTCAAAAAAATATCCCGATGAATTCAAATTAATCGACAGAAATATTGCCATGCCTGATAAGGATTTGATTTCGGATTCAAAAAAAGGAGCCGAAGCCGCTTACATTACATATTATTTTTTGAGGAATTATCATTTGCAAGATATTTCCAATGAATTGCTGTTCCTGCAAAATTCTTGGACGCCGTATTTTTTTAAAAATTTTTCTCGGGAAGAATTTTTTCGTTGCGATTGTACAATGACAAATTTCCTTGCCGAAGCTTTAGAAATAAAATTACCCTCTCCGGATTTGCGTTTTCGAATCAAACTTCAAAAATCAAATTAAAAATTTTTCTCGACAAAAAAATTCCCCCTCCATTTCGGAAGGGGAATTTTTTAAACGTGTATAACGGGAAAGACGCCGAGATTTTTCAGCCAAATGCTCTTGTCGTAAACCGCCTTAATCGATTCGCGCAGAGCCTCGTCGCCGGCGTCTGTTTCCAAGTCGAAGAAAAAAATATACGCGCCCAAAATCGTTCGGGCAGGTCGTGATTCGATTCGGGTCATGTTCACGCCGCGTGAGGCAAATTCTTGAAGGACTTCGCAAAGAGAACCGGCACGCGAGCCGTCGATTTGGCAGATAATCAAAACTTTATCGCCGTCGAAATTTTCAATCGGTGAGGCATCGCGCGGGCGGTAAGTGATTTCAAAAAAGCGCGTGAAGTTGTTCGGATTGTCTTGAATGTCTTTTGCAGCGATTGCAAGCCCGTTGAGTTTGCCGGCGCGTTCGGTGCAGATTGCGGCAAAATTTTCTTCGGCAGCGGAGGCGGCAACCAATTCGGCGGCGCGGGCAGTCGAGGTCGTCGCAACAATTTCGGCGTCGGGAAAATTTTCATGAATAAACTTTCGGCACTGCGCGAGCGGTTGAGCGTGAGAAAAAATTTTTCTGATTGCCTTTGTGTCGACGAGCGGCTTTGTCATTAAAAAGTTTTTGACTTTCCAAACGAGTTCACGCGAAATTTT
The DNA here is from genome assembly GCA_017535925.1 of Selenomonadaceae bacterium. Taxonomy (GTDB): domain Bacteria; phylum Bacillota; class Negativicutes; order Selenomonadales; family Selenomonadaceae; genus Quinella. Next base: position 30,344 of record JAFXTD010000043.1, on the reverse strand, counting down.
TAAAGTGTCGCTCCTCGCCAAAGTGTCAAGCGTGATGTTTATCGAACCTTCCAGCGAATTTTCTACGGGCACAAGTCCCGCGTCCAATCTTCTTTCCTTGACCGCCGTCAATACCTCGAAGATGTCAGCGAATATTTCCAAACGAAAATCTTCCCGCGAAAATTTTTTCAGCCAAAGAGCCGCCTCTTCCGAATGTGTGCCCTTCGGACCGAGTATTCCCAATTTCTTCATGTCAATCACCTAATCAAATTTCAATTTCATGAGTTCGGGGTACTTGTCGCCGATTGATTGCGAAAATTCTTTCGGCTTGAGCAAATCGATTACGGGTTGCATGATTCGGAAAAATTCTTCGTCGTCTTGAAGCAGCGCGAGGATTGCGGCGGCATTTGCGGCGTCGGCAAGGGCGGTGTGTTGCGTGCCCTCGAAGTCGCGATTCATTGCGCCGATTGCGTGTTTGAGTGCCAAGCTTGAATGCAAACCTATTCTGTCGTCGAACGCCTTTTGTAAATCTTGCCATTGACGTTCCAGCTTGCCGATGTTGTATTCCGGCATTTTGAATTTGCATTCGGCTTTGAGCTGATTGATATCCGAATTGCTCCACGAATAAAGCGTCATGTCCCACGTGCCGATCCAATCCATAAAATTTTGAAAAGCTTCGGGGAAGGTCGGTTTATCGGCGACGGTCTCTTGAGTTATGCCGGTGAGCTTGGTGATATGCTTGGTTATATCGCCGTATTCGGGCTTGACGTAACATTGAAATTCGTCGACAAGATTATATTTGTCGTCGAGTTTGACCGCGCCGATTTCTATAACCTCGTCGGTGGTAAATCGGCGCACGTCTTTAAAAGTTTTGCTGACCGGATTCATTTCCAAATCAATCACAATGTGAACCAAAATTTCAACCTCCATTCCTAATTCCTCATTCCTAATTCCTAATTAATTAAAAATATCCTGCCGAAAAATTTTTATTGACAAAATTAAAAGTGTGTGATAACATGCGCCCTGTTATGGATTAAACGTTCATGACAAGAGCCGCGGGGTGGAGCAGTCGGTAGCTCGTCGGGCTCATAACCCGAAGGTCGTAGGTTCAAGTCCTTCCCCCGCAACCAACGCTGATGTAGCTCAGTCGGCAGAGCGTATCCTTGGTAAGGATAAGGTCACCGGTTCAATCCCGGTCATCAGCTCCATTGGCGGCATAGCTCAGTTGGCTAGAGCATTCGGTTCATACCCGGAGTGTCCCCGGTTCAAATCCAGGTGCCGCTACCATTTGAGATTAACGCCCCTGCCACAGCACAGGGGCTTATTAAATTAATCAAGCATGTCGAATTCGAAGGAGGTCAGAATATGAGGACGAATATCACCTTGTCTTGCACCGAATGCAAAAATCGCAACTACAGGACAAACAAAAACAAGAAAAATACGCCCGATAGAATCGAGCTTAAAAAGTATTGCAAGTTTTGCAAGAAACATACTCTGCACAAGGAAACAAAGTGATTAGTGATTTGTGATTGGTGATTAGAATTCTAACCACTAACAGCTAACAGCTAATCGGGAGTGTGAGAGAATTGTCGGAGCAAAAGAGCGACAAGAAAGGCGTCTTCCAATTTATCAGGGAAGTCCGCACCGAGCTCAAAAAAGTTTCTTGGCCGACAAACAAAGAGCTCGTCTCTTATACGGGCGTTGTCGGGCTTGCCGTTATCATCGTCTGTGCATTGATTTGGGTTTGCGATACCGCCTTTGCAAAGTTGTTTCGCATTATACTCGGCTGAAAGGACGATTTGTTATGGAAAAGAAAGTTGCCGAATCCGAGCGCATTTCCGAACGCGCTTGGTATATCGTTCACACTTTTTCAGGCTACGAAAAGAGAGTCAAAGCTACCCTTGAGGCAAAGATTGCCGCGCAGGGTCTCGAAGACGTGATTTTCGATGTTATCGTTCCGATGCGTGACGAATCCGAATTCAAAGACGGCAGAAGACGAATTGTCAAGAAAAAAGTTTTTCCCGGCTATGTCCTCGTCGATATGATTGTCAACAACAACTCTTGGTTCGTCGTCCGCAATACGCAAGGCGTCACCGGCTTTGTCGGCTCCGAAAAAGATCCCATTCCGCTAAGCGAAGAAGAGGCTGAAAGAATTTTAACCGAACTTGTCGACGGGCGCGTTGCAGACGATACTCTCGGTTTCAAAGTCAACGACAACGTTCGGATTATCGGCGGCATTTTTGAAAACCGCCTCGCAACCGTCAAAGGCATTGACGCAGAAAAACAACGCCTCAAAGTTTTGGTTGAGGATATGCCCGTTGATTTGGATGTCAGTCAAGTTGAAAAGATTTAAACTGCAATTAGGAATGCGCAATTAAAACCAAATCATTACGCATTACGCATTACGAATTACGCATTGCTTTTGAAAGGAGGTGTAACTATGGCAAAGAAAGTTACCAAAGTCGTCAAGCTGCAAGTTCCCGCAGGTAAGGCAACACCCGCGCCGCCCGTAGGCCCCGCACTCGGTCAAGCCGGCGTCAACATTATGGCGTTCGTCAAAGAATTCAACGACCGCACCGCTCAACAGGCAGGCTTGATTATCCCCGTCGAGATTTCTGTTTATGAAGACCGCTCCTTCACGTTCATAACCAAGACTCCGCCGGCGGCAGTCCTTCTCAAAAAAGCGGCGGGTATCGAAAAGGCTTCGGGCGAACCGAACAAAAACAAGGTTGCCAAATTGCCCCGCGCCAAAGCTCAAGAGATTGCCGAATTGAAAATGAAAGACCTCAATGCGGCGTCAATCGAGGCGGCAACCCGAATGATTGAAGGCACTGCGCGCTCAATGGGCATTGAAATTGTTGCTTAATCACACGACGCGGGAGATAATATCGTTTGTACCGCGAGGAGGAAATTTTAATGGCAAAGCAAAGCAAAAGATTCCGCGAGGCTCAAGCTCTCATTGAAGACGGAAAATTTTATTCCGCCGAAGAAGCTGTTGCCCTCGTGAAGAAAACCGCAACGGCTAAATTCGACGAGACGATTGAACTTCACGTGCGCTTGGGCGTCGACCCCAAATACGCTGACCAACAAGTTCGCGGCGCGATTGTCCTGCCCAACGGTATCGGCAAAACCAAAAGAGTCCTTGCCTTCGCCGAAGGTGAAAAAGCTGCCGAAGCTCAAGCGGCGGGCGCGGATTACGTCGGCTCTGCTGATTTGGCGGCGAAGATTCAAGGCGGTTGGTTTGATTTCGATGTTGCAGTCGCTACGCCCGATATGATGAGGATTATCGGTCGCTTGGGTAAGTTGCTCGGTCCGCGCGGCTTAATGCCTAACCCGAAACTCGGCACAGTCACTCCCGACATTGCGAAGGCTATCGCCGAACAAAAAGCAGGTAAGGTCGAGTACCGCACCGACAAGCAAGGCAACATTCACTGCCCGATCGGAAAAAAATCTTTCGAGGACGACAAGCTCAAAGAAAATTATCAGACGCTTATCGATACCTTGATTCGCGTTAAGCCGGCGGCTGCCAAAGGTCAATACATTCGCTCAATCACATTGGCTGCGGCAATGGGTCCCGGCGTTCCCATTCAAATTTGATTTTAAATCCATATCGCGACCGCAGACGGCAAGTTCGGCACGCCGATTAAAGCACTTGCTCAGGTCGAAAGCAACTTTGCATTAAAAGTTCCTTCGGTCTGCGTGGTCGAAGGATTTTTTCATTAAGCTTCGGGAGGTGAAATTATGGCAGTTACAAGCAAGGTAACACCCAAGAAAGAGGCGGTCGTCGCCGAGATTAAAGGCTGGTTGACCGGTTCAAAAGGCGTCGTCTTGACGAGCTACGACAAACTCGACGTCGCAACCGATACTCAACTGCGCCGTGAACTCCGTGCGGTGGGCGTCCAATATAAAGTCATCAAGAACACGATGTTGCGCATTGCTGCCAAGCAGGCGGGCATTGAAGGTCTTGACGCTCACCTTGAAGGCACGACGGCTATGGCATTTTCAACAGAAGATGCTGTTGCTCCGGCGAAAGTCCTCTGTGACTTCATGAAGAAAAACAAACTTGAAGACCCCGGCATTTTGAAAATCAAAGTCGGCATGGTCGAGGGTAAAGTTATCGACGAGAAGGGCGTCAAAGCTTTGGCGAATTTGCCGAGCCGCGAGGTTCTTGTTGCAAAGTTGTTGGGCAGCATGAACGCTCCGATTGCAAACTGCGTAGGTGTCCTTTCGGGTATCATTCGCAATTTCGTCGGCGTCGTCGAGGCGATTCGCGAAAAGAAAGAAAAAGAACAAGCGGCGTAAAATTAATTAGGAATTAGGAATGAGGAATTAGGAATGAAACTCCTAGTCCTTAAATTGGAGGTTTAAATACAATGACTAAAGAAGAAATTATGCAAGCGATTGAAAGCATGACGGTACTCGAATTGAGCGAACTCGTCAAAGCTATGGAAGAACGTTTCGGCGTTTCTGCAGCGGCTCCCGTAGCTGTTGCGGCGGCGGCAGGCCCTGCGGCGACGGCCGAACCCGAAGAAGAGAAAACCGAATTTGACGTTGTCCTCGCGGCTGTCGGCGACAAGAAGATTAACGTTATCAAAGTTGTCCGCGAAGTAACCGGTCTCGGTCTCAAAGAGGCTAAAGCTCTCGTCGACGGCGCACCCGCTCCAGTCAAAGAAAAAATCTCGAAAGCCGATGCCGAAGCTCTCAAAGCCAAACTCGAAGAAGTCGGCGCAACTGTCGAAATTAAATAATCAACGTTACGAAATTTTCTCGGACGCGTTCAAACCGAACGTGTCCTTTTAATTTACTTACATCGGTGAACGAAGACCCGGTCGTCATGGATGACGGCCGCCGCGACTATTTTGCGTGATGCAAAATACAGCGGTTTATCGCCCTTTTCTTGTAGGAATTAGGAACTGGGAACTGGGAACTAGTTTCTTATCCCTAGTCCCTACTAGTTCCCAGTTCCTATTTACTAAGTTCCTAATTTCTTTTGGGCGTTGCAAAAGAAAAGTAGATTTAAAAAATTAAACTTAATGATTAACCAATCGAAGCCGACAATTTAATTTACCAACAAACCCTAGGTTCAATAAACAAAAATAATTTAAACGCTTAATCGGAGCCGCCGATTTATTTTACCAACAGCCCCTAACCACTAAATCGGAACAATTTCCCGTCAAACACGACCGATTTAAATCTGAAACGCGAATGAATGCCCGTTGCCCGAATCGGAACACTCTGCTACAATACACTCGACGCAAGGAAGCGTGGAAGTCAAAGGAAGTTTAAGGAGTTGTTCAAAATGAAACGCGCATACAAGTTTAAAAATAATCATAGAGAAGCAGCGTGCGCTGAAGTTTCGACGACGCGTGCAAAAGAAGTTTCTTTTATTCTGGTTGCCAAAGGCGTGCTCGGTTTCAGAGAGAGCGCGCATATAGTCAAGGTAGCCGAGAACACCGGCTGTTCTGTCAGTATCGCTTCAGGCAAAAATTACGCCACGAACAAGAGCATCCTCTCGCTGGTCAATCTCGGTATCACAAACGGCAAAAGCCTCGTGCTCAACATAAAGGGTGAACGCAACGAGGAAGCTTTCCGCGAAATTTCAAAGATTATCGCGGGCGAAACCGACGGCAACAGCTGATGTGAAATCATCTTAACCCACCTACTCATAAACCCAATTAAAAAGCCTCCGACAAAAAATTTCGGAGGCTTCTTTTTTTTGCAAGCATTAATTCTTGAGGAAACTTACGCGGACATTTCCTGTGCCAAAAATTTTTTCCAAGTCGTCGGGATTGTCGATTCGCCCCAAGCGTGTGTAACTGTAGCTCGTCACAAAATCCTTATAAAAAATCACGAGGCAATCGGAGCCGAACAACATTAAATCGCCCGCATGAATTTGTTTGACGCGGACGGGATTGCCCGGCAAATTTTTTTCCAAGTAACAAAATTTTTCGTTGCCGTTGAGCTCGTTCATTTCGACTTCAAGCGGAAGCATTTCGGCGAAGGCGCGGGCAGTCAAATTGTCTTCCGGCGTTATCAAAAAATTTTTGCCGTTGACTTGAACCGTGAAAGAATTTTTCATGGGAATCGTCTCCTTGATTTCGGTCGGGGTCGCTTGAGAATTTTCGCCGCAACCCGTCATAAGCAACGCCGCAAAAATTATCAACAAAAATTTTTTCAAGTCAAAGCCTCCTCATTTATTCGCCGCGTTGTCAGTTTCGGCAATGTATTTGCGAGCCGCCTCCACGACGGATTTTTTCAGCTCCGGCAACGAAATGTTTTTGACTTGCGCGCCCGCAACGTTTTGATGTCCGCCGCCGCCGAATTTCTCCATGATAACTTGAACGTTCAAATCGCCGCCCGACCTCGCGCTTATCCCGACGGTATCATTTTTCATTTGGAAGAGGATAATCGTCATGCGCACGCCTTCGACTCTCAAGAGACTGTCCGCCGCTTGACCCGCAATGGCTTGAACGTTCGGGATAATGTTTTTGATAAAAGAAACGACCAGCCCGCCTTCGAAATACTCCGATTGAGCTTCCGTCTTGGCAAGTGAAACCGTCGTATCGTAATCCGATTTGAAAAGATAATTCACGACAACGGGGTCTGCTCCGCTTCGACGAAGATAAGCCGCCGCCTCGAAAGTCCTCGCGCCCGCTTGAATGGAAAAATTTTTTGTGTCGACGACTATGCCCGAATAAAGAGCAGTCGCCGCCAACTTCCCGATTCTGATTTTGTCGTCGAAGTACATTAAAAGTTCCGTGACCATTTCGCACGTCGAAGAAGAACCCGGCTCAAGATAACTTATCGCGGGATTTTTAATCGTGTTCTCACTGCGGCGGTGGTGGTCAATGACGATGACATTTTTTATCCGCTCAAGCAAAACGGGCGCGGCAACGAGTTTCGGAATAAAAGTATCGACGACGACCAAAAGCGGCTCAAGCGCGGTGGAAACGGTAACGTCACTTGCGCTGACGAACATATCCTTGTAAGCCTCGTCCTTTTCGAGGAGGTCAACAATTTTTTCGACGCTGTCAAGCCAATTACTCAAGACGATGTGAACGGGCTTGTTGAGATTTTTCGCCATGAGTGCAACGCCGACCGCTGCCCCGAAAGCGTCGTAATCCTCGCGGGTGTGTCCCATAATAAAAACTTCGTCCGCCGCCTCCATGTTTTCGCGAATCGCATTGCTCATGACACGCGCTCTGACACGAGTATTTCTTTCGACCGCCTTGGCTCTTCCGCCGAAGAATTGCATTTTGTTTTCGATGTTCACAGCAGCTTGGTCACCGCCGCGAGCCAATGCCAAATTCAATCCCGCCAAAGCAGTTGCGCCAAGCTCACCGATTGATTGTTCGTCCGAAGGTTTTTCGGCTACCGCTGCTCCCATTGACAACGTGACCGGCATTTGGTGTTTGTTCACAAGTTGGCGCACCTTGTCCAAGACGATAAATTTTTTTTCAATCGCATTTTGCAGTGCCCGGCGTTCCAAGACGACGACAAACAAATCGCTTGAAACTCGTCTTATGAAGCCGGCAAGAGAGGCAACCCATTCCTCCAAAATTTCGCTGACAGAAAGCATAAGGGAAGTTTTTTCCGCCTCGTTCAAGCCTTGAGTGACCTCGTCGTAGTTGTCAATTTGAACGTAAAGAAGAGCCGTCCGACTCAACTTGTATTCAATCTTCAAATCCTCGTAAGGCGTGGTCTCTCTCGCGAAGAGGACAACCATTTGCGAATAGTCCTCGTTGGCTTTCAAGAGACGATACTTAACCAAGAAGTGCCGATAAAATTCTTCGACCGTGTTGTCTTCCAAAGTTCTGTGTCGCAGAGATTCAACTTTATATTCGCCCTCCGGCGGCATGGGATTTTTTTCTTCGGAAGCTTCGGAAGTCGTCGGGAAAATATCTTCATGCAAAAGCCCTTCCCAAAATTCTTCAATGTCCATGCCCTGTTGAGGAACAGCTTCGGCAAAATCCTGCATGACCGAATTGCACCATTGGAGGCGGCGGTCGTTGTCTATGACGATTATTCCTTCGGGCAGCTTCGTCATGGCGTAATACATCATGTCGTTGTAATTGCCTATGACATTTTCGGAGTATTCGTTGAATTTTTTCTCGCGGTCTTTGCGGCGTATGAAAGCGAACCAAACCAAGAGTGCCCAAGCCAAAAAAGCCATTGCGCCCAAAATTTTGTTGTATTGAGCAATGACTCCGACCATGACCAACATGACTGCCAAATTTATGACGGCGTCCGGCCAAGCGGATAAGTTTCGAGGCATCGGATAATTTACTTTCGACGAGGAATCATCTTTGGACACTTAATCACCTCCCTTGAAAAGTTTCTTCCGATAATCAAAGAGCATATCGACCAAGCCGGTTATCGCAATGAGCTGAAGGAAGAACATATTCAGCAACAAAATCACGTAAAAAATTCGCCGCATGAACTTTGAAATTTTGTATCGGTCGAATATCGCCGACAGCAACGACAGCCCCTGCACGAGCCCGATTAACATTGCGAGGATTAAAAGGTTCAAAGAAATTTCGTAAATCTCTGTCCAGCCGCGAGTGTAGCCCCAATACAAACCGAGCCCTCCGAACACTCCTAAATAAAAAAACAGCGAAGGAAATTTCCATTCGGCAAAATCGGGAAGGCTTGGGATTTTCATTTGCAGTTTCGGGAAAATCCAATGCGACGTGAGCCAAACCGCCACAGAATTTATCAGCGCACTTAACATCATGAGCGTCGGGATTAAAAATGTCAGCGTTTGAATTGCGGGCTCCACTTGAGCTTTTGCCTCGCTGATTCGCGCTTTATCGATGCCCATGCTTTCATACAATGCAAAGGATTCGTTGAAGGATTCGCGCACCAATTCGATTTGCGTTTCGATAAAGTTCACGTCCATTATCGCGAGCAACAAACCCAACGAGACGACCTGCGCGGCGGAGGCGACAACCATTACCGTGAAAAAAATTCTTACCGCGCCGAAATTTTTCTTAACGCAATAACCCAACGCAATGCCGCAAATGCCGTAGCCCAAAGTGAGTCTGATTGCCGGCAGAGGACTGATTAACATCGACAGCAAAAGAAAAGTGACGACCAAAGCGGTTAATCCTTTGCCCGCTCCTTGTCGAGCTGTCAAGACTGCAAGCGGCACCGCACAAAAAAATTCAACCAACATGCCGAAAAGCGGAACGTAAATCGTCACGAGCCCAAGAATTACCGTTATCGCGACGAGCAAACCGCCTTCAATCGTCGGCGTGATATTTCTTCCCATTCATTTTCCTCCGAATAAAATTTTCGGCATTATATCAGACCGCGCAGATTTTTTAAAGCTGATTAATACAAGCGAACATTTTCCGCGCCGAGCAAATTTTTCAATTCGTCACGGAGAGCCGGGCTGTCCGAAATCTTTTTGTCAAGCTTGCGCCACTTTCCGTCGCGATTCATAAAAGCTTGAGCGGAGCCTCTGTGCATGTCAAAAATTTTTTTCAAGGCGTCAAACGTCGCGGGCTTATCGAGCTGCGCGGGTATCGTCAACCAAAAATCCGCCGAATATTTTTCAGCCGGAATAATTTCTTGCGCAAAAAATTGCAACGAGTCCGAGAGGTCGACGCGCCCTTTGACGACAACAATTTCATTCGGCAACAAAATATTTTGAGTGTTGCGAAAAACATTCGGGAAGAGCACGACGTTAATCGCGCCGCCTTTGTCTTCAAGCTTGAGCCGCGCCATCGAATCGCCCTGCTTGGTTGTGCTTCGTTGTATGTCAGTGATAATCCCGCCGACTTTGACGACGCGCTTGCCCGAAAATTTTTTGAGGTCTTTAACGGCGGGAAGTGTTGAAAATTTTTCGCGGAAGTCGTCAAGAGGATGACCGGAAAAGTAAAAACCGAGCGTCTCTTTTTCCCAAGCCAAAATTATTTTGTGCGGACGTTCATCGACGTTGGGGAGGGCGGCATTTGCTTTGAAGAGGTCTTCGTGCCCGAAAAGATTTATCGCTTTGCCGTCAAGTTCCTTCTTGCGTTTGAGACCGGTCGCCGTTGCCAAATCCAATGATTTCAAAAGAGCAGTGCGCCTCTTGTCCACGCTGTCGAACGCGCCGCTTTTGATTAGCTTTATCAAACTGCGTTTCGGAACTTTTTCCACGTCGAGCCGTTCACAAAATTCCGCCAACGATTTAAAGTTGCCCCATTTGCGTTCGGCGAGGATATTTCCAACGGTGTCTTCGGTGACGGTTTTTATCGCCTCAAGCCCGAAACGAATTGCGCCGCACTCAACCGTGAAATGACCTTCGCTTGAATTTATATCGGGCGCGAGAATTTTTATTCCGAGCCGCCGAGACAATTCTATGTAAGCGGAAATTTTATCGATATCCTGCGTGCCGGAAAGAACTGCCGCCATGTATTCTGCGGGGTAATGTGCTTTGAGGTAAGCCGTCTGCCAAGCCAAAAGTCCGTAAGCCGCCGAGTGCGATTTGTTGAAGCCGTAGTCCGCGAAGTGAGTCAACAGCTCAAAAATTTTTTCCGCCAAAGATTTTTCGACGCCGTTTGATTCGCAGCCTCGCAAAAAATTTTCTTTCTGCGCGAGCAAAATTTCTGCTTTCTTCTTGCCCATTGCCCGCCGCAAAATATCTGCCTGCCCAAGCGTGAAACCCGCCAGCGTCTGAACGATTTGCATGACTTGTTCCTGATACAAAATCACGCCGAAAGTTTCTTTGAGTATCGGCTCAAGTTTCGGGTGGAGGTAATGCGCGACTTTACGTCCGTGTTTGCCGGCAATAAAATCTTCAACCATGCCCGAACCCAATGGTCCCGGTCGATAGAGCGCAACCGTCGGGATTAAGTCCTCGAAACTTTTCGGGCGCAAGTCTTTGACCAAAGCCGTCATGCCCGCCGATTCCATTTGGAAGACCGCAGCCGTTTCGCCCGCCGAGAGCATTGCCGAAGTTTTTTCGTCGCGCAGAGGAATTTTCGACAAGTCCAATTCCTCGCCGCGTGAGGCTTTTACATTTGCCGCCGTCTCCGCCATGATTGTCAATGTCCGCAAGCCGAGGAAGTCCATTTTCAAAAGACCGAGCTCCTCGATTTTGTCTTTGTCGTATTGCGTGACGATTACCTTGTTCGATATTTGCAACGGAACGATTTCATCAAGCGGAACTTTTGAAATGACGACGCCCGCCGCATGAACCGAGGAATGTCGAGGCAAGCCTTCCAATTTTTTTGCGAAGTCGATAATTTTTTTTGATTCGGGTTTGTTTTCGTATTCGCCGCGCAGGTCGTTTGATTTTTTCAAAGCGTCGTCAATCGAAATGTTTAGGACGTTCGGAATCATATCAACGAGGCGGGAGCTTTCTTTGTAAGAAACATTGAGCACGCGGGCAACGTCACGAATCGCCGCCTTAGCCGCCAAAGTCCCGAACGTCACGATTTGCGAAACTTTATCCGAGCCGTAGCGTTCGCGAACATATTCAATGACTTTATCGCGGCGTTCGTAGCAAAGGTCAACGTCGATATCGGGAAGCGTGACGCGTTCGGGATTCAAAAATCTTTCAAAGAGCAAATTATATTTCAGCGGGTCAAGTTCGGTGATACCCAAGACGTAAGCAACGAGACTGCCCGCCGCCGAGCCGCGACCGGGACCGACGGGAATTTTTTTTCGCCGAGCAAAATTTATGAAGTCCCAAACGATTAAAAAATATCCGTCGTAGCCCATGCCGTGAATGATTTCCAATTCGTAATTGAGCCGCGCTTTAATTTCCTCCGTCAAAAATTCGTAGCGGTCGAAAATTTTTTTATTGCAAAGGTCACGAAGATATTCGGCGTCGTCGAGGTAACCTTCGGGCAGAGGGAATTCGGGCATTTGAAATTTTCCGAACTCAAGCGTGACGTTGCAGCGTTCGGCAATCTTTAAAGTGTTGTCGCAAGCTTCGGGCGTGTCGGAAAAAAGCTCGCGCATTTCTTCGGCTGACTTCAAATAATAATCGTCGGAAGGAAATTTCAATCGATTGTTATCGTGAATCGTCTTGCCGCCCTTAATGCAAAGCAACAAGTCATGAAATTCGCTGTCTTCGCGTCGAACATAATGTGAATCATTTGTCGCAACGAGCGGGATATTCAATTCGGCAGAAAATTTTTTCAGCGCATAACGAATTTGTTCTTCGTCTTCGCGCCCGTGATTTTGTATCTCCAAAAAAAAATTATCGCGCCCGAAAATTTGAGCATACTCCTCAATCAATGACTTTGCATGTTCAAATTTTTTGTTGAGAATGGCAACGGGAATTTCTCCCGCGGTGCAGGCACTCAACGCGATAAGCCCGCCGTGATATTGTCGAAGAATCTCTTTGTCGACACGCGGGCGATAGTAAAAACCTTCGAGGCTTGCCTTTGTCACGAGCTTGACAAGATTTTTATAGCCTTCGTTGTTTTCGGCAAGCAAAACCAAATGGAAATATTTTACGCCGTCGTTTTTTTCTCTTTCGAAGCGTCCTCCGGGGGCAACGTAAACTTCGCAGCCGATAATCGGTTTGATGCCGCGCTTGACTGCCGCCTTGTAAAAATCAATGACGCCGTACATTGTTCCGTGGTCGGTTATCGCCAAGGAAGTCATGCCGAAATTTTTTGCCGCGTCGAGGAGGTCGTTGATTCGAGCCGCGCCGTCAAGCAAGCTGTATTCCGTGTGAACGTGAAGATGCGTGAAGTTCATGAGTTGCGACCTCCTGCAAAAATTTTTTGAAATTATATCAGAGCCGCCCTTCGCCTTCAATAAAATTATTTGCCTCCGGAATTGACAAAAAAAAAAAACAATTATCATTATGCTTAAAGCGATACTTAAAATTTTTTTTCGAGGGAGATGATTTTATGTTTAAGCGAACTTGCGTTGCCTTGTCGATTCTCGTTGCCATGCTCTGTTTCGGCTTGGTTGAAGTCGACGCACGAGATATCGGCAATGGCAGCGGGCAAGACGGCGGTTTTCATGAGCGCGTATTTGAGCCTTTCAGTTCAGATACGCCACAAGCCCAAGTAAATCCGCCGGTCAAGCCGCCAACCACTCCGACAACTCCGACAACTCCGATTGAACCGATCACACAGCCGGCTGTCGAAAAAGGCGACGAATGGCTTATCTATTGGTACGTCTGCGGCACCGATATTGAGTCGGACAGATTGCCGCCGGGCGATGCAACTCGTTGTATTAAGGAAGTCGAAGCCGCCAATTTATCTTCCGGCAAGGTGAAAATTCTTATGCAAGCCGGCGGAACCGAAACTTGGGGGCATGAAAAATTTAAACCTAACGACGGCATGGTCGGTCGTTATCTTTACGACGCGAATCAAAATTGGCAACTTCTTGAGCCGCTTACTCGCATAAACAGTAATGACCCTAAAACCTTGATGAATACTTACGAAGGTCTTGTCGAGTTTTTGGAGTTCGGAAAGAGATTTGAGCAAAATAATTATAACGAGCCGGAAAAAATCCATCGTGTATTTATTTTCGTCGACCATGGCAGCGGAAGTTTGAGGGGCGTTTGCAGCGATGCTTTCGGCGGAGGTGATATGCTCGCATTGAAAGAAATGCGCGATGCCTTTTATAATGTTTGGGGTAATACACCTCAAAACCCGCCTTTCGATGTCGTTGCTTTTGACACCTGCATTACTTCAACTTATGAGACGGCAGTTGCACTCGAAGGCACGGCGCGTTATATGGTCGGCTCGCAGGAATCAATTTTCGGAAAAGTCATGTTTGAATATACCGGGTTGCTCAACGACTTGTCCGATAATCCCGGAATGAGTGCCGAGGACTTCGGAAGAGTTATCTGTGATACTTACATGAACGACGCCACCGCTAACTTCCTTCAAGACCTCGCAACGATAGCTCTTACCGACATTTCTTTAATGCCCAAAGTAACGCAAGCTTATGAAGCTTTCGGACAAGAAGCTTTGGCTTATGCAAAGTCATTGGACAATCCTTACGCTTTCGTCAGTAATCTCGGTAAAGCAAGAATATCCAGTGACAATGGCTCCGGCGGTCTTAGTCGCGAGGCTGACACACCCTCAAGTTGGAGAGATTTCGATTTGCACATGGCAGATTTGAAAGGTTTCGCTTACGTTGTAAGAAATATGTCGAATTCACCCAAATTGCAACAGGCAAGTCAAAATTTGATTGATTCTCTTTATGGCGAAAATACCGGTACCGGCGCAGTCATTTACCAAAAGCTGGGTTCGTCTCGCTTGCGCAGCGGCGGGCTTTCAACTTATTATGACGTAGGTTTTTATGGTCTGTCGGACTACAACGCGTTGGCTCAAGACGGACTTGCTCCGCAGGCACAAATACAGTTATACAGCTTTATGAATCAAGTGAGTAGAGGTACCGGAACAAAAAATTATATTGCGAATAGAAGTTCCTCTTTAAATACCAATTCGGTCAATGCCGATAAAAATCTCAACGCGCTTACAATTGAAGATATCGCGGGAGGACCTTTCGACTTTTCGGATTTGCAACAGTTGCCGGCTTATATCGACGAGGATGACTTCGCGGTACTCAAACTCAACCAAGAGCAAATGGATAGAATAGCTGCCGTTCGTTGTCAGATAGCTCAAGTTACCTTGGAAAAAAGTGATGCTGATAATCCTTTTATGAGGATGGTATATTTGGGCGGCAATACTGAAGTGGAATCGAATTGGGAAACGGGCGAATTCAGAAACCTCGCGTTTACAGGAAAATGGATTATGCTTGATGACCAGCCGCTCTACCTTCAAGTAGATTCCGACGAAACCACGAAAAACGAAATCGGCGAAATCGTCAGCGGCACGGAACTTTACTCCATTCCGATTATGTTGAACGACAAAGGTTATAATTTGCTTGTACGTTGCGAATATCCCGGTGAAAAGTTCACGATAATAGGTGCGCGTCCCGTTGTTGAAGGCAGCGACCCCGAAGCTAAAAAATTGTCGAATTCTGCCTCGTTCGCGCGCAGTGCCGTAAACGGTGAGATTCGCGGACTTAAAGAAGGCGACCAAATCACGCCCCTGTATCTTGGTCTCGATATTCCTTTTGAGGTTCTGTTTAGGCTTAAAGATGTGGAGATTACGCCGGAGTTGCGCGATAAGCTTGTCAATAATTTAATCAAAGTTTACAAGGGCAATTCATTTCAAATAGTCGGCAACAGCATTCCAATCGAAAGAAAGCAACTCTCTCGTGATAATCTTTACGCTTACATTTTTGAGCTTGTCAATCCGATTGGTGCCGATAGCGGCTGGTCTGAGGCGAAATTTTTTATTTCGGTTCCTCCGGGAGACATAACCCTGAGTGATGGCAAAGTTATTCACACACACGGCAATATACTGCACGACGACGAAAGCATTTATGACCATTTTGAAACGATGCTTGAAAAAAAATTTACTGAAGAAGAAATTGAACAGATGGAAGAAAAGTTTGGAAAGTGAAGTAATGAGATTTGTTATATAAAATTTTTTGCGCAGTCTCAAAAGAGGCGGCGCATTTTTTTTGCATTTGACTTTAGAAAATTTATTGATAAACTTCGATTGAGGAGATGATTTTATGTTGAAGTTCAGACCGCGCAGATTGAGGCTCAATGAAAATTTGCGCTCAATGATTCGCGAGACAACTTTAAGCGTGAAAGATTTGATTTATCCGATTTTCGTCGTGGCGGGTGAAAACGTTCGCGAGGAAATTCCTTCCATGCCCGATTGTTATCATTTGTCGGTGGATAACGCCGTCGAGCTTGCAAAAAAAATTTCCACGCTGGGCATTCCCGCCGTCGAAGTCTTCGGTTTGCCCGAATACAAAGACGAAGTCGGCTCTTCCGCTTGGGATATGAAAAGCCCCGTTCAACGTGCAATCGCCGCGATAAAAAAAGCCGTGCCCGAACTCGTTATCGTCGGTGACGTTTGCCTCTGCCAATACACAAGCCACGGGCATTGCGGAAAACTCTGCGGGCATTACGTCGACAACGACGAGACGCTGAAACTTTTGCAAAAGGTTGCTGTCAGTCAAGCTCAAGCCGGCGCGGATATCGTTGCACCTTCCGATATGATGGACGGGAGGATTGCCGCCATTCGCGACGCCCTCGACGACAAAAATTTTTTCAACGTGTCAATCATGAGCTACGCCGTAAAATATTCTTCGGGTTATTACGCACCTTTCAGAGACGCCGCCGACTCCGCTCCGCAATTCGGTGACAGGAAACAATATCAAATGGACTTCGCCAACAGCCGCGAGGCTCTCAAGGAAGTTGAATTGGATTTGGCGGAAGGCGCGGACATTATCATGATTAAACCCGCGCTTGCTTATCTGGACATCGTGTCGAAAGTTCGCGAAAAAATTAATCGACCCGTTGCGGTCTACAACGTCAGCGGCGAATATGCAATGGTCAAAGCCGCCGCAAAAAACGGTTGGATTGATTACAAACGAATCGTCATTGAAAATTTGACGGCAATGAAACGAGCCGGCGCGGACGTTATCATAACTTATCATGCGATTGACTTTGCCGAGTGGATTGGATAAGTGGTCAGTGGTCAGTGGTCAGTGGTCAGAATTTTTTCTAACAGCTAACAGCTAACAGTTAACCACTAAAAAGGAGGAATCAATTTGAACTTAATAAAATCTTCAGCCGCTTTCGACGAGGCAAAAAAATTTATGCCGGGCGGCGTCAACAGTCCCGTGCGTTCCTATTCAAGTGTCGATTCGAATCCGCCGTTCATTTCTCACGGCGCGGGCTCAAAAATTTTCGACATAGACGGCAACGAATACATTGACTTCGTAGGCTCGTGGGGTCCGTTGATTTTGGGTCATGCTCATCCGAAAGTTGTTGCCGCTTTGAAAAAAGCCGTCGAACGCGGAACCAGCTACGGTGCACCGACCGAACTTGAAACCAAACTTGCCAAGCTCGTGAATAAAATTTTTCCGTCAATGGAAGTTATGCGCATGGTCAATTCCGGAACGGAGGCGACGATGAGTGCGTTGAGAGTTGCAAGAGGATTCACGGGGCGCGAAAAAATTTTGAAGTTTATCGGTTGCTATCACGGTCACAGCGATTCACTTTTGGTCAAAGCCGGCAGCGGTGCGGCGACCTTCGGCGAGCCGTCAAGTCCCGGTGTCACGCGCGGCACTGCTCAAGACACGATAACTTTGCCTTACAACGACCTCGACGCCGTCGAAAAAATTTTTGCTCAATGCGGCGAAGAAATTGCGGCGGTCATCGTCGAACCCGTCGCGGGTAATATGGGCTTGGTCTTGCCGAAAAAAAATTTCTTGAGCGGCTTGCGTGAAGTCACAAAAAAATTCGGCGCGCTTTTGATTTTCGATGAAGTCATGTGCGGCTTCAGAGTTTCACTCGGCGGCGCGCAGGAGAAATATCAAATCACGCCCGACTTGACTTGTTTGGGAAAAATTATCGGAGGCGGCTTGCCCTGCGCGGCTTACGGCGGTCGCGAAGAAATCATGCGCAACGTTTCGCCCGACGGAAGAATTTATCAGGCGGGAACTTTGAGCGGAAATCCTCTTGCTATGACTGCCGGAATTGAAACGCTGACGATTTTGCTTGAGGATAAAAATTTCACGGAAAAAATTTCGGCGAAGACCTCAAAGCTTGTCGAAGGAATTCAATCGGCGGCGAAAAAATCTTCCGTCACGATTCAAACGCCTCAAGCCGGCTCGATGTTCGGAATATTTTTCAGCGAACGCGAAGTCACGAACTACGACGAAGCGGCGGCAGCGAATCAGACGCAATTCAAAAAATTTTTCGCGGCGATGTTGGAGCAGGGAATTTACCTCGCGCCTTCTCAATTCGAAACGTTATTCATGTCTGCGGCTCACAGCGAGGAGGACATTGCCAAAACTTTATCCGCCGCCGAAAGAGCATTCGAGGATTTAAAATGATTGACGAACTTAAAAATTTTGTCGTCGAAGGTCTCACCTCTTGCAAGGTGCTTGTCGTCGGCGACGTGATGCTTGACAAATATTATTTCGGCGAAGTCACAAGAATTTCGCCCGAAGCCCCCGTGCCGATTGCTCACGTTTTGGAAGTCAAAGAGACTTTGGGCGGCGCGGCAAACGTCGTGCACAATCTTGCTTTGCTCGGAGTTCAAACGTCGATAATCGGGCAAGTCGGCTCGGACAATCACGGCGAAATTTTTCTGGAGAAGTTGAAAGCACTCGGCGTGAATTATTCCGGCGTGATTGAAACTTCCAAACCCACGACGACGAAAATTCGTGTAATAAGCGGTCACCAACAAATGATTCGGCTTGACTTTGAAGACGCCTCGACTCTTGACGCGGCGACCGAAAAAATTTTGCTTGAGAAATTTTTTGAACGCCTGCCCGCTGTCGACGCCGTGATTATTTCCGATTACGGCAAAGGTTTATGCACGAAAAAAATTTGCCGCGAAATTATCGGTGCAAGTCGTGCGCAAAAAAAATTTGTCGTCGTCGACCCGAAAGGCGACAAGTGGCAAAAATATTTCGACGCAAATTTTATCACGCCGAACTTGAAAGAACTCAACGCCGTCCTTGAGAAAAAAATTTCAAACGTCGACAATCAGATTTCGGAGGCGGCGCATAAAGTTATCGACGAATTCAATTTGAGCGGCTTGGTCGTCACTCGTTCGGCGCAAGGCTTGAGTTTGATTGACGGCGAAAAAATTTCTCACATCAAGGCGCGTGCTCAAGAGGTCTTCGACGTGTCCGGCGCGGGCGATACGGTCATTGCGGTTTTCGCTGCGGCATTGGCTGGCGGCTTGGATTCGGAGGCGGCGGCTTATCTTGCAAACGTTGCGGCGGGCGTCGTCGTTGCGAAAGTCGGAACTTACGCCGTCAATCGCGAGGAATTGTTAAATGCGTTATGAACTGCCGCAAATAATTTTCAGCAAGGTTGTTCGCGCAGTCGTTGAATTCGATTTGATTGACGACGGCGACAAAATTTTAATCGGCGTGTCGGGCGGCAAGGACAGCTTGCTTTTGACTTACGCCCTTGCGACTTTGAAACAACGCGCAAAAAAAAATTTCGACTTGACTGCGCTGACAATCAATCCGAAATTTACGGAGGACTTCGGCGAAAAAATTTCCCGCGTCAAAAATTTTTGCAACGAGCTGGGCATTGAGCACACGTCCCGCGAAGTCGACATTGCCGGCTTGATTCACGACAAAAAAAATAAAAGCCCGTGCTACACTTGCGCCTACTTCCGCCGCGCCGTCGTCAATCGCGTTGCAAATGAAATCGGCGCGAACAAAATTGCCTACGCTCATCATCTCGACGACGCCGTTGAAACTTTTTTCATGAGTTTGCTTTCAAGCGGGCAGCTCACGACTTTTCAGCCGAAGACTTTTTTGGACAGGACAAGCCTCACCGTGATTCGCCCGCTGGTTTACGTTCGCGAATCCGAAATAAAAAAATTCGTGTCGAGGAGCGGCTTTGATGTTTTGAAATCGCCTTGCCCCTTCGACGGCGCGACCAATCGTCAGCAGATAAAAAATCTTATCGGCGACTTGGAAAAAAATTTTCCCGACCTGTTCAATCACTTGGCGTCTGCCATGCGGAAAAATTCAATCGGCGAACTGTGGGACGCGCCAAAAACTCGTGAGCAAATGCGTAAAAATTATTTCGCGCTGAAATTTGGAGGAACTTTTAATGTTTAAAGACTTGTGGAAACAAAGAGTTAAGTTCGTCGAGGCGGACTTGATTAAAGAATTGCGGCGCACGAAGTCAATCGACGAAAATTTAATGCGGGCAATGGAATACAGTTTGATGGCGGGCGGCAAGCGTTTGCGACCGATTTTATTAATGGCGGCAGCGGATGCGTCGGGCGGCAGCGGCGAAAAATTTATCACGGTCGCCGATGCGCTGGAAATGATTCACACCTATTCGCTGATTCACGACGACTTGCCGGCAATGGACAACGACGACCGGCGGCGCGGCAAGCTTACCAATCACAAAGTTTTCGGCGAGGCAACGGCGATTCTTGCGGGCGACGCTCTCTTGACTTTGGCTTTTGAAGTCGTGCTCCGTCAACGCGACGTGCCTCCCGAAATTTTGTTGACCGTTTTAAAAGAGATAAGTACGGCGGCGGGCGCGGCAGGCATGGTCGGCGGGCAAGCGATTGATTTGCGTTCGGAAGGCGTTCAAATTGATTTGGCGACGCTCAAGCTCATGCACACGGGCAAGACCGGCGCGCTCTTCAAAGCGGCGATTCGTTCGGGCGCGATACTTGCTCAAGCTTCCGAAAAAAAATTACTCGACCTCACACGCTACGCAGAAAATTTCGGACTTGCCTTCCAGATAACCGACGACATCCTCGACGTGACTGGCGACGAAAAAATTTTGGGCAAGCCGACGGGTTCCGATATAAAAAATGCCAAGTCGACTTATGTCAGCTTGACTTCACTCGACGAGGCAAAACGTCTTGCTCAAGAGACTGTCGACGAGGCTTTGAATTCGTTGGAAAGTTTCGGTGCCAAAGCCGACTTCCTCCGCGAACTTGTTCAATATTTGATTTCACGAGACCATTAAAATCTTACTTCGACGCCGCGCCCTTGAAGATATTCTTTGACTTGGCGAATCGTATACTTGCCGTAGTGGAAGACCGACGCCGCCAAAACCGCATCCGCCTTGCCGTCGACAAGCACGTCATAAAAATGTTTGAGTTCGCCTGCGCCGCCCGAAGCAATCACGGGAACATTGACCGCCTCGCTGACTGCGCGGGTCAACTCAATGTCGTAGCCGTCCTTTGTGCCGTCTGCGTCCATGCTTGTCAATAAAATTTCACCCGCACCGAGCGCGACTCCTTTTTTTATCCAATCGAGGCAATCAAGACCTGTGGGCTTGCGTCCGCCGTTGACATAAATTTCCCAGCCGCTATCGTCACGGCGTTTGGCGTCGACTGCAAGCACGATGCATTGACTGCCGAATTTTTTTGCGCCGTCTTCGATGAGTTGAGGATTTTTAACCGCCGCGCTGTTGACGGAAATTTTATCTGCGCCCGCCGCCAACATGACGCGCATATCTTCGACCGTGCGAATGCCGCCGCCGACCGTGAACGGAATAAAAACTTGAGCCGCGCAACTTTTGGCGACTTCGACCATAGTGCCGCGTCCTTCGTGAGAGGCGGTAATGTCCAAGAAAACCAATTCGTCAGCCCGCTCCGAGTCGTAGCGTTTGGCAAGTTCGACGGGGTCTCCGGCGTCACGCAGTCCGACAAAATTTGTGCCTTTGACGACGCGCCCGGCTTTCACGTCCAAGCAAGGGATAATTCTTTTTGTAAGCATGTCAAGCTCCCTTCGGTCGATTTTTAGCTGTTAGCTGTTAGCTGTTAGAATTCTAACAGCTACCGACTAATTCAATCGCAGATTTCAAATCGAGTGCGCCGGTGTAAATCGCTTTGCCGACAATCACGCCCGCAATTTTTGCCGCCTTGAGTGAGCGAATGTCTTCAAGATTTTTCACGCCGCCCGAAGCAACAATCTGCGCGCCGGAAATTTTTTGCAGTTCGGCGAAAGTCTCCGCATTGACGCCGCTCAACATGCCGTCTTTTGAAATATCGGTGTAAATAATCGTCTTGACACCCGCCGCGACGATTTTTTTTGCAAGCTCCTCGACTTTAACCGCGCTTGATTTTTCCCAGCCGTGAACTGCCACAAAACCGTTGCGAGCGTCAATCCCGACGACAATCTTATCGCCGAAATTTTTAACAGCCTCTTCGACAAGCGAAATATTTTCGACGGCAACACTTCCGAGAATCACGCGACACACTCCGAGCGACAAAACTTTTTCCGCGTCGTCGAGGGTACGAATTCCGCCGCCGACTTCAATCGGAATTTCAACGGCATCCAAAATTTTTTTTATGGCGTCAAGATTTTGCGGCGAACCTTTCCGCGCACCGTCCAAGTCGACAACGTGAAGGAACTTCGCGCCAAAAGATTGCCACTTGAGAGCGGTTGCTTGCGGGTCGTCGGAATAAACGGTCTCCTTGTCGAAGTCGCCTTGAATCAGACGAACGCACTTGCCGCCGCGCAAATCTATCGCAGGAAAAATTATCATTCCTAATTCCTCATTCCTAATTAATATAGTGGTCAGTGGTCAGTGGTCAGTGGTCAATCAATTCCTAATTCCTAATTCCTAATTCCTAATTAATTTCCAGTCCCCATGACTTCAAAATTTCGACGGCTTTTTCGGCGAAGAGAGGCACCAAATTTTTCATCGGCTCCGTAAGTTCGACGCCCGCCTCCAAGCTGAAAGGTTGCGCCCCGATTAATTCGACGTGAGGAATTTTTTTGCCTGTCAATTCCAAAATCGTCAGCACTTCTTGAATTCCGACCTCGTGCGCCGAAATTTTTTGTGCGAAGTGAGCTTTTATCTCCTCGTCGCGCAAGTGAAAAATTTTTCCCGCCTCAGCTCCGCCGTCAATCGAATCGATAATCAGAAGCCGCCTCGTCCCCGTGATAAAATGCGTCAACTCAACGCCGAGTGTCCCGCCGTCAATCAAGCCGACGTTTTCGGGGAAGGTAAAATTTTTTTCAAGATACTCGACGACGCGTACGCCGAAGCCTTCGTCGCTCAAGATTATGTTGCCGATACCAAGCACCGTGTTTTCCGCCGTGAAGAGCCCTTCCATTAACGCGCCTCCTCAATTTTTTTCAAGAGCCAAGCTGTCCAATCGTCAAGCCCCGTTTCTTTTGTGCAAGACGTTTCGAAAATTTTTATCGTCGGGTGAAGCGTTGTCAAGTCCTCTCGCGCCGCTTGCAAGTCAAAATTCGTGAAGGGCAGCAAGTCGATTTTATTCAGCAACGTGACTTCCGACTCTTTGAAAATCAGCGGGTACTTGAGCGGCTTGTCGTCGCCTTCGGTTATCGACAACACGACCGCTTTAAAATTTTCGCCTATGTCAAATTCGGCGGGGCAAACCAAATTTCCGACGTTCTCGACGATAAGCAAGTCGATTGCGTTCAAGTCGAGGGAGGCGCAAGCTTTTTGAATCATCGGTGCGTCGAGGTGACAGCCGCCCGCCGTATTAATCTGAATCACGTCGACGCCCGTGCGTTCAATTCGTTCGGCGTCTTTTGCAGTGAAGAGGTCGCCCTCAATCACGGCGATTTTAATTTTGTCGACGAGGCGTGCCAAAGTTTTTTCAAGCAAAGTTGTCTTACCCGAACCGGGCGAACCCATCAAATTCATCACGACGACGCCGCAAGCCGAAAACATTTTCCGATTGAGCGCGGCAACTTCATCATTCGCGCCCAAAATATTTTTCATCAATTTTATTTCCAGTTCAATCACCTACTCGCAATCCACGAAGTCAACCAGAAGTTCGCGCCCGCTTTGCAAAATCAAAACGCCGTCGCATTCGGGGCAAAAAAAATTATAACGCTCAAGCCGAAAAATTTTTCCGCACTTGTTGCAAGCCGCACTTATCGGCACGCGTTTAATCACAAGCAGCGCGTCTTCGGCAGGCGTATTTTTTTTGAGCACGTCAAAGGACAAATTCAACGCCTCGACTTCGACGCCCGCCATCTCTCCCAGTGTCAAGCCGACTTTGAAAATTTTTTCCGCATGATTTTGCCGCGCCGCCTCGAACGCAATATCCAAAATATTTTCCGCAAGCGTCGCCTCGTGCAAGTCAATCGCCTCCAAAGAATTCGTTTTCCGCCGCAATGCAAATCATGTGATAAATCGGCAAGTGAAATTCTTGAATGGTGTAGGATGAATCGGCGGGCACGCAAATCGCAACGTCTGACAAGTGACGAAGCCTGCCGCCGCGTCGACCGGTCATTGCCACGACTTTTATTCCCATAATCTTTGCAACCTCGACCGCGAACAAAACATTATCCGAATTGCCCGAAGTCGAAATCGCAAGCAGAACATCGCCGCGCTTGCCGAGCCCGAAAATCTGTTGCGCGAAAATCAAATTCGGCGTGCGGTCATTTGCAAAGGCAGTCATTAGCGAAGTCTCACCGACCAAACTCACGGCGGGCAATGCGCTTTGAAGATTCGCCTTGAAAAATTCGACATCGGCAGGGAAAAGTTCTTGGGCGCGTTTGACGAATTCGGGATTAAATTTTTCAATCTTGCGCGGGAGAAGAAAACCTTTCATGAGTTCGCCGACGATATGCAAAGCGTCCGCCGCCGAGCCTCCGTTGCCGCAGATTATCAACTTGCCGCCGCCGCGAAAGCTCTCGCAAATCGTCTCGACCATCGCAAACAAACTGTCCCGACAAATTTCAAGCGCGGGATAACGTTTAATCAATTCTTCAATTTTACTTGCTGTTGTGTTCTTAATTTTAATCGCTCCCTTTTAATTGATTATTTCAAAGCCGCAAAAAATCAGCGGGTAGTGATAGCCCGACCGCACAATTTAGCGGTTAGCTGTTAGCTGTTAGAAAAATAATTTCCAATTCCCCATTCCCAATTCCTAATTGAATTGTCAAAGACGGGGGCTCCACTCCCTAAAAAAAAGACTGCCGCTCACGTTATCGAAACCGACAGTCGAAAAATTTATAACGATTGACTGAAATTATTTGACATCCACAACGATATCCGCCTCTGCGTCACTTTCAACGAGTTTCGCACCGTTGTCACTTAAAATCAACGCGATTGTTGCACACAAAGTTTTGTCGTCACCGACAACCGCAACCGACTTGCCGCTAAGAGCCTCCGCTTCCGCCTCGATAATTGCAATTTCGTCGCCGATACGAATTTTCGGAATGGGTTTGTCCTCGACGTGAATTGAGCCTTCGAGCAAATCGTCCCTGTCGTCGTTGAACTTAATGACGATATGACCGAGGCTCTTTATGTTGTTGTTGACTTCGCCGCCGACTTTGAGGATTTTGAATTCGGAATCAGCAACCTTGAGAATGTCGCCGGCTTTAATTTCGTCGGTAAGTTTATTGCCGCTGTGCAGAATGGAAAATTCGCGCAACTCCGGCAGAACCATTGAATCATCGAAGATAACGATCATCTTGGCAAGCGTGCTGAACTTTTCTGCCTCGCCGCCAATGCCCACAACTTTTGTGCTGTAATACTTTTTCGTCATTGAAAGCCCTCCCGTATTCAAATGAACACTTCCACAAATTTTAATTTAATTTCTTCAAGCGGGCGATTAATCCTGCCGCTTATTCAGAAAATTTTTATCGCGTGATATAATTTCAACAAAAACGGAGGGATTCGATTTGATTGAACTGTTGGCACCTGCGGGCAGTTTCGAGGCGTTAAAGGCGGCAGTCGAGGCGGGCGCGGACGCCGTTTATCTTGCGGGAGAAAAATTTGGAGCGAGGGCTTATGCAGAAAATTTTGCGGGCGAACAACTTCTTAAAGCCGTCGAGTTTGCTCATTTGCGAGGAGTAGCCGTCCACGTCACGACGAACACAATCATTGCCGACGAGGAGCTTGACGAGTTCGCGGCTTACATAAAATTTTTGCGGCGGGCAAATGTCGACGCGCTTTTGATTCAAGATTTGGGAGCAGCGGCGATTGCAAAAAATATCGCGCCCGAAATTCCTCTGCACGCCTCAACGCAAATGACGATTCACAATTCGGAAGGCGTCAAGGCTTTGGCTCAACTTGGCTTCACCCGTGCTGTCTTGAGTCGCGAATTGACTTTGAACGAGATAAAAAAAATTTGCCAAGCCTCACCGATTGAAACGGAAATTTTTATTCACGGCGCGCTTTGTGTTTGCTGGTCGGGACAATGTTTAATGAGTTCGTTAATCGGCGGGCGCAGCGGCAATCGCGGGCGTTGTGCTCAACCTTGCCGCCTGCCTTATGAACTTGTCGACGAGCACGGAAAAAATCTTTTGAACGCCGGAAAATTTTTGCTCAGCCCGAAAGATTTAAACACCCTTGAACTTTTGCCGCAACTGATTGAAACGGGCGTTACCTCTTTGAAAATCGAGGGGCGCATGAAACGTCCCGAATATGTTGCGACGGTCGTCAAAGTTTATCGCGACGCTTTGGACAAAAAATTTTCGACGCCCGAAGACAAACGCAAGCTTGCGCAAATTTTTAATCGCGACTTCACGACGGCTTACCTCGAAAAAAATCCCGGCAAGAATTTAATCAGCGACATGAAGCCGAACAATCGCGGCGTTTTAATCGGGCGCGTCGTCGAAGTCAATCGCGACGAACTCACTTTGAAACTTTCCGAAAAAATTTCTGCGGGCGACCAAGTCGAAATTTGGATAAAAGTCGGCGGGCGCGTGACGTTCACTGTTGAAGATTTTGAAATGCGCGGCGACCTCTGCAAGATTAAAGCTCCGACAAAAGGCGTTCGCGTTCACGACAGAGCATTTAAAATTTTCGACGCGGTGTTGACTGCACAGGCACGGAAATTTTTTACGGGCGCACCTGTCAGAAAAATTTTTGTCACGGCGGAAGTCAAAGCAAAACTCGGCGAACCTTTGACTTTGACGCTCACGGACAGCGACGGCAATTCGGCGACGGGCAAGACAAAATTTATCGCGGAGCCTGCAAAAAATCGCCCGCTCACTTTTGAGACTTTGGAAAAACAAATCGGACGCTTGGGCAATTCAATCTTCGCGCTTGAAAAAATTTCCGGCGACGTCGAAGAAAATTTGATGATGCCCGTCAGCGAACTCAATGACTTGCGCCGCCGCGTCGTCGAGGAACTTGAAACTTTGCGGCTGAAAAAATTTGAACGCGAAAAAATTTCTGCTCCCGCCGTAAAAATTTTTCCTCCCTGCGCGATTGACGAAACGAAGCTTGTGGCACAAGTTGACACGTCGGAAAAAATCAAAGCCGCTCTCGACGCGGGCGCGGATGAAATTTTATTCGGCGGCGAAACTTTCACGAATCAGCCCGTAAAAAATATTTCTGCGGCGATTGAATTTGTTCACAAGCGCGGGAAAAAATTTTCTCTGTCGACGCCGCGCCTCGTTCGCGAAGATGAGCCATTCAATCTTCCTGCCGAAGTCGACGCAATTTACGTTCACAACCTCGCAACGTTGAGCCTTGCGAAAAAAATTTCCGATACGCCGATTCGCACGGATTTTTCTCTGCACGTCTTCAACAGCGCAACGATTAACTTTTTAAAAAATCTCGGCGTCGAAGGCGTGACGTTATCGCCCGAATTGAACTTGATGCAAGTCAAAGCCCTCGCGAAAAAATCTTGCTTGCCCGTCGAATGTATCGTTCACGGTCGGCAGGAGCTGATGATTTCGGCTTATTGCGTGCTCGGAAGTTTTCTCGGCGGCTTGGACAAAAAAAATTGCCCGCACGTTTGCAGGGCGAAAAATTTTTTCCTGCGCGACAGGCTCGGCGAACTCTTCCCCGTCGTGACCGATCAATTTTGTCGTATGCACATCCTCAATGCCAAAACGCTTTCAATGATTGAACACCGCGCAGATTTTGACGGCGTGAGGAGGATTCGCGTCGATTGCCGTGCTTTGACTTTGGAGGAGACCGCCCGAATTGTTCGCGCTTACAAATTCGGCGGCAACGAGATTGAAAATTTCACACGCGGTCATTATTTCAGAGGCGTGCTTTAAATCGTTTTGCCCAATTCTAAAACGCAGCGGGTAGCGAGCACCCGGCCGTCACGGATGACGGCCGCCGCGACTATTTTGCGTGATGCAAAATACAGCGGATTAACGCCCTTTTCTTTTGCTACTTTTCTTTTGGGCGAGCAAAAGAAAAGTAGAAGAAAACTTCAAAGAAAAGTGAAGACACTTGCAAAAAGAAATTTATGACAAAAATTAGAAACTGAACATTCTTTCGCCGACACCGCCGACGCGCACTTCGCCGACAGCAAGTTCGGTTTGCTTCAAAGAATTTCTCAACGTGTCGAGGTAAGTGCTGCGGAATTCCTCTGCCACATCGATTCGCGAAAAGTAAAAGCGCATATCCAAATGATTTTCTTCGTAAACGCGGAAAACCAATTCTGCCGCGCCGATATAATCGGTGAGGACGCAGATTCGGAACCACGTTTCTTTTTTATTTTCGCCGGTCTCTTCGTCTTTGGTGTTCTCGTCGTAGACGTTGAGATAAGTCGGGTAGCTCGTCTCGTTGTCGCCCATGTAAAGCGGGAGCATCATTTGGAAGGAGCGTTGGTTTTGGACGACGGAATTTTCCGCGCTCATTGCATGACGCATTGAGTTCGTGAAGTCGGCAACATCTTTTCCGGCGCGTTTGAAGGCGCGGGCATTCATCTTGGAGGTTACGTTCGCCATATCGCACATTTGCATGAAAGCCCAAAGTCTTGGCAAGTCGGGCAGGTTTTGTTGAACGGCGGCTTGTCGAACGGTGAGCGGAATATTATTTTGACAGAGGCGCAAGAGATTTTGCAAGTGACGTGCCTCGTCTTCAGACATCATTGACTGCGAATTGTTCACGAAATTTTGGAGCAGTGCCATATCACGCGGCGTTGAGTTGGGAGTCGGATTGCGAAGGAGGAATTGCGCGAGGCTTTTCATCGTGTCGTTCGTCTGCGGAGTGTTTTGCAGATTTTGTTTGAGCATCGCGCTCTTTGCCATTTCCATTTGCATGCGCAGTTCTTCCTGCCGGTTGACGAAATCCTCGCTGACGTGCTTCGGCTTAATCCTGCTTCGACGCATTCGCGGTATCGTCGGGTCGATTTGAGTTTGCCGTTGAGATTGCGCCTGTTGCCCTTGAAGATTCGGTTGAGTGAACTGAGTTTGAACTTGCCCTTGAACGTTAGGCTGAGTGAATTGTCCTTGAGCTTGCCCTTGAACATTCGGTTGAGTGAATTGTCCTTGAGGCTGTCCTTGAACATTTGGTTGAGTGAATTGTCCTTGAGGTTGTCCTTGAACGTTTGATTGATTGAATTGTCCTTGAGCTTGTCCTTGAAGGTTAGGCTGATTGAATTGTCCTTGAGGCTGACCTTGAACGTTCTGTTGATTGAATTGTCCTTGAGCTTGTCCTTGAACATTCGGCTGATTAAATTGTCCTTGAGCTTGCCCTTGAATATTCGGCTGATTGAATTGTCCTTGAGGTTGTCCTTGAAGATTCGGCTGATTGAATTGCCCTTGAGCTTGCCCTTGAACGTTAGGCTGATTAAATTGTCCTTGAGCTTGCCCTTGAAGATTCGGCTGATTGAATTGACCTTGAGGTTGTCCTTGAACGTTCTGTTGATTGAATTGCCCTTGAGCTTGCCCTTGAACGTTAGGCTGATTGAATTGCCCTTGAGCTTGCCCTTGAACATTCGGTTGAGTGAATTGTCCTTGAGCTTGTCCTTGAACGTTAGGCTGATTGAATTGCCCTTGAGCTTGCCCTTGAACATTCGGCTGAGTGAATTGACCTTGAGGTTGCCCTTGAACGTTCGGTTGAGTGAATTGTCCTTGAGGTTGCCCTTGAACGTTTGATTGAGTGAATTGTCCTTGAGGTTGCCCTTGAACATTCGGTTGAGTGAATTGTCCTTGAGGTTGACCTTGAAGATTAGACTGATTGAATTGTCCTTGAGGTTGTCCTTGAAGATTCGGCTGATTGAATTGTCCTTGAGCTTGCCCTTGAAGATTCGATTGAGTGAATTGTCCTTGAGCTTGCCCTTGAAGATTCGATTGATTAAATTGTCCTTGAGCTTGTCCTTGAACGTTAGGCTGATTAAATTGTCCTTGAGCTTGCCCCTGAACGTTAGACTGATTGAATTGTCCTTGAGCTTGTCCTTGAACGTTTGATTGAGTGAATTGTCCTTGAGGCTGTCCTTGAACATTCGGTTGAGTGAATTGTCCTTGAGGTTGACCTTGAACGTTCGACTGATTGAATTGTCCTTGAGGCTGTCCTTGAACGTTCAGCTGATTAAATTGTCCTTGAGGTTGTCCTTGAACGTTAGATTGAGTGAATTGTCCTTGAGCTTGCCCCTGAACGTTAGGCTGAGTGAATTGTCCTTGAGGTTGCCCTTGAAAATTCTGCTGATTAATTTGTCCTTGAGGTTGCCCTTGAAAATTCTGCTGATTAATTTGTCCTTGAGGTTGCCCTTGAAGATTCGACTGACTGAATTGCCCTTGAGGTTGTCCTTGAACGTTAGACTGATTGAATTGTCCTTGAGGTTGCCCTTGAACGTTAGACTGAGTGAATTGTCCTTGAGCTTGTCCTTGAAGATTAGACTGATTGAATTGCCCTTGAGCTTGTCCTTGAACGTTAGATTGAGTGAATTGTCCTTGAGGTTGACCTTGAACATTCGGTTGAGTGAATTGTCCTTGAGGTTGCCCTTGAAGATTCGATTGAGTGAATTGTCCTTGAGGTTGCCCTTGAAGATTCGACTGACTGAATTGCCCTTGAGGTTGTCCTTGAACGTTAGGCTGAGTGAATTGTCCTTGAGGTTGCCCTTGAACATTCGGCTGATTAATTTGTCCTTGAGGTTGCCCTTGAAGGTTCGACTGATTGAATTGTCCTT
>JAFXTD010000042.1 GCA_017535925.1 Selenomonadaceae bacterium | reverse complement strand
AGGTCACGAGCCGCGGGAACGTAATGACAACCGCCCCAGCCGCCTGTCGTGATTTCAACTGCACCAATGCCGTAAGCTTTGACTTTGTCGAGCATGTCGCCAAACGGAATTTTCCCGAAAACATCCGAGCAGATTGAAAGTTTCATTTCAATAAACCTCCCAACAAAAAATTGACCTGTCGCCCGCTTTGTGCTAAATTAGTTTCGTCAAAAAATCTAAAGGCACACGAAACGCCAAGTCAAATCGTTTTTCTGATTGTAAGCGTTTCGGCGTGCTGCGTCAAGCACAAAGGAGCGATTTTTATGACTATCCTTGACGCAAGAGACATCCTGCTCAAAATTTCCAACTTGGCGGCTACGGAACGTAAAGCCATTAAAACCGTAGTCGCAATGATTGACAGGAAAAACACGGGAAAGCGCGGTTCCTACTACTCACTCGATATCAACGACTTGAACGGGGAAGTGTGGCGCGACGTTATCAGCTACGACGGTCGCTATCAAGTCAGCAATCTCGGTCGTGTAAAAAGTTTCTTCGATGAAGAACCGAAAATCCTCAAGGCTAACAAAGTGACTGAAGGTTATCTTCGTCTCAGATTGTACAAAAGCGGTGCGTCCCAAAACTGTTTAATTCATCGGCTCGTGGCGGCGGCGTTTATTCCGAATCCAGAAAATAAGCCGCAAGTAAATCACATCGACGGCGACAAAACCAATAATCGTGTTGAGAATCTCGAATGGATGACCAGCGAGGAAAATATCAACCACGCTTTCAAATTGAGCTTGTCAAAAGTTCCAAAAGGTTCCAAAAATCATTCCGCTAAGCTTACGCCTGACCAAGTTCGCGAGATTCGGCGCAATTACGTCAAAAGCAGTTACACTTTCGGCGTCTGTGCATTGGCAAGAAAGTTTCATGTCAGCGAAGAAACTGTGCGCAACATAGTCAAAGGCAGAAGTTATTTGGATATTGTTTAAGCGCGTCGTCGAAGTGACCTTTAAGAGCCATCCGGCGAGGGCTTTCAGGCATTTTTATCATTCCGAAGAACAATAATATTGCAGGAAGTGCCGCCACCGATAACATATAACGCCAAACGCCGTTGCCGACGTGTTCAAGTGAGACACTCAAGACCGCGTTGCAAAGGTAAGCAAGAAATTGTCCCGTGACAATCATCAATTCGTTTTGAGTAACCATGCGTCCGCGTCTGTCTGCCGGTGAAACTTCAGCGAGGTAAACCGGAACCGTAACCGACGCGCCGCCGACTGCCAAGCCCAATAAAAATCTGCAGGGTATCATGACTTCAACGGCAGGTGCCAACGTGCAACCCATTGCCGCGCAGAAAAAGATTACTGCCAAAATCAAAATCATCTTGCGCCGACCCATTGCGTCTGCAATACGCCCGCCCGTCACCGAACCGATTGCCGCTCCGACCAAAAGTGCACTGACTACAAAGCCTTCAAGTTGCGGTGTTAAATTCAGTTGGTCTTCTGCCGCCATAAACGGAAGTGCTCCGTTGACAACGCCCGTATCGTAGCCGAACAGCAAACCGCCGAATGTCGCGGTTATCATGACTGTTCTAACAAACGACTTCGCCTCCGGACTGATTTGTTCCCCACTCATTTTTTATGCCTCCCTCTAATCCAACGGATAAATGCTCGGTCTAACGTATCGACGAGGGCAACCGTTCCCGATTGCCCGTCATCGATTGCGTTGACCCTAATCTAACGGATAAAATTTTTCCCGCGTCTCAATATGCGCGGATTTTTTTCTTATTTGTAAAAGTCGGGTGTAGGAGGAATTTCGACGGCAACTTTCGTTTGAGTGTCACGAGCCTTCGACGCGGCAGCAGCTGTAATTTGTCCGGCGTATCCGTCCCATGCTGAAGGTCCTTCAAGCTTGCCGGCTTTGACGCTGTTTATCCATTCTTGGAACTCATCGTCATAGGCTTGAATGAAGCGGTCGCTCCAATCTTTGCAAATCGGATAGACGCGGGAAGCATTCGTGCGAATCATTGCATTGGAAGGTTCGGGCAAATTCAAGATTCCGTCTTCGCAACAGACCTCGCATTTAATATCGTAGCCGTAGCCCGCGCAGACGAACGCCTCAACGTCAATAAGTACGCCCGATTTTGTCCAAAGACGCATAACTTGCGGGTCTTGAAGTCTTTCGTGAGCGTGACGAGTTTTCTTCGGGAAGACGACTTCAGCCGCAACATAATCCTCGCCGAGCAACCAACGCAATACGTCAATTTCGTGAATCATTGAGTTTTCGACAGCCATGGGCGTATCGTAGCTTTCGGGCACCGTCGGGTTGCGGTGAGCGCAGTGCAACATAAGCGGTTCACCGTAAGTTTTTTCAGCGATTAATTTTTTCAACTGACGATAGCCGTAGTCGTAGCGACGCATGAATCCGACTTGCACGAGCCTTTTGCCGCCTGCCATTTCCATATCGACGATTTCTTTGCAGACCGACGCTTCCGGTGCCAACGGTTTTTCGCAGAAAACATATTTGCCTGAAACGATTGCCGCTTTGACGTATTGGGCGTGATAAGCGTCCGCAGTCGTCACGATAATTGCGTCAATGTCTTTGTCGTTGATTAGTTCCTCGCCGGTTGCGAAGAATTTGCAACCGTACTTTTCGGCAACGCGCTTGACGGCCTCCGCGAAGGCATCAGAGACGGCAACGACTTTTGCGCCCTGCAACTTGGTGTTGATTCGCTCAATGTGCGTGCGACCGATTGCGCCCGTTCCGATTAAGCCGAGTTTCAAATCTGCCATGATAACTTCCTCCCGAAAAAAAATTTTTTACATGTGCAGATTGTATAGACTTTTTCGCGGAAGCGTTATGGTTATCGTGCCGAATTTGTCAAGCGCGGTAACATTTTTTTATTTGCCGTTGTAAAATCGTGCAGTCATTTTCGCCGCCGCCGCTCCGAAAAATGTTTGCGATATTCTTTCGGTGTCACGCCCACGCATTTTTTGAACATCTTCGAGAAATGCGCGCTGTCGTTAAAGCCAAGTCTGTCTTCGATTTCACGAATCGCCAACGACGTTTCAACCAAGAGACTCTGCGCCTCGCCGATTCGTCTTTGCATCATGTATTGAATCGGCGATAAGCCCGTTTCCTTTTTAAACGTATGCGATAAATTCGATTTGCTGATATAAAATTCCGCGCTGATTTTTTCCAACGTCAAATTCTCCGCGTAATGTTCGTTCAGATAATCCAAGATTTTATAAACCAATCGCTCGCGCTTTTGCCTTAGCGGATTCGGATTTGCATTGCGCTCAATTAACATTCTCTGCAACAAAAAATAAATGCCGATTGCAAAATGTCGACAAACTTCCGAGTAGCCTTCTTTTTTGTGAAACATTTGATAAACGCCGGGCAAAAGAGAGCCGAAAGGATTTTCCTTGCCAAGTGAAATAATCGGGCGTTCATCTTCGGCAAGTTCCAACTTCGCGCCCGTCAATACCAAGCAATAAGTTTGAATGTGATGTTCTTGAAAAGGATCTTCGCCGTGAGGAATGTTCGCGTTGCAAATTATAAAATCGCCTGCCGTCACCGCGTATTCGTAATTGCCGACCAAATATCTGCCGCTTTCGGAGGCAATGTACAAAAGCTCCAAAACCTCCGCGTGACGATGAATCATGTGCGGGTGCTTGCGGCTGTATTCCTTATCGACGAAAAAAATATCGACGAGTTGAATATTGTCCATGACTTGACACCTCCCGTGATATTTTAATCCGAACGATTGCTTTAACGTTATGACTTTATGATTAATTTTGGGCGTTGAAGAGAAAATTTTTCGGCGAGGAATTGTAAAATGTTGCAGGAGGTTTTTTAAATGGTAAGATAAGTTTCATTTATAAATTTCAACGCGCCGATTGACATTGCAATAAATAAAATCTATAATCGTTGCAAACGTTACAAAATTTTTTAGGAGGGTGTATTTATGGCGAAACCGCTTCAAATTATGGAAACAGTCTTGCGCGACGGGCATCAATCGCTGCTTGCCACTCGTATGCGTTATCGTCAAATGGAGCCGATGCTTGCAAGCCTCGACAAAATCGGTTATAAAGCTCTGGAAGCATGGGGCGGCGCGACTTTCGACAGCTGCTTGAGATTTTTGGACGAAGACCCTTGGGAACGCCTCGACAAACTCAAAGCAAACCTCAAGAACACGCCGATTCAAATGCTCTTGCGCGGACAAAATCTTCTCGGCTACAATCACTATTCAAATGACGTTGTGGAAAAATTCGTTCAGCATGCCTCGGCTCACGGCATAGGCGTATTCAGAATTTTCGACGCCCTTAACGACGTTCGCAATTTGCGCGTTGCGATTAAAGCCGCTCTTGCCTGCCCCGAAAAGCCCGAAGTTCAAGGTTGCCTCGTCTACACGATTAGTCCCGTTCATACGAATGAAATGTTCGTCGAACTTGCCAAAGAGTTGCAGGAAATGGGTTGCCACTCCGTTTGTATCAAAGATATGTCGGGATTGCTCGCGCCGTATGCCGCAGACGACCTCGTCAAGAAACTCAAAGCCGGCTTGGATATTCCCGTTGAACTTCACACGCATTGCACCTCCGGCTTCGGTCATGCCACTTACCTCAAAGCGATTGAGGCGGGCGTTGACATTGTCGACTGCGCATTGAGTCCTCTCGCAAGCGATACTTCCCAACCTTGCACGGAAACAATCGTCGCAATGTTAAAAGGTCACGAACGCGATACCGGGCTCGACCGTCAAGCAATGACTCCGATTGCAAAACATTTCCTCGGCGTCAAAAAGGAACTCATCGAAGAGTTCGGGCTCAAAGGCTACTTCGATATTAACGTCAATGTTCTCGACTTCCAAATTCCCGGCGGCATGTTGTCTAACCTCGCCAACCAACTCAAAGAGGCGGGCATGGAAGATAAATATCAAGACCTCCTCGACGAAATGCCTCGTGTTCGCGCTGATGCCGGTTATCCGCCGCTCGTCACTCCGTCCAGCCAAATCGTCGGAACTATGGCAACCTTTAACGTCATGGCGGGCGAACGTTACAAGATGGTTCCCAACGAATTCAAAGATATGGTTCGCGGCAAATTCGGACGCACGCCCGTGCCCGTTGACCGCAAATTTATCACAGAGACGCTCAAAGTTCCCGAAGACCAAATTATTGAGGATTGCTCGATTGAAGACGCCAAAGGTGAGACCTTCGCGCAGTTCAAAGACGAACTCATCAACAAAGGCTTCCTCAATCCGACCGACGAAGACGTTTTGAGCTACGCGCTCTTCCCGCAAGTCGCCGAAGAATTTTTCAAGAAACATTACAAGCAAGTCACGGCTTACAAGAGAGGATAAAATTTTCCTCGCAAAAAAATTATCCCGTCGATTTTTTTCGACGGGATTTTTTTATTTTCTGATTGCCTTAAGTTCGTCGACCAAATTTTTTTTGAGCTTGTCCTCCAAGTCTTCCAAAGTCTTCGCGTCGAAAGCGTAGGTGACATGCGGCGCGCCGTTGATTCTGGACTCGCCGCCGAATTCGTCATTGTAAATGTTGTAGTAAATGACAAAGTCGCTGTTGATTGAAAAGTCGGCGTAGTTTATGACGATAAAGGAACCGTTCGTGACTTCGACGGGCGCGGCGGGGCTTATGAAAAGTTCGAAGCCTTCAAGCGTCGCGGGCAATTCCAAACCGTAAGTCCACGTGTCGATTTTTTTTTCGCGCAGAAAACGATTCGGCTTTTTATTTTTGAAGTAGCGCAGATTTTTTATCGCGTCGTCAAGTTCCGCGTCAAGCATCTCTTTGAAATGTGCGAAGTCTTCCGTAAAAAATTTCGTCAAGCAAAATTCCGTCAAGCCGATTTTCTGCCGAACTTTAAACTCCATCGTTTCTTCGTGAAAGTAAGTCGTCAAGGCGCAGTGAGCGGCGTCATTTGCATAGCTGAAAAAAATAAATTTGTCGTCGTCGACCGCGAAGATTTTTTTCAGCGCGAAGCCTTCAAGTTCGGCGGACAAATCTTCTCCGAAATGAATTTCCTCAATCTGCGCGGCGATTTTATTTTTGGTCTCGTCCTTCAAAAAAATTCCTCCAAAAAAATTTTCTCCATTATAAAAGTTGCCGCCGCCAATAGCAACCGCGAATTGTGCTTTCGAAAATCACTTGTTATAATAACGAAAAAATTTTCGGAAGTGATAAATTGATGATTAAAGCATTTTGGAAACTTTTCAAGGGCTATTGGTGCTCCGAAGAAAAATGGAAGGCGCGCGGACTTTTCGTCATAGTGATTGCGATGAATTTGGCAATGGTCGCGATTGAAGTTCGGGTCGTTCATTGGAACGGAGAATTTTTTAATGTCTTGGAAAATCGAGACTTGGCAACTTTTTGGTCAAAGCTGTCGGAATTTATAATTTTGGCGGCGGTGTTCACGTTGATTGCAACCTACATGGTTTACTTGACAAAAATGTTGCATATAAAATGGCGTACATGGATGACGACGCAATACGTTGATAAGTGGATGAAAAATCAGGCTTATTATCGAATACAAGTTTCGGGCGGCAAAACCGATAACCCCGACCAGCGAATTTCCGAAGACATTGAACAATTTGTCGCGATAACGATGTCACTTTTGAGCGGAATTACTCGAAGGCTGGCAAGTTTGTTTGCATTTGCCGCCGTGTTATGGGAATTGTCCGGCGCGATAGAAATTTTCGGCGTGGAAATTCAGGGCTATATGGTTTGGTGCTGTTTGATTTACGCAGCTGTCGGAACTTTTTTGACGCACATTATCGGTCGCGAACTCATACCGCTGAATTTTAATCAGCAACGTTACGAGGCGGATTTTCGTTTCAGCATGATGCGTGTCCGTGAAAATTCGGAGAGCATTGCCTTTTACGGCGGCGAAGAGGTCGAGAAGAAAAATTTTCAAGAGCATTTTGCGAACGTCATTTCAAATTATTGGAAACTTATGCGGCGAAATAAGCTGTTGGACTTTTACACAAATTCTTACGGGCAGGTCGGGAACGTCGCGCCGATAATAGTTGCCACGCCGAAATTTTTTTCGGGAGAAATTCAATTTGGCGGCTTAATGGAAACCATCGCCGCATTTGAACAGCTGAGAAATTCCTTGAACTTTTTTGTAGACGCTTATGAATCTTTGGCGGCATTGGCATCGGTTGTGCGCCGTCTTTCCGAGTTCACCGACAACATGGAAAAGGCTCTTTCGATTAAAAGTGAAGTCGAACAAATCAAAGTTCCCGACGAAAATTTTTCTGCGGAAAATTTACAAGTTGCTTTGCCGAACGGTCAAACTTTGCTGAAAGATTGCAATATCGAATTGACGCGGGGCACGCGGCTTTTGATTACCGGCGGCTCCGGTTGCGGAAAATCGACTTTGCTCCGAACAATTTCGGGAATATGGCCTTTCGGCAGCGGAAAAATTTTCTCGTCCGGAAAAGTCGGGAAATTATTTTTATCGCAACACCCGTATTTGCCGCTCGGAACTTTACGCCAAACGATTTATTATCCGCTTGAAGCTGAATCTGATTCGGACGAAAAAATCAAAGAAGTTTTGCGCTTGACGGATTTGGAAAAATTCACAGACAGGCTCGACGAAACAGACGATTGGAGCAGGATACTTTCATTGGGCGAACAACAGCGGATTGCATTTGCGCGAGTGCTTTTGTTCAAGCCGAATTGGATTTTCTTGGACGAATCAACTTCGGCATTGGACGAGCCGCGAGAAAAAATCATGTACGACTTAATAAGAAAACATTTGCCGAACGCCGGAATTGTAAGCGTGGGTCATCGTTCAACTCTTTTCGCACTGCACGACAAAGAATTAAATTTAAGCGGCGGCAGTTGGAAGTTAAGGACAATTTGAAAAGAAAATTAACCTTGACGAAAGTCAGGGCTTTTTTATTTGACGCTGTGAAATTTGCGCCCGTTAAATTGTGCTTTTAAAAATTACATGTTATAATCATGAAAAAATTTTTCGGGAGTGACAACAGATGATGAGAATTCTGCTTGCCGAAGACGACAGCCGGCTCGGCAAATTGATTGAGTACATGCTCGTGCAGAATAAATTCAACGTCGAATGGATAACAAACGGCGCGGACATTTTTGAATACGCAATGTATTCGGAGTACGACATTTTGATTTTGGATTGGATGATGCCAAACGTCAGCGGGCTTGAGGCTTGCCGGCAGCTGCGCGAGGCGGGCTACGAACGGGCGATTATCATGCTCACCGCCAAAGACACCGTCGAAGACAGAGTAATGGGGCTCGACGCGGGCGCGGACGATTATCTTGTCAAGCCGTTTGAATTCGATGAACTTTTGGCAAGACTTCGCGCACTCGGCAGGCGTTCCACGCAAAAAATTCAGCAGGAAGTTATCGAAATCGGTGCCTTCACACTCAACCGCACAACCAAAGTCCTCATGCGCAAAGATCAAGTCATTCAACTTTCGCCGCGTGAATTTCAAATATTCGACCTGCTTGCACAAAATCTCGGAGTCGTCGTGCCCCGCGATATTATCCTCGACCGCATTTGGGGGCTCGAACGCGACATTACCTCCAACAACATCGACTCTTACATGAAAATTTTGCGCAAGAAGCTAATGGAGGTTGACGACGGCAGCATTGCAATTAAAACCGTTCGCGGTATCGGCTATCGACTTGAGGCATAAACACTTATGGAAATTTTCGGGCGCAGTCGGCGGCAACTTGCCTTTGCTTACGCGCTGATAATGAGCCTTTTTCTGGCGTTGATAATTTTCGTCGTGCACATGGCAATGAACTGGTCAATGTTTTCCGAACAGGCGCAGGAACTTTCGGACGCGGCAAACGGTGTCGCAGAAACGCAAACTTTTTATTTGCAAAATCCCTCCCTCACCATTGACGAAAATCGCTACTACAAGAGCGTCAACGACAGATTATTTTTTTACATCTTCAACGACAACAAGCAACTCATTCGCTTTGAGCGGGCATCTTTCCGCTTGGAACAATTCGTGCTTGACACTATCGAAAGCTGGAGCATTGACGAGGGCGAAGTCGAAGTCTTTCAGCACACGAACGAAACCGGACAACTTTCAACCGTGATGATGACTTCAAAAAAAATCGTCTCGGATAAAACGGTTCAAACGCTTTACGTCGGCAAAGATGTCACCGCGCTTTATTCCGGCTTGCAGAAGGCAACCTACGCGCAAATTGTCTTGGGCTTTGTCGCGCTGTTAATCGCGTCGGCAATCGGCTATTACATGGCGGGCAGGGCACTCGTTCCGCTCAAAGAGGCTTACGACAAGCAGAAACAATTCGCGGCGGATGCTTCGCACGAATTGAGAACGCCACTTGCAGTCGTCATGGCTTCGGCTGATTTGCTTTTGGCAGACCCCTCGATTGAAAATCCTTTCCTGCGTCAAGTGCTTGAGGATTTGAAAAGCGAAGTCAAAAAAATGACAAACCTCGTCAGCGATTTGCTCATGGTCGCCCGAAGTGACAACAATGCTCTCAAAGTCAAAATTCAGCGGCTCGACTTGACGGAAATTTTAAAGCAAGTTATCCGAACGATGACGCCCATTGCCGAGAAAAAAAATATCCGCCTCGCGGGCGAAAATTTTGTTAAAGTCATGATTACCGCCGACGAACAGAAGATTAAACAGCTCGCGATAATCCTCGTCGACAACGCGATTAAATACACGCCCGAAGACGGCGCGGTGCTCGTCAGATTGGAAAGCGTCAACAACGCCCGTGTGGTCTTCGCCGTCATGGACAGCGGTATCGGTATCGCGCCCGAAGATTTGGACAAAGTTTTTGAACGGTTCTATCGCGTCGACAAAGCTCGCAGTCGTGAAATGGGCGGCAACGGTTTGGGCTTGGCGATTGCGTCGGAAATTGTCAAACTTCACGAAGGAAAAATTTCTGTCGCCTCCAAACTCGGCGAAGGCACAAAATTTACCGTCGAACTCAAAACAAACTTGAAGAAATAAAAAATCCTCCGAAAAATTTTACGGAGGAAATTTTTTTTGTCAGCCGCCAATAATTTTTTTCAAGCCGAGAAAAATTGCAAGCAGTCCGAAAAAAATTCCGAACACAATGACAAGCGACCTTTTGCCGCTGCTCATTTGAACGCGCCCGTTCAATTTGGCGGGATTGATTTTTGCAAAGCCGTATGTAAGCAAGAGGCAAAGCGTGCCTTCAAACAAATACGTTTCCGCGAAGCCGTGGATATATTTTCTGAAACTCCTCGCTGCCTCGAAGTCGATACTGCTGAAAATCCAGTAAGCGGACGCCGCGATAAGAACGAGCACAAAAACAATCAGCGATAGGAACGCCAAAAAATCGCCGTCGACCATATCAAGGAGGCGTGTCCTTGCCTTCGTCAGCATTTTAAAAAGAGCGAAGACGCCCGGCAAAAAGAAAATGCATCCGATAACAGCCAAAATCATATTAGCAATGTCAATCATAAAAATTCCTCCGCGATTCGTTTCAAAAATTCTTCGGCGGTTTCGAAGCAGACAAATTTTTTTCCGCAAAGATTTTTTGGAGCAAAGGCAACGTCAGCAAGCTCAAGCATCGACAAATCGATTTCCGAATCGCCCGCGCAGAAAATTTTATCGGGCGAAAATTTTTTTGTCAGCAATTTTAATGCCTCGCCCTTGTTGAGTTTCGGCGGGAAGAGATAAATTTTTTTCCCGAAGCGTTGAACGGTCAAGCTCGTGTCGAAAGAAATTTTATCGGCGTCGAGGTCGTCACGGCACTTCAAAAACAAAAAGCTTTCGTCGACAATGCGGCAGATATTGAACGCGGGATTGTCGGAAAATTTTTCCTGCAAAGTTTTCAGCTCCTCCTCGTGAGGCACGACGACTTCACGCAAAAAATTTTCTTGATTATCGCCGTCCAAAAGATAAGCTCCGTTCGCGACGACAGCCAAGCTCGGAAAAAAATCCTCCGTCCAAAAAATTCTCCGATATTGAGCGATTGAACGTGTCGTCAAAGGCACAAAAAAAATTTTCGCGGCAATCGTCTTGAGCAGGTCGAGGGCTTCGGGTGAAATGAAACTTTGTTCGCGCCCGTCGTAAATTTCAACGCAAATATCTCCCGCACGAAATTTTTTGTAGGAATGAATCAACGTGTTGTCCAAATCGCAGGCGAATAAAATTTTCATGTCAATTATCTGCAAGCCGCCGAATCAATCCGCAAGCCTTGTAATTTTTCAGCGGATAAATTTCAAGCGGCGCGCCCTTCTCCTTTGCAAGCTGATATAAATGTTCCAAATTCTCATCGTTCAGGCTCCGAACCAAAATTTTTTGCGGCAGGCGGCGAAGTAAAACCCGCGTTGTCTCACCGATACCGGGCTTGATTAAATTTATGTCGGCGATTGAAAAATCTGCGGCGATTCGTTTGACTTCGGCAAGTCCGCTGTTCTTTTCGACGGCGGAATTTTTTATTGCGGGCAAGGCGTCAAAATTTTTTTCGATGGCGTCGATAAATTGATAAGTCAAATCTTTGTCGACGAGTTCAGAATAAAAAGCCGCGCCGTGAAAGTCCTCCGCACCGATAATGTCGCTTCGCAAAAAAGTTCGGCTCAACAAACCCGAAACCGTCGAATTCAAACAAGAGCTTGCGATTAAAAAATCCTCGTAAGTGCCGCAAAATTTCGCAACGCCGGCAGGGTCACTCAAAACAGCCAAGCCCGCGTCAACGTTCGGAAAATCTTTCATTGCTTTGGAAAGTTCGCGTTGAATTGCGCCCTTGCCCGTCCAGCCGTCGACAAATTGAATCTCTTCGGGCTTGTGACGTTTCAAAATAAAATTGACGGCGTTCTTGTCGATACCGACGCCGCGAATAATCGAAATCGTGTAATGATTGACCGCGCAGGAAAATTTTTGCTCAAGGTAATGTTTAATCAAAATTCCAATCGGAGTGCCCGCCCTCGCCAAAGACACAAGCACAATTTTTTTTCCTTTGTTGAGGAAAATTTTTTCGGAGACGCTTGCAACGGAGGCGGCAGTGATTTTTGAATAACGCTTGAGCGCGTCGAAGTAGGCTTGCAAATATTTTTCCGAAGGCTCGTATTCAATCGGCAACATTTCCGAATAGTGTCGCCCCGCTTGAATCAATTTTTCTCGT
This sequence comes from Selenomonadaceae bacterium, assembly GCA_017535925.1. GTDB lineage: Bacteria > Bacillota > Negativicutes > Selenomonadales > Selenomonadaceae > Quinella. The sequence goes on along the minus strand of JAFXTD010000042.1, from coordinate 35,282 downwards.
TCGGCGGTTGGAAGAGGTTTTACAAGCCCGCTGATGTCTTTTAATAAAATCGTTACGTCTTGCGCCCGATAAATCCCGAACATTTCAACACCTCACGATAAAAATTTTTTCGACGCCGTGAACTTCAAGCGCGGCAATCAAATCTTCCAAGCCGTCAGAAAAATTTTCGGCGTTCGTCACGATAATCGCCGCGTCATAAAATTTCAAGTTGTAAATAAAAGTCGTGCGCGTCGAATCATAAAAACTTCGGAGCTTGAAGCCTTCGCGAATCGGATAATTTTTTTCTTTGCAAATGCCAATCGGACTGCGCGTCGTCGAATGCGTGACGCAAGAAAAATTTTCCGACTCAAGCCGACGACCTGCAACAATCGCGGGCAACATGAATTCTTCCGTGCCGATAATCAAAATTTCGCCCGAAATGTTCTCGCGCTTTAAAAGTTCGACGATAAAATTTCCAAGTTCAGCGCATTGAGCAAAGTATTCGCCGATTTTGACGCCGCGCCTCGCATCAACCGTAAAAAATTTTTCATGCAACGTAAAATTTTTTTCAACGTGATTGACTTTGCTTGCCGCCTCGACAGAAAATTTTTCCGCATCGAAATTTTGATTGAGCTTGACGAGCCAAACGCAAGAAATATTTTCCGCCGCCAATGCCGCAAGATTTTCTTCCGACAAGCGATTGATTATCGACGCCGCGCAGATTTTTTTATCGTTGAGCGCGGGAAATTCATTTTTGAGTTGGCGGACGATGTTCAAGAGAGTTTTGCCGGTCGAAAGTTCGTCGTCGACAAAAATAATTTCGTGCGTTCGATTAATCAGCTCGGAAAGATTTTCGGCGAAAATTTTTTGTTCGGGCGCGTGAGAGTGCTCCTCCAAAAATTCTATGAACTTGCCCGAAAAATTTTCCCGCGTCGTCTGAAGATAAAAGCATTCGTCCGATAAATTTTTCGCGACGACCGCTCCGATTGCCGTTGCCGTTTCCGCGAAGCCGATAACCAATCTTGCTTCCGAAAATTTTTCCGCGACCTTCAAGCCGAGAGCGTTCATCATTTCGAGCGCGGCGGAAGGTTTTACGGGCAAATGCTTTCCCTGCAACGGATTGACCAGCAAATAATTTCGCCGCGTGTTGTTTAATCTTTTGGCGACGCGCAAAACATCTTCAGCTCTGAAAATTTTCAACAAAATCGCCTCCGAACACACTTTATCAAGAAATTTTTTCGCCGTCAACGAAAAAGCCCTCCGACCATGCGCCGAAGGGCTTTTTTTACCGATTGCGACCGTCCGCCGCGTTTTTGTTGGTTATCTTATTTTGTCCACCAACTTCCCCCCAAATTACTAAGCAGATTTGAATCGTTGGCGGTGTTCGGATTTTGTTCAAACATTTTACTAGGTGCACCGCCCGCGACTTTGTCGAGTTCTTCCTCGCTCAAGAGTTCGTCTTTCAAGATTTTTTCGTCTTTCAAGCCTTTATCCTTCAAAATTTTTTCGTCTGCCATAATTATCAACCTCCAATTTGTTTTCTATCGCTTATACGTCGAAAATCCGATTTCGTTACACACTTTAGCAAAAAAATTTTCCGCAGTCAACGAAAAAACCCCTCGACACTAGCCGAAGGGCTTTTTTTACTGCCGTGACGATTTTTTTACCATTTCCAATCAGATTCGCTCATATAGTGCCCTGTGACGTTCATTGCATGCTGACGAGCCTCTTCCTGCGTGATTTGCTGCCCGTTAAGATAATATTCGTTGCTTGTTCCGTTGCTTGGAATATAATTTTTTTTGATTTTGGCATATATGCCGACTTTCGCCCAAGCACCTTGAATTGATTCCCTTGTAGCCTCACCTGTAAAATAAATTCTTGGGGCACCGTAGCGGTCTGTAGAACCGTTCAAACTGTTCAAAAAGCGGCTGTCATCTGCTGTTTCGTAGCAATTACCGCCCGCCACACCGTCAAGTTCGTTGTCGCTCATCACTTCGTCCGCGAATTTCTTTTCATCAGCCATAATATCAGCCTCCAATTTGTTTTCTGCAACTTATACGTTTCAAATCAGATTTCGTTACACACTTTAGCAAAAAAATTTTTCACTGTCAAAGATTTTTCCATTCCTAATTCCTAATTGCAAAAACCCTCCGACATGTGCCGAAGGGCTTTTTGGATTCATTTTGCGTTTCAAATACAGAATTTAATCAGCGGATAATCTTGGTTCCGTTTTCAGCGTCGAAATTTTTCCAGAATTGTTCGCGGGTAATCGTGTTGCCGCTTTTGTCGGTGTAAATGTTGCCGTTAATTATGCCGCCGTTGTCTTTGTAGCCGCCGTAACCCATGTTGTGAAGCTTGTCGCGCACGGGTGCCGAACACAATGCGTCATCCGCGCTAATAAGTCCGCGTTTGTAAAGTTCGTTGCCGTCGGCGAATGTTTCGAGCCTGGTGCCGCCCGCCACGCCGTCGAGTTCGTCTTCACTCAAGATTTCGTCTTTCAAAATTTCCTTTGACATTTTTATCAACCTCCAAATTGTTTTCTATAGCTTATACGTTCCAAATCCGATTTCGTTACATATTCTAGCAAAAAAATTTTCTACGTCAAATCGGATTTGTCAACGACTCCGTAAAGTTCGCCGAGAATTTTAATGCGCCGCGCCCAATTCAAATGACACTTAACCTCGTTCATGCGCGAGCCGTCGGAAGATTTTATAACGCCGTGAGTTTCCGATTGCCAATTCAAAATTTGATTCGCGTCGTCGAAGTCGATTTTGGAAACTTTCATGCCGTCGAAGATAATCGGTAACTGCGCGGGATGAATCGCCGTCTTGCCGATAAAGCCGTTCACTTTGTCGAAGGAAATTTCTTTTCGCAAGCCGTCAGCCCAAAGTTCTCCGCCGAAAAAATTCCACACCGCGCCGGCAACAACATAATCTTTCGCGAAGACATTCAAAATATCCGTCAACACGTCGCGAACAATTCCGATATCGTAAATCGTCTGATTGACATTGCGGCGCAAACCGTACAGCCGGCAAAAATCGTTGACGCCGACGCGAATATTGAGCACGATCGATTTTATTTCGTCGAGAGCCTGCTTGAGCGATAAAAGTTCCGTGCGGCGTGTCAGAAGACTTGCAACGCGATTGGTTTCGAGCGTGGGCATGATAGGAAGATTTATTTGCTTCGCCAAGCCGATAAAAGCTCCGACGTTTTGCATGTCGACTTTCGGCAAGATGTAGCCCGTCAAAATTTTTGAGCGCGAACCGATTTCTTCATGAAACATTTCCAAGTGACGCGGCGAACGAATCCTCACGAACACGAGCGGCAAATTTTCCAAGCCTTCAAGCTCCCGCAAAATTATTTTCAACGACGCCTCCGCCTCGTCGAGTGCCTCGTCACGTATCGAATCTTCCAAACAAAAAGCCGCTGATGTCAAGTGCGGCAATTTTTTTTCTGCGATTTTTTTGACGATATTTTTTTGAAAAGCCGGCATGTACAGCAAGCCGCCGACCTTGTACTGCAAAACTTCTTTGTCAAACATTTAAAGCCTCCGAAAATTTTTTTTGATTCTACAAGAGGCGATAAGTCTTGTCAATCGCGCCGAAGGCAACGGAACTGTATTTTCCTCCGTCAAGAATTTTAAAGCCGAGCCGTTCAAACTCCGCGCTGCCCGAATGTTCCTTCATGACGACGCGAAATTTTGCAACGCGACAAGCGTCACGGATAATTTCTTCGGTCAACGGGCGATTATCGGCAAGCGGGCGAATCGGATTGAGCCCCGAACTTTTTTTTATCGGGTGACGAAACATCGGATCGAAATAAACAACGTCGAAAGAATTTTCCGCGCAAGTTTTGAGAAAGTCTTTGCAATCGGCGTGAACAACTTCAACGCGACGCATTGCCTCCAAGATATGCGGGCTGTCTTCGGAAAAATTTTTCAAGCCGTGACTTACGACCTCGAAAATGAGCGGATTAATTTCAAGCGCAACGACTTTGCCTTTTGAACCGACGATAAAACTTTCGACAACGGCATCGGAACCTAAACCGAGCGTGCAATCCAAAACTTTTGAGCCTTCGGAAATTTTCAGCGCGTCAATCAATCGGTCGCCCTCGCCGCCGCGCAGATTTTTTATCCTCAAGTGTGCGGTGTTCGGATGAAAAAATAATTCGCCTTCCTCCGTCACGATACTCAACGAATTTTTTTTGACAAGCAAAATATTTTCGACGCCGTGAATTTTTTTGAGCGTGTCGAAAGAAAAATCCTCACGCCTCAAAAATTTTCCGCCGAGCTTCAAAGAAATTTCTTCAGCAAAATTTTCTTGAGCGGAATCGGGCTTGCGTGTCGTCGTCACAATGAAACTTGCCATATTTCCTCCAAAAAAAATTGAGCCCGCAATCGTAAGCGGGCTTATCGAATTTGTAATTGTGACTGAGCCGTAAATGCGTTTTAAGCGACGCAACCCCCGAGGGTCTGCTCCAACAGACTTACTCGGGGGATTTTTTTGCGTCTCGGGTGATAACCATGGGCGAATTCTTATCTTTCGTTATCACATGCATTATAACAGCCGAAAAAATTTTTTGCAAGGAAAATTATTTGAGAACTTTGGTTGCGCCTTCGTTCATTTTGATGAAGTCAAGACCTTTGAGCGCGCCGTCTTTGGTTATGTTTTTGCCTGCGGAGTGAGCCGCCGCGATTTTGTCCAAGTTGTCGAAGATAGCCTTGGTGAGTTTTTCGCCGAGAGCCGCGTCGATTTTGTCATTGGCAATGAGGATAGCCATGACGCTGACGGTTTGGATTTCCTCGTCGAAACCTTGATAGGTGCCTGCAGGAACGGTTGTCTTGGTGTAGAAAGGATATTTCTCGGAAAGTTTTTTGATTTGCTCGTCGCCGACCGACAAGAGGCGAATCTTGTTTTGCGAGGCGATGTCTTGTACGGAAGCAGTGGGATAACCCGCCGTCACGAACGCCGCATCAACCGTGCCGTCTTTGAGGGCATAAGAACCTTCGGCGAAGGAAAGGAATTGTTCATTAACGTCGTCATAAGTGAGACCGTAAGCCTCAAGAATTTGGCGGGCGTTGGCTTCCGCGCCGGAACCTGCCGCACCGACTGCAACGCGTTTGCCTTTCAAGTCGCTGATGCTTTTAATGCCCGAATCTTCACGGACAACGAATTGGCAAGTTTCGGGATAAAGCGAGGCGATGGCGTTGAGATTTTCTATCTTGCCGGTGTCTTTGAACATTTCCTCGCCGTTGACTGCGTAATAAGTTATGTCATTCTGAACGATTGCAAGCTCAACTTGTTTATCCTTGAGCATGTTGATATTGGCGACGGACGCGCCGGTAGATTGTGCGGAAGCGTTCATACCGTTTTTGTTCAAGACTTCGGCAATTGCTCCGCCGATAGGATAATAAGTGCCTGCCGTGCCGCCGGTTGCGATGTTGATAAATTGTTCTTTCTCTCCGCCGCCGCAACCCGCGACACCAACTGCCAATGCCAATGCACAAACGGCAGTTACGACCCGCTTAAAAATTTTTGGCAACCTCATTTTGAAACACTCCTCTCGAAAAGTGCGGAAAAATTTTTTCGGGCGAATTATATCACAAGCCACGTTGTGTCGACAAGATTTATTTTTTGCATTACGATTAAGGCGCGGTTAAGATTGAACGAATAAAATTTCAGCGAGGTGATTGACGTGAAAAAATTTTTCTTGAGCGTTGCGATAGTCTTTTTGGTTGCAACAATGAATTTCACTGACGCTTCGGCGGCGCAAAAAGTAATCGTCGTGAATGACGAGGCTCGTTGGAATCAAAAGGCAGCGACAGAAAATTTCCCGATGGAAGTATTGCGCTTGGTGAACAAGGAGCGGGCAAAAGTCGGAGCCAATCCGCTGGTCTTTGCAAAAGATTTGGCGGCAAGTGCTTACGTCAGAGCGGTTGAGTTGCCGCAGAAATTTTCTCACACGCGCCCGAACGGAACGAAATGTTTCACTGCAATGCCCAATCGCGGACACATACTCGGAGAAAATTTGGCGGGCGGTCAAACCACACCAAAGCAAGTCGTTCAAGCTTGGATGGATTCAAAAACTCACCGCGACAACATTTTGAACAAGCAATACACGGAGCTTGGCGTTGTCTATTATTATCGAGCCGATTCAAAGTACAAGCACTATTGGGTGCAACATTTTCGCGGCTAAATTTTTTTCGGCAGATGTTTGAAAATAATTTTGTTATCGTGAAGAAAATCCTCACTCAATCTGCATGCCACCCCGTAAATTATTTTCTGCCCGTCGAAAATCGGTAACTCGTTGAAAATTTCTCTGGTCAAAATATTTTCCAAAAGATAAATCGCCGAGCCCGTGTGAATTCCTATCAGCGGCAGAGAAAAATTTTCCGCAAGAGCCGTGCCCGTTCGAGTAAACCAAATATGCGCCGCCAAGTCCTCTGCAGTCACACGAGGATTTATCGTGCCGTCCGTCGTGAAAAGTTTTTCGCCGAGCCGTGCAAATTTGAAGTTGCCGCCGACTCTCTTGACGCGCTCCGCCGTGATTGTCTTGCAATATTCTTTTTCCTCTATCAATATGAATTTGCGCTCGCCGCCGTCAGAGGCGTTTAAATTTATGACAGCATGTGCCGTCGTCCCGCTGCCTGCGAAGGCGTCAAGCACGATAGAATTTTTATCGGTGATTGACTGAATCAATTTGGCAATCAAACGTGACGGCTTGGAAAACTCAAAAACATATTGCTTGCCAAAAATTTTATGAAGTTCTTCGTTAGCGTCTTCGTTCGTGCCCCAACCTCCATGATTCAAATTTTCGTCATAAGTGAAGACGCTTTCCGACTTTCCGTCGTTGCCAACACGCAGAAGTAAATCTTTGAGCATTTTTATTCGCGGCGTGCTTACCATTCGACGCAAATTCAAGCCGCTTGTTATAAAGAGTTCACCTCTCGACGCATATTCATCAAGCAAACTTTGTTGATAAATCCAATTGCTTTCAACGCGTGGGTTGTTCTGCAAGATACCGTTTTCGATAATGGCTTCATCCAAAAATATCATTTCTAGGTTGCCGTCCCCAGCTCTCGTATTTGCGGCAATGCGATAATTTTTTTCTTTGAACCTGCTCGGAATTTCACGTGGAATAATTCTTACACCACGCGGGTTAGTAGTTTTTACGCACGGATAAGTTTCGGGTGAACGATTTACCTCGCCGATGAGCCCGCCGAACGAATCCATTGCTTGGCAGTAAACGAGAATATATTCTTTGACGTTCGTCACGGTCTTTGAAAGGAACGCGCCTTTTTTCTTTTTTTCCCAAACGAGTTGCGCGACAAAATTTTTTCTGCCGAAAATTTCATCACAAATGACTTTGAGATAGTGAACCTCTCCGTCGTCGATAGAAATAAAAATTGCGCCGTCGTCTGATAAAAATTCGCGCAGAAGTTCAAGACGCGGATACATTAAGTTGAGCCAAGCGGAGTGCTCAAAATTATCGTTGTAATGTTCAAAGGCAGAGTGTGTATTGTACGGCGGATCGATGTAAATGCAACGCACCCGATTTTTGTATCGCGGCAAGAGAGCTTTCATTACGAGAAGATTATCGCCCTGCACGATTAAATTTTCCGCGTCGCCGAAGCTTGAAGCCGAATCAAATTCAAGCAGATGTGCAGGAATATTTTTTGCGACATTGACGGCGTCGCGTTTACCTTCCCATTGCAATTCGGGCAAGTCGTTCACCTCTCTTACAAGTCGAGTGCCGAAATTTTTTCCGTGAGGTCTTCAAGCTGTTGAGTCGTCGGAAGATTTTGCACGCGGACTTTGTCGAGGATAATTTCGAAACCCGCCGCCTTGAGTTCGTCTTCAACCAAGCCGATACTTTGCCCGCCCCAGCCGTAGCTGCCGAACGCGAACGCCTTATGATTCACGGGACGCAAGCCTTTCAAGTAGCAAAGGAACGCGGCAATCGTCGGCATCATTTGATTGTTAATCGTCGGGGAACCGACCGCGAGGTATTTGCTCGTGAAAATATCGGTGACAATGTCCGAAAGGGCATTTTTCTTTATGTCGTAGTAAGCGGCAGGGATACCTCGTTTGGCAAAAGCTTCGGTTATCGTTCGGGCAAGAATTTCCGTCGAATGCCACATGCTGTCGAAAACAACAACCGCCCGTTCCTCGACTTCGCCCGCGCTCCATTTTTTGTAGCAGTCAAGAATTTTATCGATATGCGTCCGCCAAATGACTCCGTGTCCGGTTGCAATCATTTTAATTTCCAAATTGCCCAGAGCTTTAAGCGCGGTTTGTGCCTGCTTGCCGAAGGGCATTAAAATGTTCGCGTAATATTTTTTCGCCTCGCGCAAAATCGTTTCCAAATTATTTTCGTCGTCGAAGCGCAGAGAGGTTGCGAGGTGTTCGCCGAAAGCGTCGTTTGAAAATAAAATTTTTTCTTCGGGGCAATAAGTCACCATTGAATCAGGCCAATGAAGCATGGGCGTCGGAACAAATTTCAACGTGCGCTTGCCGAGAGAAATTTCATCGCCCGCCTTGACTGCATGATAATTCAACTTGCCGTAACGATTCGTCAAACCTTTCAAGCCGTTGGGATTCGTTGTGATAATTTCGGCTTGGGGAGCGAGGGCGGCAACTTCCTTGAGCGAACCGGAATGGTCGGGCTCGACGTGGCTTGAAACGATAACATCAATCTGCGCGGGGTCGACGACGGAAGAAATCCTCGCGAGGAGCTCGTCTTTGAAATCAATCTTCGCCGTGTCAATCAACGCAATTTTTTCGTCGAGGATAAGGTAAGCGTTGTAAGTTGAGCCGCGTGAAGTTTCGTAGCCGTGAAAATTTCTCATCGACCAATCGACCGCGCCTGTCCAAAAAATTTTTTCGCCAATCTCAATCGCCTTGCAGTTGTTCATCATTTCAAAAACCTCCCGAAAAATTTTCGTCAATCTTAGCACACTTGACGCGCCGTTACAAATTTTGCTACAATCGCCGCAAGAATTAAGAGAGGAGATTTTTTCATGGAGATAAAAAAAGTTTCGGAAGGCTCTGCTTTGACGGTTTACATCAGCGGGCGCCTCGACGCCGTCACTGCCCTTGAGCTTGACAAAAATTTGAGCGCGTCTCTCGCAAGCGTGACCGACTTGACGGTTGACCTCGCAGACTTGGAATATATTTCCTCTGCGGGCTTGCGCACTTTGCTCAAAATGCAAAAACGAATGGACAGGCAGGGCGCAATGAGGATTCGCAACATCCGCGATAACGTCCGCGAGGTCTTGGACATGACGGGCTTTGCCAACTTCCTCACGATTGACGAGGACAAGAAAACAAAATTTTCCGTGAGCTTTTGAGGTGACACAATGATTAAAAATTTGAACTTTGAAAATCTTTTTCTGCGTTCGAAGGTCGCGATACCTTTCGTCGAGGACAATTCTTTCCTGCCCGAAAAAGTTTTCATCGACGGGATTTTTCCGGCGGGCACAATCTTTAAATTCCTTGAGCCGATTTGCAGCAAGAAGGTAAATGCTTTCGGCGACCAAGTCAACGATTATTGCCACGCGGCGTCTCTTCTGTACAGCAACAAATTCAACGGCGAAGACGACGACGAGGACGAATACACCGTAATTTTTCACGTCGACTTGAGCGCGTTGTTTCTCTTGACCGAACCGATTGACGCGCAGGGAAATTCAATCGCCATTTGAATAAAAGCTCGTGAGGTTTTGAAAACTTCGCGGGCTTTTTGTTTGCTTTGAGAGGTATCGTCATGAAGAAAAAATTTTCGGGACTCGGAGATTTGTTCAAAGGCTTCAACGAATTGCGAGCCGTGACTTTTTCGGCGGGGATTAATCAGGTCGAACACTTCATGAAATTAATCGGCAGCCCGCAACAAGTCACTGCAGATTTTGCCGAGCTGTTGGCTTTGCAAAAATATGCCGTCGAGTACGTCAGCGAAAATTCTTTTCTGCGAAAGATGATTAAGGAGCAAAAATTTAAATTCTATGTGACATACAGAGTGCACGCGAAAATTTATCTTATGAAGTCAAATGACGGGCGTTATCGAGTTATTTTGTCGTCGGCGAATTTTTCTGCCAATGCTTGGCAAATGCGGCAGAAAGAAAATTTCGTCGTGATGGACGAGCCCGAAGCTTACGAAGATTATCTGAACGTCTTCGAGGAAGTCAGAAAAAATTCTTCAGACGAGATTGGAGTTGACGCCCGCCCGCTCAAAGAGGACGGCACAAATCTTGAAGGCTTGCCCGCGCTGAAAGAAATCGTCAGCGTAAAAAAAGTTTTCAAGGTCGTTCACGAATTGCCGCCCGAATCAAAAGAGGAGGCAACATATCTTTTCGCGCAACGAACGACGGCAGAAAATTTCCGAAAGATTTTTAAGGAAGTCGGGATTCATTCGAACGCGGAGGGAAAAACTCTGATAAACGCCGAAAAAATTATCGCCATGAAAAAAGTCATGAAGACCGCTCAAGAGAAAAGCCTCGCCATACAAAATGAAAAACGCGCCACAGCCCCGGAATTCGTTTTGAATTTTGACACGCGGACGGCTTCGCTGAACGATGAACTTTGGAATTTGAATCCGCCTGCCGAAGAAATTCGCAACGACATAAAAAATTTAATCGATTACGTGAACGGCGCAGATATTTTCACGGGCGACAGTGCCAACCTCAAAATTTATTATTAGAAAATTATTTTGTACATGTTCGCCTCTCCGTTCTTTGCGAGGTTAAGATATTTTTACAACCGAATTCTTCCCGCCAATTCCACCGGCAAAACTTTTCCGATGTACATGATTTTGCGCGGCGGCAAAAACGGAGGCAAATCTTCAATCGTTGCAACCGGACAAAAGCTGATGTTCGACCGAGTGCTCCCGACGATTTCGGCTAAGGACACCGCGCCGAGTAAGATTGAAAGTTTCAAGCTGACGATTAAAGGTTGCCCGATTTTGATTGACGACGTGACGAACAGAAATTTGCAATACATGAAAGAATTCGTCAAGGACGACAGCTCTTTGATAAACGGAAAGATTCTTGACCACGGCACGTTTATTTTCACGAGCAACGACGCCGACCATCTGCGGCAGGAAATTTCAAAGCGCGTCGTCGTCTTCACGATAAAAAATCAGCTTGACGAGGACATTGCCACGAAACAATTGGCGACCCGATATTTTTAAAATTTCTTCAGAGACGTTGACAGAAATTTTTCGTGAGCAAGGCTTCGACGTTCCGCCCGAATTAAAAATTTTTTCTTGGGAAGATTATCTCGGCGAAAAAATGAAATCCGAACAAGCGGTCGGCACGATAGAAAATCTTTTTGAATTCTCCCCGAAAAGTTTTTCCGTCAACGCAAGAAAAAATCAGCTGATAATCGATTTGTCGAACCTCGACCAAAAAACTCGCCAAAAAGTTTCCGATATCCTCGAATCGGAATTGCCGCCCTCGACGGAAAAAAATATCGTCGGCAATATCGTGACGATGAAACTTTCCGAAATAAAAAAAATCGCCCGCGTATCTTTGACGGACGATAAAAATTTCTTGCAAAAAATTTTTTCCTTGTTCAGCCGAAAATGATTCGTTCCAAAATTTCTTGGGGGCGGTCGACGATAATTTTTGCGCCGCTTTTGACAAGTTCACTGCGCGGACGAAAACCCCAAGTCACACCGACAGCCAAGAAGCCGGCGTTGTTTGCAGTTTCCATATCAACCGCCGTATCGCCGAAGTAAGCAACGTCCTCCGCCGCGACGGAAAATTTTTTTGCACCTTCCAAAGCACGAGTCGGATCGGGCTTGCGAGGCAGACCGGGTTCGTCTCCGCTGACGTAAGAAAATTTTATCGGCGCAAGAATTTTTTCGGCAATGGCAACCGCCGCGAAGTGCTGCTTGTTCGTGCAGATACCGAGCGGAATTTTTTTTGCCTCCAAAGCCGCGAGGAACTCCATGATTCCTTCGTAGGGCTTGACTTTTTTCAGACAGTTGCGGGCGTAGCAGCCGTTGTAAAAATTCAAAGCCTCGTCGACAAAATCAATCTTATCGGCGGGCAAGCTGCGAATCATCAATTTGCGTGCTCCGTTGCCGACGAATTGCCTGACCTCGTCGAGCGTGCGCAACGGGAAATTGTAATGCTCAAGCATTTCGTTCACGCTGTCGTGCAAATCGGCAAGGGTATCGACGAGCGTGCCGTCCATGTCGAAAATCGCCGCCTTGTAAATTTTCATTGTATCGCCTTCTTTTGTAGGAACCGGGAACTAGTTTCTAACCACTAACCACTAACAGCTAACAGCTAACAGCTAAATTATCGTCTCCATTTCGTCGAGCCGTTGCAAAAATTTTTTCAAGCGCAAAAGTTCCGCCGCGTCCTCAACTTTCCGACCCGAATAGTAAGTGGTCAGTGGATAGCGGTTAGTGGTTAGTGACGATTTTAAATTCGTTCGTCTTATGAGTTCGTTGACGGTGCCGGCGTTCCCGTCCAAGATTTTTACATGCGGCGGCAAAATTTTTCTGAACGTGTCCTTGAAATAATTGAAGTGCGTGCAACCCAAGACCAGTGACGAAAATTTTTCAAAGTCGTAAGCCGCAAGCTCCTCGCGCAAATATTTTTCCACTGCCGCCGAAACAAATTCTTGTCGCTCCGCAAATTCGACGAGCTTCGACAAAGCTTTGAGCTCCGCGAAATTTTCTGCGTGAATTTTTTTTATCAGCTTGAAAATTTTTTTGCCCGTGATTGTTATCGCCGTCGCCGCCACCAAAACTTTTCGATTCGGGAAGGCGTCCAACGCAACTTTCAAAGCCGGCTCCATTCCGATTATCGGCAAAGAATATTTTTCGCGCATGGCTTTCACCGCCACCGAGGTTGCCGTGTTGCATGCCACGACGATTGCTCCGACTTCCTGCGCGATTAAAAATCTGAACGCCTCGTCGACAAAGCGCAAGACTTCTTCGGGTGATTTCGTGCCGTAGGGAACGTTGTCCTCGTCAGCGAAAAAAATAAATTCCTCCTGCGGCAAAACTTTCATTGCGTGATGCAAGACGCTCAAGCCGCCGATACCTGAATCAAAAAAAGCAATCTTCATACGCTCAACCCCGCCGCCTTCAGCAAAATGAAAATAGCCAAGCCGACGAACGAACCGACTATCGAGCCGTTGAGCCGAATCCAAATAAAATCTTGCTCCGCCTTGTCGTAAACCAGATTGTTCAGCTGCTCCTCCGTCAATTTGTCAAGCGCGGACTTCGCGACGACTCCGACCAGCGGTTGAGCATGAAGAGCCGCCCGCGCAGTCAATTCGTCGATAAATTTTTCAAAGGCGGCTTTGGCGGCGGTGTCCTCGTTCAAAAATTTCAAAAGTCTGTCGTATTCTTCGTTGAAAAGTTTCTTCAAAAGCCCGCCGAGATTTTTTGAATCGGGAGCGCGAAGTTGATTTTCCAAATGAATCAGCGCAAGTTCAATCGCCTCTTCGAGCGGCAAGGCAGTTGCGGCGTCGATTTGAATCCGTTCGACCAAGTCTTTGAATTCGGGCGTATCGGTCAGTTCGGAAATTTTCAAGCGGCATTCGTTGAGCGTGCGGCGATGAATTTGAGTATTGCCGGCGAGTTCGTCGAGGAGTTTCAACAACTGAATTTGCATAATCCTTGCCGCTTCCTCGAAGTTCACGAGGTCAAGCATCTGCGCGAGCCCCGCCATTAAAATCGAAAAGCCGCCCATGTTTTTGGTTTTTTCATTGGCGTATTCTTCCAAAATCGCTTGAAGTTTATCGCAAGTTTCGGGCTTGGCAGCGGTCTTGCGCATTGCTTTGACGATACCGATAAAAATTTCTCTGTCCTTGTCGTTGCGTTTGAAGTGCGAGCCGAAATCTTCAATCAAACCTTGCGCGGGAATATCGCGTAAAATTCGGCGCAATTCATTGGCAATCGACTTGGAGCGCGTCTCTTTGTTTTGAGCGGCAACATATTTTTTCACGACGTTAAAAAGTTCGTCGACAATCATCTTGCGCGTTGAATCTTTGGCGAGGTATTCGACGATACGCGGCATGAGTTTGAAGTCACCGAGCTTTTTGAAAATCGAACGCCGCGAAAAAAATTCCTGCTGAACCATAACGACCGAAGCCTTGATGAAATCTTTTCTGCGTCGAGGAAGTATCGCCGTATGAAACGAAAAACCCAACGGCTTTTTGAAGAGGGCAGTCACCGCGAACCAGTCAGCTATCCCGCCGACGAGTGCCGCCTCCGTCACGAATAAAAATCCTTCTGCAATGACGTTGCCGGGAAATGTGATTTTGAATCCGACCGCCATTAAAAAACACAACGCCGCGCAAAGTAAAGTCGTGTCCGCCGTGTTCCATCTGTTCAAATTTTTTCACGACCCTTCTATCAATTGGGAATGGGGAATTGGGAATTAGGGGCTGTTGGTAAAATCGACAATAGCGGTTGGTGAAAACCCGGCCGCACATGGACGTGCGGCCGCCGCGACTTAAAACCTGGAAGGTTTTATAGCGGTCAACGCCCTTTTCTTTTGCTACTTTTCTTTTGGGCGCCGCAAAAGAAAAGTAGATTTAAAAAATAAAAGTCTTTGAAACGTTTAATCGAAGCCGACGATTTAATTTACCAACAGCCCCTAGTTCCGGACAGCTCAACCTGCACTGACATAGCTGCGAATTTTGGCGGGAAGACTTGCCCAATCAATCGCGTTGACTGCGATATTATTTTTCAAGCCGTAAGCCGCCGCAATGCCCGCCGCCTCACCGATACTTGCACAAGTCGCCTGAATCCTCATTGACGCCTGCAAAATGAAACTCGCGCTGATACATCTGCCGACGACGATTAAGTTTGAAATTTTATCCGTGATAAGCGAGCGATAAGGAATTTCGTAATAGCCGCCCTTGGGAAGTTTTTCGGAAACTTTTTCGCCGTGCGCGTCGATAAACCAAGCTGTGCGGCAGACGGCATCGGGGAAGCGGCTTTGATTGTGATAGTCGTCTTCCACAAGATAATATTTTCCTTTAATGCGCCAAGATTCGCGTGCACCGAGCATGACTGCCTCGCGGCTGATAAAAGCGTTCTCAAAGCCGGGCAAATGTTTAATCAGATAGCGGGCAATGTCGCGCATCATCTTTCGCCCGAAGGAAACCGCCTTGCTGTAACTGACGGGGTCTGTCGCGCTGAACTTCACGGGAATTTCGGGGCAGTTCATGCTCATTACTCCGTTCTTGCCGATAATCGTGTAGCCTTGCATGTACTCCGCCTCGTCTTGAGTAATTTCGCCGCTTTCGACTCCGCGAGCCATGAATTCTTCCAATTTGTAACGTTGCTTTCTGTGCATTGCCTCCGCTATTTCAAAATACGGCAGCTTTGACTTGCACCAGTCCTCTTGCAAATCAATCGCCACATATTGATAAAGTTTTTGAGTATCAATGCCGCCCATTTCGAAACGGAAACTCAACGGCTGATTGTTGCCGGTTTTTTCGTAGCCGCGTTCGTAATCGACACCGACATTTCGTGCAAGGTAAGCGTCGCCCGTCGCGTCGATAAAAATTTTCGCCTTAATCGCCGCAAGCCCGGCTATCGTTTGAACTATCACCGTTGAAATTTTTCCTCCGCCGGCAAGCGCATCAACGAGGACAGTTTGATATAAAACGTCGACGCCGGCTTCAGCACACATCTCATCATGAATTTCAGCCAAAACTTCGGGATTGTGCCACGTCTGTTGAGTGACACCGTCGAAGGGGTCAATGCCTTTTGCGCGAAGACGATTTTTCAATTCGACAAGGTAAGGCGTATCGGAATCGGGCGCGTGCGTGTCCATGAAGGGATAGACGCAACCCAAAACTCCAAGCCCGCCGAGAGCAATGCCGCGTTCGATTAAAAGAGTTTTTGCTCCGTTGCGAGCCGCATTGACAGCCGCCGCCGTGCCCGAAGATCCTCCGCCGCAAATGCAAACGTCGACCGAGCAGAGGACGGGAATTTTTTTATCCGCATATTTTATCGACGAGCCCGAAAAATTTTTTGTTGCCTCCGCATGATTTAATTCGGTCGAGCCGCTCAAGACGACCCCCGCAGCCGTCACGCCCGCCAATTTCAAAAGGTCGCGCCGTGAAATCGGAATTGAAAATCCTTGTGCCACTGTTTATCACTTCCCTGAAAATTTTTTAGAGTTACCTGCAGGCAATGTGTTCGATAAGTTGCGAAACGATAAAAAGGAACATGCCGACCAAGCCGCCGCAAATCGAGCCGTTGATTCGAATCATCTGCAAATCGTCAGCCACGTGACTTTCGACAAATTCCGTCAGTTCGTCGTCGCTGAACTTGTCGAGCCGTTCGCGAATCATTTGCGGAATTTGCCCGCGATATTCTTCAAGCAAATTCTCAATGAAATCTTTTATGAGCTTGTCGAAATTCTTCTGAAGTTTTTCGTCCTTAATGAATTCGTCAATCTTCGCGTCAACGAGATAATCAATCGACTCTTTCCAAATGACGGGCTTGCGTTCGACTTCGACAATGCGCGTTGACTTCGGATTGGCTGCCTGTTGTCGACGAAGCTTTTCCAAAATCTTCGGGTCGGTTTCGCCTTTGACATTCACATCGAGCCACGTCTTGATGAAATTTTCCGTATCGAATTTTTGCAGGAAAAGTTTCATCAAGTCGTTGAGAAATTTTTTTGTATTGAGGCTGCCCGCCGCCCGGTTCACGAAGCCGCCGAACATTTTAATCATTTCGTCCGCCGCGTTCGCCGTGTCGCTGTCGACGAGCGCGCCCGTCGTGTTGAGAACTTTTTCCGCGTCGCTGATTTTTTTCTCAACCGTTTCATTTAAAATGTTCAAAATTTTTTCGTCGGTCAAGTCCATTGAACTCAACACAAGCGCACGCCCCGCCGAATCGCCTTCGTAAGCCTCGCGCAGTTCGGTTATCTTTTTGAGAATCTCCTCTTGCATGTGAGGGCTGCGAAGAATTTTATGCCCCGTGTCAAAAAGCGTGATTAAAATTTTTCGGCTGTGCTTGTCGCTCTTGACGACCTTTAACACGGCGTCGAAAAGTTTTTCCGCGTCGAGGTTTTTAATTTCGTTTTCAAGAATCGGCGCAACGCTCCGAGAAATTTTTTGCGTATCGAGTCCGCTAAAAAGTTCGCCGATAATTTCCCGCACGAGGATTTTGGTTTTGGCGCGCCCTTTGTTTTGTTCGAAGTAGTCAATCAAAAGTTGCGCGGTGTTTTCGTCGTGAACGGTCTCCATAATATTTTTCGTGTTGAGCAAATCGGTGCCGACGAATTCGACGATGGCATCCATGATTCGCCCGCGATTGCGTCTTAAAATTTCTGTGTGGAAACTTATTCCGAGCGGCTTGCGAAAAAGAGCCGTCACGCCGAACCAGTCAGCCATACCGCCGATTGTCGCCGCCAAAAATCCGTGATTAAAAAGTCCCAAAACAAATCCGCCCGTCGCACCCGTCAAAATAAATTTCAGCGGCGAAATTTCCGGCAGTGTCGAAACTGCACACAAAGCACTTGCCGCCAAGGTCGCCGTCGCCTTCGTTTTATTTTCCAAAAAAATTTTCACCTCCATCTGTCAAAATTATTTTATCACGAATCGGGCGCGCTGTCTTCAAAAAATTTTCAGGCAAAAAAAATCCCGTCGACTTGACGCCGAAGGGATTTTTTTACTGCCGAGACGATTTTTATTACCGATTAATCTTTTTTAAGTAGGACATAAAACCAAGCCGCCCATTACGAGAGAACCTTCTTTGGGAGCTAATTTTTCTTTAATTACATCTGAAACCGGAACCGGTTCCGTTTGATTTTGCATATCGAATTCTTTCCAAAAATTTTCGCGGCTTGTAAGATTGCCTGCCTTATCATAATATTCATTTGGCTTGAAAAGCCCGCCGTGATCTTTGTACTCGTTTCCTCTAAAGTTAATAACTCTGCGAGTGCGCTCACTTCCGACGTATGCTTTATCCGTTAAGCCGCGTCTGTACAATGCAAAACTGTCCGCTGCTGTTTCCGCTATCGTACCGCCCGTAACATTATCGAGGTCTTCTTCACTAAGCATTTCGTCCGCGATTTTGCCTTCCTCTGCCATATTATCAACCTCCAAATTGTTTTCTTTACTTTATACGTCAGATTTCCGATTTCGTTACGCATTATAGCAGAAAAAAATTTTTTTGCAATGTAAAGCCCTCCGACGTTCGCCGAAGGGCTTTTTAGCTTTCAAGATATAGAGGCAAAACTTGTCAGCTTATTGCTTGTCTTTGTTTATGGAAGACCAACCCGCTCCGAGGTCGGAATAACTGAACCAATTCTTTTTGGCATCCCAGTTGAAACGATAACGCTTGCTCTTGCCCGATTTTTCAAACGCCAAAATCAAATCGCCGTTCTTCAATGCCACAATGTAAGGATATGCTCCGTTTTCGTGCGCGTAGTTCATGCTGTCGATATAGATTTCCAATTTCTTGTTGGCGGGCGAATAGCCGAAAAGCATTGCGCGGTCGATCGATTCAAGCGAATAAAACAACTCGGAATTGGAAGTATTCTTGAATACGCGTAATGTGTAGCCGTAATTCACTTTCGGATAGTGCGCGTCGTCAAGACGATTCTCGTCAAGCCAAACGATGAAATGCAACCGGTTTTCGCTTTTCGACTGCAAAAGTTTACGCGCCTGAACCTTGAGAAGTCCGTGAGGAGTGCTAAAAGTTTCCGAAAAAGCTTGGTCGTTTTTCAGACCTTCGGTGAAGTTTCGTGCCTCGTAAGTCATCTCGTAAGTCTCGGCGAAACACACCGTCGCGAACGCCATGACAAACAAGCTTAACACCGTTGCAACAAACTTTCTCATAGAGTTTTCCCTCCCAAAAAATTTTTTATGATAACCGAGCACAGTTTATTATTTTTTGTTATATCGGTCAAGAAACGCTGCTGAAACTTTTACTTCTTTTACATAGAGAAAACTTTTTTACCTTCAAAGTAAGTCGCCGCAGTTTTTGCGGTATGAATTTCCGTCACGGGACAAGTCAGAACATCTTTGGTAACGAGGAGGAAGTCGGCGTATTTGCCCGATTTGATACTGCCGCGTTCGTTTTCAAGGAACATTTGCTTAGCGCAACCGATTGTCATTGCGGTAAGAGCCTGTTCGCGGGTGACGAGTTCTTCAGTCCACCAAGGGTCGCCGCCTTCAAAGTAACAGACGCCCGTCAATGCAGTTTCAATAATTCCGAAAGGATCGTCGGGGCTGTTGCTCAAGGCAGGATAATCCGTGTGGAAGGACACTGGAATGCCGTTATCGAAAAAAGATTTCATAGGATAGCCTTCGTATGCCATTTTTCCGGGGAGCGTGGTTTTATAATCCTCGGCTTGTTCATTGGATGCGTGGTGCCAAATCATGCCGGAGGTGACATAAATGTTATTGTCTGCTATGCGCTTGTAGTCGGGCTCGTTGACGTTGCGCAAGTGGACAACCGTATTGCGCATTTCGGGCTTGCCGCCGTTTATGTATGAATTGACGACGCGATTGACGCCCGCGTTGCCGAGCGCGTGTATGTGCATCGTCAAACCTTTTTCATTTGCCTTGCGAGTGATGTCGGTAATTTCCTCTTCCGTCCAGTTGACGATACCCTGATGCCCGTCAAGATACACAGGGTCAATGAAGCCCGTGCCGCTTTCAACAGTGCCGTCCATGAAAAGTTTTATCCATTTCGGCTTTACTTTCGAGGACTCGAATTTTTTTGCGTCAGCGGCTTTTGCCAATTTCTCGTCAAGGTTCATCCAGCTGTCAATTTCGTAGGTGAAGCCCAAGACGAAATGCATATCGCCGCTCTTTTCAAACTGTTGAGCCGCTTGATAATAAACGTCGTTGAAGAAATAGGTTGAGTAGCCGTCAAGATACATCGTGTAGCCTTCGGACAACAGCTGCTCTTGAACTTTTGCCAAGGTTGCTTTCGCCATGTCGACGTTAAAGAGGCTTTCATTATCCAAGAAGGAGCGCACGTAAGTTGAGGCTTGCTCCTTAAGAAAACCTGTCGGAGTGCCGTCAGCACCGAAGACGATTTCGCCGCCGCGTATATCATCGGCTTTTTTGAGAACAGTGCCGTCTTCCGCCATAACGCCTGCCTTGACCAGCAAAAGGGTATTCACCAGCGATTTATGATTTTCCTCGTCGGCGAAGTACATTGGAATATCACTACAAATCGCATCCAACTGTTGACGGGTCGGCAGATTGGCTTTAAATTTTTCGTACTCCCAGCCCATGCCGTATACAGCTTTTGCGCCGGTCTCTCTTGCCTTCTTGACAGTAGAGGGAACGATTTCCGTCATGAACTTTTTAACGTCGTCATCATAGTCAATCATTGTGCCGAATGATTTTACGGCATAAGCGGACAGGTAATGGGCGTGACCGTTGCCGCAGGCGGGCATGACAAGCCCCTTGCCGGTGTAGTCAATGACTTCCGTTTTGCCCTTTTTGATAAAAGCTTTGGCTCCGGTTTTGTCGCCGACGTAGACGAATTTGCCGTCCTTGACTGCGAAAGCCTCAACGATTTGATTGCCTTCGGAAGTGAAAATTTTTCCGTAAACAACGAGGTCGGCGTCGGTCTTATTCGCCGCGAAAACTTCAACGGGAACCATCATTGCCAACGCCGCCATCGACGCTGTTTTGATAAATTCTCTGCGGGTTAAATCTTTAATCATAATAAACTCCTCCAAAATTACGGTTGATTACAAATTTAGCAGAAAAAATTTTTTTGACAATGCAAATCCCTCCGACGCTTGCCGAAGGGATTTTTTAGCTTTCATAGACGTAGCGCAAGGCGTTGAGGTTTTGCATGTTCAAGTCTTTGTGGCAGACGCAACCTTTTGAGTTCAGCTCCATTGTTTGACGATTGCCGACGGAATATTTTTCCCAGTGAGGAATAAATTTGTTATTCGGATTGCCGGTAGCCGCGAAAGCTGCCCACGACGATTGAATAACCCTTACAAGATTGAGCTTTGGATTCAATTCAAGGTCTTTGTCGGGATTGTTGAAGGTATACGGTAAGTCAATCGAGTGGCATGAACGCAATTTTTCATTCGACGACGGTTCACTGAACAGATAAAAATAAACATCTTCAAATTTCGATTGATATTCCGCTGCCAATTCTTGTCCGACGCGCCAATCCACTTGATTTACGAAATCCATGTAATTTTCTTCGGTGTCGGGACGATTTTTCAGCCACGCTTTATAAATTTCTTCCGGAGTGCGCGAAGTGCGTTCTTTATAGTGACGTATGACCGGAGAAATTTTTTCATGATTGACTTCGCGGAACATTTCAAAAAAGTTTTCATTGTACAGTAACCAGTAATGCCATTCGTCAGCGTTAGTACCGGTCATCAATTTAATTCCGCGTGCTCCGCCTTCATTTAACGCCTTAAACGGGTCAAGAGGGATAAATTTTCCGTCACAAGTTACCATATAGTCACTTGAATAATTGGAAGGGCGAATTTTAGTAAGTTCAACGTAAATATTTTTGAGTTCGGCGGTAGATTTTTTCAGCAGGTCGCTCATTTTTCTCGTGCCGCTCAAATTCATAAACATTTCTGCGAGTTGGGCGGAATATTCCGGAGTATTGTACATGTACGAATTACCGGACTGCGGAATTGCTTTTTGGAACAAATTTTTTGCCGCAGGGATAATTGTCAGCATCATAGTTGAAATTGAACCGGCACTTTCGCCAAAAACAGTAACATTATCGGGATTTCCGCCAAATTCGGCGATATTTTCCTTAATCCACTTCAAAGAAGCGATTTGGTCTTTCATTCCGAGATAGCCGCCGCAGTCCTCAAAAGTTGGGTCAATCGCCGCGAAGTTCATAAAGCCGAAAATGTTCAACCGATAGTTAATCGTGACGATTACAACGTCATTAGCCGCCGCAAAATTGCTTCCGTAATAAAGCGGGTCAGTTGAACCGCCGCCGACAAATGAACCACCATAAATGAAAACCATGACGGGCAAATTTTTCTTTTCGCTACGTTTCCAGATGTTTAGCGTCAAGCAATCTTCACTTTGCGGGCTTAAAGAGGCTCCTTCATTCTCGTCAATTTCTTGACAAGCCGTAAAGCCGAATTTTTTCGCGTCGAAAGTTTTATTGGACGGTTTAAGCGGTTGAGGAGCTTGCCAGCGAAGATTTCCGACGGGCGGTTGAGCGTAGGGAATGCCGAGCCAAGTTTTTACGCCTTGCTTGTCGACAAAGCCGTTAAATGTTCCGTAACGAGTTTTCACTGTGCAATTATCTGCCGCAAAAACTTTGTTGTCGATTGGCAGACCCGTCGCCGCGAAGGCAAGAGCCGCCATTGATGTCGCCTTGATGAAGTCTCTGCGCGTTAAGTTTGACATAACATCACTTCCTTTAATTTTCGTAGACGTAGCGCAGTGAATTTAAGTTTTGAGTGTTCAAGTCTTTGTGGCAGACGCAACCTTTTGAGTTCAGCTCCATTGTTTGACGATTGCCGGCGGAATATTTTTCCCAATGCGGAATGGTTTCGTTGTTCGGGTTGCCCGTCGTTGCAAAAGCCGTCCACGTCGTTTGAACTTTCTTGACGAGATTCTGCGGAGGATTCGGATAAAGGTCATCGGGATTGTTGAAGGTAAACGGCAAGTCGACGGCATGGCACGAACGCAAAATTTCAATCGGAGACTGCTCACTGAACAAATAATAATAAACATCGTCGTAAGCCGATTGATATTCAGCCGTCAACTCTTGCCCGACGCGCCAATCCAACTGCGTTGCAAAGTCGCCGTAAGTGTCATCATTATCGGGACGCCCGTTGAGCC
Organism: Selenomonadaceae bacterium; assembly: GCA_017535925.1. Taxonomy (GTDB): domain Bacteria; phylum Bacillota; class Negativicutes; order Selenomonadales; family Selenomonadaceae; genus Quinella. The sequence goes on along the minus strand of JAFXTD010000042.1, from coordinate 12,516 downwards.
ACGTGCGATAAATTTCCTGCGGAGTGTGTGCTTTGTATCTTGCAAGAATCGGAGAATTTTTTTCCGGCTCTTCGCGGAATATTTCAAATAAGTTTTCAGCCGCCAACAGGAAGCAACGCCATTCGTCAGCGGTAGTCCCCGTTAAAATTTTAATGCCGCGAGCCGCACCGTCTTTGAGTGCTTGCACAGGGTCACGAGGTAAAAATTTTCCGTCGCAAGTCGGCATAAAATCCGTCAGACTGAAACCGCGAGCCTCTGCAAGTTTTGTGTAAACATTTTTGAGTTCGTCGGTGGATTTTTTCATGAGGTCGCGCATGTTTTTCGCGCCGTTCATTTCCATGAACTCTTCGGCGAGTCGGGCGGATTGTTGCGGTTCATTGTAAAAAAATAACGAGCCCGATTGAGGAATTGCTTTATCGAAAAGACCTTTGGCACCGGGCGTGACCGTCAGCAACATAGTTAAAACCGCGCCGGCACTTTCGCCGAAAACCGTAATGTTGTCGGGATTGCCGCCGAACGCCGCGATATTTTCCTTAACCCACTTCAAAGCCGCAACTTGGTCTTTCAAGGCGAGATAGCCGCTGTCCTCAAACGAAGAATCAATGCTTGCGAAGTTCATGAAGCCGAAAACGTTCATTCGATAATCAAAACTTACCAAAACGACATCATTAGCCGCCGCAAAATTATTGCCGTAATAAAGCGGGTCGCTTGCACTTTCAAAGGCAAAAGCTCCGCCGTGAATGAAAAACATGACGGGCAAATTTTTTCCTGCGCCGCGTGTCCAAATGTTTAACGTCAAGCAGTCTTCGCTTTCCGGCATTTGAGATATGCCTTTTTCATCGTAAATTTGAACAGCTCTGAAGCCGAATTTTTTCGCGTCAAAGGTCTTGTTGGTCGGTTTGAGCGGTTGGGGAGCCTGCCAGCGCAGTTTGCCGACGGGCGGTTGAGCGTAGGGAATGCCCAGCCACGTTTTTACGCCATTTTCGTCGACAAAGCCCTTGAACGTGCCGTAACGAGTTTTGGCGGTGCAGTCGTCCGCCGCGAAGACGTTGACGGGAAAAGCCATTGCCAACGCCGCCGCCGATGTCATCTTGATAAAGTCTCTGCGCGTTAAGTTTGACATAAAATTATCTCCTTACATTGAAAAAACTTTCTCACCTTCGAAGTAGGTCGCTTGGGGGTTGGCAGTGTGAATCTCTTTCACGGGGCAAGACAAAACGTCTTTGTTAACGAGGAGGAAGTCGGCGTATTTGCCCGTTTTGATACTGCCGCGTTCGTTTTCAAGGAACATTTGCTTTGCGACGGCGATAGTCAGAGCGTTGAGAGCCTGTTCGCGTGTGACAAGTTCGTCCGTATCCCAAGGCTTACCTTTTTCGCCGTGATAGACGCCGGTCAAAGCAATTTCCATAATGCCGAAGGGGTCGTCGGGACTGCCGCTCAATGCGGGAAAATCCGAATGCGAGGAGACGTTGACTCCGTTATCGAAGTATGACTTCATGGGATAGCCTTTGTCCTTCATGCCTTCGGGAAGAATTTCAAGCAACTCCGCTTGCAATTCATCGTCGGCGTGATGCCAAAGCATACCTTCGGTGACGTAGATATTGTGGTCTGCCATGCGCTTATAATCTGAAGGAAGGACGCCATACACATGCACCAGTGTATTGCGCATTTCATCTTTGCCGCCGTTGACGTAAGCGTTGACGGCGCGATTGACGCCCTTGTTGCCCATGACATGTACGTGCATTATCAAACCGTTTGCATTAGCCTTGCGAGTTATATATGTCAATTCCTCTTCCGACCAGTTGGGAATGCCTTGATGCCCGTCGGGATAGAGCGGCTCAACAAAACCCGTGCCGCTTTCAACCGTGCCGTCCATGAAAAGTTTTATCCAGTTCGGCTTCACGCGTGTGGAAGTGTATTTCTTGGCGTCGACTGCTTTTGCCAATGTTGCGTCAACATCCATCCAGCTTTCGATTTCGTAAGTCAAGCCCAAGACAAATTTCATATCGCCGGCGTTGTCCATTTGATGAGCGGCTTTATAGAAATTGTCGTTATTGAAAACGGTAGACCAGCCGTCGAGGTACATCGTGTAGCCTTCTGACAACAACTGCTCCTGAACTTTGTCGAGGGTTGTTCTTGCTATGTCGACGGTGTAGAGGCTTTCATTGTCAAGGAAGGAACGCACGTAAGTTCCCGCCTGTTCCTTAAGAAAACCGGTGGGAGTTCCGTCGGAGCCAAAAACAATTTCGCCGCCGCGAATTTCTTTCATGAGTACGGTGCCGTCTTTCGACATAATTCCCGCGTTGACAAGGCAAATCGTATTCGCCAAACCTTTGTGTCCTTCCTCGTCCGCGAAGTAAATCGGAATATCACTGCAAATAGCATCTAACTGTTGGCGCGTAGGCATATTTTTCGGGAAGGTCATCATATTCCAGCCGAAGCCGAAGATAGCCGTTGCGTTTGTCTCTCTTGCCTTCTTGACTGCAGCGGGAACGATTTCCGTCAAAAACTTATTCACATCATCTTCCCTGTCAATAATCGTTCCGACTGCTTGGATGGAATGACCCATAGAATAATGCGCGTGACCGTTGCCGCACGAGGGCATGACAAGCCCCTTGCCGGTGTGGTCGATAATTTCCGTTTTGCCTTTTTTGATAAAAGCTTTGGCTCCGGCTTTGTCGCCCACATAAACAAACTTGCCGTCCTTGACTGCGAACGCTTCGACAATTCGATTGCCTTCGGAAGTGAAAATCTTTCCGTAAACAACGAGGTCGGCGTCAGTTTTATTCGCCGCGAAAACTTCAACAGGAAACGTCATTGACAACGCCGCCAACGACGCTGCCTTGATGAATTCTCTTCGGGTTAGTCCTTTGAACATAACATCACGTCCTTTCAAAAGTTCAGATGATATTATAATGTGCCAAACAAACTTTTCAATAAAAAAACGCCGCGCAGATTGCACGACGTGAAAAGTCAAAATTATTTCTTGGGTTTCTTCTCTTTGATACGAGCCGCCTTGCCCGTGAGCTTACGCAGATAGTAAAGCTTGGCACGACGAACCGCGCCGCGACGAACGACTTCAATTTTTTCGACGCGAGGCGAATGCACGGGGAATAATCTTTCGACACCGACGCCGTAAGAAATTTTGCGGACGGTGAACATTTCGCGCACGCCGCTTCCTTGACGACCGATAACGACGCCTTCAAAAATCTGAATGCGTTCGCGGTTGCCTTCGACGATTTTTGCATGAACACGAACGGTATCGCCCGGCGCGAATTGCGGAATGTTGTCGCGCAGTTGTTCCTTCTCAATGAGTTCGATAATATTCAATTTCAAGTCCTCCCATCTTTGTCCGACGTTCTTGCCCGCACGCCGAGGAACGCCTTTTAAGCTTGCAAAGTCTAACACAAAAATTTTATCGCTGTCAAGATTTTTATTGACAAACGCGGCGATTTGCAGGAAAATAGGCGCGTTGAAAATTTCATATCGATTGGGTCGAGTGGCGCAAGCCTCAATAGGGAATCCGGTCAAATGCCGGAACGATCACGTCACCGTAGCGGGGAGCGACTCTGCATAAGTTATGTCACTGAGGAAACTTGGGAAGGCGCAGAGGAACATTGAGCCGAAGTCGGGAGAACTGCTCGATTGACAATCACCGTTTGACCTGCGAGTGACAGGGAGGAGATTAAATTCAATGCGTAATGCGTAATGCGCAATGCGTAATGATTTTGGTTTTTGCCTGCGCCCGCAATCAGGGCGTTTTTCTTTTGTTCGTTTCTTTTGGCGAAAAGTTTTCTCCATAACGGAGAGGCATTGCTCATACATTTCATTGCTGAGGAATCAGCGGCTCCCGTCGCTTTGGCAGGAGTAATTTTTTTACCAACGCAACTTCCTCTGCCACGCAAGCAAATCTTTTCTGCTCAAAGGCAAGTCAATCGATTGCCCGTTGTCGTAAAAAAATTTCACGCGAATCTCTTTCGCCAAAAGCAAATCCTTGAGGCTCGACTTCGGGAAGTGGAAAAATAATTTGTTCTCGTTGCGCAAACCTTTTGCGGTTTGTTTCGTGACGGCTTCGATTTCCCAAGGTGCGCCGTCCGTGAAAACGATAACCGTATTTAAAAGTTGAGCCTTGTCGTAGCGATAATCCCAAAGACTTAACGTCGCGCTTTCCCAATTTCCGTCAACGTCACGCCCGACTTGAAAATCCGTCGTCGCATATTTGTCCAGAGTCTCTGCCTCGCGGTGGTCATAATGCCAAGTGTAACTCGCGCCGAAAATTCCAAACAGAATCAGCGCAATGCCCACTCCCAACAAAATTTTTTGCATGACGACCTCCCGCTTTACTTTACATTTCGACGCTTCTTATAGTACAATAACTTCGACGTATTTTTCAATAATTTTTTCTGGGGGGTTCTGTATGCTAAGACCGCGTTTTGAAGATGAAGATGAGGTTTATATTCCGGAAATAGGGGGCGACGGTTCAGACTTTAACGTCCACGATCGAATCCCGCATTCCAATGCAGGCATTGCACTCGGCTGGTCGGCATTGGAACAACAAATGTTCGACATGCTCCTTTTGAATCGTTTCGCCGCAGATGACCAAGAATTGCTTGACGAAACGGCGCGCACAATTTCCCGCTTGGTTGAGACTTTCGAGGCTCACGAAATCGCCCGAATCATGGCGGTCGCAATGATGTCTTTCCAACTTGCCGCCTCCGAAGACAAATCCTTCGAAGACGAATACAACAAGTACCGCGATTATATCAAAAAGCATCCCGAAGACTTGGAAGAAATTTAATCGATAAATTTTTTCTTACCCGCCGCGCTTTGCGGCTTAATTTTTTTTAGGAGGACAACGCTCGCTAAAGTTTCTCAAAATTTTTTAAGCTTTTGTCGTGCTTTAAAGTTATAAATATTTTTGAGGAGGAATCTCTTTGAATTTACGCAACAAAATGCTTGAAATGCTCGAAAGCACCCGCGTCGAAGAAAATTTCGCCATGAGCGGCGAATTGCTTATATCGGTTTCAATTGCAGTGATGAAAAATGCCAGTGTTTATCTTTGGGCAGAAAATGATTTACATGCTTACATTCGTCTCTTCAAGAGTTGGGATTTAAATGTTTGCAAGGTTGTTTGCGCCGCTCCGAAAGCTTTTCAAAAAGTTGACGACGTGGAAATTATTTCGCCCGAATCTCTACTCAACGATAAAACACCGCGTAAGATTTTTTTCGTGGCACCGCAGGATTATTCGATTGATAACGCACAAACTTTTTGGAATGATACAATGATATTGCTCAAGCCGCTTGCCGTTCATTTCATTTCGCCGAATGAAAGAAAGGCAATAATTTTCAGACATGAACGCTTCGATGTCGACAAAATGTTTTTCTATCCGTCACACAAGGCGGAGCTTATGGAATTGTTCGATTCTCTTGTCGACGAAACTTCAAAGCAAACGTTGTATCATTACATTGAAACTTTCGTCACGAATTGCGTTTATAAAGGCGAACACAATCCGACGCGTTGGAAATATTTTTTCGGCGGCAAATACGAAAGGCTTTACAAACACCTCGACGGCGAATGTTGGATAAATTGCGGCGCGAACATCGGCGACACACTCTTTGCTTATTTGAGCTTTGACTTTAAGCCGAAAAAAATTTACGCCTTCGAGGGCGACGGGAATATTTACAATACTTTGCTTGGGAATTTGTCAAGCTTGCCGCCTGAAAAGCGTGAACTTGTTGAGCCGATTAACGAAATCATTGACAAGGCGACCGACTTTGAAAAAATTTTGGCAGGCAACAAATGTACGTTCCTCAACGCCGATATCGAGGGCGCGGAATTGAATTTGCTCCAAGCCATGAAAAATATCATTAAAACCGATCGCCCCGTCATTGCCGTTTGCGTCTATCATTTTAAAGAAGACATTCTTGACATTCCTCGATTCTTGCAATCGACTTTGGACAACTACATTTATTATTTGAGAAAATATACCGGCTACTTCGCTCATCATAAAAATTCCGGCGAACTTGTTTTGTATGCAGTTCCAAAGGAAAGAGCTTTATAATCAGTGACAAAAAATTTTCAAATGATATAATGACCGCGAAGAAATTTGCGGTTTAATTTTTTTTGGGGGAGGAAAATTTTTGCTGAAAGAAGTTTTGATAGTCGAGGGTAAAGCTGACGTTATCGCAATCAATCGCGCAATCGAGGCGGAATGCATTACGACGGGCGGCTTTCACCTCACGCGGCGGACACTTGAAAATATTTCGGCGGCTTACAAAAAACGCGGGATAATTATTTTGACCGACCCCGATTCGGCAGGCGAAAACATCAGAAAATTTTTGTCGAAGAAATTTCCCGAAGCCAAGCACGCTTACATACCTCGTGACGAGGCAACCGCCAATGATGATGTCGGTGTCGAACAGGCAAGCCCCGAATCAATCCGCAAAGCCTTGAGCAAAGTCCGCACGCTTGAGATTAATCCTCGTGAAGAATTCACGGCGGCGGAAATGATTCAATTCAAACTTGCGGGCGGCGAGGACAGTTCCAAACTTCGCGACAAAATCGGAGCGGCTCTCGGTATCGGCTTCGGCAACGTGAAAACTTTCGTGCGACGCCTCAACAATTACGGCGTGACCCGCGAAGAATTTTTGGAGGCTTTGAAAAATGTTACACCCTTTGATAGCTGACCCTCAAGCGACGCGACACATCCTCAAGAAATTTAAATTGCGGGCAGTCAAAAAGTTCGGACAAAATTTTTTAATCGACGCGGAAGTTGTGAGGCGAATCGTCGAGGCTACTCAAATTTCTGCAGGCGATGAAGTTTTGGAAATCGGAGCGGGCATAGGAACTTTGACGCAAGGCTTGCTTGAGGCGGGAGCAAAAGTCACTGCTGTCGAACTGGATAAAAAATTACCTGCCGTGCTCAAGGAAACGCTTGCCGGCTACGAAAATTTTCGGCTCGTCGAAGGAGACATCTTAAAAGTAAATCTTGTCGAACTCATGCCGACCTCTTTCAAAGTCGCGGCGAATTTGCCTTATTACATCACGACGCAAATTTTGTTGACGCTGCTTGAAAAAAATTTGCCCGTGACAAAAATCGTGACGATGGTACAAAAGGAAGTTGCCGAACGCATGACCGCCGCGCCCGGCTCGAAAATTTACGGAGCATTGTCGGTGGCAGTTCAGTTTCGTTCGGAGCCGCGAATCGCCTTCGACGTGCCGCCCGAATCTTTTTTGCCGCCGCCTGCAGTGACAAGTTCCGTTGTCGTCTGTGACGTTCGCAAGCCGCCCTTTGAAGTCGACGAGGAAATTTTTTTCAAGGTCGTGCGAACGGCTTTTGCTCAACGGCGAAAAACTTTGCTGAACTCTTTGGCTTGTTTCGGCAAAGAAAAAATTTCGGCGTCGGGTATCGATTGCAGAAGGCGCGCCGAAACTTTGAGCCTTGAAGAATTCGCGAGGCTTTCTGTCAACTTGAAATGAGGAATGATTACCGAATTAATTCCCAATTCCCCATTCCAAATTCCCAATTATTAAAAGGGTTGATTTAATGATAAAAGACGCATTCAAGACGCTTGAGTTTGATAAAATTTTGACGCGGCTTCGGGACTGCGCGACGAGCAATTTCGGAAAGGAGCTTACCGAAAAATTGGAGCCCGCCGCCGATTTTGAAACGGTCAAAGAAAATTTATCGCTGACGACGGAGGCAGTAAAAATTTTCGCAGTGAGTGCACCGCCTCTGGGAGGATTTCGTGATGTTCGCGAAACTTTCAAGAAAATTCGTCTGGGAAGTATTGCCGAAGCCGAAGAACTTTTGGACGTGCTCTCGACAATGTACGCCATGCGGCAGGTAAAAATTTTTTTCAAGGAAGTTGACGCCGACGCCCCGCAACTCAAAGCCCGCGCAACCGAAATTGAAATTTTGGGCAACCTCGAACGCCAACTCGACAACGCGATTGACGAACACGGAACCGTTCGCGACACGGCAAGCGTTGAGCTGCAAAAGATTCGCCGCGATTTGCGCAGTGCTCAAAACCGAATCAAGACCGAAATTTTTAACATCCTTCACGACGCGGGCAAGCAAAAATTTTTTCAAGACGCGATTGTCACCATGCGCGGCGACCGTTACGTTCTGCCCGTCAAGCTTGAATATAAATCGCAATTCCCCGGCATCGTTCACGACCAATCGGCGACCGGCGCGACTGTCTTTATCGAACCGCTTGCCGTCGTAAATCTAAACAACAGCGTCAAGGAATTGGAGGCGGCGGAGCGTCACGAAGTCATGAGGATTCTTCGCAACTTGAGCGACGCCGTCAGAAAAAATCTCGACGAACTCACCAACAACATAAAAATTTTGGCGGACGTCGATTTACTTTTTGCCAAAGCAAAATTAGCCCGCGACCTCAACGCGACCGAACCTCTGCTTGAAAATTTCACGGACTTGAAATCTGCGCGGCACCCGCTGATTGATTCGGCAAGCGTCGTTCCGATTGACATTGAGCTTGGCGAAAAATTTTCAATGCTCCTCGTCACCGGTCCGAACACCGGCGGCAAAACCGTTTCCATGAAAACTTTGGGACTGTTGGCTTTGATGACACAAGCGGGGCTTTACATTCCTGCGGCGGGCGGCTCAAAAATTTCTGTCTTCACAAATATTTTCGCGGACATCGGCGACGAGCAATCGATTGAGCAGAGCCTCTCGACTTTTTCGGCGCACATGAAAAAAATAGTTGCCATCCTCGACGACGTGACCTCGACCGATTTAATTTTGCTTGACGAAATCGGCGCGGGCACCGACCCCGACGAGGGCGCGGCTTTGGCAATGTCAATCCTCGAACGCCTTCTGCAAATCGGCGCGTCGACAATCGCCACAACTCATTATTCGGAGCTGAAAACTTTTGCCTACTCGACCGACGGAATTGAAAATGCCTGCGTCGAATTCGATTCGGAAACTTTGCGCCCGACTTATCGTCTGCTGATTGGTATGCCCGGCGCGAGCAATGCTTTTGCAATCAGTCAACGCTTGGGCTTGCCTCAAAGTTTGATTCTTCGCGCCAAACAATTAATCACTGCCGACCACGCCAACTTTGAACAAGTCATTTCCGAGCTTGAGCAGGAACGAATGATTTTTGAACAGCGCAACGCCGAAATTTTTGAACGTCAACAACAAGTCCTCAAGCACGAAAAAAAAATCGCCGAAATGCGCGACGAAATTGCCAAGACAAAAGGCGAAATTATTCGCAAGGCAAAAGAGAAATCGGCGGCAACGGTTCGCGAGACCAAACGCGAGGCGGAAGAAATTATCGCCGCACTCAAGGAGCAATTCGACGATGCGGGCGTCAAGCGTCGGCAGCAAGTGATTCAACAGGCACGAGACAAATTACGCGAGGCGGAACTTGATTCGGCGACGGGCATTATCGCGGAAAAATACGTCGGCACCCGCATTGACAAGAAAAAAATTTTCGTCGGCGACACCGTTTATATCAAGCCGCTTGACCAAAAAGGAACCGTGCTTGCCATTGAAAAGGACGGCGACGAATTGAGCGTTCAAATCGGAGCCATGCGCACGACCGTTAAAACTTCCTCTTGCCGCTTTGTAAGCCACAATCAAAATCAATTAGGAATTAGGAATGAGGAATTAGGAATTAAAAATGATTCGTCAAATCGAGGTTCCTTCGGTCTTATGCAGAAAACGGCGACGGTTAGAAGGAGCATTGACATTCGCGGCATGACGGTCGACGAGGCGGAATTGGTTTGCGGAAAATTTATCGACGACGCTCAACTTTCCGGACTCAAGCAAATTTTGATAATTCACGGCAAAGGCACCGGCGCACTTCGAAAGGGCGTCCATGACTTCCTGCGTGGGAACAATTCCGTTTCAAATTTTCAATTCGCCGACCAAGACGAGGGCGGCACCGGCGCGACGCTTGTCACGATAAAATGATTTCGAAGGAGAGATTTTTTTGGCTGAAGAAAAATTTTTCGGAGCGGCACAAGAACTGCGCATAAAATTAACCGAATCGATAAACGCGGGCAAGCCTCCTCTTGAAATTATTTTGGAGTTGGCAAAGTTGGTCGGAGAACTTTCGGGCGAGGATTCATTTTATCAAACGACCCGCGAACAAATTTTTGCGGTGTACGGCTTGGCACTCAAAGACGAATTCATTTTGGAAGATGAACTTGCCGAAGTCAAAGCGCGGCTTGAAAAAATTTCTGCGGCGTATGAAAATCCCGACTTCACAGAGGAAGAGCATATCCGAATCGGCTACGCGCTTGAAAGTCACAAGAAAGAAATTGAGCGGCTCGAAAATCAATTAGGAATGAGGAATTAGGAATTAGGAATTTTTATGACGATGTATTAACGGTCATGTGGCGCGATTGGATTGTCTTGCGTCGGCGGCTGAAAAAATTTATCTTGTCGAGGCTCGTGACTCCCGTCTTGTATCTTGTCGCTTTCGGTTGGGGGCTCGGAAAAAATATCAACCTCGCTTCGGGCAGCTACCTCGATTTCCTCGTGCCCGGCATTATCGCGTTGAACACCATGAACGTCAGCTACATGTCCGTTACGACCGTCCACGCCGAACGCGTCTATCACAAAAGCTTGGAAGAATATTTGAGCGCGCCGATTGAGCCCGCCGCCTTTGTTATCGGGAAAATTTTTTCGGCAGTCGTGAGGGCTTTGATTTCAACCGCTCTGATTTTGGGCGTCGCGATAATTTTCGGCGCAAGCTTAAATTTTTTTTCCGAGCCGCTGAATTTTTTTGTCGTCATAATTTTGAATTCGATAATCTTCGCGGGCATATGTTTTTGCGCGGCGTTGAAAGTTCAAACCTACGAGGAACTTGCGCAAGTCAACACGTATCTTTTAATGCCGATGAGTTTCTTGTGCGGAACATTTTTTTCAACGGCGGAACTGCCTCCGGTCGTGCGCTTCGTGATAGAAATTTTGCCGCTCACTCACACGAGCCAACTCTTGCGCGAAGGATTTAACTTGCCGTCGATTTTAATCTTATCGGCTTATGCAATTCTTTCTTTATGGTCGGCGACGCGTCTGTTTAAAAAATTATCTGCATAAAAAAAGAATAGGAACCGGGGGCTGTTGCACGTCCCACTTCCTTAGCGGCACTTACCTATCACGAAAACGTTTTTGCCGAGTTGGTCGTTGTGAATGTAAGCGTCGGGCAAGTCGCGGAACATATTGCCTGCCGCAAAGTCGAGGTTGCCGCCCGTCAAGCGCATACGCATAAAGCCCGTTTTCGTCAAAGACTTGAGCCATAGGAACGTAATGCTTCCAACTTTTCAGCAGCCGAGAAAAAATTTCATCCGTTATTAAGCCCGAATCATGCTCCATTGCCAACAGAATTTTAGAGAATCGAACCAAATCTTGTTGCGCCTCGCCGAATTTCTTTTCGCCCTGTTTGATAACGGCGTCGGCGTTCGCTTCGGAAGTGTAAGGGACAAGCGGCTCCGTCAATTCGGGGTGAGCGCGGTTGTATTCGTGCATTTCCTTGCTAAGTTTGGCGACCGCGAAAGTCTCCAAGCCTTTCCAAAAAAGACTTCCCTTGCTGATTTACAATCGAACTGCCAACGCGTTCGCTTGCCGACATATCTGCAAACTCTTGAAAGAGGTCGCGGGTCTCCTGTAAAATTTCAGCCTGTGCGGGATTGTCGCGCATTGCCTTTTGAAACAGCGTTGCTTCCGGCGAAGTGTTGTTAAGCGCGCCGGTCAAAAGCCAATCGGCGATGTAATTGCTTTGTTCCGCAGACGGATTAAGCTTGAGGTTTTTTGCGATTTCTTTTCCGACAACAGGCAAAAGTTTTTCCCGGTCATAAGCGCGGCGGCTTTGAATGAGTTTCTGCATATGGTCAACGACAATATCATTTGCGCCTTCCACATTGCCGTAAAGGATTCTGTGTTTGCTAAGCTTGCGAAGATTATCCGTGATTCGTTTCCCGCGCCGTTCACTCGGTCTCTTGCCGTCAAGCCACGACGATACTTTGTTCCTGATTTTCTGCGTAAGTGATTCGCCGGAATTGCTGTTGCCTATTGAGTATTTGATTTCGCCTTCGCCCTGTGATATACTCTCACTTGGAGAATTGGTTTCCACATTAGCATTGGAACTGACGCCGCCTTTGTTGTTAGAACCTGTTGAGACATTTGTCCTGACGGTGTTAGTGGTGCCGTTGGCGGTAGCGGCAGAGCGGGGTATGCTCCCTTCAACCAATTCTCCTTCGCCATTTTCAGAGGCGTTTTTTTTTGTCCCTCTTTCGGCTGTAATAACGTAGCCTTGACCACCATTGATATTTTTTGTAACTTCGATTGCTTTTTGAACAAGCGATTGAAACCTGCCTGTAAACGAATAGGAGTGCTTTCAATTCTAGGGTGTGTTGAATAAATTAAAGAAGCCGGATAAGAATACAAGCAACATGTATAAAGGCAAGAAATCTTACGGCAAGTTTTTCGTAACGAGTGGCTATTCTCCTATAACGTTTAACGCAAGCGATTGCTCCTCAGGATT